>NZ_JBXVPT010000002.1:0-687270 GCF_057197625.1 Microbacterium sp. Z6_144
GTCGTTCAGAACTCAGGAGAATCGGCCCGTCCGGCCCCGTGTCACCGGTGGCGAGGCCGGAATCTCCTGAGTTTTGCGTGCTCAGGCGGGATCTCCCCGGCGAGGTTGCCGCCGGCGAGGCTGCCGCTCGGGGAGGCGGAGATCTCCTGAGTTCTGGGGGCCGCGGCCGCAAGGGACCGAGGCTCGTCTGTCGTTCAGAACTCAGGAGAATCGGCCCGTCCGGGCCCGTGTCACCGGTGGCGAGGCCGGAATCTCCTGAGTTTTGCGCGCTCAGGCGGGATGCCGCCGGCGAGGTCGCCGCGGGCCTGGAGCCCGAGATCCTGAGTTCTGCGTCAGGCCAGGATGCCGCCGCCGAGGTTCACCGGGCTGCCCTCGATGTTGCCGACGATGCCGCGGATCACCCCGGTGCCGTCCTCGCGGCGGAGCCCGTCGTACCAGGCCTCCGTCACGGCGGGGTCGAACGCGTGGGTCTCCACCGCGCGCTTGCGGGCGCGCAGCACGAGGTCGCCCGCCCGCTCGGAGCGGATGCGCTGGTACCGCGCCAATGCGTCCTCGACGCCGAGGGTGTTCGTGGCGAACACGATGCCGAGGGCGAAGCTGTCCTCCAGCGCCGAGCACGCCCCCTGCCCGATGTCGGGCGTGGTGTTGTGGGCGGCGTCCCCGAGGATCGCCACCCGCCCCCGCACCCACGTGTGGAACGGGTCGATGTCCCAGATCTCCACGCGATTGAGGGATGCGGCGGGGTCGATGGCGTCCAGGAGCGCCCGCACCCCCGGTGCGCCCCACGCCCCGAACGCGTCCTCGAGCGGCTGCTTCCCGTCGGCGTCGCGGTCATACGGCAGCCCCGCGGGCTGCGGTACGTCGACGAAGAAGTAGAACCGGTCGCCGGCGACCGGCATGACCGCGCAGCGCTTCCCCTCCGCGACGTAGGTGGTCCACTGGTTCGGCGGGCTGATCCGCTCGTCGATCGGCACGAGCCCGTTGAAGTTCGTATACCCCGAGTAGGTGCGCTCGGGCCGGGTCGCCGCATCCGCCGTGACGTAATCGCGGGTGAACGAGCGCGCGCCGTCGGCGCCGATGAGGAGGTCACCGGTGTCAGTCGTGCCGTCGGCGAAGGTCGCCGTGACGGTGGTGCCGTCGTCATCGATCCCGACCAGGCGCATGCCGAGATGGATGCGGCTCAGCCCAACCCTCTCCATCAGCAACGCCTGCAGGTCGGCGCGTGCGACGGGATACGCGCGCTGACCGGTCTGCGTCGTGACCGGCTCGAGGCTGAAGCGGCACATCTGCTCGCCGGTGTGTCCGTCGATGTACGCCATGTCGTCCATCTGGCCGCCCAGGGCCGCCACCTCGTCGGTGAGGCCGAGCCAGTTGAGCACCTTCACGCCGTTGGACCACAGCGACAACGCGGCGCCGACGGGCTTGTTCTCGCGCATCTGGTCGTAGACGACCACGTCGTGCCCGAGGCGCTGAAGGGCGATCGCAGCGCTCGTGCCGCCAATGCCGGCGCCGATGATGAGAACCTTCATGACCCGCGGTAGGTGGAGTAGGCGAACGGGCTCAGGAGCAGGGGCACGTGCAGGTGCCGCCCCGAGTCGTCGGCGGTGAAGGTCACCGTCACGTACGGGTGGAAGGTCGCCGTGCCGCGGGCGGCGAAGTACTCGCCGGTGAGGAACGTCAGGGAGTAGTCGCCGGCGTCGAGCCGATCGGGTCCGAGCGCTACGCGGCCGTCGTCGTCGGTCGCGCCGTGCGCGACGATCGCGCCCGGCGCCTCTGCGGTCACGGCCCCGCCCGAGGCGTGGGTGAGCACGACGGCGACTCCCGCCGCAGGCTCGCCCGTCGCCGCATCCAGGACGTGGGTGGTCAGCTGGCTCACTCGGGGTCCTCGGGTGTCGGCGCGCTGTCGTCGGAGATCGTGGTGCGCAGCCTGAGCAGGGCGATCTCGGCGAGCTGCGCGGTGGCTTCGGCGGTCTCGACATCGGGGGCGTTGCCCATCCGGCGCTGGAGTTCGGTCAGCATCTCGGTGGGGGTGCGGCCGGCCGCGCGGATGAGGAAGACCCGTCCGAAGCGCTCCTCATAGGCGGCGTTGCCTGCGGCGATCGCGGCGGTGACGTCGTCGCCGGCGGCCGACATGGACGCCTGCTCACGCCGGGATGCGGCGGCTTCCGCGCCGCCGCCGCTGACCCGGGCGCCGATGCGCGGATGGTGGGCGAGCGCGGCCCCGAGGTCGGCCGGCGCCCACGTCGCCGCGAGCGCACCGGCGTACGCCGCAAGCGCGTCGACCGAGGCGTACGGGCGGCCGTCGACCACCGCATCCACCCACCCGGGCACGTCGGCCCACACCCGCACGATGGCCGCGGCATCGGCCGGATCGGCGCTGTTGAACTCATCCAACTCCATGTCGGTCACGCTAGCGCCGCCGCGTTTCCGGCTCGTGACACGGCAGCGGGGTGCCCGCGTCGGGGTCGGTCGGCTAGCTGTCCGTGCGCGCGGCGGCGCTGCGCCGGCGGTCGGCATGAGCCCGGGCTTTCATCCGGTTTCCGCAGGTGCCCATGGAGCACCATCTGGCGGTGCCGGGGCGGCTGCGGTCGACGAGGAAGAGGGTGCACTCGTCGTTCGCGCAGGCGCGCAGGCGTCCGGGCAGCTGGTCCATCACGGCCGACCACGCCAGCACAGCGCGCACCCCGAGCCTTTCGTCATCCGGTGCCTGCAGTTGCCAGTGGACCCCGCCCGGCTGCACGTGGGGGGTGAGTGCGGCGGTGCTGATCGAAGAGCGGAGCTCGTCCAGACCGGCGGTGTCGCCGCGGATGACCGCCTGCAGCGCGCCCCGCACTCCCTGGAGGTGACGGATCTCGGCCTCCGATCCCGTACCGCCGAACCGCTGAGCGATCTCGGCACCGGCCGCGCCGTCCAGAACGTCGGTGTGCACGCCCCGAACCACGGGCGCGCTGTTCAGCAGCGCCATCAACAGCTCCTCGTCGCCCATCCCGCGTATCCCTCCGTGTCGACCTCGCTCTGGCTGCCGGTCGCCCTTTCATGCTAGCGTCCGGCTAACCAGTTAACCAACGTATGGGAGTTAGTAATGGCGACCGTTCATCACCGCACCGTGGCCGTCGGGGGGCTCGACGTGTTCTACCGGGAGGCAGGTCCGGGGGATGCGCCCGTGCTCCTCTTGCTGCACGGCTACCCCACGAGCTCACACATGTTCCGTCACCTCATCCCGGCGCTCGCCGACCGGTACCGCGTGATCGCCCCCGACCACATCGGCTTCGGTCGTTCGTCGGCCCCGTCCGTGGACGACTTCGATTACACCTTCGCCTCCCTCTCCGACGTCACGCGCTCGTTCCTCGAGGTCATCGGAGTCACCAGATTCACCGTGTACGTGCAGGACTACGGCGCTCCGATCGCCTGGCGGCTGGCGCTGGCGAACCCGGAGTCGATCGAGGGCGTGATCTCGCAGAACGGGAACGCGTACGAGGACGGGTTCGTGCCCGAGTTCTGGGGTGCGATCTGGGCCTACGGCGCAGACCCCTCCGCGGAAAACGAGGCGGCCCTCCGGCCGGCGCTCGGCCGGGAGGCGGTGCACTGGCAGTACACGCACGGGGTGCCCGATGTGACCACGATCGATCCCGACGCGTGGGAGCACGACCTCGCGCTGCTGGCTCGGCCGGGTGTCGACCGGGCGCAGCTCCGCCTGTTCGGGGACTATGCGACCAACCGCGACCTGTACCCCGCCGTGCACGAGTGGCTGCGCGCCACGCGGGTGCCGGTGCTGGCGGTGTGGGGCCGCAACGACGAGATCTTCGCCGCAGCCGGAGCGGAGGCCTTCCGCCGAGACGCGCCGCAGACGCGCGTCGAGTTGATCGACGGTGGTCACTTCCTCCTGGAATCCCACCTCGATGACGTGGTCCGCATCATCCGGGAGTGGCGCGCGGGCTTCTGAACGGGCGGCAGCTCCGTCGGACCTGTGCCCGGCGGGGATTGCCGGAGCTGCGCGCAGAGCCGCCGGCGCAGCCGCGGAACGCGGATGTTGCCGTGGGTAACATCCGGGAAATGCGAGACCCGTACGGTGGCGCCATGAGCACCCCCGCTTCGGTCGCCGCGCAGCGCGTGTACCTCGACGGCTCCTTCGTCCCCGCGACCGTCCACGTGACCGACGGCGTGATCGCCGCGGTGGATGTCTTCGACCCCGAGGCCGACGTCGTCCTGCCCGACTCGCAGGTGCTGCTGCCCGGCCTGGTGGACTCGCACGTTCACCTGAACGAGCCCGGCCGCACGGAGTGGGAGGGGTTTGCCACGGGGACCGCCGCGGCAGCCGCGGCCGGCGTCACCACCGTGCTCGACATGCCGCTCAACAGCATCCCGGTGACCACCACCCCGGAGGCCCTCGCCGCCAAGCGTTCGGCGGCGGCCGGGCAGCTCGCGGTCGATGTGGGGTTCTGGGGCGGTGCGGTGCCGGAGAACCTCGGTGCGCTGGCGGCGCTGGATGCGGCGGGCGTGGTCGGCTTCAAATCCTTCTTGTCCCCGTCGGGCATCGACGAGTTCGGTCACCTCGACGCCGCGCAGCTGGACGCCGCCCTCGCCGAGATCGCCGAGCTCGGCAGCATCCTCATCGTCCACGCCGAAGACCCGGCGCAGCTGCACGCCGACGGCGCGCTCGGCAGCGACTACCGCGACTTCGAGGCTTCGCGTCCCGCCGCCGGCGAGCGGGCCGCCATCCGTCTGGTCATCGAGGCCTCCCGCCGCACGCGCGGGCGCGCGCACATCGTGCACGTGTCGGACGGGGGCGCCCTCGACGACATCCGCGCCGCGAAGGCCGACGGGGTGCCGCTGTCGATCGAGACGTGCCCGCACTACCTCACGCTCACGGCCGACGAGGTGCCGGCGGGCGCCGCGGAGTTCAAGTGCTGCCCGCCGATCCGCGACGCCGGCAACCGCGACCTCCTCTGGGCGGGCGTCCTGGACGGCACGGTCGATGCGATCGTGAGCGACCACTCCCCGTCCACGCCCGCACTGAAGGAGTCGCGCGACTTCGGCCTGGCGTGGGGCGGCATCTCGGGCCTGCAGACCGGGTTCTCCGCGGTGTGGACCGAGGCCCGGCGCCGAGGTATCCCCCTCGAGCGGATGCTGCCGCTGTTCACGACCGGCCCCGCACGCATCGGCGGACTCGGGGGGAGAGGGCGCCTCGCCGCCGGCGAGCCCGCGCACCTGGTCGCGTTCGACCCGGATGCGGCGCACACGGTGCGCGCGGCCGACCTGGAGTACCGCAACAAGATGTCGCCGTGGGACGGACGGACCCTCCACGGGGTCGTCAGCACGACGTGGGTTCACGGCGTGCCGGCCTACCGCGCCGGCGACGGCGTGCTCGCGCGGGCGGGACGGGAGATGCTGGCCGAACCGGCCACGCTCGCGGGGTGGGGGAGCGACCGATGACGACCGCGACCACACCGGGGAACACCGGCGCCGGCTCGCCCGCGTTCGAGATCCTGCAGCCGGGAGTGGGCGAGATCCCCGGCTCCTTCTACCTGCCGACGACGCCCGACACGGTCCTGTGGGGCCGTCTGCCGAGCGCGACGGATGCAGCGGTCCTCACGATCGCGGCCGGTGACACGGTGACGATCGACACCGTGAGCCACGAGGGCATCCTCGATGACCAGGGCAAAGACCCGCTGGCCTACTTCGGCGGACACGGCGTGGCCGCATCCGCGGTGCTGGATGACGCGATCGCGGTCGCCGCCACGGTGTCGAGGGATGCCGCATCCGATGGTCCGCACGTGATCACCGGGCCCATCCGGGTCGAGGGTGCGCGGCCGGGCGACCTGCTGAAGATCACGATCGGCACGCTGCAGCCGCGGGTGCCGTACGGCGTCATCTCCAACCGGCACGGCAAGGGCGCGCTCGTGGGCGAACTGCCGCGGACGCCCGGGAACGTGAGCGTCTTCGCCGCCGTGGAGGAGCGCGACGGGCGCCTCGTGGGAACCCTCCCCGTGACCGAGGGCGGCGAGCGGATCGTCGCGTTCCCGCTGGCGCCGTTCCTGGGCACCATCGGGGTCGCCGTCGCCGAGTCCGAGCGTCCCCACTCGGTGCCGCCGGGTGCGCACGGGGGAAACATCGACATCAACCTCCTCGTCGAGGGCACGGTGCTCTACCTGCCGGTGCAGGTCGATGGGGCGCTCGCGTACGTCGGCGACCCGCACTTCGCGCAGGGCGACGGGGAGGTCGCGCTCACCGCGCTGGAGGCGTCGCTCCGCGCCACACTGCGGTTCGACGTCGTACCGCGCGAGGAGGCGCTCACCGAGTTCGGCGAGGTGACCGGGCCGCTCGTGCGCACCGATGAGTACCTCGTGCCGACCGGCCTGCATTCCGATCTGAACGAGGCGATGCGGCGGTGCGTCCGTGCCGCGGTCGCGCTCATCCAGGCGCGGTGGGGGCTCGACGAGCACCTGGCCTACGCGTATCTGAGCGCGGCCACCGACTTCGACATCTCCCAGGTCGTCGACATCGTGTGCGGCGTCCACGCGCGCATCCGCGAGGCCGACTTCGCTGCGGTCTCCCGCGAGGCTGCGGAGGGGGAGCGATGACCGATGCGGCGGAGCCCCGGACCGGCACGGAGGACCTCCCGGACGACCTCGCGCCCCGCCTCCCGGACAACCTCGAGCCCCACCTCCCGGACGAGCTGCGCCACGCGTTCGAGACGTACGAGCGCGCCGTGGTGGGAAACGACCTCGACGTGCTCGACGCGTCCTTCGCCCCTGGGCCGGAGGTGCTCCGCGGCGACGGCGCCGGGCTGCTCGTCGGACACGACGCCATCCGTGCGTTCCGGTCGCAGCGTGGCGGGGTGACGCAGCGGAGCATCGACAGCATCCACTACCGTCCGCTCGGCGACGACGTGGCCCTGCTGATGTCGGTGTCGCGCTACGCCGGCGGCGGCCGGGGGCTGCAGACCCAGGTGTGGCAGCGCATCGACGGGTGCTGGCTGATCACCGCGGCGCACGTCACGCCGCGCGCGGCGGCGTTCGACCGCTCGGTCTGGCGGAGCGTGGGCGACCCGCTCGTCCAGGGAGCCGGGGAGGGGCCGCTCGCAGGCCTGACGGTCGCGGTGAAGGACCTGTTCGCCGTCGAGGGCTTCCCCGTCGGTGCCGGCAATCCGACCTACCTCGAGCAGGCGCGGGTCGAACCCGCCACGGCACCGGCCGTCGCCCAGCTGCTCCGAGCCGGAGCATCCGTGCGCGGGATCGCGCGGACCGACGAGTTCGCGTACTCGATCGCCGGCGACAACCCGCACTACGGCACTCCGCCCAACGGTGCCGTGCCCGGCACACTCCCCGGCGGGTCGTCCAGCGGACCGGCCACCGCCGTGGCCACCGGCCAGGCCGACGTCGGCCTCGCCACCGACACCGCCGGTTCCATCCGCGTGCCGGCGTCGTACCAGGGTCTGTGGGGGCTGCGCACGACCCACGGCCTCGTCGCCCGGGAGGGGCTCCTGCCCCTTGCGCCGTCGTTCGACACCGTGGGCTGGCTCGCGCGCGACGGCGATACGCTCCAGCGCGTCGCCGACCGGTGCCTCCCCGGCGACGGGTCGGAATCGACGGAGCAGCCGTCCGACGGAGAGCTCCCGTGGCGCTTCCTCGTCCCGGAGTCCCTCCGCGCACAGGCCGAGCCCGCGACGCGGGCGGCGTTCGATGCGCTCATCGCGGCGCTTGCCGCGTCGGATGCTGCGCCCGAACTGGGCACGGCGGATCCGGGCGATCTCGACGACTACCTCGGAGCCTTTCGCGTCGTCCAGGGAGCGGAGGCGTGGCGCCATCACGGACCGTGGGTGCGGGAGCACCCGGGGGCGGTCGGACCGGCCGTCGCGGACCGGTTCCGCATCGCCGCCGCCGTGACCGCCGCCGAGGAGGCCGCCGCTCGCGAGACGCTGAGGCACCTGCGGGAGCGGTTCTCCGCGCTCACCGACGACGCTGTCCTGCTCTTCCCGAGCGTCCCGGGGCCGGCCCCGCTCCGGACGGCGGACGCTGCCGCCATCGACGCCACGCGCGGCGCCACCCTCCGGATGACCGCGCCGGCCGCCGTCGCCGGGCTCCCCGCCCTCTCGGTGCCGCTCCTGACCGTGTCGACCTCCGCCGGCCCGGCCCCCGTTGGCGTCTCGTTCGTCTCGCGCGCCGGCACCGACACCGCCCTCATCCGCCTCGCCCGCCGTGTGGCGGCATCCGTGATCCCGAACTCGGAGAACCCGTGACCGACACCATCCCCGGCCCGATCGATCCCCCGGCGCGGCTCCTCATGGGGCCGGGGCCGATCTCGGCGTACCCGAGCGTGCTCCGCGCCATGTCGGCGCCGCTCGTGGGCCAGTACGACCCGTTCATGACCGCGACCATGGCCGAGACGCAGGAGCTGTACCGGCACGTGTGGTCGACCCGCAATGACGCGACGCTCCTGATCGACGGCACGTCGCGGGCCGGGATCGAGGCGGCGATGATCTCCCTCATCCGCCCGGGCGATCGCGTGCTCGTGCCGGTCTTCGGCCGCTTCGGGCACCTCCTCGCGGAGATCGCCGAGCGGGCGCTCGCCGAAGTGCACACCATCGAGGTGCCGTGGGGTTCGGTGTTCCCGGTGTCGGTGATCCGCGAGGCCATCGAGCGGGTGCAGCCGCACCTCCTCGCTCTCGTCCAGGGCGACACCTCCACCACCATGAACCAGCCGCTCGATGAGATCGGCGAGATCTGCCGCGCGCACGGGGTGCTGTTCTACACCGACGCCACGGCATCCCTCGGCGGCAACGAGTTCGAGATGGACGCCTGGGGGGTGGATGCGGCGACGGCGGGTCTGCAGAAATGCCTCGGCGGACCGTCGGGTTCCGCTCCGCTCACCCTCTCCGACCGGGCCGTCGAGGTGGTGCGTTCGCGCGCCCGCGTCGAGGCGGGGATCCGCGAAGAGGGCGACCCGGACGCGGCGGACTTCGTCCGCTCGAACTACTTCGACCTCGGCATGATCCTGGACTACTGGGGCCCGCGGCGCCTGAACCACCACACCGAGGCCACGTCGATGCTCTACGCCGCGCGCGAGTGCGCCCGCGTGCTGCTGCTCGAGGGACGCGCGGCCGTCATCGCCCGGCACCGCCTGCACGGCGAGGCCATGCTCGCGGGTGTGCGCGGGCTCGGGCTGTCGGTCTTCGGCGATGTCGCGCACAAGATGTCGAACGTCGTCGCGGTCGAGATCCCCGAGGACGTCCCGGGTGATGCGGTGCGTTCGGCGCTGCTGGAGGACTTCGGCATCGAGATCGGCACGTCGTTCGGTCCCCTGCACGGGCGCGTGTGGCGTATCGGCACCATGGGGTACAACGCCCGGACGGATGCGGTGGTCCAGACTCTCGCCGCGCTGGAATCCGTGCTGCGCCGGTTCGGCGCATCCGTCCCCGTCGGCGGCGGGGTCGAAGCCGCCGAGGGCGTCTACGCCGCTGACGCGCCGGGCGGCGACTGACATGCGGACGCGCCTTCAGGTCGGGCCCGACGCGATCGCGGCTGCCGCCGACCGCGTGATGGCGCGGTGCGGCGAGCTCGCCCGGGTGACGGCGACGCCCGGGAGCATCGAACGGGTCTACCTCTCCGCGGAGCACGCGCGGGTCAACCGCCTGGTCGCCGAGTGGATGCGCGAGATCGGCATGAGGTCGTGGCAGGACGCCGCGGGCAACCAGGTCGGGCGACTCGACCCTTCGGCCGTCTCACCGGAGGGCGACGCGCCGGCGCTGCTCATCGGGTCGCACCTGGACACCGTGCCCGACGCCGGCCGGTTCGACGGCATCGCCGGGGTGCTCATGGGCCTCGAGGTCGTCCGGCTGCTGCGCGCGACCGGCGAGGACGGAGGGGTGTTCGCGCCGCTTCCCTTCGCGGTGGAGGTGATCGCGTTCTCCGATGAGGAGGGCACCCGGTTCGGCAAGGCTCTGCTCGGTTCGTCGGCCGTGGCCGGCACGTGGGACGACGCGTGGTGGGAGCTCACCGACCGCGACGGGGTGACGCTCCGGCACGCGTTCCGCGAGTTCGGGCTCGACCCCGGTCGTGTCGGCGAGGCTGCGCGCCGCCCCGAGGAGCTCGTCGGATATCTCGAGGCGCACATCGAGCAGGGGCCGGAGCTTCACCGGCGGGGCGAGGCGCTCGCGGTCGTGTCATCCATCGCCAGTGCCCGCCGGTTCCAGCTCGTCGTCGAAGGCGAAGCGCGCCACGCCGGTGGCACCCCCTACGACATGCGCCGCGACGCGCTCCTGGGTGCGAGCGAGGCCGCGCTCGCCGTCGAGCGCATCTGCCGGGGCGAGCACCACATCGTCGGCACTGTCGGGCAGCTCGAGGCGTTCCCCGGTGCGGTCAACATCGTCCCCGGTGAGGCGCGCTTCTCGCTGGACCTGCGCGGAGAGTTCGACGCGCACCGCGACTCCGCCTGGGATGCCATCGCCCTCGAGCTCGACGCCATCATGGGCCGACGCGGCCTGCGGTGGCGGGCATCCGAGGTGCACTCCGCGCCGGCGGTGTTCTGCGCGCCCCTGCTGCAGGACGTGGTGCGCGCCGGGATCGGCAGCACACTCGCACCCGGGGCCGACGATCCCGCCGCGCTGTTCAGCCGAGCCGGCCACGACGCCATGGCGATCGGCGCGATCACCGAGGTCGGGATGCTGTTCCTCCGCAACCCCGACGGCATCAGCCACCACCCCGCCGAGGCCGTGTCGGCCGCCGACGTGGGCGCCGGCATCCGAGCCCTGACCGAGTCGGTCCTCCACCTCGCCGCCGAGCCCCGCTAGCACCCCGCATCTTCGCCGAAAAACAACGTTCCGGACGAGAAACGGCGCGGCGCGTTATGTCTCGTCCGGAATCTCGTTTCTCGGCGTGCGCGAACGCCGGGATCCGGAGTTCACGCGGTCAGCAGGCGGTCGAGGCAGAGGTCGAGGCCGGCTTCCAGGTGCTCTGCGGTGCCGGTCGACAGCAAGACCGTGACCCCGCCCTGGATCGCGGCGATCAGCGCCGCTGCGGTGTAGCCGGGGTCGAGGGCGGGGTCGGCCTCACCCGCAGCCTGCGTCGCCTCGATGCCGGCCCGGAGACTGGCCTGCCATCGTCGCACGAGTTCCGCGGTGACCGCCTGGGCGGTGGGGCTGTACCTCCCCACGTCCGCGATCAGCACCGCGAGCGGGCAGTGCAGACCTTGATCGCGATACTGCTGGACGATGAGATCTCGCCACTTCTGCCACGCTACGCGGGACGTGAGTTCGCTGAGGTAGGGCATCTGGTCGTCGAACACGCGAGCAGCCTCTCGTTCGGCCACAGCCAGCAGCAGCTGCTCCCGTCCGTCGGGGAAGTAGTAGAACAGCTGCCCTTTGCCCGTGTTGCTCCGAGCGCACACATCCTCGAGTGTCGTGTTGCTCGTGCCGCGCTCGCGGATCTCCTCGGCTGCTGCTTCCACGATGCGACGGCGGGTCGCGATGCCCTTGAGTGTGGCCATGGGAGAAATTGTACTTGCGAGTACAATTTTGCCGCCATACGTTGCCCCCATGAGAAAAGTTGTCATTTCCGAAGCAGGCGGCCCCGAGGTTCTTCAGGTGCAGGAACATCCCACCCCGCGCCCCGGTGCGGGCGAGGTCCTGGTCGACGTCCGGGCGATCGGCGTGAATTACTTCGACACCGCCATCCGAGCCCAACGCGTCGTCGAGGTGCCCGGCATGGAAGGTGCGGGCGTCGTGATCGAGGTCGGTGAGGGTGTGGACGAGTACGCACCGGGCGACCGGGTGGCGTGGCTGACGATCGACTCCCACGGCAGCTACGTCGAGCAGATCGTCATTCCCGTGCGCTACGTCGTGCCGCTTCCCGAGACGATCGACATCGAGACGGCTGCGGCAGTGCTCCTCCACGGAGTGACCGCGGACCACTTCGCCACCGCCTCCCACTCGGTACAGCCCGGTGACATCGCCCTCGTACACGCGGCGGCGGGCGGGGTCGGGCTCATGCTCACGCAGCTCATCAAGGCGCGCGGCGGCACGGTCATCGGGCTGGTCTCCCGCGAGGAGAAGATCCAGATCGTCAAGGATGCCGGCGCAGACCACGTGCTGGTCTCCACGGGCGGCGCGTTCCTGGACCGGGTGAAGGAACTGACGGGCGGCGAAGGAGTGCACGTCGTGTTCGACGGCGCCGGCGCGTCAACCTTCGACGCATCCCTGGAGGTGCTTCGCACCCACGGCACGATGGTCTACTACGGGCCCCTCATCGGCGCGGTCCCCTCGATCAAGATGAACGAGATTCCTCGGAGCATCAAGATCACCTACCCCATCACGAACGACCACGTCCGCACGGCGGAAGAGATGAAGGCGCGCTCGTCCGAACTCTTCACCCGTGTTCAGCGGGGCGAGCTCACAGTCACCATCGCAAAGCGCTACCCGCTCGAGGATGCTGCCCAGGCGCACAAGGAGATCGAGTCGCGCCGCACGACCGGCAAGATGCTGCTGATCCCGTGATGGACGACCGGAAACGCGTGGCGGTCGTGACGGGGGGAACGGGAGTGATCGGGGCCGCCATCGCCCGCGCCCTCCGCGCCGGAGGCTACGAAACGGTCGCGCTCGGCCGTCGGGGCGGCGAGGTGAACGTCGACCTGACGTCGGAAGCGACCACGAGACGGGCCGCCGCGGAGGTACTCGACCGATACGGCCGGGTGGATGCCCTCGTTCACGCCGCGGCCATCGTCGCCCCGATGTCGCTCGCCGAGCTGGACGCGGACCGCTGGCGCACCCTGCTGTCGGTCAACGTCGAGGCCGGGCTCTGGCTCGCGCAGGCCTTCACTCCCGGCATGATCGAGCGGTCGTTCGGACGCATCGTCATGGTCGTGTCGGACTCGCTGTGGATCCCGCCGCAAGCGGGCGGCTTCCTGCCCTACGTCACCGCGAAGGGGGCGATGGTGGGGGCCGTGCGCGCCCTGGCGGCAGAGCTCGGCGCCCACGGCATCTCGGTGACTGCTGTCGCCCCGGGCCTGACCGAGACACCCATGGCCCAGAGCGTCGTCGCCGACCCCGCGCAGTTCGATGCGGTCGTCGCCGGGCAGGCCATGAAGCGCCGCCTCACGCCCGAAGACACCGCGAACGCCGTGGCCTTTCTCGCTTCGGAGGGGGCGGAGGCGATGACCGGACAGGTGCTCGTCGTCAACGGGGGGCTCACGATGCGCTGACACGCGTCCCAACACGAAGGCCGTCCCGGAGAACCGGGGCGGCCTTCGTGTTGGCTTCGGTTATGCAGCGTGTAACGGCGCCGAAACACCCGGCCAGTGTTCGTGAAATCTACATCGCCTACCGTGGCCAATGCCGAGCGAGGCTCAGTCCTGGCAGAAGCAGCCGAGCACCGCCGAGCTCCGAGGGCGGCGCCGCATCCCTACCCGAATGCACCACCGGCGTCTGGAGACACAGCACATGACCTTCTTCTCTTCCCGGCGCACCTCGCGCGCCACCGCGGCCCTCGCCGGGGTCGCCCTATCCGCCCTCGCCCTGACCGCCTGCGCCAGCGGCGCATCCACCGGCTCCAGCGGCGAGCCCGCCGAAGGATCGGACGAAGGCTTCGGCGACATCACGGTCCAGCTCAGCTGGATCTTCAACGAAGAGTTCGCCGGTGAGTACCTCGCCGACACCAACGGCTACTACGAGGAGGCCGGCTTCGGTGAGGTCACCCTCGTGCCCGGCCCCTCGGGCGGTGTTCCCGAGCTGCTGGGCGGCACGGCCGACATCGCGCTGAGTGATGCCGTGCAGGTCGGGGCCGCCGTGGCGAACGAGGGAGCTCCGCTGAAGATCATCGGCGCGACCTTCCAGGCCAACCCGTTCACCGTCCTGTCCCTCGAAGACGGCGGCAACATCGCGACGCCCGACGACCTCAAGGGCAAGAAGATCGGTGTGCAGGACTCCAACCTCACGCTGTTCACCGCGCTTCTCGCCGCGAACGACATCGATGCGTCGGAGCTCACCATCGTTCCCGTGCAGTACGACCCGGCGCCGCTGGTCAACGGCGAGGTCGACGGCTTCGTCGCGTACCTCACCAACGAGTCCATCTCCGTCGAGATGGAAGGCATGGCCACCACCAACCTCCCGTTCGCGGAGAACGGCCTTCCGTTCGTCGCCGAGACGCTCACCGTCACCGACGAGACGATCGAGAGCAGCCGCGAGATGCTGAAGGCATTCCTCGTCGCCGAGATCCGAGGATGGACCGACGCGCTCGCCGACCCGCAGGCCGGTGCCGACCTCGCCCTCGAGACCTACGGTGTGGACCTCGACCTCGACCCGGCCAAGACACTGGCCGGCTCCGAGGCGCAGAACCTCCTCGTGGTGTCTGAGGAGACCGAGGAGAACGGTCTGTTCACCATCTCCGAAGAACTGCAGGCGACCACCATCGAGAGCCTCGCCGGTGCGGGCATCGAACTGGAGGCATCCGACCTGTTCGACATGAGCCTGCTGGCCGAGGTCTACGAAGAGAACCCGGATCTCATCGCCTACATGGGCTGAGATCTCCACCCCTACCGAGAGCTACCACTGTGACCGATACGGCCACCGAGACCGGTGCCCAGGCGACGACCCTGGGCACCGGTCTGCAGATCACCGAACTGAACAAGGTCTTCAGCGTGGGACGCAAGAGCGTCGTGGCGCTGCAGGATGCCAACCTCCACACCGACCAGGGCACCTTCCTGGCGCTGCTGGGGCCGTCGGGATGCGGGAAATCGACGATCCTCCGCATCCTCGCGGGACTGGAAGACCCCACGAGCGGCAGTACGCGCGTGGATGGGAAGAGTCCCAAGGAGCTTCGCCGGGGCAATGAGCTCGGCATCGCCTTCCAGGATTCGGCGCTGCTTCCCTGGCGCAGCGTGCAATCCAACATCCAGCTGCCCTTCGAAGTCGCGGGCAAGCCCGTCGACAAGGCCTACGTGGCGGAGATGATCGACCTGGTCGGTCTGAAGGGCTTCGAGAAGGCCAAGCCGGCGCAGCTGTCCGGAGGCATGCGCCAGCGGGTATCGATCGCGCGCTCGCTCATCATGAAGCCGTCGGTGCTGCTGTTCGACGAGCCCTTCGGTGCGCTGGATGACATGACCCGGCAGAAGCTCAACCTCGAGCTGCTGCGCATCTGGACCGAGAAGCCGGCGACCACGCTGCTGGTGACGCACGGCATCTCGGAGGCGATCTTCCTCTCCGACCAGGTCGCGGTCATGAGCCCCCGACCGGGGCGCATCAAGGAGGTCATGACGATCGACCTCCCGCGCCCGCGCACACCGGAGATGATGCGCACGCCGGAGTTCCACGCGTACGTCGACCACGCTCAGGAACTGCTCTTCGGCGTCGGGGGCGCTGCTGCCGATGACCACTGACGCGGCAAAGGCGCGCGCGGTCCAGTGGGAGGACATCCATCTTCCCGCGTGGGTCACCGGCCTGATCGGCGGCATCGGAGTGATCGCGCTCTGGTGGATCCTCGCAGCCACCGTCTTCTCCAGCGTCGGGCCGGGAGGCGCGCAGGCCATCCCCACCCCGCTGCAGGTCGTGGTGGAGTTCGCCGAGACGGGGTTCGACTTCTACGTCCGCAACTTCACCATCACGCTGACCGAGGCGGGCATCGGCTACGTGTGGGGCAACGGTCTCGCGCTGGTGCTCTCCACCGTCGTGCTGATCGTCCCGCGCCTCGAAGGCGCCGTGATGCAGATCGCGATCATCACCTACTGCATCCCCATCGTCGCCCTCGGCCTGCTCCTCACCGTCATCGTCCCGATCCCCACCGCCGGGCAGCCGTCGACGACCGCGATCTTCCTCGCGGCGCTCAGCTGCTTCTTCACGACCGTGGTCGGGGCGCTGCTCGGACTGAAGGCCGCCGACAAGGCGAGCCTCGACCTCATCACCGTCTACGGCGGCTCACGACTGACCCAGCTGCGCAAGGTGCGCCTGATCGCCTCGCTTCCGGCGATCCTGAACGCGCTGCAGATCGCCGTGCCCGCCGCCTTCCTCGGCGCGGTCTTGGGCGAGTTCTTCGGCAAGATCACCGTGGGGGTGGGGCCGGCGATGATCGCCGCGCAGCAGGCGCTGAACGCGGCGCGAGTGTGGGACATCGCTCTCGTTTCCGGAGCCGTCGCCCTCGCCGGTTATGCGCTCCTCGGCCTGATCTCGCGTGCGGTGGCCCCCTGGTCGAAGGGAGCGACCCGATGACAGACACCGCCTTCGCCGCCGTGAGCACCCCTCCCGCGGCCGCGCAGCAGTCGCAGCTGGACGGGCAGATCCGTCGGGAGACGCGTGCGTCGACACGGCGCGCGCTCGCCCGCAGCCTCCTCACCTTCGTCCTGACGATCGTCGCGGTCGTGGTGATCTGGGTCGGGTCCCTGTGGCTGTTCGGTGTCTCCGCGTACGTCGGGAAGGGGCCGGTCGACGTCTGGAACTTCCTGGTAACGATGCCCAACGCCGAAGCGAACCGCGCTCAGCTCTTCGGACAGCTCGCCGTCACGCTGGGGCACGCCGTCGTCGGCTTCGCCGCGGGTCTCGTGGTCGCGCTGCTCATCGCGGTCCTGTTCCAGCTCAGCAAGGGGATCGAACACGCGCTGATGCCGATGGCGATGCTGTTGCGGTCGGTGCCCCTCGTGGCGATGGCCCCGGTCATCATCCTCATCTTCGGTCGCGAGTTCGCCTCGGTCGCCGTCATCGGCGGGATCGTCGTCCTCTTCCCTGCCCTCGTCAACATCGCGTTCGGCCTCAAGTCGGCCTCACCGCAGATGAACGACCTCATCTCCGTGTACGGCGGCACGGCGTGGACGCGACTGCGGAAGGTCGCCCTCCCGAGCTCCCTCCCGGAGTTCTTCGCCGCGGTCCGCATCTCGGTGCCCGGCGCCATCACCGGGGCGCTGCTGGCCGAGTGGCTCGCCGTGGGCGGCGGGATCGGCGGCGCCGTCGGCGGATACGTCAACGCGGCGCAGTTCTCCGCCGTGTGGACCGCGGTCGTCCTCGTCACCGGCGCCGCGCTCGTCCTGTACAACCTCGTGCAGATCATCGAGTCGGTCGCCCTGGCCCGCATGGGGATGGCCGACCGCGCCTGACTGCCCCCCGCATCCGTTCTTCTGCCCCAACCCGAAGGAACCTCCTATGACGACGTCCGTCGAGCCCATCCCGTTCGCCCACGGCCTCCCCAAGGCCGAGTTGCACCTGCACCTGGAGGGGACCCTCGAACCCGAGCTGAAGTTCGCCCTCGCCGCCCGCAACGGCATCGAGCTGCCGGAGAAGACCGTGGAGGAGGTGCGGGCGACGTACGACTTCACCGACCTCACGAGCTTCCTCGCCGTGTACTACCCGGCGATGCGGGTGCTGCAGACGGCGGAGGACTTCCACGACCTCGCGTGGGCGTACCTGCTCAAGGCGAAGGAGCAGGGCGTCGTGCACGCGGAGATGTTCTTCGACCCGCAGGCGCACACGAGCCGCGGGGTGCCGTTCGACAACGTGATCACCGGCTACCGCCGCGCGGCCGCGCGTGCCCAGGACGAGCTGGGCATCTCAGCCGAACTCATCCTGTGCTTCCTTCGCGACTTCTCCGCGGAGTACGCGATGGCGACGCTGATGGAGGCGCTGCCGTACAAGCAGTGGATCATCGGCGTCGGTCTCGACTCGGATGAGCGCGACAACCCGCCGACGAAGTTCGCCGAGGTCTTCGCGCGCGCCAAGGCCGAGGGGTTCTTCCTCACGATGCACTGCGACATCGACCAGGTCGGCTCGATCGACCACATCCGCGCGGTGCTCGAGGAGATCGGTGTCGACCGGATCGACCACGGCACGAACATCGTCGAAGATCCCGCGCTCGTGCAGCTGGCGAAGGAACGCGGCATCGGGTTCACCACGTGCCCCGTCTCGAACTCGTTCGTGACGGAGCAGATGAAGGCGGACGAGATCGTGGGGCTGCTTCGCCAGGGCGTGCGGGTGATGGTCAACTCCGATGACCCGGCGTACTTCGGTGCGTACGTCGGTGACAACTACGTCGCCCTCGCCGAGCAGGCGGGCCTCACGCCGACCGACCTCGTGCAGCTCGCCATCAACTCGTTCGACGCGTCCTGGCTCACCCCGGCGCGTCGCGCCGCGTACGTCGCGGCCGTCGAGGAGTATGCGACCGCGCGGGGAGTGCCATTCCCGGCGTAGGAGGGGAGCACCCATGACCACGACGCTCGCCGACGATGCGGCAGGGGATGCTGCGGCCAACCTCCGCCTGGGCGCTTCGATCCGCCAGTTCCGCCACGCCCGCGGGATGACCCTCGTGCAGGTGGCCGAGGCCACCGACCTGTCGCATCCGTTCCTGAGCCAGCTCGAACGCGGCCTCGCGCAGCCGAGTCTGTCGTCGCTGCGCCGCATCGCCCTGGCGCTGCAGACGAGCCCGATCGAGTTGATCGCCGCCGCGGAACCGCCCAACCCGTCCATCGTGGAGGTGGAAGTGCACCGGCGGGGGGAAGGCGGCATGGACCAGACCTTCGCCGGGGGCGCCGCGCGGATGCTCGCGAAGGGGGTGCGACCGCTGCATCCCCTCGAGATGGAGGGCGACAACACCGAGCCCGGAGAGGTGTTCATCCACCACGAGGACGAATTCGTCTATGTCGTCGAGGGGGAGGTCCGCGTGGAGCTGGGCGATCAGGAACTCCGGATGGCACCGGGCGACTCGGCGTACTACGCCGGCGGGGTGCCGCATCGCTGGTGGTCGGCGAGTGCCGCGCCGTACCGGCTCCTCGTGGTGAAGCAGGGCGCGACCCTGCCCGGAAGCGACGCATGATCTCGTACGGCGATTACCTCCAGCTGCTGCCGAAGACCGAGCTGCACTGCCACTTCGTCTCGACCATGGATGCGGCCCTGTTCCTCGAACTCGCCGGCAAGCACGGCGTCCGGCTGTGGAAGTCCGACCCGTCGACGCTGTTCGATTTCGCCGACCTCGTCGAGTTCCTCGTCGCCTTCCGTTTCGCGCACGACGTGCTGCGTGACGCAGACGACTTCGAGCGGGTCGCGTACGAGGGCGTCCGCCGGGCGGTCGCCGACAGCAACCTCCGCTATCGCGAGTACTACGTCAACCCGCAGTACTTCGCCGAACGCGGCCTGACGTATCCGCAGGTCGTCGACCCCATCATCGCGGGCCTGCGCGCGGCCGAACGCGACTTCGGCGTCGGCTTCCGCGTCGTCGTCGCGGTCAACCGCCGCGACTCCGCCGCATCGGCCGTCGCCCTCGTGGAGCAGATGATCGCGCATCCGCGGGCCGAGGTCGTCGGCCTCGGGCAGGACGACCTCACGCCGGAGAACACCGAGGATCCGACGCGTTTCGCTGCCGCGTTCGCCCTCGCCCGGGCGCACGGACTGAAGCTCACCGCGCACGCGGGCGAGACGGATGCGGCGTCACCCGAGGCCGTGCGGGAGGCGATCGAGGTGCTCGGGGTCGACCGTATCGACCACGGGTACCGCATCGTGGATGACCCCGCGGTGCTGCAGCTCGCGCGGGAGCGCGGGATCGGGTTCACCGTCACCCCCGTGTCGACCACGATCTGCTCGGGGTGGACCCTCGACGCCGGCCACCGCATCCGCGCGATGATCGACGCGGAACTGCCGCTTGCCGTGTCGACCGACGATGCGATGTTCTTCCGCACCGACCTCGGCCGCGAATACCGCGAGGGTCTCGCGGCGATGGGCGTGGACGCGGACACCGCGAAGCGCGTCGCGCTGGAGGGGATCGATGTGGCGTTCTGCTCGGATGAGGAGAAGGCTGCGCTCCGCGCCGACTTCCGCGCCCAGTTCCTCGCCCTCGACGCCCTGCTTGAGCCGGCCTGACCGCGCCGTTGGGAGGTATGTCTCACCCGCCGCATCCTCGTGTCTCACTTTCCGCATCCCGCCTCACCCGCCCCATCCGTGTGTCTCACTTTCCGCATCCTGTGTCTCACTTTCGGCATCCCGCCTCACCCGCCCCATCCTCGTGTCTCACTTTCCGCATCCTGTGTCTCACTTTCGGCAAGAAATGAGGCACATCGTTGCGAAAAGTGAGACATGGTGACCTGGGCCCGAGGGGCCCGAGGGGCCCGAGGGGCCCGAGGGGCCGGAGGTCCCGGAGGGGGCCGGGGCCGGGGCGCGGGGTCCCGGGGACCCGGAGGGGCCCGGGGCGCGGGGGAGTGCGGCCCAGGAGGCGGGGGAGCCCCCGGCCTGACCCACAGCGCCGGGTCATGTCCCGGGTTCGCAGGTTCTGCGGGCTGAGAACCTGCGAAAGCGGGACATGACCCCGGGATGCCCCGCGCCTCAGGCGGTGCGGAGGAGGTCGGCGGCGCGCTCGGCGATCGCGACGGTGGGGGCCTGCGTGTTGGAGGTCGGGATGCTGGGCATCACCGAGGCATCCGCCACCCACAGCCCCTCGATCCCGCGCACCCGCAGCTGGGGGTCGACCACGGCGAGGTCGTCGGTGCCGATCCGTGCCGTGCCGGAGCAGTGGAAGAACGTGCCGATGTTCTGCCGCACGAATCGGGTCTTCTCGGCCCGATCGAGCCCGCGCCGCGGGGTGATCGGGCCCTCTGCGAGCTCGGCGTAGGCGGATGTCGCGACCAGATCGTGCACCGCATCCACCGCCTCGACCATGGCGGCGAGGTCGGTCGGGTCGGCGAGGTAGTTCGGGTGGATGTCGGGCGCGACGTCGGGGTCGGATGAGCGCACCCGTACCCACCCGACGCTGCGCGAGCGGTACAGGCCCGGCACCAGCGCAAAGACGCGGTTGCCCGACAGGTCGTGCGCGGCATGCAGCGCCTCGTCGCCGCGGGAGCCGTGCGCGATGACCGCGTGCAGGTCGGGCCCGGCGTCGGCATAGGAGCTCCGCCAGTTGAGCATCGCCCCGCCGCCGTTGCCGATCACGGGGCCGAGGCCGGCGCGGGCGCGGAAGTTCATCCCGAGGATGAGCGGATGGTCCTGGAAGTTCTCGCCGACCCCGGGGAGGGGATGCACCGGCGCGATGCCGGCAGCCCGCAGCCGGGCCGGGTCGCCGATGCCGGAGAGCTGCAGCAGCCGCGGGGTGTCGAGGGCGCCGGCCGACAGGACGGTGCGGGCGGCGGAGGTCGTGACCATCGCACCGTCGATGAGGTGCCGGATGCCGCGGACCACGGTCCCGTCGAGCATCAGGCCCAGCACCCGGCTGCCCAGCACCACGTCGAGGTTCGCGCGGCTGAGCGCCGGCTCCAGGTAGGCGCGGGCGGTGCTCCACCGCTCGAACGCGCCGTCCTCGCCGATGACCGCGTTGTAGTCCGCGTAGACGGCCCCCTCGTTCGAGGCCGCGTTGGCGTCGTCGATGACCGGCAGGCCTCGTTCGGCGGATGCGGCCAGCAACGCATGCGCGATCGGGTGGACGTCGGCGAGCGGCCCGACCTTCATCGGGCCCTCCAGCCCGCGGTAGGTCGGGTCGCCGCCGGGGCGGGTTTCCGAGCGGCGGAAGTACGGCAGCAGATCGTCGTACCCCCAGCCGTCGGCGCCGGCTTGGTGCCACGCGTCGTAGTCGGCGCGCGCGCCGCGGTACCAGAGCATCGCGTTGGTCGAGGAGGAGCCGCCGAGCACTTTGCCCCGCGGCATCGCCAGGGCCCGGCCCAGTACGTGCTCGGTGGGGGTGGAGCGGTAACCGTAGTCGTACGGCCCGCCGATCAGCGCGTCCCAGTGCGCGGCATCCAGCACCTCCCGCACACCGCGGTGGTCGGGGCCGGATTCGACCAGCAGCACGTGCATCGCCGGATCTTCCGACAGCCGTGCGGCCAGGACGCATCCGGCGGCCCCGCCGCCGACGACGATGACGTCGTAGCCGGCGGCGGGCTCACGCACGACGGGCATCAGTTGTGCTCGCTCGGGCCCATGATCGTGATGCCCTCGGTCTCCTCGACGTGGCGCACGAAGATGTACTTGTCCTCGCGGCCGTCGGAGTGCTTGCGCCGGATTCCCGGTTCGAGGATGCCGTCGGTCTTCGCCACGACGACGTAGGGCTCGGATGCGGCGAGCCCGGCGGCGCAGTGCGCGTCGAACTCCTCGAGCGTGGCCGCGGTGTGGGCCTGCTCGACCCCGGCGCCGCGCGCGATCGCGGCGAGGTCGACGCGTCCGCCTTTCGTGTGCGTGCGCGGGCCGCCGATGGACTGGTATTGCTCGTTGTCCCACACCACCACGAAGAGGTTCTCCGGCCGCTCGTTACCGAGGGTGGCGAGGATGCCGAGGTTGAACAGGAGGCCCCCGTCGGTGTCGAGCGAGACGATGCGGCGGTGGGGCAGGCCCACGGCGAGTCCGAACGCTTCGGGCGTGACGCATCCCAGCTGCTGCTGGAAGAGGCTCGCCGCGCGCATGTGCGGGGCGGCGTTGTACCACTCGTCGACCGCGCCGCCGAGGGAGAGGATGACGAGCTCGTCGGACAGGCGCGCACCGAGGAGCTTCATGGCTTCGAACCGGGAGTAACTCATCGGACCAGATCCCCTCCGAGGACGACGGCCGCGTGGTAGTACGAGGCGTACGCCGTCTCGTACGCATTCACGATCGCCTGTTCGATCTCGTCCACGTCGTGGACGATCGTGTACGGGGTGCGCAGCGTCTTCAGGAGCGGCTCCATGGTGATGCCGTGCGGGATGGCCCACCAGTTGTTCTCGCCCATCTCGCCCCGGTAGCTCATGATCATGACAACCGGGATGCCGGCGCCCAGCCCCATCCGCGCGAGGTGCTCGGTCGCGGCCCGCAACCCGGAGTTCTCCATGACGAGCACGGCCCGCTTGCCGGAGAGGAACACGCCGCCGGCGATCGCCGCGCCCTCGCCCTCGTTGGTGACCGGGATGGTGCGGATGTCGGCATCCGCGTCGAGCGCCGGGTACAGCTCCTTCAGGAGCGAATCCGGCAGGTACGTGGCGACGCTGACCCCGGCCTTCTTCAGGCCCCGGATCACCGCCTCGACGGCGTCGTGTCTCATTGCGTGCTCTTTCTCTCCTGGGTCGACTCGCCAAAAAACGCGCACTTTCGCGCGAAAACCGGACGGTTTATGGCGAGTCGACGAGCTGGGGGGCGCGCGCGGACAGGGTGTGCGCGCGGTGGGCGGGGGCGAGGCGCGGGGCGCCGGAGAGGTGCTCGCGCAGGGTCGTGCCGGGCGGGGTGCCGGCGCGGCCGCGGGCGGCGAGGACGGGGACGACCAGCTCGATGAACGCGCGGTAGGCGTCCGGGCCGCCGAAGGTGGGCTCGAGCATGATGCCGTCGATGCCGGAGCCGTCCACGATCGCCTCGATCTCGTCGGCGACCTCCTCGGGAGATCCGGTCACCTGGAATCCGCGGATGGCCTTCGTGCGGAAGGAGTCGAGGATCTCGCCCACCCGCATCTCGGGGTTCTGCCGCGCGTAGCGCTGCACGAGCGTCTGCCCGAGATCCGTCTTCAGGTCGATCACGCGGGTGTCGGGGTCGAGCCCGGTGAGGTCGAGCCCGGTGATGCCCGCGAACATCACCGCGGCGTCGTCGCGGCCGAGGAGCGCCTCGTACTCCGCCCGCAGCGCGTGGGCCTCGGCGGAGGTGGATGCGACGGTCACCGTCATCCCGGTGATGACACGCACGTCTTCCGGCCGGCGGCCCTGCAGTACGGCCTGCTCCCGGATGTCGCGGACGTGTGCCGTGGCGGAGGCGATGGACTGCCCCTGGATGAAGACGGCCTCGGCGTTGCGCGCAGCGTAGGCGCGGCCGCGGTCGGACGTGCCCGCCTGGAAGAGCACGGGCGTCCGCTGCGGGGTGGGCGGCACCGCGAAGATGCCGGCCGAGCGCTGGTACGGGGCATCCACCTCCACCCGGTGCAGCTTCGCGGGGTCGGCGTACACGCCGCGCACCCGGTCGCGGACCTCGGCGTCGTCGTCCCAGCTGTGCTCCCAGTACCGCAGGCACGTGTCGAGGAAGTCGTCGGCCGCGTCGTAACGCTGGTCGTGCGCCAGCTGCTCGGTGACGCCGAACAGCCCGTCGGTCGTGGCCTGCGAGCTGCCGGTGACGACGTTCCAGCCGATGCGGCCACCGGTGAACCGGTCGAGCGTCGCGAACCGGCGCGCGGTGGCGTAGGGGCGTTCCACCGTGGTGGGCGAGGTCACGACGAAGCCGAGGCTCTCGGTCTCGCGAGCGAGAGCGGCGATCGCGAGCATCGGGTCGAGGGCCGGGAATTGGATGCCGTGGGCGGCGACCTCCTCGGGCATCCGTCCGTCGAGCGTGGCATAGCCGTAGGTGTCGGCGAAGAAGAGGAAGTCGAAACCCGCCGCATCCAGGTCGCGGGCGAGGCCGACCCAGTAGTCGAGCCGGTCCCAGTCGTCCGCCCGGCCGCGGGGGTCGGTCCACGTCGGCATCCCGTTGCTGGGGTTCATCATCTCGAAGACGCCCAGCACGATGCGCTTGCCTGTCGTATCGCTCATCAGATCACCATCACCACGGTCTTGGTCTCCAGATAGTTCTCCAGGCCCTGGGGCCCGTTCTCGTAGCCCCAGCCCGACTCCTTGTGGCCGCCCTTGGGCAGCTCGGGGCCGAGGAAGGAGTGGCAGTTGACCCACACGGTGCCGGCCTGGATGCGGGCCGCCACGCGGTGCGCGTCGCTGAGCCCGCGCGTCCACACGCTCGCCGCCAGCCCGTACGGGGAGTCGTTGGCCCACCCGACCACCTCGTCGAGGTCGTCGTAGGGCGTCACCACGGCGACGGGGCCGAAGATCTCTTCGCGGAGCAGCCGCGCGTCCGCGTTCACCCCGGTGACGACGGTGGGGGCGAAGAAGGTTCCCGCGGGGCCACTGCGCTCGCCGCCGCCCACGACCTCCACCCCGTCGGCGCGTCCCTCCTCGAGGAACGCGCTCACGCGCTCGGCCTGCGCGACGCTCACGAGCGGGCCGAGGTCGGCGTCGGGGTCGAGTCCGTGGCCGAGTCGCAGGTTGGCACCGAAGGCGGCCATCCCGTCGACGACGTCGCGGTACACCGACCGGTGCGCATAGACGCGGGCGGATGCCACGCACACCTGCCCGCCGTTGTCGAAGATGCCGCGCGAGATGCCCTCGATGGTGGCCTCCAGGTCGGCGTCGGGAAGCACGAGGGCGGGCGACTTGCCGCCCAGCTCGAGGGTCAGGCGCTTGAGGTCGCCGGCGGCGGTGGCCACGAGGCGCTTGCCCACCGCGGTGGATCCGGTGAAGGCGACCTTGTCGACACCGCGGTGCTCGGCGAGGGCTTGACCTGCTTCGCCGCCGTAGCCGGTGACGATGTTGACGACGCCCTCCGGGAGGCCGGCCTCCTGCAGGAGCCGGCCGAGGTACAAAGCGGTGAGCGGGGTGTTCTCGGCGGGCTTGAGCACCACCGTGCAGCCGGCGGCGAGAGCGGGTGCGAGCTTCATCGCGGCCATCAGTAGCGGGGAGTTCCACGGCACGATCGCCCCGACCACGCCGACGGGCTCGCGGCGCGTGTACGCGAACACCTCCTTGCCCGGGGGCGTGCGGCTGAGGGACGTCGGAATCGTCTCGCCGACGATCTTCGTGGGCCAGCCGGCGTAATAGCGGAACTGGTTGATCGCCGCGGGGATCTCACCGAACCGCGCGGTGCGGAGGTTCTTCCCCTGGTCGAGCGACTCCAGCTCGGCGAGGTCGTCGAGGTGATCCTGCATGAGGTCGGCGATACGCCACAGCAGCGCGCCGCGGTCGGCGGGCGTCATCCGGCGCCACGCCTCGCCGTCCAGTGCCGCGCGGGCCGCCGTCACCGCACGGTCGACGTCTTCGGCGCGGCCGCGGGCCACGCGGGTGAGTTCGGCGCCGGAGGCGGGGTCGAAGGTTCCGAAGGTCTCGGCGTCCGCGGCATCCACCCACCGTCCGCCGATGAAGAGGCGCCCGGGGTGGTCGGCGAGGAACGCGGTGACCCGGTCGCGCAGAGCGAGGGTCGGAAGGGTGATGGTCACGCGACTGATAGTAGGGAGCAATCATTGATTGCAAATACCGATCGCGTTACGGCCGCGTTTCCTGACACCTCGGCCCCCGCGGGCCGGTCGGGCTCAGGCGCCGGCGTGGATCAGCAGGATGGTCGCGGGCTCGTCGCCGCGCACCTCCCACCGGTTGCGCAGGGCGCCGGGGTGCGCGAGCGCGTCACCGGGGCCGAGGGTCCACTCGCCGCGGCCCTCGATCTCGACGGTGGCCTCGCCCTCGACGATGTATACGGTGTTCTCGCCGTCGGACTCGAACCATTCGCCGCGATACCGACCGGGGATGCGGTACTCCTGCACCGTGGCCGCGTGTGCGACGCCGGCGGAGATGATGCGGCTGACGGCCGACCCGTCCCCTTCGCTCACGGGAACGCGGCGTCCCTCGCCCCGCCGGGTGACCGAGATCGGGTCGGGCTCCGCCTCGTTCGGCAGGAGGGACGAGGGAGAGATCTCGAGAACCTTCGCGATGCGGAACAGCGTGACGATGGACGGCATCGTCTGACCGGACTCGATCTGGCTGAGGAACGGCTGGCTGATCTCGGCCGCCGAGGCCAGCGCGCGCATCGACAGCTTCTTCGCCGTGCGCGCCGCGCGGATCTCGCGCCCGAGCGAGACGCCGATCAGCGCATCGCCGCCCGCATCCGTCGTCACCCGCCCACCCTACCCATGCGGCCGCGGGCCAGCCCGCGATCCGCTGCCCCAGTCGGCGGACGCTGCGGTCGCTGCCGCCCGCCGTGCCCGGGTGAAGCATGTCTCACTTGCCGCACTCGATGTCTCACTTGCCGCCGAAGACGAGGTGGTTTCTTGCGGGAAGTGAGACATCGCGAGGGAGATCGGCCGCCGGCAGCGGATGCGGCGTCGGTCGGCGTCAGCGGATGCGGTGCTCCGCGGCGTCAGCCGCCGTCAGCGGATGCGGCGTCAGTCGCCGCCGGCGGACGCGCCAGACCGCCGTCAGTCGCCTGCCTCAGTCGGCGGAAGCCGCGGCCGCGGCCGGGGCGGCTGCAGCGATCGTGCCGGGCTGCGAGCCGGCGGCGAATCCCTCACCCATGGCGCGGCCCTGGATGATCGCGGTCAGGTCGATGCCCGTCGCCGCCCGCACCGCCTCGAACGATGCGCGCAGTCCGGTGGCCGATTCGGTGGCGAGGTGGGAGCTGGCGCCCTCGCCGCCGAGCACCGTGATGGAGCCGACCTTGTCGTAGCCCTTGGCGAACTCGGCCATGAGCGGCACGAGAGCCTCCAGCGCGCGCTGGGCCAGGAGCGCCTCCTGGTTTTGCGCGAGCGCCTCGGCCTCGGCGCTGATGGCCGCGGCGCGGGCCTCGCCGCGCAGCCGCTCCGCGTCGGCAGCGGCTTCGGCGCGCACGCGGACGGCGCTGGCGTCCTGCTGGGCGATCTCGGCCTGCGCCTCGGCGGCCTTGACGTTCGCGTAGGCGTCGGCGTCGGCGCGGCGCTGGCGCTGGTACAGGTCGGCGTCGGCGACGCGGCCGACCTCGGACTCGAGTCGGGCCTGGGTGTTCTGGGCCTCCTGCACGAGCACGGCCTGCTGCCGTTCGGCGCGGGCGAGAGCCTCGGCCTGTTCGGCCTCCGCGTTCGCCCGACCGACCTCGGCCTTGGCTGCGGCGGTGTTCTTGTCCAGGGCGGTCTGCTCGATGAGGTTCGCCTCGTCCGTGGCGATCTGGCGGCGACGGATCTCGCGGTCGGCGTTGATCTTCGCGACCTCGGCGTCACGCTTGACGCGCTCGACCTCGGTGGCGCCCAGCGCCCCGACGTACCCGTGGGAGTCGGTGATGCCCTGGATCTGGAAGGAATCCAGGATGAGGCCCTGACTGGACAGGTCCTGCTTGATGCCGTCGGCGATCTGGTCCGACAGCCGCTGCCGGTCGCGCATGAGCTCTTCGACGGTCAGGGTGGCAACGACTCCGCGGAGCGCGCCCTCGAGCTGCTCGGTGGTGAACTGCTCGATCGCCGCATCCTGAGACGCGAACCGCTCGGCGGCCCGGCGGACGGAGTCGGGGTCGGAGCCGATCTTCACCAGTGCGACGCCGCTGACGTTGACGGTCACGCCGTTGGACGTCTGCGCGACGGGTTCCATCTTGATCTGGCGCGCGCGCAGCGAGATCATCTCGGCGCGTTGGGTGAGGGGGTTCACGATCGCGCCGCCGCCGGTGATGACGGTGATGCGGGAGGACTCGCCGCCGGGCGTCGTGCGCTGCTTCTTACCGACGATCACGAGCGCCTCGTCGGCGCGGGCGACGCGATACCACGCGCGGATCAGGATGAGGATGACGATGAGCGCGGCGACGGCGACGCCCACCCCGATCAGAACGAGGAGTCCGACCCCTCCGAGAGCGACGAGATCCATGGATGCCCCTTCTGACGGCGTTGCTCTCAACCTATCGGGCCGGCAGGAGCTCTCATCGCCACCGCCTCGCTCCCGTCGGCGCGAAGCGGGGCGGCCAGGCGCCACACGCGATCCCGGGAGAAGGGCTGTTCGTAGCCACGGACGCCGAGCGCCCGCGCGATCGCGTTACCCACCGCGGGGGCGACCGGGTTGTACGGGGACTCGCTCATCGACTTGGCCCCGAACGGTCCGACCCGGTCGGAGGTCTCGGCGAAATACACCTCGGTCTCGGGGATGTCGGCGAACTGCGGCACGCGGTACTGCCGGAACATCGGGTTGAGCACGCGTCCGTCCTCGACGAACACCTCTTCATACAGCGCACTGCCCAGGCCCTGCGCGGCGCCGCCCTCGACCTGGCCGCGCACCTGCGCGGGGTTCATGAGGAACCCGGCGTCGGCGGCCTGCACCGATTGCAGCACGCGCACCGTCCCGGTCTCGACGTCGACGGCGACCCGCACGGCGTGCACGTTGAACGCGACCGAACGCTGGTCGCCGTATTCGGCGCCCTCGGCGACCAGTCCGTCATCGTCGCGCTCCGCGGGGGCTGCGGCCGCGACGATCTCGTCGAACCGCACCAGCCGCTCACCCACCCGCACACCCTCTGCCGTGAGCTCCGGGTCGCCCGCGCCGCCGTCGGTGAGCGTCACGGCGAGCTGCAGCATCCGCTCGCGCAGCGCCAGGCAGGCCGCGTGCAGGGCCTTACCCGCCACCGTCACGCCGGTCGACGCGAACGCGCCGGTGTCATGCCGAACGGCATCGGTGTCGGCGGAGCGGAGGGCGATGCGATCGAAGGACGCGGACAGGTCGGATGCGGCGATCTGCCGGAGCACGGTGGTCGTGCCGTTGCCGAACTCGGCCGTGCCGGCGCGGAGGAGGAAGGTGCCGTCGGCGCGGAGCGTCGCCGAGGTGTGCGAGACGTGCCCGCGTGGGGCGATCGTCGCGATCATCGCGACGGCCATCCCCTCGCCGACGCGCCAGTTCGCACCCGCCGGCGGCTCGACGCCGTTGCCGCGGCGGAGGGCCGCCTCGGCGAGATCGATGCACTGGTCGAGACCGTAGCTGCCCCACACGAGGTCTTCCTCGTACTTATCCTCGTCGGGATGCATCGGATCGCCCTCCCGCAGGACGTTGCGCCGGCGCAGCTCGAACGGGTCGATGCCGAGCTTCTCGGCGAGGAGGTCCATCGCCGACTCCACGCCGAGCATCACCTGCCCCAGGCCGTAGCCGCGGAACGCACCGGAGGGCGGGTTGTTCGTGTAGACGGCCTCCGCGTCGATGCGGCGCACCGGCGCGCGGTACACGATCGTGGACTCCGCCACCCCGTGGAACATCACGCCGATCGCATGGTTGCCGTACGCGCCGGTGTCGCTGAGGACATCGACGGTCATGGCGGTGAGGCGTCCGTCCTCCGTCGCCCCGAGCGACACGGAGACGCGCATGGGATGGCGGAAGGAGGTGCGGGTGAACTCCTCGGTGCGGGAGAACTCGTACGCGACCGGCCGCCCCGTGCGCAGTACCGCGAGGGCGACGAGGTCTTCGGCGAAGATCTCCTGCTTTCCGCCGAAGCCGCCGCCGACGCGGGCGGTGTGCACGCGGATGCGGTCGGGGTCGAGGTCGAGGATGCGGGCCAGCTCGTCGCGGGTGAGGAACGGCACCTGGGTGCTCGAGCGGATCACCAGCCGGCCGTCGGAGTCGAGCCATCCCAGTGCCCCGTGGGTTTCCAGCTGGGCGTGGGAGACGCGGCTCGTCCGCCAGGTGCCGCTGACGGTCACCGGGCTCGCCGCGAGAGCGGCCGCCGCATCCCCGCCGCTTTCGTCGTGCATCGCGGCGACGACGTTGCGGCATGCCTCGTGCACGCGGTCATCCGGCGTCCGGTCGGGATGCAGCAGCGGGGCGCCGGGGCCGCGGGCCTCCTCCGGATCGAACACGGCGGGCAGCACGGCGTACTCGACCTGGATGGCGCGGCACGCCGCTTCGGCGGCACCGGCCGTCTCGGCGATGACGGCGGCGACACGCTGGCCGCGGAAGCGCACGACGTCGTCGAGCATGCGGGTGTCGTCGGGGTCGTCGGTGCGGTGGTGATGGCGGGCGGTGGAGTAGCGCGTGGCCGGCGCATCCTCGTGGGTGAAGATCGCCACCACCCCCGGGATGCTCCGGGCCTCGGTGGTGTCGATCGAGACGATCCGGGCGTGGGCGTGCGGCGATCCGAGCACGCGGAGGGTCAGGGCGCCGTCCGGGATCGGCCCGTCGAAGGTGAAGGGCTCGAGTCCTTGCACGATCCGGCGCGCGGCCGGCGGGGCGACGGAGCGTCCGACGCCCTGCGGGTCGGGCGATTCGTCCCGCCCAGCATCCGGACTGGCGGCTACGGCCGCGCCGGTCGCGCGCACGGGACCCAGGACCGAGGCCGTGATCGCCTCGCGGATCGGGCGGTACCCCGTGCAGCGGCACAGGCTGCCGCGCATCGTACGGTCAAGGTCCGGCAGGTCCTCCGCACACAGCGTCGACGCCGTCACCGCCATGCCGGGAGTGCAGAATCCGCACTGGAACCCGAAACCCGTCGCCAGCGCCTCCTGCACGGGGTGCAGTGCGTCGCCGGGTGCGAGGCCCACCGCCGTCGTCACGGCGCGGCCGTCCATGCGCTGCGCGGGGATGAGGCACGAGTGCACCGGCTCGCCGTCGAGCAGCACCGCGCAGGCGCCGCAGTCGCCGGCGTCGCATCCCTTCTTCACCTCGGTGTGCCCGTGTTCGCGGAGGAGTGTCCGCAGGCACTGGCCGGCGCGCGGGTCTGCCTCGACGGGTTCGCCGTTGACGTCGAATCTCATGCCGCCGCCAGCTCTGTGCGCACGCGCTCGGCCAGCACGGCGCTGACGCCACGGCGCCAGTCGGCCGATCCGAGCGGGTCGCTGTAGTAGCCGGATGCGGCCTCGACGGCCGCCCGGAGCGTCGGGACATCCGGCAGCCCGGCGAAGCGCAGCACGGTGGGGCGCTCGGTGGCCGCGGTGATCCCGAACACCGCCGAGCCGTCGGCATCCACCCGGCCGGTCACGACGGCACCGGAGCGACCGTACTCGGCGAGGGCGATCTTCCGGAGGACCAGCCGGGAGGCCAGGGCGGCGGCGGGGAGTGCGATCGCGCGGATCACCTCGCCCGCGGCGAGGCTGTTGGTGCCGTTGCCGGTGACGAGGTCGGCGACCGGGATGCGGCGCTCCCCGCCCGGTGTCCAGATCTCGGCGATCCCGTCCAGCCCCGAGGCCAGGGCGACCATCGCCCCTGCCGCGAACGACCGGGCGACGTTGCCGCCGACGGTGGCGGTGTTCCAGATCTTGAAGCTCGCGAGGAGGGCGTCGGCGGCATGCGGGACGGCTGCGGCGGCGCGCCAGCCCGCAGGCGCCTCGGTGCGCGCCCACGCGACGAGGCGCGCGATCGTGCACGTCGCCGCGATCCGGAGCCCCTGGTCGGACACCTCGAGGTCGGGCCACCCCAGGGTCGTGAGGTCGACGAAACCGGTCGTCTCGGGTTGCGGCTCGCTCATGAGCCAGGTGCCGCCGCCCAGGAACACCTCGCCGGGCTCGAGCGCCAGGTCGGCGCGGGTGCGGGCGCGGCGGAAACTCGTGACGGTGTGGATGTCCACGCTCCCCCTCCCCGGCGCGATCCCGGCGCATCCGCGGCCCGGGTCGCGTCAGTCAAGCACCCGCGGATTACCCGGATGTTTCCCGCATCAACATCCCGCGTGACGCGATGCCGCCCAGTGCACGACCTCCTGCCGAGTGCACGACGTTCCGGCGCGAACTGTCCGTGCATTCGGCGAGAGGCCGTGCACTCGCATCCCACAATCGTGTGGAGGATGATTGCGCCGGCAATCGGATCGTGCAGCGGGGAACCTTTGGCGCGGTGCCGGACACTTCAGGTATGAGCATCCCGTCCAGCGACGCCGAAGAGTGGGCCGCCGCGCGCGCGGGAGACGGGGAAGCGTTCGCGCGGATCTTCGACCGGCATCAGCATCGCGTCTACCGGCACAGCCTCGCCCTCGTCCCGACGACCACCGATGCCCAGGACGTCGTGGCGATCGCGTTCCTCGAGGCGTGGCGGAAGCGCGCCAGCGTGCGCTTCGTGGATGACTCGCTCCTTCCCTGGCTCCTGGTGACCGCGTCGTACGCCGCACGGAATGTCGCGCGTTCGGCTCGCCGATATCGGGATCTCCTCGAGCGGGTACCCCGCATGGAGGCCTCCCTCAGCCCGGACGAGCTCCTGGATGAGGGAGCCGCCGTCGCGGCGTTGCGCCAGGTGTCGGAGCAGCACCGCGTCATCATCACCCTCTGCATCATCGAGGGACTGAGCGAAGCCCAAGCCGCGGATGCCCTCGGCCTTCCGATCGGAACCGTCAAGTCGCGCCTGCACCGCGCCAAGAAGGCGCTCGCCGCACGCGTGCGCAGCGACGCCGCACCTCTGACAGAAATGAGTGAGTACCGATGACTTCCCTCGGATCAGACCAGACCACTGCCCTGCGCCGGCTTCTTGCCGAGCAGGTCGACGAGTCGGCCCTCCAGCGCTCCCCTCACCCGGCGGGGCGGCGACCCCGCCGGTCGGTTCTCGCGGGTCTCGTCGCCGTCCCGCTCACCGCCGCGCTGGTCATCGGAGTCGTCGTGCTGAGCCCGAATCCGGAGCGGGCTCAGGCATCGGACGCGCTGCGCGGCGCGGCACATACGTCGATCACCGCGTCCGACCCCGTCGTCGCACCCGGCCAGTACGTGAAGATCACGACGGAGGCGGCCTACCTCGCCTATGAGATGGATGCCACCGGCGACTACAGCGCCTACCTGTCACCGAGCGTGACGGAAGTGTTCATCCCCTCCGCTCCGGGAGAGGAATGGGTGCAGCGACGTACCGCGCAACCCGCCACGGAGTTCTACGGAGACGCCTCCCGTGCCGCTGCGGCGCTGAGCTGGGCGGCGGCCCTGGAGCACGGGATCGTGACGATCACCCGCGACCCCGACGGTGACTTCGTGCACGCTGCAGAGCTGGGCGGCGAGCGGGAAGCCGCGCGGATGCCGTCGGACGCGGAGGGAGCTCTGGCGTTCCTGCGCGAGCGCTCCGGCGGCGACGGCACCGACGCCGGAGCACTGGGCTTCGCCGCTGAACTCCTTCGCGAAGGAACCATGACGGCCGCAGAGCGCGCGACTCTGTACCGCGCCCTCGCCCTTCTTCCCGGAATCCGCATCACCGACGGCAGCGCGACCCTCAATGGGCGGACGGGCACCGCGTTCAGCCTCGACGGCGATGTCAGCGTGCCCGAGATCATCGTCGATCCCGAGACCGGGCAGTTCATCGGGGAACGCACCCTCACCCCCGCCGACCTCGGCCCCATCCCGGCGGGCACCGTCGAGACCTACACCGCCGTCACGGTCACGGTCGTCGATTCCGCACCCTGATCCATCAACCCGAGTGCACGACCTCGTGCCGAGTGCACGACCTCCCGACGCACACACGCCGTGCACTCGGCGGGAGGCCGTGCACTCGCATCGCCGAGTGAGTACCCCGCCGCGCTCAGAGGCGCTCGGCGAGCTCGCGGGATGCGGCGGCCACCTCCGCGGCGATCATCGGCTCCTCCGCGGTGACGAGGCTTCCCGACTCGACCACGACCCGTCCGTTCACGAACAGCCGCTCCACCGGCGGCATCGCGCCCAGCCCGAGCGCGGCGACGGGATCGAGGATGCCGGCGTGCTCCACCCCGTCGATGCGCCACACCGCCACGTCGGCGAGCTTCCCCGGTTCGAGCGAGCCGATCTCCTCCGCGCGCCCCAGCACCTGCGCGCCGCCCATGGTCGCGATCCGCAGGCCGTCGCGCACGGAGAACGAGTCCGATCCCGTGCGGAGGCGATTCATCAGCACCGCCTGCCGGATCTCCGTACCGAGCTGCCCGGACTCCTGCGACGCGGCGCCGTCGACCCCGAGCCCCACGTGCACACCCGCTCGCAGCATGTCGCGCACCGGCGCGATTCCGGCGGCCAGCCGCGCGTTGGACGACGGGCAGTGCGCCACTCCGGTGCCGGTGGCCGCGTACCGGGCGATGGCCGGCTCATCCAGCTGCACGGCGTGCGCCATCCACACGTCCTCGCCCAGCCACCCGAGATCGTCCAGGTACTGCGTCGGGGTGCGCCCGAACTTCTCCAGGCAGTACGCGTCCTCCTCCACGGTCTCGGAGGCGTGCGTGTGCAGCCGGACCCCCAGCGACCGCGCCAGCGAGGCGGCCTCTCGCAGCAGATCCCCGGTGACCGAGAACGGTGAGCATGGCGCGACGGCCACGCGCACCATCGCATCGAAGGAGGCGTCGGAGTAGCGCTCGACCGCCTCCTGCGAGGCCCGCAGCGCTGCATCCGTCGTCTCCACGGCGAAGTCGGGCGGCAGCCCGCCCTGGGATGCTCCCAGGTCCATCGACCCGCGGGTCGCGTGCAGGCGTACGCCGATCCGCCCCGCGGCTTCGACGATGCCGCCGACGATGTCGCCCGAGCCCTGCGGGAACACGTAGTGGTGGTCGCCGACGGTCGTGCAGCCCGACCGGGCGAGCACGGCCATCGCGCCGGCGGCGGCGGTGCCGACGAGCCCGGCGTCGACCCGTGCCCACAGCGGGTACAGCGCCGTGAGCCAGTCGAACAGGATGCTGTCCTGCGCGTAGCCGCGCGTGAGCCACTGGTAGAGGTGGTGGTGGGTGTTGATGAGGCCCGGCGTGATCAGGCACCCGGTCGCATCGATCACCTCGGCGTCCGCGCGCCAGGGCGCGGGGGCGGCGCCCGGCCCGATGGCCACGATGCGATTGCCCTCCAGCACCACGTGCCCGCCGCCGTACTCGGTGCCCGCCGCATCCACCGTCGCGACGTGGCCGCCCTCGATGATCGTGCGCCCCATCACAACTCCAGCTCGACCGCGGTCTCCAGCGCGGCCTCGATCGACCGCATCCAGCCGTCTTTCAGTGCCGCGTTCTTCTCGGAGTACAGCGACGCCCCGTCGACGAGGTTGCTCGAGCAGGCGCAGATCATGCCCGCCCGCATGCCGCGCAGCCGCGCGACGACGTACATCGCGGAGGCCTCCATCTCGACGTTGAGGATGCCCATGCCGCTCAGCTGCGCGATCCACTCGGGCGTCTCCGCGTAGAACGCGTCGTCGCTCGCACTGATCCCGGTGTGCGCGGTGGTTCCGGATGCCGCGGCCAAGCGCTCGGCGTGACGGGACAGCGCGAGGGTCAGGCCGAGGTCGGGAACGGCGGGGAAGCCCTTCGGCACGTAGGCATCGGTCGTGCCGTCGTTGCGGAAGCTGCCCTCGCTGACGAGAAGGTCGCCGGGCGCGATGCCGGGCTGGAGGCCCGCGGAGCTCCCGACGCGGATGACGCTCGTGACGCCGACCCGGGCGAGTTCCTCCACCGCGATCGCAGTGGAGGGGCATCCCATGCCCGTGGAGGTGGCGGTGATGTGCCTGCCCTTGTACCAGCCCGTCATGGTGCGGTGCTCGCGGTTGTGAGCGACCTCCATCACGTCGGTGAGGAACTCGGCGACGAAGGGAACGCGGAAAGGGTCGCCCGGCAGCAGTGCGACCGACGACACCTCACCCGGGGCGATGCCGATGTGGTACTGGCGGTCGGTGAGACCGACCTGGGACTTGTCGACGGTGACGGACATGGTGCTCCTTCAGGGTGCTGTGACGAAAGGTGTCGCCGCAGTCCCCGCCCTGAACCGCCTGCCGACCTGCGGAAGGTCGGTCATGGTTGATAGGACCCGCAATGTTGCGAGCATAGCGACGCCGTGTTGCGCGCTGGTTTCGCGGCGCCCGGCCGCGGGCGAGTGGTCGGGCGGGCGGCGGCGTCGGGCGGGCGGCGGCGTCGGGCGGGCGGCGGCGTGGGGCGGGCGGCGGCGTTCAAAACTCAGGAGATTCCGGCCGTTTCCGGCCCCGGCGGCCTCCGCGCGCGGCGTGTCTCCTGAGTTTTGCGCACGTGGCCGGGCGGGAACGGAGGCGGGGTGGGGAGTCAGGCGACCGGAAGGGGCGCGGCGCACGCGGCGGGTAGCCGACGGTGCAGCGGACCGGCGAGGTCGCGGAGAGCCAGCCCCGTGCCGCCGTGGCGTGCGGCGACGATCTCGGCGAGCACCGACAGGGCGGTGGCCTCCGGCGATGAGCCGCCCAGATCCAGGCCCAGGGGCGCGTGGATGCGGGCGATGTCGGCCGCCGCGACACCGTCGGCCGCGAGGAGGGCGCCTCGATGTGCCACCGTCCCGCGCGCGCCCATCGCCCCGACGAACCCGACGCCTCGGCGCAGCGCCTCGGCGAGCGTGGGGACGTCGACCCGCTCATCGTGGCTGAGCACGCACACCGCCGCGGCCGACGGGTCCGCCCCGACGAGGTCGCCGAGGTGTTCGTGCGGTGAGCCGACGACCAGATCGTCGGCGGTGGGGAAGCGTTCCCGCGTCACGAGGCGCTCCCACACGTCGCACACGCCGACGAGGTACCCGGCCGCCGATGCGACACGGGCCAGCGCCATGGCGTGCTCGCCGGCCCCGACGATGACGAGGCGCGACCGCGGCTCGCGCTCCAGGACGAAGACGTCGCCGCCGCCCGTCGCCGCAGGGAGCGCACCGTCCCGCGGCGGGGGATCGGAACGGATGAGGCGACCCGTCTCGGCGCCGGAGAGGACGATGCCGACCCGGGCCGGACGATCACGGGGCGTTTCCAACGCGGCGAGGGCCACCGCATCCGATGGATCGATGCGGTGCACGACGACATCCACGCTGCCGCCGCACGCGAGGCCGGCAGCGTGGGCGGCGTCGTCACTGAAGCCGAGGGTCGCGGTCACGGCACGCCCGGTCGCCAGCACCTGTGTTGCCAGGAGGACGGCGTCGCCCTCGACGCATCCGCCCGAGATCGATCCGATGACCGATCCGTCGCGGCGGACCGCCATCGCCGCACCCGGGCCACGGGGGGCGCTCCGAGCAACCCGCGTCACGGTGACGACCGCCACCGGCTCCCCGCCGCGCAGCAGCGGCAGCAGGGCATCGGCCAGCTCGAGCATGGCCACACGGTAGACCCGTGATGTTTCGCGGACGCTACGGCTCCGAGTCCCCGCCGGATACGCTGGCGCGGTGACCGACCCCGCGCCGCCCCGCGTCGCCGGGATCGTCCTGGCCGCGGGCGCGGGAACGAGGTACGGCCGGCCCAAGGCGCTGGTCGGCGGCCACGACGGCGTGCCGTGGGTGGTCCGCGCCGTGGATGCGCTCCGCGGGGGAGGGTGCGGCGAGATCCTGGTCGTCCTCGGGGCCGAAGCCGAGCGGGCGGCCGGCCTGGTGCCCGCCGGCGCCCGTACCGTCATCGCGCGGGACTGGGCGGGCGGCCTCTCGCGGTCGCTTCGTGCGGGACTGGATGCGGCGGCCGGTGCGGATGCGGCGATGATCGTGCCCGTGGACACCCCCGGACTGCCGGCGGCGGCGGTGGCGCGGGTTCTCGCTGCCGCCCCGAGCCCCCGCGGCACCCTCATCCGCGCCACCTACCGCGGTCTCCCCGGGCATCCGGTGCTCGTGGGCGCCGAGCACTGGGAATCGCTGCGCGCGGAACTGTCGGGCGACGTCGGTGCCGGCGCCTATCTGGCGCGCCACGGAGCCGCAGCAGTGGAGTGCGATGACCTGTGGTCCGGCGACGATCAGGATCGGCCGGGTTGACACGGGCTCGTCGGCGTACGCACGGCATTTCTTCATCCGGCGGACGTAGCGTCTCGCGCCGGAGGGCGGACATGGCCAGAGGCAAGAAGCGCACGACTACGCGGTGGTGGCGCCCGCTGGTCGCCGCGGTGGCGGTAGCCGTGGCCATCGGCGGGACGGTGGCTCTCATCGCGCAATCGGCGACCATCTCGAGCAGCGAACCCCCCGTCCCCGCGCCCGAGGTCGCAGCGGCGCCCGTCGCAGACCCGGCACAGGCGGCGCTTCGCGCCGACCCGACGTGGACGACCCGCGTCGCCGAGGCCACCGGCATCACTCCGCGCGCGCTGCAGGCCTACGCGACCGCGGCGCTTCTCATCGGCCGGGAGCAGCCGGCGTGCGGCATCGGATGGAACACCCTCGCGGGAATCGGCTCGATCGAGTCCCGTCACGGCAGTCACGACGGCGCCACGCTGGGCGACGACGGTTACTCGCGGCCCGCGATCCGGGGCATCCCGCTGGATGGAACCCGCAGCGCCCGCATCGACGACACCGACGGCGGGCGGTGGGACGACGACACCGAGTGGGACCGGGCTGTCGGCCCCCTGCAGTTCATCCCCGACACGTGGGAGCGCTGGGGCGCGGATGCCGATGGTGACGGTGCTGCCGACCCCGACCAGATCGACGACGCGGCCCTCACCGCTGCGCGCTACCTGTGCGCGGCGGGGGAGATGACGACCGTCGACGGCTGGCGCCGCGCGATCTTCAGCTACAACAACCTCGAGGCCTACGTGAACGATGTCGCGTCGGTGGCCGACACGTACGCGGCCCGCGCCGAGGGGCGATGATCCCTCAGCGTTCAAAATTCAGGAGACACGCCGATCCCCGTGCCCCGGCAGGCATCGAACGTGACGATTCTCCTGAATTTTGAACCGGATGACGCGGGTCAGCCGCCCAGCACGACGTTCAGCGGAGGCTCTCCCGCGCTGAGGCGCTCGATCTGCGTGCGGATCAGGCGCGCGATGCGGGGGCGCATGGCACTGCTGGTTCCACCGACGTGCGGCGCGATGAGCACGCCCGGGAGAGTCCACAGCGGGTGGTCGTCGGGAAGCGGCTCCGGGTCGGTGACGTCGAGGGCCACGCGAAGGCGCCCCCGCCGGAGGTGATCCATGAGCGCCTCGGTGTCGATGAGCGGACCGCGGCCCACGTTCACGATCAACGCGCCGTCCGGCAGCGCCGACAGCGCGGCGTCGTCGAGGAGGTGCGTGGTCGCCTCGCCGCCGGGGAGCGACGCGATCAGGATCTCGGTGTCGGCGAGAACCGCAGGGAGATCGTCGAGGGCGGCGACGTCGATGCCGTCCTCCTCCCGTGCACGGCTGGCCACCGCGCGCAGCTGCACCTCGAAACCGGCCAGGCGCGCCGCGATCGCCTTTCCGACTCCGCCGTACCCGAGGAGCGTCACGCGCCGGTCGGCGAGGCTCTCGGCGAAGACGGGCGACCACTTCCCCTCATCCTGCGCACGGACGAAGCCCGGGATGCCCCGCTGCGCTGCCAGCGCGAGAGCCACGGCGAGCTCGGCGGTGGACGTCTCGTGCACCGAGGAGGCGTTGGCGAACCGCAGCCCCTCCGGCAGGACGTCCTCCACGCCGTCGTAGCCGATCGACTGGCTCTGGACGAGGCCGACCTCCACGGCGCTGAGCCTCTCGAAGAGCTTCCCGACCCCCATGTACGGCGGCACCACGACGTCGAACCGCTCGCGCGGTGCGGGCGACTTCAGATCCCAGATGACGAGATCCACCCCGTCGGGCAGGGGCTGGATGTCGGCGGCCAGCTGGTCGGAGGGCACGGAGACGACGAGCGTGTTCTCGGGAGTCACCCTCTCACCGTAGTGCGCGGCCGCGGCAGTGCCCCGCCCGGCAGGACCGGAGCGGCCACAGGTGGATCAGACCGCGGCGGCCACCACGGCGGAGACCGCCGACGTGAAGAACCCCAGCCCGTCGGTCCCCGAGCGCATCGCCGCGGGCGTGCCCGGACCGAACCCGGCCTCCACCGCGTGCTCGGGATGCGGCATGAGGCCGACGACGTTGCCGCGCTCGTTGGTGAGGCCGGCGATGTCGTCGATCGAGCCGTTCGGGTTCACGCCGAGGTAGCGGAACGCGACCAACCCCTCGCCCTGGACCCGCTTGAGCGTCTCAGCGTCGGCGATGTAGCCCCCGTCGGCGTTCTTCAGCGGGATGACGATCTCCTCGCCCTCGGTGAAGTCGCTCGTCCATGCCGTGGACGCGTTCTCGACGCGGAGCCGCTGGTCGCGACGGATGAACTGCTGGTGGGCGTTGCGGATGAGGCCGCCGGGGAGCAGGTGCGCCTCCACGAGCATCTGGAACCCGTTGCAGATACCCAGCACGGGCATGCCCTTGGCCGCCGCATCCTTCACCTCCGACATGATCGGTGCCCGCGCCGCGATCGCGCCGGCGCGCAGGTAGTCGCCGTAGCTGAAGCCACCGGGGAGGATGAGGGCGTCGACGCCTCGCAGGTCGTGGTCGCCATGCCACAGGGCGACGGGTTCCGCGCCGGCTCTGGCGACCGCGCGCTGCGCGTCCCGGTCATCCAGCGACCCGGGGAAGGTGATGACCCCGATGCGCGCGGTCATTCGACGACCTCGATGCCGACGACATCCTCGATCACGGAGTTGGAGAGGATGTCATCGGCGATGCGGCGGGCGGTGGCGAGGACATTCTCGTCGACCTCGCCCTCGACGGTCAGCTCGAAGCGCTTGCCGATGCGGACAGCGGAGAAATCCGTCACGCCGAGACGCGCGAGCGCCCCCGACACGGCTTTGCCCTGGGGATCCAGCAGCTCGGCCTTGGGCATGACGTCGACGACGATGGTGGGCATTCGAGCTCCAGAAATCGCGGGGAAGCAGGCCCTTCCATCCTACGGGCCGCGCCCGTTTGGGGGCTGACGTCGCGCGGGGCCTGCCCGTTAGAGTATGGGAGCGATCCCAAGTCGCGCTGTTCCGATGAGAGGACCCGGCGTCATGAGCACCACCGACTTCGTGGAACGGCGGGTTCCGCGCTCCTTCCCGCCGAGCTTCCGTTTCGGTGCGGCGACGGCGGCCTTCCAGATCGAGGGAGCGGCAGACGAAGACGGTCGTCGGCCCTCCATCTGGGACGCGTTCTGCCGCGTTCCGGGCGCCGTGCTGCACGGGGACACCGGCGATGTCGCCTGCGACCACTACCACCGGTATCCGCAGGATGTCGCGCTCATGAAGGAACTCGGCCTCCAGACCTATCGCTTCTCCACGTCATGGTCGCGGGTGCGCCCGGACGGCGGAGCACTCAATCAGGCCGGCGTCGACTTCTACAGCCGGCTGGTGGACGAACTGCTGGACGCCGGCATCCGCCCGTGGCTGACGCTGTACCACTGGGACCTGCCGCAGGCCCTGCAGGAGCGCGGCGGCTGGACGGCGCGAGAGACCAGCGAGCGTTTCACCGAGTACGCCCTCGATATGCACGACGCGCTCGGCGATCGTGTCCAGGACTGGGCCACCCTCAACGAGCCGTGGTGCTCCTCCTTCCTCAGCTACACCGCGGGCGTCCACGCCCCCGGCCACTATTCGGCCGGCGAGGGGATGCTGGCCGCGCACCACCTGCTGCTGGGCCACGGCCAGACGATCCGCGAGCTGCGCGCCCGCGACGCATCCCTCAATCTCGGCATCACGCTGAACCTCACCGTCGCCGACGCCGTCGACCCGGCCGCCCCGGCCGATGCCGATGCGGCGCGTCGTATCGACGGGCAGTTCAATCGCTGGTTCCTCGACCCCGTGTTCCGCGGTTCGTACCCCGCAGACATCCTCGAGGACTTCCGCCGGGTGGATGCGGCGGCCGTCGAGGCGCTCGAAGCCGCGGTGCTGCCCGGCGACCTGGAGACGATCGCCGCGCCCGTGGACACGCTGGGCGTGAACTACTACCACGGCGAGTTCGTCGGCGGGGAGGCTCCCGCCCAGGAGCCCGGCGGCGGAGACGCGCCGACCGAGCGCCGGACGCAGTCGCCGTTCCCCTCGTCGGAGAACATCTTCTGGCACGACCGCGGACTTGCACGGACGGACATGAACTGGGAGGTGCAGCCCGAGGGCCTCACGCGCCTGCTGCGTCGCGTGCACGACGAGTACACCGGCGAGCGCGGCATCGCGCTGGTCGTCACCGAGAACGGTGCCGCCTATGACGACGAGCCCGAGGTCGTCGACGGTCACGTGCAGGTGCACGACGCCGAGCGCACGACGTTCGTCGAGGTTCACCTCGGCGCCATCCTGGATGCGATCGAGGCCGGCGCCGACGTGCGCGGCTACTTCTACTGGTCGCTCCTGGACAACTTCGAGTGGGCATGGGGCTACTCGAAGCGGTTCGGCATCGTGCACGTGGATTACCAGAGCCAGGAGCGGTCGGTGAAGGACTCCGGGCTTCGCTACAGTCGCATCATCGCCGATCGCGCGCTGGACGTACCCGCCGACGCGTAGCGGTCCCGCTCGGCGAGGAGAGGCATGAGCATCAACACCGCTCGGGGGACGGTCACGATCGAAGAGGTCGCTGCGCGCGCCGGTGTCTCCCGGTCCACGGTGTCGCGCGTGGTGAACGGCTCCACCGCCGTCTCGCCCGCCGCGCTGGAAGCGGTGCGCCACGCGATCGCCGACCTCAACTACGTGCCCAACCGGGCCGCGCGCTCGCTCGCTCGCCGGCAGACGCACGCCCTCGCCTTTGTCATCCCCGAGGACACCGACCGGTTCTTCGGCGACCCGTTCTTCGCCGCCGTCGTGGCGGGCGTGCACGAGCGCATCTCCCGGTCGGAGTACGTGCTCAACCTGATCATCGCCAGCAACGACCCCCACGACAAGGCGACCACGTACCTGCGCGGCGGGAGCGTGGACGGCGTCATCATCGCCTCCCACCACACCAGCGACACCTTCGTCGATCGCATCGCCGCCGACCTGCCCGTCGTGTACGGCGGGCGGCCGCCGCACATCGGCGACTCTCACTACTTCGTCGACATCGACAACGTCGCCGGCGGGCGTGAAGCCGGGCGGTACCTGGCATCCCGCGGTCATCGGCGGGTGGGCACCATCTCCGGGCCGCCGACCATGACCTCCGCCACCGACCGGCTCGAGGGCTTCCGTGATGCCGTCCAGGAGGCAGGGCTCGATCTCGTGGCCGTCGAGGACGGCGACTTCTCCGAGGAGGGCGCCGCGGCGGCGATGCGCCGCATCCTCGACGCCGGTGTGGAGATCGACGCGCTGTTCGTTGCGAGCGATCTCATGGCGCGCGGCGCGCTGGCCGTGCTGCGGGAGCGGGGTGTCTCCGTGCCGGGCGACCTCGCTCTCATGGGCTTCGACGACTCGCCCGTCGCCACATCCGTGACCCCTGCCCTGACGACGATCCGCCAGCCGTCGCGCGCTCAGGGCGCCGGCATGGCCGACGTCCTGCTGGATCTTCTGGCCGGCCGGGATGCCCCGCACTCGACGATCCTCCCCACCGAGCTGGTCGTCCGCGACTCCGCCTAGGCGCGTCCCTTCGCTTCGCGCCCTTCATGTCTCACTTTCCGCAGTTTTTGGGTCTGTTTTCTGCGGAAAGTGAGACATGGTCGGGGGGAGGTGAGGGGACGGAGCCGACCGACTCCGCCCAGTCGCCCGCTCGGCGTCGATTCCCGCGCCAACCGCCGCGGAAATCGAGGGGATCTCGCGGATCGAGGGCCGGATGCGCCGCATCCCTCCTCGATCCGCGAGAAGTCCTCGTTCCGCGGCGAGCGGCCGGGGCTACCGCGGCGCGCGGCCGGGGGCTACCGCGGCGAGCGGCCGGGGGCTACCACGGCGAGCGGCCGGTGGCTACCGCGGGCCGTCGCCGAGCGGGTCGCCACCTAAGGGGCCGACCGACGGGATGGGCCCGCCGTCGTCGGCGCCGGTCTTGCGCAGCCGCGCGACGAGGTTGCCGAGGTGGTAGATGAGGAGCGCGGCTGCGGCGCCGATCACGATCGCGCCGAGCTCGAAGTCGCCCCACACCATCGTGAACCCGGCGATCGCGATCACGAGCGACACCGCCGCGGTGTACTGGTTGACCGGGCGGGAGAAGTCCACGCGGTTGTCGACCCAGATCTTGATGCCGATGATCCCGATCAGGCCGTAGAGCGCGGTGGTGACCCCGCCGAGGACCCCCGGCGGGATGGTGTTGAACACCGCGCCGATCTTCGGTGACAGGCTGAGGACGATCGCCGCGGTGCCGGCGACCCAGTACGCGGCCGTGGAGTACACGCGAGTGGCGGCCATGACGCCGATGTTCTCGCCGTAGGTGGTCGTGCCCGATCCGCCGAAGGCGCCGGCGAGCGTCGTCGCGGCGCCGTCGGCGATCAGCGCGCGGCCCGTGGAGCGGTTGACCGACGGGTCGGTCATCGTCGCGACCCCGCGCACGTGTCCGACGTTCTCGGCGATGAGGACGAGGACGACGGGCAGGAACATCGCGATGACGCTCCACGTGCCGGGGGAGGCGAAGTCGGCGAGCTGGAATTCGGGCAAGCCGATCCACGCCGCATCCGCCACCGGCGCGAAGTCGATGAGCTGCTCGCCGGTCGCGAGCTGCAGGAGCACCGTGGCGAGGTAGCCGACGAGCACGCCCAGCACGATCGAGATGCGGCCGAGGAATCCACGGAAGAGGACGCTGAAGAGGATGACCGCGGCCAGCGTGATGGTGGCAGGCAACGGCTGCTGCTGGTAGCTGCCCCACGCCACGGGGGCGAGGTTGAAACCGATCAGCGCCACGATCGCTCCCGCGACCACCGGGGGCATGAGCTTGTCGATCCATCCGAGACCGGCGAACTGCACGACGAGTCCGACGAGGGTGAGCAGGATGCCGACGGCCACGATGCCCGCGAGGGCCGACCCCATCCCGGCGGATGCGGTGGCAGCGGTCACCGGGGCGATGAACGCGAAGGACGAACCGAGATAGCTGGGCAGCTTGTTGCGGGTGACGAGGAGGAACAGCAGCGTTCCCACGCCGGAGAAGAACAGCGTCGTGGACACGGGGAAGCCGGTCAGAACCGGGACGAGGAACGTCGCGCCGAACATGGCGACGACGTGCTGGACGCCCACCGCGATCGTCGCGGGCCAGTTCAGCCGCTCATCGGGCCGGACGACCGCGCCCGGTTCGACGGTGCGGCCGTTTCCGTGCAGTTTCCACAGCGCCATGGGTCCTCCTCGTATCGCCTCCGTCACTGTAGCGACACGCCGCGTTACCGCGTGGTTACGGCGCCCCCGGCCATCGCCTGCACGAGTTCCCACCGAGTGCACGGCCTGACGGCGTCCATAACCCGTGCGCCGGGCGCGAAGCCGTTCAGTCGCGGGGCAGGCGGCGCGCTCAGGCGCCGGTGAGGCGCTGGAGGAGCTCGGCGTAGCGCGCCTGCGTGCGCGCCACGATCTCCTCGGGGAGGGCCGGCGGCTCGCCCTGCCGATCCCAGTTCGCCGCCAGCCAGTCGCGGACGATCTGCTTGTCGAAGCTCGCCATCCGCTCGTCCGGGGTGTTGCCCGTGCGCCAGGCCGCGGCATCCCAGTACCGGGAGGAGTCGGGGGTGAGCACCTCGTCGGCCAGCACGAGCGTGCCGGCGGCGTTGCGGCCGAACTCGAACTTGGTGTCGGCGAGGATGAGCCCGCGCTTCTCCGCCGTCGCCGCGGCCCGACGGTAGATCTCCAGTGACAGGTCGCGCACCTCGGCGGCGGTCTCGGCCCCGACCAGCTCGACGCTGCGCTCGTACGAGATGTTCTCGTCGTGCTCGCCGAGCGGTGCCTTGTAGGCCGGCGTGTACAGCGGCTCGGGAAGCCGGTCGCCGTCGTTCAGCCCGGCGGGCAGGGGGGTGCCGCACACGGTGCCGCTCTCGCGGTACTCGGCCCACCCCGAGCCGGTGAGGTATCCGCGGACGACGCACTCGATCGGCTGCATGTCCAACGCCGCGACGACCATTGCCCGTCCGGTGACCTCCTCCGGGATCAGCTCCAGAGCCGCGTCTCCCACCAGCACGTGATCGGGAATGAGGTGGTTGGGGATGCGGCGGCCGCCGTCCCCGCCGGCCAGACGGTCGAACCACCACAGGCTGAGGGTCGTGAGGATCGTGCCCTTGCCGGGGATGCCGGGGGACAGGACGTGGTCGAACGCGCTCACCCGGTCGCTGGCCACCACGAGCATGCGGGTGGGGCGGGAGCCCTCGGAGGTGCCGACGGGCACGTACAGGTCGCGTACCTTGCCGGAGTAGACGTGGCGCCAGCCGGGCAGCTCGAGGGTGTGGGTCACCCGCCCCATTATGGCCGCCCGCCGCGACCGCAACCCCCGCGCGCACCGTGCGCGGAGCGGGCCAGTTCCGCGACCGGATCGGGCGCTACTACGGCCTCGAGGTGGAGAAGCCGAACGAGGAGGGAGTGCTGCCGGCTCCGCGTCGGCGGCATGAGCACGGCCCGTCGGGCGATCCACCGTCCCCTGGGTGACGGGGACGGGTCAGCCTTCGACGACCCGCTCGGCGATGTCGGTGCGGTACTGGCCGCCCTCGAGGCCGATGCGGCCGATCGCGTCGTACGCCCGCGTGCGTGCTTCGCGGAAGGTGGAGCCCAGCGCCACGACGTTGAGCACGCGTCCGCCGGTGGCGACGAACCGCTTCCCGTCCCGGCGCGTGGCGGCGTGGGCGAGGTGCACCCCCTCGACCTCGGCGGCCGCGTCGAGCCCCCGCAGGGGGCGCCCGGTCACCGGCGCCTCGGGGTAGCCCTCGCTCGCCAGGACGACGGTCACCGCGGTCGCCTCGGCGAAGGCCGGACGGGCGCGCCCTTCGAGAGCGCCGGATGCGGCGGCCAGCAGGAGCTCGGAGAGGGGGTCGACGAGGCGGGGCAGCACCACTTGCGTCTCGGGGTCGCCGAAGCGTGCGTTGAACTCGATGACCTTCACGCCCGAGTCGGTGAGGATGAGGCCCGCATAGAGCAGTCCGATGAACGGCGTGCCCTCGGCATCCAGCTGACGGATGATGGGCTCGGCGACCTCGCGGGTGACGAGGTCGACGAACTCCGTTTCGCCGCCGAAGCGTTCGGACAGCCACGGAAGGGGCGAGTACGCGCCCATCCCGCCCGTGTTCGGGCCGACGTCGCCGTCGCGCAGGCGCTTGTAGTCCTGCGCCGGGCTGAGCGGGAGCACCGTGTCGCCGTCGCTGAGGAAGAACAGCGACACCTCCGGGCCGGCGAGGAACTCCTCCACCAGCACCGGGGCATCCGGGAGGTAGAGCTCCGCGTGCGCGAGGGCGGCCGCGCGATCGTCGGTCACGAGCACGCCCTTCCCCGCGGCGAGTCCGTCGGCCTTCACGACGTGCGGCGTGCCGAGTTCGTCCAGGGCGGCGGCGACCTCCGCGGCACTCTGCGCGCGGATGGCGCGACCGGTCGGAACCCCCGCGGCATCCATCACCCGTTTGGCGAACGCCTTGGACCCCTCCAGCTGTGCGGCGGCCTTGCCGGGGCCGAAGACCGGGATGCCGCGCGTCCGCAGTGCATCGGCCACACCCGCGACCAGGGGCGCTTCCGGACCGATCACGACGAGATCGATCTGCTCGGTGCCGGCGAACTCGGTGACCGCAACCGGGTCCACCGGGTCGACCGCCACGACGTGGGCCTCGGAGGCGATGCCGGCGTTACCGGGGGCGGCGAAGATCGCGTGGCGGGCATCCTCGGCGCGGAGGGCGAGGATGAGGGCGTGCTCGCGGGCACCGGAGCCGAGGACGAGGATTCGCACGGGCTCAGCCTACCGACGCACGTCCGGCCGCCCGGCGTACCGTGGGAGCATGCCGCGAAGGATCGACACCGCCGAGGGCCGCGCCGCCCTCGCCGCCGTGGCCGCCGCCGATGCGGGCGGGGCCAAGCCCCCGCGCGCCGATCTGGCCACCGCGGTCCGGTATCTCCTGCAGCTCCTGGCGGAGAAGGCGCCCGGGCAGACCGTCGAGGTGCGCGTCCCGCCGTTCGGGGCCGTCCAGGTGATCGAGGGTCCCCGGCACACCCGCGGGACGCCCCCCAACGTCGTCGAGACCGACCCCGCCACCTGGATCGCGCTGGCTACCGGCCGGCAGTCGTGGGGCGATGCGGCGGGCGCGGGGCGCATCGCCGCGTCGGGCACGCGCGCCGATCTGTCGGCACTCCTCCCGCTGCGCCCCTGACGCCGCGTCATCCGCGGCCCGATACGCAGTGGGCGCCCAGCCCCGGGTGCGAGAATGGGGGCATGTCCGATCCGCAGCACGCGCCGTCCGTCCGGGACGAGGTCGTGACGGTGCGAGTGCGGCGATCGCCCAAGTACGGCGTGTTCCTCCTCCTCGGGGCCGTGCTCGGCGTTCTGGTCGCAGCGGTGCTCACGCTGACCTTCGACGGCACCACGCAGGCGAGCATGAACTCCGGCGTCCGGTATTCGACCATGCAGGTGTTCGGATTCGTCGCGCTCATCTGCGTGCCCATCGGGGTCGCGCTCGGCGGCGCTCTGGCCCTGGTGCTCGACCGGGTCGTGGGTCGACGGTCGCGCGACGTGCGCGTCGACCACGAGTCGGTGCGCCTCCCCGACTGAGGCCCGCGTCAGGCCAACTCGGCGATGATCGGGTGGATGGCCGCATCGAAGGCCGCGACGTCGCCGCGGAGCCCGTCGGTCACCGCCACCGTCAGGGAACCGATCCACCAGACACCGCGCTGAGCAAGCGGAAGCACCTGCACGTTCAGTTCGAAGGAGTGCGCGCGGCGGCCCACCTGCCGCTCGTGCTCGGCGATCGCGCTGGCGTAGGCGCGATAGGACACCCCCGGCTTGGCGGAGGAGTCGGCGCGATAGCGGTCGTGCGCCTCGCGCGCGTAGGCCAGTGCCGCCCCGGAGTGCGGCTGGATCGCGTCGCGGAGTGCGCCGGCGGACTCGGGCAGGGCGAGGAGCGTGTCGAATCCGTCCACGAGGTCGAGCGGTTCGGGGGAGGGGTGAGCCTGCGGCTCGACGGTCATGGCCCAGTACGCGCGCCACTGCCGTTCCAGCAGGGCCTGCACGTCGTCGGGCCGGTCGGGCGCGACCCGCGGGGGCGCTCCGCGCAGCTGCGGCAACTCGTCGGGGGAGCGGATGCCGATGGCCTGGCGGAGGAAGAGCGCGAGCAGCACGGGCTGGCCCGCGTCCTCGCGGATCACCCACTCCGGACCGCTGCCGTCCCGCATGCCGCCCATCTTAGGAGCCCCGGCCCCCGCTGCTCCTCCCCTCTTGCGGCCGCGAGAAACCACGTTCCGGTCGAAACACGACGCGCCGCGTCGTGTTTCATCCGCTTCGTCGTTTCTCGTGGGGGGAGCGCGCCGATGCCGTCGGGTGCGCCGGTAGGCTGATCCCGTGGCCTCCCACAACCCCTACACCGCTGCCGGCGTCGATACGGCTGCGGGTGACCGTGCGGTCGAACTGATGAAGGCGGCGGTGCGCCGCACCCACGGTCCGGAGGTCCTCGGCGGCGTCGGCGGCTTCGCGGGACTCTTCGACGCGACAGTGCTCCGCTCGTACACGAAGCCGCTCCTGGCAACGAGCACCGACGGCGTGGGCACCAAGGTCGCCATCGCGCAGGCGATCGACAAGCACGACACGATCGGCCTCGACCTCGTGGGCATGGTCGTGGACGACATCGTCGTCGTCGGGGCCAAGCCGCTGTTCCTCACCGACTACATCGCCTGCGGCAAAGTCGTTCCCGAGCGCATCGCCTCGATCGTGTCGGGGATCGCCCGCGGATGCTCCGAAACCGGCACCGCGCTCGTGGGCGGGGAGACCGCCGAGCACCCCGGCCTCCTCGGCGCGAACGACTACGACGTCGCGGGAGCGGCGACCGGCGTGGTCGAGGCCGACAAGGTCCTCAGTGCCGAGCGGGTCCGCCCGGGCGACGTCGTCCTGGCCCTGGCCTCCAGCGGCCTGCACGCCAACGGCTTCTCGCTGGTGCGCCACATCGTGGCCGGCCGCGGCATCGGCTACGGCGATCCCGCCGCCGACTTCGGCGCGACCTGGGGCGAGGTGCTCCTCGAGCCGACTCGCCTGTACGCCTCCCCTCTTCTGCGCCTCCTCGCCGGCACCACCGGGGTGCACGCGCTCAGCCACGTCACCGGCGGCGGCATCCCCGCCAACCTCGCGCGTGTTCTGCCCCGCGGCGCATGGGTCGAGCTCGACCGCTCGACGTGGTCGCCGCCCCCCGTCTTCCGCGTGCTGGCCGACCTCGGCGACCTCTCCCTGGCCGACACGGAAGCCACGTGGAACCTGGGCATCGGATTCCTCGCCGTCGTCTCGCCGGAATCCGCGGATGCGGCCGCCGCTGCGCTCGCCGCCGACGGCATCGCGACCTGGCAGGTGGGCGTGGTCCGCGACGACGCGCGGCCCGAGGGTGATTTCGAGCAGGGCGCGAAGGGCGTGGACGGCGGTGCCGTGCGCCTGGTGGGCGAGTACGCCGACGGTGACGGGCCGGCCGCCAGCGGCGGACCAGCCCGGAATGGAGCGAAGTAATACCCCATGTGCGGCATCGTCGGCATGGTCGGGCGCGGCCCGGTCAATCAGGAGATCTATAACGCCCTGCTGCTCCTGCAGCACCGAGGACAGGATTCCACGGGTATCGCCACCGCCGAGTCCAACGGCGTGTTCCACATCAACAAGCAGCGCGGGATGGTGCGCGAGGCCTTCCGCACGCGTGACATGCGGTCGCTCCTCGGCGAGATCGGGCTCGGTCACGTCCGCTACGCGACGAAGGGCACCGCATCCAGCGAGGAGGAGGCGCAGCCGTTCTACGTCAACGCCCCGTACGGCATCGTCCTCGTCCACAACGGAAACCTCACCAACACCCGCGAACTCACCGATGAGCTGTTCCACAAGGACCGCCGGCACCTGAACACCAGCTCCGACACGGAACTGCTCGTGAACATCCTCGGCTCCGAGCTGCAGTCGGAGATCATCGAACCCGATCTCGATCCCGACCAGGTGTTCCGTGCCGTCTCGCGCGTGCACGAGCGGGTCGAGGGGTCGTACGCGGCCATCGCGCTCATCGCCGGGTACGGACTGCTCGCCTTCCGCGACCCGTTCGGCATCCGCCCCCTCATCCTCGGGACGCGTAAGGCCGACCCTTCGACAGGCTCAGACCCTTCGACAGGCTCAGGGACCGCCCTCTCGACAGGCACGGTGGTCGGCGGATACGAGTGGGTCGTCGCATCCGAATCGCTCGTGCTCGAGAACGCGGGCTTCGAGGTGGTACGCGACGTGCTTCCGGGAGAGGCCGTTTTCGTCAGCCTCGACGGAACGCTGCACACGCGGCAGTGCGCGCCCAACCCCGTGCTCAAGCCGTGCTCGTTCGAATACGTGTATCTCGCCCGGCCCGACTCGATCATGAACGGCATCTCGGTGTACGAGGCGCGCCTGCGGATGGGGGAGCGGCTGGCCGACACCATCGCGAAGTACACCCCGCCCGGAACGATCGACGTCGTGATGCCCATCCCCGACTCGTCCCGGCCGGCGGCGATGCAGGTCGCCCGCAAACTCGGCATCGAGTACCGCGAGGGCTTCTACAAGAACCGCTACGTCGGGCGGACCTTCATCATGCCCGGGCAGGCGGTGCGCAAGAAGAGCGTGCGCCAGAAGCTCAACGCCATGTCGAGCGAGTTCAAGGGCAAGAACGTCCTCCTCATCGACGACTCGATCGTCCGCGGCACGACGAGCCGCGAGATCATCCAGATGGCCCGGGATGCGGGGGCCAAGACCGTCACGTTCGCCTCCGCGGCGCCGCCCGTGCGCTACCCGCACGTGTACGGCATCAACATGCCCTCGCGTCAGGAACTCGTCGCTCACGGTCGCACGGTTCCCGAGATCGCCGAAGAGCTCGGATGCGACTACCTCGTGTACCAGGAGGTCGAAGACCTCAAGGCCGCGATCCTGGAGGGCTCGGATCTCGACGACCTCGACATGAGCTGCTTCGACGGGCGCTACGTCACGGGCACGGTGTCGGCCGAGTACCTCGAGTGGGTCGAGGGCAGCCAGCAGAGCTGACCGGGTCGGTCCTTATTCGTCCGATCTTCACCTGCTGCTTCCGCGGCGTTAGCCCGGGCGGAGTTCGCTGGATGCTGCGCCGTCGGCCGACGGCTCATCCCAGTGAAGGATCCCTCGATGACCAATCCCCCCTCTGTTGGCCGCAGGCGCGCGGCGATCGCCGTGTCCGCTGCCACCGTGCTCCTCGCATCCGGAGCGCTCGCTCTCCCCGCTTCCGCTGCCGGCGCCCCCATCACCGACCCGGGCGGCGCCGCGCGCCTCGATCAGGACCAGACCCAGGCGATTCGCGACGCGCTGATCGACGGACCCGCCAAGAACGTCATCCTCCTCATCGGGGACGGCATGGGCGACTCGGAGATCACCGTCGCGCGCAACTACGCCGAGGGCGCGGCAGGAACCTTCGCCGGCATCGACGCGCTGCCGCTGACGGGTCAGTACCTGCACTGGGCGCTGACCCCCGAGGGCGCGCCGAACTACGCCTCGGAGTCGGCCTCGACCGCCTCGGCATGGTCGACCGGCACGAAGACCGTCAACGGCCGGCTCAGCGTCGACGTCGACAGTGTCGCCCAGCCCACGCTGCTGGAGCTCGCGAAGGCGAACGGACGCAAGACCGGCAACGTGTCGACGTCGGAGATCCAGGACGCCACCCCCGGTGCCGAGATCGCCCACATCTCCGCGCGCGGCTGCTACGGCCCCGACCAGACGACGGCGACGTGCACCGACGAGGCGCTCGAGAACGGGGGGCTGGGCTCGATCAGCGAGCAGCTGCTGAACGTGCGGCCCGACGTGACGCTCGGCGGCGGGGCGGCCAGCTTCGGCCAGGTCGCCAAGGCGGGGCCGTGGAAGGGGAAGACGCTGTTCGACCAGGCGGCAGAGCGCGGTTACCGGGTGGTCGATGACGCCGCTGCGCTGGCCTCCGTGTCGGAGGCGAACGCAGACGCGCCCCTGCTCGGCCTGTTCTCCGGGGGGAACTTTCCCGTCCGGTGGCTCGGTCCGCAGGCGGTGGACCTGACCGCGGGCGGCACGCTTCCCCCGCCGGTTTCCTGCACGGACAACCCCCAGCGGCTGGACAGCGGGCTGTCGCTCGCGTCGCTGACCGACAAGGCCATCGATCTCCTCGACAACGAGGAGGGCTTCTTCCTTCAGGTCGAGGGCGCCAGTATCGACAAGCAGGACCACGCAGCCAACGCGTGCGGTCAGATCGGCGAGACGGTCGACCTCGACGAGGCCGTGCAGGTCGCACTGGAGTTCGCGCAGCAGCGTCAGGACACCCTCGTGGTCGTCACCGCCGACCACGCCCACACCAGCCAGATCGTCGGGTCGGCGATTCCGGGGCTGAACACCCACCTGCTGACCGCGGACGGGGAGCCGATGATCGTGGCCTACGGCACGTCGTCGCCGGGCGGCTCGCAGCAGCACACCGGGGCGCAGGTGCGCATCGCCGGCTACGGGCCGGGGGCGGCGAACGTCGTCGGCCTCACGGATCAGACCGATCTGTTCTTCACCGCCGCGCGGGCGCTGAACCTGGAGCGCGACCTACGGAGCCTGAGCGCGGACGCCACGATCACGACGGATGTGGCCGAGGTCGCCCCGGGCGGATCCTTCACGGTGACCGTGGAGGGTCTCGACGCCGACTGGCAGGCCACCGGCCTCCTCGCCTCCGACCCGGCCGAGCTCGGCCAGCGCGACGTCCTGAACGGGCGCGTCAGTTTCGCCGTGACCGCGCCGGAGGAGACCGGGGAGCACACCGTCACGATCACGGGCGCCCAGACCGAGGTCGCACTCGCGGCGTCGGTGGTGGTGACCGCTGCCCCCGACCAGGGTGCGCCGGCCCCGTCGCCCTCCACGGGCGCGGCAGCGGTGTCCGGGGGCGGACGCGGCGGACCGTTGGCGGTCACCGGCGCCGACGCGCCGTGGCTCCTGGGTGCGATCGGTGCCGCGTTCCTCGCCGTGGGTTCCTACGCACTCCTACGCCGGCGACGAGCCGTCTGAACAGCGCGAAACGGCCGGGGGCAGTTCATCTGAGCCGCCCCCGGCCGTTTCGTGTGGATGTCACGCCTTCGACGATGAGACCGCCGAAGTCTCGTCCTCGTCGCCGTCGTACTCGTCGGCCCACTTGTCGACGTACTCGTCCTCAGTGGGCGGGTGGCCGAGCTCGCGTTCGAGGGCGGCGTAATTCACGGAGTACGTGTCGTACTTCAACTCACGGGCGATCTTGGTGTTCTTCGCCTTTTGACGGCCACGCCCCATGCGAGACCCCCTCATGTTCGACATCGCGGGCTAAGCTCGGGCCCGACGCATTCATGGATCCGGATACGAACCGGTAAGAGTAGCATTCAGGGTATCACGGTGGTCTGGCGCCCCTCCCCGTTCGTCAGGCGGACAGGAGTCGCGGAGCCATGTCGGATGCAGCATCTGAGAGTCCGGAACAGCAGACGGCCGCCTCCGCGGACGCTCCCCAGGGTGCAGTGATCGTGGGAACGGTGCCTGGGCAGTCGCCGCGCGTCGTCATCGAGGCCGCGCGATACGCACGACTGCTGTCGGCACCGCTGGCGATCGTACACGTCGACGTCACCCGTTTCGTCACCTTCGAGGACCCGGACGGCTTCGTCCACTCGGCTCCGGTCGATATCGATATCGGCGGTGGAGATGCCGAGCTCGCCGAGGTGCGCGTGGCCGCGGAGGCCGCTCTGGTGGACTGCCCCGTGCCGTGGACCGTGCACCAGCTCGTGGGTGATCCCGCCCTGGCGATGAAGCATCTCGCCGAGCGCATCGACGCGAAACTCCTCGTGGTCGGCACCCGCAAGCGCGGGTTCGGCGAGTCGCTTCGCGAGTTCTTCACGGGTTCGGTCGCTGCCCGGCTGAGCCACCGCCAGCACCGTCCGATACTCGTGATTCCGCTCGGCGATCCGGTCCCCGATGATCAGGAGATCGTCTGGAGCTGACGTCAGCCCCCGAGCCCCCGGGTGAGAGTGCGGGACGTCTCGTCCAGAGCGGTCTCGAGCGAATCGACGACGGAATCGCCGAGGTCGCCGCCGCGCGCCACGTGCGTCCGCAACTCGGAGCGGACGTGGGCGCGGAAGTGATTGACGATCGCGTCCGCGCGGTGCAGCTGCTGCCGGCTGTGCACGCGCGGGTCATCGGCGGGCGGTGCCTTCGCGGCGTTACCCCGCTCACCTTCGGCCGCTGCGGCGAGATCGGCGCGTAGGCTCCGCATCGCCTCACGCACGCTGCCGCGCACCTCGTCGGCGATGAGTCGCACGCTGTCGGCGAGTCCCTCCTGGATGCCGTCGAGGTCGCCCGCGCGCCGCGCCACTTCCGCCCGCCCCGCGTCGGTGATCTCGTAGACGGTCTTCCGGCCTTCCACGGTCTTGGAGACGAGGCCCTCCTCCTCGAGCTTCGCCAGACGCGGGTACACGGTGCCCGCGGAGGGGGTGTAGGTGCCGCCGGTGCGGTCGGACAGCGCCTGCATGAGGTCGTACCCGTGCCGGGGCGACTCGTCGAGGAGGCTCAGCAGATACAGGCGCAGGTCGCCGTGGGAGAAGACGGGGCTCATCACCACTCCTCCTCGGCTTCCAGGTCGGACTGGCGGACGCCCGAGGCGCCGCGGCGCAGGACCGTCACGTTCCCCGACACGGAGTGGGTGCGGATGTCGACGAAGGATCCGCTGAGCTCACCCGTGGATCCGGCGTAGTTGGTCGGCCCCGACCCGGAACGGGTCACGCCGTCCACGAGCACGCGCCCGCTGACGGTACGCACGGCGTAGTTGGCCGGAAGCTCGTCGTCCAGGCGGATGGTCGTGGTGCCGCTGACGGTGTTCAGTCCGATGGAGTGCACGGGGCCATGGGAGTCGACGAGTATCGCTCCCGAGACGGTGTCGATGGACGCCTTGCTCACGGCGCCGGTCGCGGCGATGTCACCGGAGACGCTGTTGGCGCTCAGGGCCCCCTCGAGCTGCCGGATCTGCACATCGCCCGAGACGGCGTTGACGTTGAGGTCGCCGGCGAGTCCGTCGACGATGATGTCGCCGGAGACGGTGTTCAGCCGCGCGTCGCTGTGCAGGCCCGAGACCAGGGCGCTGGCACTGACCACACCGAGGGTCAGCGCGATGTCGCGCGGGACGGCCACGCTGATCTCCGCCTTGGGGCCGCCCGCACCGAAATTGCGGAACACTTCGAGGAAGTTGTCCCAGCGCAGTTGCGGGTGGTCGATCTCCAGGCCGTCATCGGTCACTTCGATGCGCAGGTCCTTCACCGAGACGGAATGCACTTCGATCCGGACGCCCGGCTGGTCGTGCGCGACGACGTCGATCTGCCCGCCGACGAGGCCGACCTTCAGCTTGCGCGCGGACTCGATGTCGATGACGCGGGTCTCGCCGGGGTGGACGAGCCACTTCTCGATGGTCATGAGAACTCCAGGAGGTGAGGGGGAGTCGCGATATATCGCGTGTCAGGAGGGTAACACGATATATCGCGAGTCTGTCAAGGCCGCCAGCGACCTGCAGCGATCTCTCGCGTGACTCCAGACATGACGAATGCCACGCCTCCGGAGAGGGCGTGGCATTCGTTCTCGCGGTCGTTGCAACCGCCGGGGCGATGGGTGGATGCACCGAGGCATCGACCCATCCCGGGGTTATACGCTCTTACGGCCGCTGATGACGCGGAAGAGGAAGGCGATCAGCGCGATCACGCCGACGATCAGCGCCACCCACAGCAGCCAGTTCAGAGCGGCGTTCAGGCCGCCCACGATTGCCAGGATGATGGCGATGACGATGATGACGATGAGGGCGATGTTCATGTCGAGGTCTACTCCTTGTTTGAGCCGGCGTCCCGCTGAGGCAGGGCGCCGGGCACCGCAGACGGCGCAGCCCAACTCTTCCCTATCCAGGTGCGGGGACGGAGGGGCTTGACCCCCTCGACAACCAATGGTATCAGCGCCTCCGCGCGAGGACAGAGCGGTCCCCGTGTCAAGCCCCGGCACGACCCCGTGCGGGTCTCGTACCGTCGGATCATCCAGAGAGGAGTCCTCATGCCCGGTGGACGTGGATCGAATCGGAAAGACCGCTCCGGCAAGAAGATGTCGGAGCTCATCTCGATGCTCCGCAAGCACTGACGGTGGCGCGACTGGTCCGGGTGCGACCTTACGAGGACCCCGGGTATCGCCGCCTCCGCGCCGGCCGCGGGTTCCGGTACGTCGATCACACCGGCGGTTCTGCCCCCGTCGATGACGCCGAGCGCGCGCACGCCCTGGTCATCCCGCCGGCGTGGCGGGAGGTATGGATCTCGCGCGAACCGCACGGACACATCCAGGCGGTGGGTGTGGATGAGGCGGGACGCAAGCAGTACCTCTATCACGCGGAGTGGTCCAAGCGCCGCGACAAGGGCAAATACGCCCGCGCACTCGCGCTGGCCGAGGCGCTTCCGCGCGCGCGGCGACGGGTCACCCAGTCGCTGCGCAGGGAAGAGCTGGACCGCGAGCGCGTCCTGGCGGTCGCGTTCCGGCTCCTCGATCAGGTCGCCCCCCGCGTGGGATCGGCGCGATATTTCGCGAGCAATGGCAGCCGCGGCCTGACCACGCTGCAGCGCCGCGATGCGGTGGTCGACGGCATTCACGTGACGCTGTCGTTCCCCGCCAAGAGCGGGAAGCGGGCGCTTCTCGAACTCGACGATGAGGATCTCGCCGCGGCCATCTCGGAGCTTGCCGCCGGTCGGCCGCGCGCACCCCTGCTGGCCTATCGGCGCGGACGCCGCCATGTGCCCCTGACACCCGGCGACGTCAACGCCTACGTCCGCGCCCTCACCGGCGGGTCATTCACGGCGAAGGACTTCCGGACGCTGCGCGGAACCATCCTCGCCGCCGACGCGCTCGCCCGCATCGGCACCGTCGACACCAAGACCGACCTCAAGCGCGCCGAACTGCTGGCCGTGCGCGCCACGGCCGAGAAGCTCGGGAACACGCCCTCGGTGGCTCGCAGCAGCTACATCGATCCGCGCGTGTTCACGCTGTATCGTCGCGGGCAGCTCATGGACCTGGACGGGTCGCGGGACGCGGCCATCCGCCGCCTCGTCCTCGGCCAGTGACGCCGGCGGTCTCGGGTGTCGGTGTGTTCTCGTGGGCCCACCTCGCTCTCGTCGTCCTCGGCGGGGCGCTCGGAACGGCGGCGCGGGCCGGCCTCGTGCTCGCCGCGGGGGAGCGCCTCGGCCCCGCGCTCGTGCCGATCGTGAACGTGCTCGGGGCTTTGGCCCTCGGGGTCGTCGTCGGCCTTCTCTCCCGCAGCAGCCCGTCACCGCGTCGCCGCGCGGCGCACCAGTTCTTCGGCACCGGCCTCCTGGGCGGCTTCACGACGTACAGCGCGCTCGCCGTCGAGTCGGCCGATCCCTCGCAGGTCGCGTGGGGCATCGGCACGGTGGTGGCCGGCACCGCGGCGGCGTGGGCCGGCCTCGTCCTCGCGCGGCGACGAGGTGCGGCGGCATGACCCCGCTCCTGTTCGCCGGGGTCGCCGTGGCGGGAGGGGTCGGTGCGGGCCTGCGTTACCTGGTCGATCTCGTCTTTCAGCGGGCGGTGGGGTCGCGCGCGCCCTGGGGCATCCTCGTCGTCAACCTGACCGGCGCCTTCGCGATGGGCGTGCTGTCGGCCGGCGCCGCGGATGCGACGGGGTCGTGGGTGCTCGGCACAGGCCTGCTCGGCGGCTACACCACCTTCAGTGCGGTAGCCCTCTCGACGGTGTCGATGGCCGAGCAACGGCGCCCCCGCGCCGCCGTCGGGTACGCCGTGGGAACCTTCGCGGGATCCGTGGCCTGTGCGCTCCTCGGGGCGGGGTCGGTGGCGCTCCTCGTCTGAGGAAACACAGGGTCGGGCATGGGATACTGAGGCCCCGATACACGTGGGTATCGGGTCCCGACGATCCGCCCGAAGGGCCCCTGTGTCGAATCTCGCCGTCCTGAGCCTGAAGAACCGGGCGCTCATCGCGCTCATCACGATCGTGGCGGCGGTGTTCGGCGGACTCGCGCTGGTGAACCTGAAGCAGGAGCTCATCCCCTCGATCGAGTTCCCCCAGCTCGCGGTCGTCACGACCTACCCCGGCGCCTCGCCCGAAGTCGTCGAGAACGACGTCTCGACCCCGATCGAGACGGCCATCCAGGGTGTACCCGGGCTCGAGGCCACCAGCGCCACCAGCACCACGAACGCCTCGATCATCTCCGCGTCGTTCACGTACGGCACCGACCTCGCGACCGCCGAGCAGAAGATCACCCAGGCGATCAATCGCGTCAGCAGCCAACTGCCGGAGTCGGTCGAGCCGAACGTGATCTCCGCGAGCATCGATGACTTCCCGGTCATCCAGATCGCCGTCACCGGCTTCGATGATGCGGAAAATGCGCAAGCCACGCTGGAATCGACGGTGATCCCCGACCTCGAAGACGTCGACGGGGTCAACGCAGCGCAGATCGTGGGCGGGCTCGGCCAGCGTGTCACGATCACCCCCGATCCCGCACGGCTCGCGGACCGGGGGTTCTCGCAGGAGGCCATCACCGACGCCCTCGACCAGAACGGGGTGCTCTTCCCCGGCGGTGACATCACGGAGGGTGGGGAGAGTCTCACCGTCCAGACCGGCGCCAAGCTCACCTCCGTCGAGGACGTGGCCGCGCTCCCGCTCGTCCCCTCCGATGCCGCCCAGTTCCGGGAAGGTCTCACCACGATCGGCGACGTCGCCACCGTGGTCGAGGACTCCGACCCGGTCTCCAGCATCTCGCGCGTCGACGGTGAGCCCGCGCTGACCATCGCCGTGACGAAGCTCCCCGCCGCCAACACGGTGGACGTCTCCCGCGGCGTCCTGGCGGCCCTTCCCGATCTCGAAGCATCGCTGGAGGGCGCGTCCTTCACGGTCGTCTTCGACCAGGCTCCGTACATCCAGCAGTCCATCGAGGCCCTCGCGCAGGAGGGCCTGCTCGGTCTCGCCTTCGCCGTACTGGTGATCCTGCTGTTCCTGCTGTCGGTGCGCTCGACGCTCGTGACGGCCATCTCGATCCCCACGAGCGTCCTGATCACGTTCGTCGGCATCCAGGCGTTCGGTTACTCGCTGAACATCCTCACCCTGGGCGCCCTCACGATCGCGATCGGCCGCGTCGTGGACGACTCGATCGTCGTCATCGAGAACATCAAGCGCCACTACGTGGGCGATGCCGACAAGCTCGGGTCGATTCTCCGCGCGGTCCGCGAGGTGGCCGCGGCGATCACGGCGTCCACCATCACGACGGTCGCGGTGTTCCTCCCCATCGCCTTCGTCGGCGACGTCACCGGTGAGCTGTTCCGACCCTTCGCGCTCACTGTGACGATCGCCATGGCGGCGTCGCTGTTCGTCGCGCTGACCATCGTGCCGGTGCTGGCCTACTGGTTCCTCCGGCCGGGGAAGCAACTGCACGACGCCGAGGGCAACCCGGTCGACCCCGAGGCGCCGGAAGCTCCGCCCAGCCGCCTGCAGAAGGCGTACCTGCCGGTGCTGAACTGGACCCTGCGGCACTCGTGGGCCACGCTCGGGCTGGCGGTGCTGGTTCTGGCAGGCACCGCGGCGGCGGCGCCATTCATGAAGACGAACTTCCTCGGCGACTCCGGTCAGAACACCTTCACCGTCACGCAGGAGATCGGTCCCGCGGCGAGCCTGGAAGCCGAGGATGCCGCCGCCCAGCGTGTCGAGGAGGCCCTGGCCGAGGTCGACGGCATCGAGACGGTGCAGGTGTCGATCGGCTCCAGCGGCTCGGCGCTGCGCGATGCGTTCTCCGGCGGCGGGAGCGGCGTGACGTACTCGGTCACCACCGACCCCGATGCCGACCAGATCGTCGTCCGTGAGAGCGTGCAGGAGGCCGTCGCCGACCTCGAGGACGTCGGTACCGTGACCGTGGCCGCCGCGGGTGGCGGGTTGGGCTCGTCCGACATCGCGGTCGACGTCGCGGCCCCCGACGGCGCGACCCTGCAGGAGGCCGCCGACGCCCTCGTCGCCGAACTCGAGGGCCGCGACGGCATCGGTCAGGTCACCAGCAACCTTGCCGCGTCCCTGCCCTACATCGCCGTGACGGTCGACCGGGATGAGGCGGCAGAGCGGGGCCTGTCGGAGGTGGCGGTCGGCGGCCTGGTGTCGAGCACCATGCAGCCGCGCCAGATCGGCACGGTGGAGATCGACGGGACGTCGCTGACGGTGTACCTCGCCGCATCCCAGCCGCCGGCGACCCTCGACGAGCTGCGCGCCCTCGAGGTGCCCTCCGCCGCGGGCCCGGTGCGGCTGGACGCCATCGCCACCGTCGAGGAGAGCGAAGGACCCACCTCGATCACGACCGAGCGCGGTCTGCGCACGGCGACGGTGACGGTGACCCCGTCCACCGACGACCTGACGGCGGCGTCGGCCTCGGTCACCGCTGCGCTGGAGGACGCCGAGCTCCCGAGCGGGGCCGACGCCGAGATCGGCGGGGTCCTCGCCGATCAGACGGACGCGTTCACGCAGCTCGGCCTCGCGATGCTGGCCGCGATCCTCATCGTCTACATCGTGATGGTCGCGACGTTCAAGTCGCTGCGCCAGCCGCTGCTCCTGCTCGTTTCGGTGCCGTTCGCTGCCACCGGCGCGATCCTGCTGCAGATCGCCACCGGTGTGCCGCTGGGCGTCGCGTCGCTGATCGGCGTACTGATGCTGATCGGCATCGTCGTGACGAACGCGATCGTCCTCGTCGATCTGGTCAATCAGTACCGGGTCAGCGGGCTGAGCGCCCACGACGCCACCGTCGCCGGCGGATCACGGCGACTGCGTCCGATCCTGATGACCGCCTTGGCGACGATCTTCGCGCTGACCCCGATGGCGCTGGGCATCACCGGGCACGGCGGGTTTATTTCTCAGCCACTCGCGATCGTGGTGATCGGCGGACTGATATCGTCGACCGTCCTGACGCTGCTCGTGCTCCCGACGCTGTATAACCTGGTCGAGGGCTGGCGGGAGAGGCGCCCCGAGCGGCTGGTTGCCGATACCGAGCGCCGGGCAGACCGGGCGCGGCGGCGGCGCGAACGCCGGGAGTCGTCGCGAACTGGCGCGAACGCACCCGCCGACGAGGAGCCAGGTGCGAGCGCGCCGGCTGCGTCGGATTCGGCGACACGGCGTGCGCTGCGACGCGATCGGCCGGCGCAGCCGGAACGCTGAGAGCGGGTTTGGAGCGCACGGCGATGCTGTGCGTGAACATCCCCGACCAGGCGAACATCGCGCTGAAGGCGAGGACCTCGAACAGTGCGAGGTTGATGCTGCCGCCGACGAACTGCCACGCCGACGCGAACAGGAACGCGAAGGTGACCGCCGTCGTCAGGTGAAGGCGTCGCGGCATCCGGTGAAGAAGCAGCGGGGACGTCAGCAGGAGAGCGGCGAAGCCGAGCACCATGGCCGCGGCGACATGATCGTGCACGGTCTGGTTGACGTTGAGGGGTACGCAGCCGACGAGGGCGAGATTCACGCCGATCGTGGTGAGGAAGGTCTGGGCGGCCAAGCCCGACCCGCGGCGACCGGCCAGCCGGCCGAGGCGGGCGAGGTCGCGCCCCACGCGGCTGGCGAAGATGGCGACCAGCGAGCCGGCGGCGACGAGTGTGCCGTTGAAGAGAACCCCGGAGGTGTCGTGGAAGGTGCCGAGCCTGCTGAAGTGCAGGTGCCACCAGAGCGGATCGGTGGTCGTCAGGACGGACAGTAGGATGCCGCCGACGAGCACGACCAGGACCCCCAACGCGAGTTGCATCGTAGTGGCCCGCGCCAGGACGGCACGGGGCGACACGATGAACACCGTTCGGGTGACCGGTATGACGACACTCATTCTCGGGTCTCTCCACCCAGCACGGACAGGGCGTCCACGTACCGTCGAGCTCCCTTGGCCCCCGCCGCTCGTCGGTTTGCGAACGCCGGATGGCCCACAACAACTCCCCCAGCGTGACGGCATGCCGTCTCGGTCATGGTATCCCGCCGAAGGCATGCACAGGGAGGCCAGATGGGCGTCAGGACGACCAATTTGGCTCAGGGGCGTGAGAGTTCTCTCACAAGTGGGCGTTCCTGCGCGGTCGGAAGCGTTTTTACGACGTCCGGGTGATCCCCCACTCGACGGACCATGCCTCACCGGCATGCAGCCAGCGCACGCCGGTGCCGGAGTTCAAGGCATCCGCAGGCGCCGTCAGGGGCTCCACCGCGAGGGCGACGGGGTGGTCGGGGAAGCGGTCGGTCGTGAAGACCTGGGTCCACTCGAACCCCTCGCCCTGCCACAGCGTGAGTGATGTGCCATCCGGGGCGGTGAGGGTGGTGCGCGCCCGACCGCCGGAGTCGCGATCGAGGTCGCGATAAGCGGTGTCGAGATCGAGGTCGCCGACGCGGCGGCCCTCCCTCAGGTCGGTCGCCGCATCCACGGGCGCCTCGCCCACAGGGAGCTTCCGATCGTCGGTCAGCACGCGCGTGGCGCCGGAGGAGCGCAGCACGAGATCGGCGGTGTTCGCGGTGCCGATCTGAAGGAAAGGGTGTGCGCCGACGGCGACCGGGGCGTCATCGGCGCCGGCGTTGCGCACATCATGGTGGACGGTGATCCCGTCGTCGGTGAGGGTGTACGTGACGCGCGTCTGCAGAGTGAAGGGGTAGCCGGTCTGCGGAAAGATGTCGGCACAGAGGGTGACGCGATCTGTCGCCTCCTCTTCCGCCCGGTAGGGGGCGAAGCGGAGCAGGCCGTGGCTGGCATTGCCGAGCGCAGGTTCGCTGATCGCGAGCTGACGGGTCACGCCGCGCTGCGTCCACCGGCCGTCGCGGACGCGGTTCGGCCACGGCACCAGCACGATCCCCGACGCGGCCGGCGTGGGGATGTCGTCGCGATACCGCGGCACGAGGTCCACGCCGCCCACGGTGAGGGCGCGCAGGGCGGCGCCGACCTGGGCGACCTCGGCCGTCGCCGTGTCCGTCGTGAGGCGGAACCGTCGCCCCGTCGGATCTGCGGGGAGCCACGTCATACGCCCAGGGTATGGCCCGCGGCGTACACGCCGTGGGCGGCGCGTCGGGCACCTTCCCAGGTGGGTGCGCTAGCGTTGATGAGTCGGCTTTGGACACCGCGCTGTGCGCGGATGGGTTTGTGAGTCCAAGGGGCCGATGGGAGGAGCGAATCCGCTCCGACGATCATCAGAGTTAATGGCCCCGGCCGACGGATGTCCGGGTTTGTGCCGTGCCGCGCGCACGGCGCGTGCTGTTTGCGCGAATACAACCCAGGAAGATCCCCATGCCGAAAAGCAAGAACCCGGCCGGCGGCCGCCCCGCCAAGAATTTCGAGCCCCGTTACGGCGACAAGCCGTCGTACCAGGACCGCAAGCGCCGCCCCGACGACGCGCGCCCCGCGGCGTCCAAGCCCGGGACCAAGAGCCCCAACCACCGCGGCCATCGCCCCGCCGAGGCGGGCGCGGCAGAGCCGAAGCGCCGCTGGACCGCGCAGGAGCGCGCCGGGCGCGACGAGGCACGCGGCATCCGCTCGGGCGAGCGTCCGGCCCGTTCGTTCGACGACCGCCCGCGTCGCTCCTTCGACGACCGCCCGGCACGTTCGTACGACGACCGCCCCGCTCGGTCTTTCGACCGCCCCGCGCGTTCGTTCGATGACCGCCCGGCCCGCGATGACCGTCCCGCACGGCCGTACAACGACCGCCCCGCGCGCACCAACGACCGTCCCACTCGGGATGACCGTCCGGCGCGCACGTTCAGCGACCGCCCGGCGCGCGATGACCGTCCCGCACGGCCCTACAACGACCGTCCGGCGCGTTCCTTCGACGACCGCCCCCGCCGGGATGACCGTCCTGCGCGGTCGTTCGGCGACCGTCCGGCCCGTGATGACCGTCCTGCGCGGTCGTTCGGCGACCGTCCGGCGCGGGATGACCGTCCGGCGCGTTCCTTCAACGACCGCCCGGCGCGTTCGTTCGATGACCGCCCGCGTCGCGATGACCGTCCGGCGCGGGATGGCCGTCCGGCGCGTTCCTTCAACGATCGTCCGGCGCGGGATGACCGTCCGGCGCGTTCCTTCAACGACCGTCCGGCACGCGATGACCGTCCGGCGCGGACGTTCAACGACCGTCCGGCACGCGATGACCGTCCCGCGCGGACGTTCAACGACCGCCCGGCGCGTTCGTTCGATGACCGCCCGCGTCGCGATGACCGCCCGGCCCGCTCCTTCGACGATCGCCCGCGCCGCGACGCCGGACCGAACCGCTCGGATTGGAAGTCGGAGACCGCGTCGAAGGCGCACGAGCAGCACGTCGACGTCGTGCACGAGAAGCTGCAGGCCGAGGCCGTCCAGACGCAGGAGAGCTCGGATGTGACGTTCACGAGCCTCGGACTGGGCGACAACATCGTCCGCACGCTCGCCGACCTCGGTGCGGCCACGCCGTTCCCGATCCAGGCAGCTACAGTCGCCCCGATCCTCGAGGGCCGTGACGTGCTCGCACGTGGGCGCACGGGCTCGGGCAAGACGATCGCCTTCGGTGCGCCCCTGGTCGAGAGCCTTCTTCGCTCGCAGGCCGGTCAGAAGCGTGCCTTCGCTCGCCTGCCGCAGGCGCTCATCCTCGCTCCGACGCGCGAGCTCGCCCTGCAGATCGACCGCACCATCCAGCCCATCGCTCGCAGCGTCGGCCTGTTCACGACGCAGATCTACGGCGGCGTGCCCCAGGCGCGCCAGGTGGGTGCGCTCCGCAAGGGTGTCGACATCATCATCGGCACCCCCGGGCGTATTGAAGACCTCATCCGCCAGGGCAAGCTCGACCTCTCCGAGGTGCGCATCGTCGTGCTCGACGAGGCCGACCACATGAGCGAGCTCGGATTCCTCGAGCCGATTCAGCGCATCCTCCGCCTGGTGCAGGACGGTGCACAGAAGCTGATGTTCTCGGCGACGCTCGACCGTGAGGTCGCAGCCCTCGTGGACGAGTTCCTCGTGGATCCCGCGGTGTACGAGGTCGCCGGCGAGACGCAGGAGTCGAGCACCATCGACCACCGCATCCTCGTCATCGACCACCGCGACAAGGCCGAGATCCTCACCTCGCTCGTCGACCGCGACGGCAAGACCCTGGTCTTCGCCCGCACGCGCGCCTACGCCGAGATGCTCGCCGAGCAGTTCGACGACGCCGGCATCTCAGCCGTCGCGCTGCATGGCGATCTCAACCAGGCCAAGCGCACGCGCAACCTCGAGCGGCTCACCTCGGGCCGCGTCAACGTCCTGGTGGCGACGGATGTCGCGGCCCGCGGCATCCACGTCGACGACATCGACCTCGTGATCCAGGCCGACGCCCCGGACGAGTACAAGACGTACCTGCACCGCTCGGGCCGCACCGGTCGCGCGGGTCGTGCGGGTACCGTCGTGACGCTCATCCCGCGCCAGCGCCGCCGGCGCATGACCGAGATGCTGCAGCGTGCGGAGATTCAGGCGCCCTTCGACGACGTGCGCGTCGGCGACGACCTCCTCGAGGACATCCGTCTCGGCATCACGGCCGAGGTGGCCGAGCCTGCCGTGCCGGCACCGCGCCAGCTGTCCGAGCCCGCGGCGACGGAGTTCGCCGAGGAGCCCGAGGTGACCGAGGTCTCCGCTGAGGAGCCCGAGTTCGCCGCTGAGGAGCCCGAGCTGACCGAGGTCTCCGCTGAGGAGCCCGAGCTCTCCGCTGAGGCGCCCGAGGTCTCCGCTGAGGAGTCCGAGCTCTCCGCTGAGGCGCCCGAGTCTCCCGCGGCCGCGCCTGAGGAGCCCGAGGCCGCCGCTGAGCGGACCGAGCTCCTCGACGAGGAGCCCGCCGTGCCCGCGCGGACCGGCGACGCCCCCGCCTGATCGGAGCAGCCACTCCGCGAGACCGCATCCGGCCGACGAGACGGCGACATTATGTCGCTGCTTCGTCGGCAGGGTGCGGTTTCGCGGTTTCCGGGGCCCGGCGTCAGAACAGGGTCGGCTCGCTCGCCGGGGCCACGCGCGGCCGTGTCGTCCTGATGGGTCCGAGTCCGCGGAGTGAACCCGGATCGGACGCACCGGGGGTGCGGTCGGCGAGGCCGGGCGTGGCACGCGCGCGCGGATGCTCGTCCTCATCCCGCCCATTCAGGCCGTGCATCCGCAGGAGCGGGCGCACGCGCTTGGCGAGCCACGTGCGATACGGCTTGGGCGCCTGCGCGGCGGCTCCGGGGTAGAGACCGCGATAGGACGAGACCAGCTCGGGGTGCTCGCGCTCGAGCCAGGTGAAGAACCAGGGCTTCACGCCCGGGCGCAGGTGCAGGGCTCCGTAGATGACGCGCGCCGCTCCCGCCTCCCGGATGCGGCGGAGTGCGTCGTCGAGCGCGGCGACGGAGTCGGTGAGGTGGGGCATGACCGGCATGAGGAACACCGTGACGCGGAAGCCCGCCTCGGCGGCAGCGCGGACGGTGTCCAGACGTGCCTGTGCGCTCGGCGTCCCCGGCTCGATCGACTTCTGCAGCGCATCGTCGAAGACCGCGATCGACATCGCCAGCGACACGCGCACGGAGGCCGCCGCCTCCGTCAGCAACGGCAGATCGCGCCGCAGCAATGAGCCCTTGGTGAGGATCGAGAACGGCGTGCCCGACTCGGTGAGGGCGGAGGCGATCTGCGGCATGAGCCGGTACCGGCCCTCGGCGCGCTGATAGGGGTCGGTGTTGGTCCCCAGCATTACCGGCTCGCGCGACCAGGATCCGCGGCGAAGCTCGGTGCGCAGCACATCGGCGACGTTCACCTTCACGACGATCTGCGAGTCGAAGTCGCTGCCGGCATCGAGGTCGAGGTACTCGTGCGTGCCACGAGCAAAGCAGTACGTGCACGCATGGCTGCATCCCCGGTACGGGTTGACCGTCCAGTCGAAGGGCATGGCGGATGCTCCGAGCACGCGGTTGAGCGCGGTCTTGCAGAGCACCTCGTGGAAGGTCATGCCGGCGAACTCGGGCGTGGTCACGGAGCGCACGAGGCCATCCATCCGCTCCATGCCGGGAAGGGCCGCGGGGTCGTCCACGCCCAGCTGCTGCCCTTGCCATCTCATGTCCTAATGGGAACAGAGATGCGAATCTCTGTCAAGACGTACCGGTCCAACGTCGAACACGTCAGCGGCGTGCTGGCACACGCGTCGCCGCGGGGGACAATGGAGCGGTGACGGAACCCGACCCGCACGCTTTCACGCGGCGCGCACTGCGCGAGGCGGCGCAGCGCGCTGCCGCGGGCGCGCCCACTCCGATCGCGCGCCACGCGCGCCGTCGGCGCCTCGGGCCGCGGATGGCCGTTGCCGCAGCCGGAGCCGTGATCCTCGTCGCCGGGGCGACGGCCGCGACGGTGGCGACGGGGGCCACGGTGGCGACGACGGCCCCGCCGGCCATGTCGTCCCCGACCAGCCACTCTTCTCCCGCCGCCCGTGCCACGCCCGCCCCCGTCCCGAGCGAGAGCGTGAGCGTGAACGTGAACGTGAACGCCCGCATCCTCGCCCTTCCGCCCGAGGGCCTGCCCGTCCCCGAGCAGTCGGCCGAGGTCACCGCTGCCGGAACGCTCTGCGAGCAGCCCGCGCTCCTCGGGGCGCTCGCGGCCGGGGACGATGCCGCGGCGATCGCCGCCACCGGCGGTCCAGAGCCGTTCCGCGCGGCGGTCGCGGCGGGCACGGCTCCCTGCATCCGCCTGGACGATCCCGCCCGCGTGTGGGTGGTGGTCAACAAGCAGCGGCCGTACGCGTCGATCGATGCCGTTCCCGCGCCCCTGGTGCAGCCGGAGGGGGTCCGGGGCCTCGTGGGAAGCGACCTGCGGCGGGATGCGGCGGCTGCGCTGACGGCGCTCGTGCGCGCGGCCGCGGATGCCGGAGCCGGTGAGGTCGCGCTGGAGAGCGCGTACCGCTCGTTCACGACGCAGGAGTCCACCTACGCCGGGCATGTCGCCGACCGCGGCGTCGAGGGCGCCGACCTCGTGAGCGCTCGCCCCGGGTTCAGCGAGCACCAGTCGGGTCTCACCGTGGACGTGCTCCCGTGCGCCGAGGTCTGCGGAACGATCGACGACCTCGCCGCGACGCCGCAGGGCGCCTGGCTCGCGGAGCACGCATGGGAGTACGGCTGGATCGTCCGCTATACCGAGGGGCGCACCGACGTGACCGGCTACGCGCCGGAGCCGTGGCACCTGCGCTACATCGGAACCGACTTGGCGCGCGCCTACCACGACGGCGGATGGACGACGTTGGAGGAGTTCTTCGGACTGCCCGCCGCACCGGGCTACGCGCAGTAACTCCGCGACTGCACGACGTGGTGCCCAGTGCACGGCGTATCGGCGTGCACAGGTCGTGCGTTCGGCAGGATGCCGTGCACTCGACGGAGGGCGCACCTGGCGCCAACCTCCAACGCGGCACGCGGTGTCACGAGAGGTGGGATGCGGTTCCGGACAGCGAACGCGCGAGCGACCGCGTGCTGACCTAGACTCGCTCGCGCTGCCTGGTCGATCGGCCATGGCCCGCAGCATCCACTCGGAGCGGAGAGGAGTCGGCATGGACCGCGACATCTACGACGAAGACCACGAGGCGTTCCGCGAGGTCGTTCGCGAATTCATCAAGCGCTACGTCAGCAACCAGGCGCGCGAGCGATGGGACGCGGAGGGCGAGATCGACCGAGCGACGATGCTCGCGGCGGGTCAGTCCGGCCTCATCGGACTGTCGGTGCCGGAGGAGTTCGGTGGCGCCGGGATGCTGCAGGACTACCGGTTCCGCACGATCGTCATGGAGGAGATCCTCAAGGCGGGCGCCGGCTCGCTCGCCGGTGCCTTCGGCATCCAGGACGACCTCGCCGTGCCGTATCTCGCGCACTTCGGCACGCCGCAGCAGCAGCAGAAGTGGCTCCCGGGAATGGCGACCGGAGAGGTGATCGGCGCGCTCGCCATGACCGAGCCCGGCACCGGCAGCGACCTCCGCGGGGTGACCACGACCGCGAAGAAGGTCGACGGCGGATACCTCGTCAACGGCGCCAAGACGTTCATCTCCAGCGGCAAGACCGCCGACCTCGTCGTCACCTTCGTCAAGACGGGGGAGGGCAACCGGCCGGATGCGTTCAGCCTGCTGCTGATCGAGAATGGCATGGCGGGCTTCGAGCACGGCAAGAAGCTGCACAAGATGGGCTTCCAGGGCCACGACACCGCGGAGCTGTCCTTCACGGACGTGTTCGTCCCGGAGGAGAACCTCATCGGCGGGCAGGAAGGGCACGGCTTCATCCAGCTGATGCGCAACCTGCCGCTCGAGCGCCTCTCGATCGGTGTCGCCGCCGCGGCCGCATCCGAAGCGGGCCTCGTCTGGACGCTGGAATACGTGAAGAGCCGGGAGGCGTTCGGCACGCCGGTCATCGACTTCCAGAACACGCGGTTCCGGCTCGCGGATGTCGCGACCACCGTCGACGTGCTGTGGGCGTATGTCGACCGGGCCATCGCGCTCTACGGCGAGGGCAAGCTCACGCCCGAGGAAGCAGCGAAGGTCAAGTTCTGGACGACCGAGCGCGAGGGCGAGGTGCTCGACACGTGCGTTCAGCTGCACGGCGGCTACGGGTACATCACCGAGTACCCGATCGCCCGCGCCTACCTCGACGCCCGGGTGCACCGCATCTACGGCGGCACGAACGAGATCATGCGCGAGATCGTCGGCCGCCAGCTCGCCGGCCGCCGTTGAGCTCCTCGTCCCCTCGTCGACTCGCCAACAAACGCGCGGAATCGCCGAGATTCGCGACGTTTGTTGGCGAGTCGACCGGTGGTTAGCGGGAGAGGTTGCCGGCGGAGCAGGTCTCCTGGGCCGCCGTGGACCCCGTGATGCTCGGGGGGAGCTCGACCGCCTCGTCCCCGGGGTCCGCCGGCGGAGCGGGCGTCGTGACCGTGGGAGCGGGCGTCGTGACCGTGGGGTCGGGCGCGGGGGTTTCGGCCGGTTCCTGGGGCGTCACCTCGACGACGCCGTCGTTGGCGCCGACCTCGCCCGTGAGCGCGATCGGCCGGTTGTCGGCGAGCGCCTGCCACAGCGGCTCCGCGGCGGCGTAGTTCGGTACGACGCGGTTCGGGTCGCCGGGCGCGGCGTTCGTCGGGTACTGCACGAACACGATCTCCTCGAACGGCACGTCGCGCACGGCCAGGGCGATCTGCACGAGCGTGAGCGGATTTGTCAGGCTCGTCGAGGGATCGACGCTGCGCAGGGCGCTCGAGGCCAGCCGGTACATCGTGGCGGGGTCGGTGAGCACCTCCTCGCTCACGAGCTTCCGGGCCAGCCGCGACATGTACTGCTGCTGGTTGCTGATGCGGGCGAGGTCGCTGCCCCCGACGCCGTAGCGGGTGCGCAGGAACTGCAGCGCCTCCATCCCCTGGATGGTGCGCGGACCGGCCGGCCAATCGATGCCGGTGTTGCGGTCGCGCATCCCCCGGGCGAGGCACACCTCGACCCCGCCGACCGCGTCGGTGATCTCGATGACGCCGCCGAAGGTCACCGTCGCGGCGAACTGGATGTCCTGGTCGCTGATGCCGGACACGGTGTCGACCACGCAGTTGAGCCCGCCGATGTCGAACAGCTCGTTGATCTGCACGGATCCGCCGGGCCACGTCGACCCGTCCACCCGCGTGCACCCCGGCGACGGCAGGACGAGGTCGCGCGGGAAGGAGACCACCGTCACCCGCCGTGGGTCGTCGGAGATGTGCAGCAGGATGTTGACGTCGTTGAGGGTGCTGGATGCATCCGGCCCGGTGCAGCGGGCCCCGAAGAGGTGGGCGTACTCGGGCTCGCACGCGTCGATGCCGGTGAGGAGCAGGTTCACCCCGCCCTCGATCTCGCCGATGTCGGGGGGCGGCGCGGGCTGGTCCTGGAGTTCGACCGCGTCCTCGGTGAAGCTGGCGGCCAGGTCGTAGGTGGCGTACCCGATCGTGCCCGCTGTCGCCACCAGCACCACCGCGACCGCCACGGCGACGAGGGTGAGGAGCTGACCGGCGATGCTGGGGGAACGCAGCCGGGCGTGCCGGGCCACTGTTCTGCGTCGCCGCACCATGGCTCCCCTTTCGACGCCGGTCGAGGCATCGGCCCGATTCTAGGCAACGGCCTCGGCCGCTCCGGGGATATCGGGTCGGTTCAGCCCGCGTGCCAGGGCCGGAAGTACCAGAACACGGCGGCCGAGAGCATCCACGCCGCCGCGACGAAGACGACATCGCGCGCACGGAACGGCACGACGTGGCGCTCGGTGCGATCGGGGTACGCGCCGAAGGCGCGGGCATCCATCGCGAGCGCGACCCGCTCCGCGTGACGGATCGCGCCGGCCAGGAGCGGTATGAGGTACCCCGCCCACCGCGCGAGAGCGGCGAACGGGCCTCTGCCGCGGCGTCGTCCGCGCACCCTGTGCGCCTGGCGGATGACGTCGAGCTCCGAGCCGAAGCGCGGCACGAAACGGAATGCCGCGAGTGCGGTGTACCCGATCCGGTAGGGCACGTGCAGCTGCTGCACGAGCGAACGGACGAGGTCCGGCCCGGCGGTCGTCATCCCGGCGATGAGGGCGAGGGCGATGATCGCGCCCAGGCGCAGCGCCGTGGCGAAGCCGACGTCGAGGGCGCCGGCGTAGAGGGTCCATGGGCCCAGCTGCGAGAGGGTGATGGACCGGTCGACGCGGTCGACGTCGGCCCAGAGGGAGAAACCGGCCCCGACCGCGGCGATGGCCGCCGGGAACGCGAGGAAGACGGCTGCCGCTCTCCGGGCCGACCACCGCGCTCCGACGAGCAGTACCCCGCAGGCGAGCACCAGGAAGGTCAGGGGCGTCGCCAGATCGCGCACGAAGACGAGGAGCACCATCGCCGGCGCCGGCCCGGCGAGCTTGGCGAGCGGGTTGAGAGCGGGGAGGAACCGCAGATCCCGGCCCGCCGCGGCCGTGGCGAAGGGGTCGGCGCCCGAGCTCACGCGCGCCCCCCGGGAAGGTCGCTCAGACGCGTCGCACCGCTGAGCTCGGGATGCTGCGTCAGATCCGCCAGCGCCACGCGCAGGGGTGGCGGGCGCAGGCCTGCGCGGCGGAGCAGCGCGTCGTCGGCGAACACCGCGGACGTGGCCGCGGATGCCAGCATCCGCCCGCCGGAGAGCACGACCGCGCGGTCGGCATGGTCGGTGACGAGCTGCATGTCGTGGCTGACGACGACGATGGTCGTGCCGCCGCCGCGGAGATCTTCCAGCAGCGCCATCAGTTCGTCCGCGCGCGCCCGATCCTGCCCGAATGTCGGCTCGTCGAGCACCAGGGTGCGCGCTCCGGCCACCACCGCGGTGCCCACCGACAGCCGCCGCTTCTGCCCGCCCGACAAGAGGAACGGGTGCGTGCGCGCGTGGCGGGTCAGTGCGAAGCGGCGCAGGAGGTCGTGCGTCCGCTCGCGCACGATCTCGTCGGGGAGGCGCTGCATCCGCAGCCCGTGCGCGATCTCGTCGAAGACGGTGGGCGCGATGAACTGGTGCTCGGGGTTCTGGAAGACGAAGCCGACGTGGGCTGCGAGGGTGCGGGCATCGGTGCGGCCGACGTCGAGCCCGTTCAGGTGCACCGTCCCCCGCGGTGGGCGGAGGACGCCCGCGATCGCCTGCACGAGGCTGGTCTTCCCGGCGCCGTTCTCCCCGACGACGGCGACGAACTCGCCGGCGGCGACATCCAGGTCGATGCCCTCGAGCACGGTCGTGCGGGAGCGCCCGCGGCCCCGGGTGAGCGTGAGCCCGCGCACCCGGACGACCGGCTCCTCGCCACCTGCCGGTCGCACCCTCGCGGAAGCGGCCGGATCCGTCGCGTCCCGCCCATCCGGAGCGGTGTCCTCCCGCACCCGGCCGGCCCGCCCGAGCGGGGCCGGTGGGGCGGATGCGGCGGGCGCGGGCGTCCGCTCGAGTGCGGTGCGCAGCTCGGCAGGGGTCAGTGGCAGGGGGTCGAGGCGGTACCCCGCGCGGCGGAGGCGGAGCGCCGCCAGGGTGGACGTCGGCAGCCAGACGCCGCTCGCGTGGAGCTCCTCGGCGCGCTCGCGGAACACCGCATCCACCGGTCCGTCGATGACGAGCCGGCCGTCGGCATCGAGCACGACGACGCGGTCCACCAGCCCCACGGCGGAGTCGAGGTTGTGCTCGATCAGGACGATCGCGCGATCGCCGGCGGCGACGACGTCCGCCAGTGTCGCGTAGACCTCCTCGATGCCGCGGGGGTCGAGGTTGGCGGTGGGTTCGTCGAGCACGAGAAGGGGCGAGCCCATCGCCAGCGCCGCGGCGAGGGCGAGGCGCTGGCGCCCGCCCCCGGAGAGGTGGTCGGGGTTGTCGGCGTGCCGGCCCTCCAGCCCCACGCGCCGCAGGGCGTCCGCGGCCCGCGCCCGCACGTCATCGACCGGAAGCCGCAGATTCTCCGGACCGAAGGCCACCTCGTCGAGGACGGTTCCGGTCACCAACTGCGCGTCGGGGTCTTGGAAGACCATGCCCACGCGCGTGCTCAGAACCGGCACCGGTGTGGTCGCCGCATCCATCCCCGACACCTCGACGGTGCCGCTGACGTGCGCGGGCACGGCGGAGGGGATGAGGCCGTTCAAGGAGAGCGCGAGAGTGGACTTCCCCGACCCGCTGGGGCCGAGGATCAGCACCACCTCGCCGGGTGCGACGTCGAAGCTCACGTCTGCCGGGGTGGCCGTATCGGTCCCGTCGTGGGTCACGGCCAGGTTCCGCACGCGCGCCAGCGGCGGGCCGACAGGGGGCGCAGCGCGGCCGGAGGCATCGCGCTCGGAAGGGTTCACGGCGTCCAGTCGGAAGGCTCGAGGAGGAACTTAGCCTACCCTTACCCGCCGGACGCCGACGAGGACGGCGCCGTGACGGCTCAGCGCCGCACGGCGGGGCGCGCGACGCCCGCTCGCCGGAGCCCCGCACCCACGCCGAGACCGACCGCCGTCCAGGCGACCGGCCCGAGGATGAACAGCGCGACGAAGACCACCTGCGCCCATGGTGCGAACCGGGCCAGGTCGAACGCGAACCACAGCGGGACGGCCAGCACGATGCCGGTGACCGCTGCCGACAGGAAGAACCGCCACGGTTCCCAGTGCCGGTAGCGGGTCAGGGCCGCCACCCCCTCCTGCACGCCGCCGAACACGACCGCTGCCACGAGGTAGCCCGCCACCATCGCCGGCGCGATGGCCGACGCCACGATCGCGGCGATCGCGTGAGTGAGCAGCGCCACCCAGGGCTGTCGCAGCAACTCCTGTGCGATGACGCCGGGGAGCGCATGAAACCCCAGCACCAGGCCGTAGACGGCGACGGCGCCGACGGCAGCGACCGCGTGCAGCACGGCCCACCCGGCCGAGAGGAGGCCCGTCCCCACCCCGATCGCGGCGCAGATGAGGAGGATCCGCGTGGGAACCCGGGATGCCGCGGTCACCGGTTCAGCGTACTCCCGGCCTCCTCGCCACCGGCCGCCGGCGAGGGCGCGGTCGGTGGGTGCGGGCACGGCCCTGAACATCCGCCCGAAACCGACCGTTGGCTGGGTTTGTGCTGTGAGCTATGTTTAACGCACGTGCGCCGTCGTCGCGCGGACCGCTCACATCATCCCCCCTCTTGGAGCGCATATGCCCGTTGCAGGCACCCACCGTCGACCCCTGCGTGCGGTCGCCGTCCTGGCACTCGCCGCGCTGTTCACCAGCACCACCGCCACCGCCAGCTTCGGCGCGATCGAGTCGGGCGAGTTGACCAGTCCCGTCCCGATCGATGCTCCCAGCGGGCAGTACATCGTGCTGCTGGATGAGGCGCCGGCCGCGACCTACGACGGCGGCCAGTCCGACCTGCGCGCCACGCAGCCCGAGGAGGGGGCGAAGCTCGACGCCCACTCGCCGGAGGTGCGTGAATACACGGAGTTCCTCGACACCCGGCAGCAGGAGGTTGCCGCCGAGGTCGATGCCGACCGCGACTACTCCTACACGCTCACCGCCAACGGCTTCAGCGCGCGGCTGAGCGCGGAGCAGGCGGCGAAGCTGGCGGCCACGGAGGGTGTCGCCGCCGTCGTGCCGGACGAGATCCGCCACCCCGACGCGGTGCCGTCGACGCAGTTCCTGGGGCTCGAGGGCGCCGGCGGCGTGTGGGAGGCCGTGGGCGGTGCGGATGCCGCGGGCGAGGGAACCGTCGTCGGCGTGATCGACACCGGCATCGCGCCGGAGAACCCGTCGTTCGCGGGCGACCCGCTGGGCACCGCGCCGGGTGCGGAGCCGTACCTCGACGGCAACGAGGTGGTGTTCGCCAAGTCCGACGGCACGACGTTCCGGAGCGAGCGCGTCACCGGCCAGCAGTGGGACGCAGACGACTATTCCACCAAGCTCATCGGTGCGAAGTACTTCAGCTCGGGCGCCGAGAAAGCCGGGTTCGATTTCTCCTCCGACTTCCGCTCACCCCGAGACAACGACGGGCACGGGTCGCACACCGCGGGCACCGCAGCGGGAAACCACGCCGTGGCCGCCGGCGTCGAGGGAATCGACTTCGGTGACATCTCCGGTGTGGCGCCGGGCGCCAAGATCGCCGCGTACAAGGCCTGCTACGCCGGGCCCGATCCCCTCGACAACACCGACGACATCTGCGCGCTGAGCGACCTGCTCGCCGCGATCAACGCCGCCGCGAGCGACGGGGTCGACGTCATCAACTACTCGATCGGCGGCGGATCGGCCACGACGACACTCGCTCCCGATGACCGCTCGTTCTTCAACGCCGCCGCAGCGGGCATCTTCGTCTCCGTCAGCGCCGGCAACGCCGGCCCGGGCGCCGCCACGGCCGACCACGCGTCGCCCTGGTACACGACGGTCGCCGCGTCGACGGTCCCCACCTACGAGGGAACCGTGCAACTGCCTGACGGGTTCGAGGCCGCCGGCGCGTCGGTGTCGGTGCCGTTCGGCGAGGAGGTCACCGGTCCCGTCGTCTACGCCGGCGACATCGTCGCGGCCGGAGCCGACCCGGCCCAGGCGGCGCTCTGCTATCTCGGGGCGCTCGACCCCGCAGAGGCCGAGGGAAAGATCGTGGTGTGCGATCGCGGGGAGAACGCCCGCGTGGAGAAGTCGCAGGCCGTCGAAGAGGCGGGTGGGATCGGCATGATCCTCGTGAACGTCACACCCGGGTCGCTGGACAACGACTTCCACTCCGTGCCGACCGTGCACCTGGCGCACACCCACCGTGCCGCGCTGCTGGATTACGTGCGGAACACCCCGGATGCCACCGCCACGCTGATCGGGGAGAACGTCACGGGCGTGGAGACTCCCACCCCCGTGATCGCCGGGTTCTCCAGCCGCGGACCGATGCTCGCCGACGGCAGCGACATCCTCAAACCCGACATCACCGCGCCGGGGGTGGCGATCCTGGCTCCGACCCACAATGCCGACGACGAGGACGCCACGTTCGGCTTCAAGTCGGGGACGTCGATGTCGGCACCGCACATCGCGGGACTGGCCGCGCTGTATCTCGGGGAGCGTCCCCAGGCCGCGCCGGCCGAGATCAAGTCGGCGATGATGACCACCGCGTACGACACCGTGAACGACGACGGGTCGACCAACTCCGATCCGTTCGCGCAGGGCGCCGGTCACGTCGATCCCACGCGGTTCTTCGATCCGGGCCTGCTCTACCTGAACGGTCCGAGCGATTGGGCGGCGTACCTGCAGGGCAAGGGCTTGAGCTTCCCGCAGTATGCGGTCGAGCCGATCGACGGCAGCGATCTGAACCTCGCCTCCATTTCGATCGGATCGCTCTCGGCGCCCCAGACGGTGACGCGCTCGGTGACGTCCACGCAGGCGGGAACCTTCACCGCATCCATCGACGTGCCGGGTATCGACGCGGTCGTGGAGCCGGCGAGCCTCACGTTCGGCGCGGCCGGCGAGACGCAGTCGTACACGGTGACGTTCACGCGCGACGGCGCCCCCACCGAGGAATGGACGACCGGGCGTCTCACGTGGACGAACGGCGACACCACGGTGCGCTCGCCGGTCGCGATCCAGCCGGTCACGGCGGATGCTCCGGCCGAGGTGTCGGGCACCGGCATCACCGGCAGCACCGACGTGACCATCACGCCGGGGATCACGGGCGACCTGCCGGTGAACCTCACCGGGCTCGCGCCGATGGCCCTCCTGGCCGACCCCGACAACCCCGTCGAGGGCCACTCGGGCGACGAGAAGTCCGGTGCCGATACGAAGGGATACGTCAGGTGGATCGTGGAGGTGCCGGAGGGCACTGAACTCTCGCGGTTCACGCTGGACTCCTCCGACGACGAGACCAGCGACCTCGACCTTGCCGTCTCCCGTGTCGTCAGCCCCGACGACCTCCGCTACTACGAGATGTGGCAGTCGGGCACCGGCGCTGCCGACGAGGAGGTGACCCTGCAAAACCCCACGGCGGGCACCTACCTCGTCGAGATGAACGTGTTCGCCTACGCCGATCCCTTCACGTGGGATCTGTGGTTCGGCAACGTTCCAGCCGAAGGCGGAGAAGGAGCGCTGACGGCGACTCCCAACCCGATCCCCGCCAAGGAGGGCGTGGCCACGACGTACACGCTGTCGTGGGCCGGCCTGCAGCCCGAGACCCGCTACCTCGGGGTCGCGCAGTACGGCGACTCCGAGGTGCGCACGGTGCTCACGGTCGAGTCGGGCCAGGCGCCGCCGTCCGCCACCGAGGCGCCGACGATCTCGGGCGACCCGCGGCCCGGAAGGACGCTCACCGCGAGCCCGGGCACGTGGGAGCCGGCCGACGTCACGGTGGCCTACCAGTGGCTGCGCGACGGGCAGCCCATCGAGGGCGCGACCGGGAACACGTATCGGGTCACCAGGGCCGACGTGGGCACGACGCTGTCGGTGCGGGTGACGGCCACCGCCGAGGGCAACCCCACGCCGGGGGTGGCCGACAGCGCCGGAGTGTTCGTGAAGTTCACGTCGCACACGTCGGTGACACTCAACCGCTACATCGGCACCTCGTCGCAGGATTACGCGGTCACCGTGGCCGTCTCCCCGTCGGGAGGAGCCCCCGCCACCGGTGACGTCCGGGTGTGGGTGAACGGCCGGTCCTACACCGGCACGCTCGCCGACGGCACCGCGACCATCCCGCTGCCGCGGCAGTCCCGAGGCGTCAAGGTCGTGATCGCGCAGTATGACGGGAGCGACACCGTCGCCTCGTCCACGGGCCTGAGCGGGTTCGTCGTGTATCGCTGACGCGCTGGATCGGCCTCGAGGGCGTCCGGGCTCCGGCTCGGGCGCCCTCGAGCGCTCTCGGCTCACTCACCGGATGCTGCCACTGCGCAATCGAGGACAGGCGCGCCGGCGGTGGGCACCGTCCCGCTGCGTCAGCCCGAGCTTTCGGACGGGGCGGCGGCGTCTTCGCCGTCCTCTTCGACCGGCCAATCGATGATCAGGCCGGCGACTTCGTTCTCGCGCAGGTAGTGGGCGACGAACGGGCACACCGGGCTGACGGTCTCGCCCCGCCGGGCCATGTCGGCCAGGGCCTCGCCGACGAGCTGCGAGCCGAGCCCCTTGCCCTTGAACGCCGAGTCCACGTTCGTGTGGGGAAGAGACACCGGGCCGTCCTCGCTCGGCTCGAGGTCCAGGGTTCCGCCCAGCTGGTCGCCCACATGGATCTCGTAGCGGGACTTCTCCTCGTTGCGGGTGACGATGATCGCGTCGGTCATCCGATTTCCTTCCGATTACTCCCCCCAACGTACGGGCGCGGCATCCTGTTCCGCCATGGCACCCGCGGCCACAGGGGTGGTGTCGCCGCTGGGCGCACGGATGGCGCCGCTCATCGCACGACGGCGGTGATCCTCTCCGCGTCCCCGCGCCCCGCTTCATAACCTCGACGCGTCCGCAACGACGCGACCCCGAGGAGAACCATGTCCGCAATCCGGCCTCCCGCCCGCGAGCCCGAACTCACGACCGATCCGTCCCTGCCCCCGGTGGCCGTCCCCGCCGACCGCCTGGATTCGCGATGGACGTGGCCGAAGATCCTTCTGTGGGTGGCCGTCGCCCTCCTGGGCGGCGTGGCCTGGACGATGCTCGCGATCGTCCGGGGCGAGACGGTGAACGCGATCTGGTTCGTCTTCGCGGCCGTCTGCACGTACGCCATCGCGTACCGCTTCTATTCGAAGATCATCGAGCGCCACATCACCCGCCCTGACGACCGGCGGGCGACCCCCGCGGAGCGCAAGCAGGACGGCAAGGACTATGTCCCCACCGACCGCCGGGTGCTCTACGGCCACCACTTCGCCGCGATCGCGGGAGCCGGGCCCCTCGTCGGGCCGGTGCTGGCCGCGCAGATGGGCTACCTCCCCGGCACGATCTGGATCATCGTCGGTGTCGTGCTGGCCGGAGCCGTGCAGGACTACCTCGTGCTCTTCTTCTCGATGCGTCGGGGCGGGCGCACCATCGGGCAGATGGCCCGCCAGGAGCTCGGGCGCATCGGCGGCACCGCCGCGATCATCGCGAGCCTCCTCATCATGCTGATCATCGTGGCGATCCTCGCGCTCGTGGTCGTCAACGCCCTCGGCGAGAGCCCGTGGGGCGTCTTCAGCGTCTCGATGACCATTCCCATCGCGCTGTTCATGGGCTGCTACCTGCGGTGGATTCGTCCCGGACGCATCACCGAGATCTCGATCATCGGCTTCGTGCTGCTGATCGCCGCGATCATCGCCGGCGGCTGGGTGGCCTCCACCGAGTGGGGCGCGGCGATCTTCACCCTCGACCGCACCACGATCGCGTGGGGCATCATCATCTACGGCTTCGTCGCCGCCGTGCTGCCGGTGTGGCTGCTGCTCGCGCCGCGCGACTACCTGTCGACGTTCATGAAGATCGGCGTCATCGTGATGCTCGCCGGTGCGATCGTGCTCGTGCGTCCCGAGATCGACGTGCCCGCCTTCAGCGAGTTCGCCGGCGGCGAGCTCGGCCCGGTGTTCACCGGCCCGATCTTCCCGTTCCTGTTCGTGACCATCGCGTGCGGCGCGCTCTCCGGATTCCACGCCCTCATCGCCTCCGGCACCACCCCCAAGCTGCTGGAGAAGGAGCGCCAGGCGCGGGTCATCGGCTACGGCGGGATGCTGATGGAATCGTTCGTCGCCATCATGGCGCTGGTCGCGGCGCTCTCGATCGATCGCGGCATCTACTTCGCGATGAACTCCTCGGCGGCGGCGACCCTCGGCACCGTCGAGGGAGCGGTGGCCTTCGTGAACGGCCTGGGCCTGACGGGCGTCACCCTGACCCCCGACATGCTCACCTCGGCGGCTGACGCGGTGGGGGAGGAGACCATCGTCTCGCGCACCGGTGGCGCCCCGACCCTCGCGCTCGGGCTGGCGAACATCATGCAGGCCGCGCTGGGCGGACCGGCGCTGATGGCCTTCTGGTACCACTTCGCGATCATGTTCGAGGCGTTGTTCATCCTCACCGCCGTCGACGCCGGCACCCGGGTCGCACGATTCATGCTGCAGGACTCCGTCGGCATCCTCATCCCCAAGTTCCGCGACGTGTCGTGGCGGCCGGGTGTGTGGATCTGCACCGCCATCATGGTGGCGGGGTGGGGGTCGATCCTCATCCTGGGCGTGACCGATCCGCTCGGCGGGATCAACACCTTCTTCCCGCTGTTCGGCATCGCCAACCAGCTGCTCGCCGCGATCGCGCTCGCCGTCGTGCTCGCGATCGTCGCCAAGCGCGGCCGCAGCTACGCCAAGTGGCTGTGGATCGTGGCCGTCCCTCTGGCGTTCGCGTCGGTGGTGACCATCACCGCGTCGATGTACAAGATCTTCTCGCCGGTCCCGGCCGTCGGGTACTGGGCGAACCACTTCGCCTTCCGCGGCGCGCTGGATGAGGGGCTCACCGAGTTCGGCACCGCCACGAGCCGCGAGGCCATGGAAGCCGTCGTGCGCAACACAGCGGTGCAGGGAACCCTGTCGATCATCTTCGTCACCCTGGCCATCATCGTCATCGCGATCGCCGTGGGGGTGGCGATCCGGGCCGTGGTCCAAGGCGGGGGCAACGATCACGAGGACCCGCCCGTGCCCTCCCGGCGGTTCGCCCCGGCGGGATTCATCGCCACCCAGGCGGAACGCGAGATCGAGCGGGAGTGGGAAGCGCTGCCGCGCATCGACGATGCCGCGCACCGGAAGGCGGCCGCTCACTCGTGAACAGGATCGACATGATGCCGACGGATGCTCCGGCCTGGCCAGCGTGGTGGGCGCACGTGCGTGCACCTCTCGGCAGGGCAGGGCGGAGCATCCGCTGGTACGTCACGACCCTGATGGGCGACGGGGCGTACGACACCTACGTCGCGCACCTGCGCCGGCACCATCCGCATGAGGAGCCGATGACAGAACGGGAGTTCTGGCGGGCGCGATCGGACGAGCAAGATCGCAACCCCGGCGCGCGCTGCTGCTGACTAGGCTTCGAGGATGCCGGACGCCGCGCTGATCAGCGGGGCCGTCGGAGTCGCTGCCGGTGTGCTCCTGACCCTCGCCCTGGTGTTCGTCCGGCGCCTGGGGCACGCGTCACGCGACCTCGGCAGCGATGCGGAGCGGGCGACGCACCGCACGCTGCACGTCGCCGCACAGGCCGCCGCGGCGCTCCGCGGCGGCCGGGCAGAACCCGACACGCACCGGGCCGTGCGGCACCTGCGGACGCTGCTGGGCAGTCCCGCCGTCGCCCTCGTGGGGCCGGGGGATGCCGTCGCCCTCGACGGCGCCGACGACCTCGAAGCCGCCGCCCGCCGCATCGCGGCGCGGGTGCGCGAGACCGGGCGACGGCAGGTGTTCCCGCATCCCGACGGGGCGGCGCTGGATGCGGTGGGCGCGCCGATCGTCGTGGACGGAGCGACGTGGGGCGCGATCGTCGCCTTCGCCGCGCCCGTGCGCGGTCCGCTCGTGCGGGCGGCGGGGGACGTCGCCGGATGGTGCGCCGCCCAGCTGGCGCTGGGAGAGCTGGATTCCTCGCGCACGGCGCTGGCCGAAGCCGAGCTGCGTGCCCTGCGCGCGCAGATCAGCCCGCACTTCATCTTCAACGCCCTCACCGCGATCGCGTCCTTCATCTCGACCGATCCGCCGCGGGCGCGCGACCTCGTCCTGGAGTTCGCCGACTTCACGCGGTACTCCTTCCGCCGTCAGGGCGAATTCACCACGCTCGCCGAGGAGCTGCGCAGCATCCATTCGTACCTCGAGCTCGAGCGCGCACGCTTCGGGGAACGCCTCACCGTGCGGCTGCGGGTCGCTCCGGAGACCCTCACCACGGTCATCCCCTTCCTCTCCGTACAGCCGCTCGTGGAGAACGCCGTGCGCCACGGGCTCGAGCCCGGCGAGCACGGCGGCGTCATCACGCTGGCATCGCTGGATGACGGCACGCACACCGAGATCACCGTCGAGGACGACGGGGCGGGGATGGATCCGACCGAGCTCGCCGCGCTGCTGGACGCCGACGCGTCCTCCCCGCACGTGGGTCTCCGCAACGTCGACACGCGCCTGCGCCAGCTCTACGGCAGCGGCGGCGGGCTCGTGGTGGAGACGAACCTCGGCGCGGGTACTTTGGTGCGCATGCGCGTGCCGAAGTCGCAGCCGCTGCACGATACGGGTGTGGGATGACCCTCGACGTGCTCGTCGCCGATGACGAGCCGCCCGCCCTCGAGGAGCTGGCGGCACTCCTCCGCGCAGACGAGCGCGTCGGCGCGGTGCACACGGCGCGAAACGGTGCCGAGGCGCTCGGCATCCTCGAGTCGGGAATCGTGCAGGCGGCGTTCCTCGACATCCACATGCCCGGCCTCAGCGGGTTCGAGCTCGTGCGATCGTTCGCGCGCCTGCGGACTCGACCGGCGGTCGTCTTCGTCACCGCGGACGACGCCGGGGCGGTCGAGGCATTCGACCTCGACGCGGTGGACTATGTGCTCAAACCCGTGCGGGTCGAGCGGCTGCGACGGGCGGTCGGCCGGGCGCTCGACTGGTCCGCCGGCACCGAGGAGGCCGCCGACGACGAGACGATCCCCGTGACGGTGGGGGCGACCACGCGGATGGTGCGTCGCAGCGACATCCGGTGGGTGCAGGCGCAGGGCGACTATTCCCGCCTGTGGACCACGGGTGGCGACGACCACCTGGTGCGCATCCCCCTCTCCGACCTCGCCGAGAGGTGGTCGGGGGCGGGGTTCGTGCGGGTGCACCGCTCGTATCTCGTGCACCGGGATGCGGTGGTGCTGGTGCGCCTGGCGGGGGCAAGCCCCACCGTGGCGCTCGCCGAGATCGAGCTGCCCGTGAGCCGGCGCCTCGTTCCGGCGGTGCGTGATGCCCTCGTGCGGCCCGATCGGTCACGCGGATGAGCGGCGATCGCCCGCCCGCGCGTGTTCGGGTCACCGCATCCGAGGCGCGCCGCTCCGCGCGGACGGCCACCCGCGGGATCGCGCTTCCCGGCTCCCGCACCGACGAGGCCGACGCGGTGTTCTCCCGCGGGCTCGTGCGCGCTCAGCTGCGCCTGGCCGTCGCGTGCCTGCTCGGTTTCCTGGTCGTCGCCGGTGCGCTGACCGCCGTGCTCCACCTGCTGCCGGCCGTCGCCGACCCCGTGCTGTTCGGGGTGCCGCTGTCGTGGCTGCTGCACGCCTACGGGTTCTACCCGATCATCCTGGTGTTCGCGATCGTGTACGCCCGCGGTGCCAGCCGCAACGAGCGGCGCTATCGCGCGCTGGTGGAACCCGGGCACGAGTCGTGAATCCGCTCTTCGACCTCACGGCGATCGGCCTCCTCGTCCTGGTCACCGCGGTGCTGGGGTTCGCCGGCATCCGGCTCTCCCGCACCACGAGCGACTTCTTCGTCGCCTCGCGGAGCGTCCGGCCGGTCTGGAACGCCTCGGCCATCAGCGGGGAGTACCTCTCCGCCGGCACGTTCCTCGGGCTGGCCGGCCTCGTGCTGCTCTCCGGAGCCGAGGGATTCTGGTTTCCCGTCGGCTACGCCGCCGGTTATCTGCTCGTGCTGCTGTTCGTGGCCGCGCCGCTCCGCCGCAGCGGCGCCTACACGATCCCCGACTTCGTGCACGCCCGGCTGGAGTCGCTCGCCGCCCGGCGCGTGACGAGCATCGTGGTGCTGATCATCGGCTGGCTCTACATCGTGCCGCAGCTGCACGGCGCGGCGATCACCCTCGGTGTGGTCGCCCACGTGCCCCCGTGGATGGGAGCCGCCCTCGTCGCGGTGCTCGTGGCCGGCATCGTGGCCGCCGGCGGGATGCGCGCGATCACCGCCGTGCAGGCGTTCCAGTACTGGCTCAAGCTCACCGCGCTCCTGGTCCCGGCCGTGTTCCTGCTCGTCGCGCTCAGCGGGGGCGGCTACGACGTCGACCCCCAGGTCGTCTTCCCGCCCGATCGAGGACCGGCGGGCGCGAACACGTATGCCACCGCATCCCTCATGGTGGCGCTGCTGCTGGGCACGATCGGCCTGCCGCACGTGCTGGTGCGCTTCTACACGAGCCCCGACGGCGGGTCGGCGCGCCGGACCACGGTCCTCGTCGTCGGCATGGTCGGGGCGTTCTACGCGGTGTCGTCGACCCTGGGGCTGGTCGCCCGCGTCGTGGCGCCCGACATGGCGGAGCCCGGCGTGGCCGATGCGGTCGTGCTGGCTCTTCCCTCGCGCGTCTTCCCGGGGCTCCTCGGCGAGCTCCTCACTGCCCTCATCGTGGCGGGGGCCTTCGCCGCGTTCCTGGCGACCTCGTCCGGGCTCGTGGTGTCGCTGGCCGGAGTGGTCAGCCAGGACCTCTTCGGCGGGAGCGTCCGCTCGTTCCGACTCTCGGCGCTCCTGTGCACGGCGGTGCCGCTGGTCGTCGCCCTCGTGGCCGTCCCGGACGGGCTCGTCTCCACCGTCGGTCTGGTCTTCGTCTTCGCCGCCTCGAGCCTCTCGCCCGTGCTGCTGCTGGGCGTGTGGTGGCGGGGGCTCACCGCTCGTGGCGCGGTGGCCGGGATGGTGGTGGGCGCGATCTCGTGCGGCGGCGCGCTCATCGGCGGGGCGCTGGCGAGGGACGCCGGGGCGTGGTCGGTGGTCTTCACGCAGCCCGGGGCGTGGACGATCCCCCTCTCCACCGCCGTGATCGTGGTCGTCTCGCTGCGGGATCGCCGCGGCGTGCCCCTTCGCACCGAGCGCTTCCTCGCCCGCCTGCACACCCCCGAGACCTGAGGGCGCTGCGGCGCAGTGCGGGACGGGCGCCGGGCTCGCTGGGCCCTGCTGGACGGGTCGGGCGGCGCGAGGCCGCGCCATCCACAGGCACCACGCCGCGCCGCGGCGTCCGCGGGGTGGGGATCGCGGTCCCGGAGCGTCGGCGGGCCGGGTTACCGTGGACGGGTGACGTTCGCCGGCTCCGACCCCGCGTACGGCGATCCGTACGCCGACGTGCCGCCCGACGACCCCTACGCCGGGATGGACTGGAACCCCGACGACCTCGCGCCGCCGGACGACCTCGACGTGCCGCCCCCGCCCATGGACGCACCGGCCGCATTCCGCCCGCGTGCGTCACCCGCGGCCTCCGCCCGCACGGCTCTCGGCGGCGCGTCATCCGCGGGTCTCGACCTCGCCACGCGCGACTTCGCAGGGCGCGACGCGCGCGAGGTGCTGCACGAGGTCTACGGCTACGACGTGTTCCGCGGCGATCAGGCCGACGTGGTCTCGCACGTGATCGACGGCGGGGATGCGGTGGTGCTCATGCCCACCGGCGGCGGCAAGAGCGTCACGTACCAGGTGCCGGCCCTCGTCCGGCCCGGCACGGGCCTCGTGGTCAGCCCCCTCATCGCGCTCATGCACGACCAGGTCGACGCGCTCGTGGCCAACGGTGTGCGGGCCGCGTACCTCAACTCCACGCAGAGCCCCGGCGAACGGCAGGCCGTCGAGCAGGCGTACCTCGCCGGCACCCTCGACCTCCTCTACGTCGCGCCCGAGCGGCTCAACGGTGCGCAGACGCTGAACCTCCTCGCCCGCGGTCGGCTGAGTGTCATCGCGATCGACGAGGCGCACTGCGTCTCGCAGTGGGGCCACGACTTCCGGCCCGACTACCTCGCGCTCGGCGACCTGGCCGACCGGTTCCCCGGTGTTCCGCGCATGGCGCTCACCGCCACGGCGACACCCGCGACGGCGCGCGAGATCGTCGAGCGGCTGCGACTGGACGACGCCCGTCGGTTCGTCGCGAGCTTCGACCGTCCCAACATCCAGTACCGCATCGCACCCAAGGTGGAGCCGCGCAAGCAGCTGGCCGCCTTCATCCGCGCGCAGCCGGAGGGGTCGGCCGGCATCGTCTACGCCCTCAGCCGCAAGACCGTCGACCAGACGGCGGAGTTCCTGCGCACGCAGGGCATCGACGCGCTGCCGTATCACGCGGGCCTGGATGGATCGGTGCGGGCGGCGAACCAGTCGAAGTTCCTTCGCGAGGACGGTGTCGTGATGGTCGCCACCATCGCCTTCGGCATGGGGATCGACAAGCCCGACGTGCGCTTCGTCGCGCACATCGACCTGCCGAAATCGGTCGAGGGCTACTACCAGGAGACCGGCCGCGCTGGTCGCGACGGCGAGCCGGCAGTCGCATGGCTGGCGTATGGACTGGGCGACGTCGTGCAGCAGCGCCGCATGATCGACCAGTCCCCGGGCGACCGCACCTTCAAGATGCGCCTCGGGCAGCACCTCGAGGCGATGCTCGGGCTGTGCGAAACGGTGGCGTGCCGCCGGCAGAACCTCCTGGCGTACTTCGGCGAGGAAGCCGGTCCGTGCGGCAACTGCGACACGTGCCTGGAGCCGCCTGAGACGTGGGACGGACTCGTCGCCGCACAGAAGCTCCTGTCGACCATCGTGCGACTGCAGCGGGAGCGCGGCCAGTCCTACGGCGCCGGTCACCTCGTCGACATCCTCCGCGGCGCGCGCACCGAGCGGATCACGCAGCAGGGCCACGACAAGCTCTCCACCTACGGCATCGGCGCCGACCTCTCCGACCAGGATTGGCGCAGCGTCATCCGCCAGCTCCTCGCGCGGGGACTGCTCGTGGGCCGCGGTGACTACGGCACCCTCGCCCTGACGGAGTCGAGCGGGAGCGTCCTCCGCGGCGAGACCCCGGTGCCGCTGCGGCGTGACACGCTCGGCCGTGCGGGCGGGGGCGGTGCGCGCGTGCGCAAATCGTCGGCGGCCGAGTCGGTCGATGCCGGTGACCGCGATCTGTTCGAGGCGCTGCGCGCGTGGCGCGCGGAGCAGGCGCGCGAGCAGGGCGTCCCCGCGTACATCGTGTTCGGCGACGCGACCCTGCGCGCGCTCGCCGCCGCCCGCCCCGCGTCGCTCGCCGATCTCGACGGCGTCACCGGCATCGGCGCGAAGAAGCGCGAGGCCTACGGCGACAGCATCCTCGCCGTCGTCGCCGCCCACTGACCCGCGGCTCTCCGCCGTCGCGTCCGCCGCCGCGTCCGCCGCGAGAAACGACGATCCGGACGAGAAAGGCCGCGACGCGTGGGTTCTCGTCCGGGATGTTGTTTCTCGCGGCTGGGCGCCGGCGGGTGGCGCGGGTCAGGTGTGTGCGCGCCAGGTGCCGAGGGAGTCGACGCAGCGCTCGATCAGAGCGTCGTCGGCGGGTGCGCGCTCGATGGTCGCCCGATAGTAGAGCGGACCAACGGCGAGGGCGGTGCTCGTCTCGGGCCCCACCCACGACGAGAGTTCGCCGAGCCGCTCCGCTTCCGTGAGCGCGGCGGCGAGTTTGTCCGAGAGGACGCGGGCGAACCCGGCGCGCCTGGCATCCATGCCGGGGTTCCAGAGGGCGGCGTTGGCGAGGGTCGTGGCGACGGCGCGCACGGCATCGCTCTCGAGTTGGCGCGCCAGGGAGGTCAGTTCGCGCATCAGCCACTCGCGGAACGGAGAGGCGGGGGCGTCGAAGAACGGCATGGGGACCGTGGCCATCGCTTCGGCGAGGAGTTGCTCGGTCTGCGGCCAGTGCCGGTACACGGTGGCACGGCCGATGCCGGCGTGCGCCGCGATGTGGTGGGGCGTGACCGCGGCGGGCCCGTGCGCGAGCAAGAGCTCGCGTGCGGCATCCAGGATCGCCTGGCGGCTCCGCAAAAAGCGAGGGTCGGTCTCGTTCCTCATCACTCCACTCTATGAGACTTATTGACTCATAGGGCGATCCGTGCCACACTCCCATCTATGAGACGAGACGTATCAGAGACCACCATCGCGGTGCTCGGCGCGACGGGACGCACCGGTCGGCAGGTGGTGGCACGAGCACGTCGTGGCGGGCACCGGGTGGTAGCCCTCGTGCGGCGGGAGGGGTCATTCGCAGCCTCCGCAGGACTGCGCGAGGTGGTGTGGCCGGACGTCACCGATGGCGCAAAGCTGACCGCCGCCCTCCGGGGCGTGGATGCGGTGATCAGTGCGCTGGGCGGTGCCGAGAAGGGGCCCACCACGGTCTGCACTGACGCGATGGCCGCGCTCATCCCTGCGATGGCGGCGGCCGGAGCCACCCGCTTGATCGCCGTGAGTGCGCACGGGGTGCGGGAGACCCATGATCGATCGCTCTACTCCCGGGCGGTGTGGTCGCGGGTGGGCGAGAAGATGAAGGACAAGGAGTCGATGGAGCCGCTCATCGCCGCCTCCCGCCTCGAGTGGACGATCGTCCGGCCGCCGATGCTGAAGGAGACCCCCGCAACGGGCACCTATCGCACCGGGGAGGATCTCCCCATCCGGCTGTGGCACTCCATCGGGCGGGCCGACCTCGCCGATTTCCTGGTCCGCGAGGCGGCGGAAGCCCAGTTCATCCGCCGATACCCGCGGATCCGGCAATGAGCGAGCCGGAACGCATCGCGGTGGTCACCGGTGCCACCGGGGGCATGGGGCGAGTCATCGCCCTGGCACTTGCTCGACGCGGCATGAGCGTCGTCGCCGTTGCCAGAGATGCGGCTCGTGCCGGCGCACTTCGTGCCGAGCTCACGGCGGCGGGCCGTGGCCGCGGGTCGGTGATCGTCGGCGACCTGTCGCACCGTGAGGGCATCACCCGCATCGCGAGCGCGATCGCCGAGAGTCACGACGCCGTCCATGTCCTGGTCAACAACGCCGGCGCGCACTACAACGAGCACCGGCTCTCGCCCGACGGCATCGAGATGCACATCGCCGTGGACTACCTGGCAGCGTTCGGGCTCACCACGCTGCTCGACGGGCACCTTCGACGGGGCCGAGCCAGGGTCGTGAACGTCGCCTCCGACACGCTCCGCGACAGCCGCCGGGTGAAGCTTCTCGGCAGGCCGCGCCCCGCCACGCTCGATCCCGGAGAGCTGAGCGACCTCACGCGGCTGAACCCCGCAGACGGCTTCGTGCCGTTCGAGGCCTACGCGCGGGCGAAGTTGCTGACCGTCGCCGCCGGCTACGGCTTCGCCGAGACCTTCGCCGGTGAGGCCACCGTCAACGCCGTCCACCCCGGCATCGTCGCCACCGGCATCGTCGACGCGCTCATCCCTGCCCCTCTCCGCCCGCTGAGGGGGCTGATCCGGCGCGCCCTGCTCACCCCCGAGCAGGGCGCCGCCGCCATCCTCCGCCTTGCCCTCGACCCCGCACTGGACGGCGTCACCGGCCGCTACTTCGTGCGGGAGACCGAGACCGCGACCCCGCCCATCTCCTACGCCCGGGACGTGCAGAGACAGCTTCGTGCAACCGGTGACCGCTTCTTCCGGGGCGGCGACTGATCCGCGCCCTCCCCGAGAAACGACATCCCGGACGAGAAAGGCCGCGTCGCGTTGTTTCTCAGCCGGATTGTGGTTTCTCGCGGCTGGGCGCCGGCGGGTACGAGGCGATGCGCCCCACCCGGAAGAGCAGGGGATGCTGCGACACGTCGCGCGGCGCTGCGCCGGGGAGCTCGTAGACGTCGAGCATCAGCTGCACGGGGTAGTCGATCCGCTGTCCGACCGTCTTCACCCATCTCCCGTCGATGAAGAAGCGCAAACGCTCGGGCGTCCACGCGACGGCGTAGTCGTGCATCGCGGTGAGGTCGCCGCGGACCCGGACCTTGTCGAAGTCGGTCCGCAGTCGCGGATCGCGCTGCGCCTTGACCCCCACCCCCACCCGGCCTCCGGAGTCGTCGAGCTCTGATCCGAAGATCTCCGCGATGCAGATCTCGCCGCAGTCGTCGGGCCGTTCCTCGAACCCGATCGGCCAGAGCGCCACCATCGCGTCCGGGTGACGGATTGCGGCGAACCGTGCCGCGATCACGCCCTGCCGCACGAGCCAGCCGCGATGGCGCGGCTGCTCCTCCTGCACGATCAAGTCGTCGCGGAACCGGTGCTGGCCGATCGCCGAGCCGACGCCGCCGCTGAACTGCCCGGTCTGCAGATGCGACACCCGCACCTCCCCGTCGAGCTGCGGCGCCCACGGGGCGGTCTCGGCGTCGACGCGCAGCACGAGTCCGGTGTCATCGAGCTCGTACCGCGCGGCCGTTCGAGCCCGAGACGACCAGTGCGGCGTGTAGTACGGCCACCATCGGGCCGGGTCGAGCTCGCTGAAGCTCTCCTCGACATCGGGCGTGCGCCCGCCGAGCGACAGCGGAGTCAGATCCAGCTCCCAGACGCGAACGTGCAGGACGGCGTCCCGGTAGGGGTAGTCGCGCTCACCCACGTCGGCGAAGCCCGCGGAACGGCACAGGGCGTTGGATGCGGCGTTCGCGGCGTCGGGGTACGCGTACAGGTGATCGCGGTGGGGCGAGTCATCCGCGACGTACCGCAGCAGAAGCCGGACCGCCCCCCGCGCGACGCCGCGGCCCTGCCAGGGCGGAAGCACGTTCCAGCCGGCCTCGTACGCGGCCGCGCCGTCGTGCTCGATCGACCAGAAGCCGATTCCCCCGGCCGGCTCGCCGCCAACCTCGATGCGGAACATCCATGCCTCGCCCGCGTCGTTCAAACGGAGGTAGCGGGCGTGGCGATCCCGGAGCTGTTCCGCCGTTTCCGGCCCGGCGATCAGTCGCGTCATCTCCGGAGTGTTTGCCGCCTCCAGCAGCGGCAGGTCGTCCGGCCCCCACCGGCGCAGGGTCACGCTCTCATCGCGCATGGGTCCAGTGTCCCGCCGCCCACCGACATCGCCCCCGTCCGATGCGCCACCGGTGACGGACGGTTTCGTCGTTGTGGGAGGGGCCCGAAGCGACAAAAGTCGTCCGTAACCGTGAGGGCGGCGAGGGGACTGTCGGAAGGCACAAGGGAGGGGGCTCGGGGAGCGCGGAGACTTTGTGGGAAAGGGCCACCGGAGTTGGCCGCAGCTTGTAGGAAGTCCTACGGTGATGGTCGATCCGCGTCTTGCCGAAAGGTCTCGAATATGGCTGATGCCGCCATCCGTCCCACTACTCCCGCCGAAGATCAGCGCACGCCCGCGGGCGGTGCACCCACCGCGGCGCACACGGCTGCCGAGGCATCCGAATCGCAGATCGATGTCGCCGCGGTGACCGACATGCTCCTCGGCACCTGGGCTGACACCCGCCGCACCGCCCGCGAGATGATCAAGGACCCCGCGTACTGGCGTGTCGACGGCCTATCCATGGACGAGCACCGCGAGCGCGTGCTCACCCAGCTGCACCTGCTCGTCCAGAAGAAGGCCGTGCACCGTGCTTTCCCGAAGCGTTTCGGGGGCTCCGACGACAACGGCGGAAACATCGCCGGGTTCGAAGAGCTCGTCGTGGCCGACCCGAGCCTCCAGATCAAATCGGGCGTGCAGTGGGGCCTGTTCGGTGCCGCGGTGCTGCAGCTGGGCAACGCCGAGCACCACGAGAAGTGGCTGCCCGGCATCATGAGCCTGGAGATCCCCGGCGCCTTCGCCATGACCGAGACCGGACACGGATCGGATGTCGCGGCCGTGGGCACCACGGCGACCTACGATCCCGCGACCGAGGAATTCGTGATTCACACGCCGTTCCGCGGTGCGTGGAAGGACTACCTCGGCAACGCGGCCCTGCACGGCGTCGCCGCGACCGTCTTCGCGCAGCTCATCACCAACGGCGTCAACCACGGCGTGCACTGCTTCTACGTCCCGCTCCGCGACGAGAACGGGCAGTTCCTGCCCGGGATCGGCGGGGAGGACGACGGCCTGAAGGGCGGCCTCAACGGCATCGACAACGGCCGCCTGCACTTCGACAACGTGCGCGTCCCGCGCACGAACCTCCTCAACCGTTACGGCGACGTCGCCCCCGACGGCACGTACACGAGCGACATCTCCAGCCCCGGACGCCGCTTCTTCACGATGCTCGGAACGCTCGTGCAGGGCCGCATCTCCCTCGACGGTGCTGCCGCCTGGGCATCGGCCCTCGGCCTGAAGATCGCGATCACGTACGGCAACCAGCGCCGCCAGTTCGACTCCGGCCGGGGCACCCCGGAGGTCGTGCTGCTGGACTATGGCAAGCACCAGCGCCGGCTGCTGCCGCGCCTGGCGACGACCTACGCGCAGATCTTCGCGCACGACGAGTTCCTCCAGAAGTTCGACGCCGTCTTCAGCGGCCGTACCGACACCGACGAAGATCGGCAAGACCTCGAGACCCTCGCCGCGGCGCTCAAGCCCCTCTCGACCTGGCACGCCCTGGACACCCTCCAGGAGGCGCGCGAAGCCTGCGGCGGGGCGGGGTTCCTCTTCGAGAACCGTCTCGTGAGCCTCCGGCAGGACCTCGACATCTTTGCGACATTCGAGGGGGACAACAACGTCCTGCTGCAGCTGGTGGGTAAGCGCCTGCTGTCGGACTACGCCGCGCAGTTCAAGGGCAAGGATGCCAAGGCCCTGGCCGCATTCGCCGTCGGCCAGACCGCCGGCAAGGTCTTCCACGGTGCGGGTCTCCGCCAGCTTGGCCAGGCGGTCAGCGACTTCGGGTCGACGGCGCGCTCGGTCGAGCGCGGGCTGCGCGCCGATCAGCAGCACGAGCTGATCGCCGGCCGGGTACAGCAGATGGTCGCCGACATCGCGGGGCGGCTGCGCCCAGCCTCCAAGCTGTCGCCCGAAGAGGCCGCCGCGCTGTTCAACGCCAACCAGTCCGAGCTCATCGAGGCGGCCCGGGCGCACGGCGAGCTGCTGCACTGGGAGGCGTTCACGGATGCGGTGAACCGCACCGAGGACGCCGGCACGAAGCAGGTGCTCACGTGGCTCCGCGATCTCTTCGGGCTGAGCGTCATCGAGAAGCACCTCTCGTGGCACCTCATCCACGGCCGGCTGTCCGCGCAGCGTGCGGCGGCGGTGTCCAGCTACATCGACCGGTTGTGCCTGCGGCTGCGGCCCCACGCCCAGGACCTCGTCGACGCCTTCGGGTACGAGCCGGAGCACGTGCGCGCCCCCATCGCGTCCGGCGCGGAGCAGGCGCGCCAGGATGAGGCGGCGGCGTACTACGCCGCGCTGGCCGCATCCGGGAACGCGCCGGTGCCGGAGACCAAGCCCGCGAAGAAGTAGGTCAGTTCTCGACGACGCGCCATGACCGCACGAACTGTTCCACGGTCATGGCGTCGAGGTCGCGGCGGGTGGACTGCAGCATGCGGTCGGCCTCCTGCGGCTGACCGGCGGCGAGCCGGACGACCTCCGCACCGGTGTCTTTGCGCGCGACGACGAGGTCCATCCCGGGGAGGGTCTCGTCGGTGCCGACCCCGCCGCTGAGCACCCCGATCGCGAAGGTCGCGACCACGCGTGCGGCCTTGGCGATCGGATGCATCCGCCGGTCATCGAGCCGGGCCTCCAGGACATCGGCGGCAACGGTCTCGGGATGGTGGTCGGCTGAGCTCACCCGACCACCATCTCCTGCGTATCTGGATGAATGCCCGGGGCTCCCCGCCCCGGCCGTGCCCGCCCCGGGCCGTGTGGCGCGTGCCGTGCCGCCGCGGCCCATGCCGTGCGGCGTGCACAACGCCGCGGCCCATGCCGTGCTGCGTGCACAACGGCGGAGATCGACCCCGGCGCCCCGGCGGCGGCGTCGGGGTCGCGGCGTGTTGTCGAGAATCTCCGCCGTTGTGCACGAGCGGTGCCGGGTCGAGCGGTGGCGGGGCGGACGTCGGGCGCGCCGATAGGGTGGCGCGGTGACCACCGACGTGCGGATCGGACCCGACGGCGTCCCGCGCTGCGCGTGGGCGGGGGATGACGCGGAGTACCGCCGGTATCACGACGAGGAGTGGGGCGTTCCCCTGCACGGCGACCGGGCGCTGTTCGAGAAGATGAGCCTCGAGGGGTTCCAGGCCGGGCTCTCGTGGATCACGATCCTGCGCAAGCGGCCCCGTTTCCGCGAGGTGTTCGCAGGCTTCGAGCCGGCGCGGGTCGCCGCCTTCGACGAGAACGACATCGAGCGGCTGATGCAGGATGCCGGCATCATCCGCAACCGCGCGAAGATCGACGCCACCATCTCCAACGCCCGGCTCGTCGCAGAGATGGGCGAGGGCGAGCTCGACGCGCTGCTGTGGTCGTTCGCCCCGGAGCCCCGGCGCGCGCGGCTGACGGCGTTCGCCCAGATGCCCGCGGTCACGCCCGAGTCCACGGCGATGAGCACGGCGCTGCGCAAGCGCGGATTCCGATTCGTCGGCCCCACGACGATGTACGCGCTCATGCAGTCCGCCGGGATGGTCGACGACCACATCGCCGGATGCTGGCGCGCCGCCTGACGCGGCCGTCGGCGCACTCATCCACAGATTTGCGAAACCACGGCGCCAACGATGTGCCGGATGTCAGGATTTTCGGTGTGAGTGATGTGCTGCTGCGGCAGATGAACGACGCGGAATACGAGGGGTGGGTCGAGACGGTCGCCAGGCTCTTGGCGAACGAACAGGTGGCGGCCGGCAACTGGCGCGCGGCCGGGTCGGTGGAACTCGCGCGGGAAGCGGTCGTGCGGCAGCTGCCCCAGGGCGTCGATACGCCTCGGATGCTGATCCTCCACGCGACCGACACCGCCGGAGAGGCGGTGGGTCACGCGTGGGTGTCACTGGATCATCCGCGAGGTCTGCCGGATGTCGCGCTCCTCCAGGACATCGAGGTCATCGAGCAGCGCCGCGGATCGGGATGGGGCCGGGCGCTGCTGGCAGCGGTGGAGGAGGCGGCGCGGGCTGCGGGGGCGCCGGCGCTCGAATTGAACGTCTTCGCGCGCAACGCGGTAGCCGTCGGCCTGTACGCCACATCCGGTTACGACGTCGTCACGCAGCAGATGCGAAAGGCGTTATAGCCCTCTCGCGTGCCGCGTGAACCGAGAAGGCTCCGGCGCCCGGTAGACTGGGGGAACTGCGGAGCTTTTCTGCTCCCTGCGTCGTCGAACGCATCGGCCTTCGGGCCCGAACTTTCACGGCGAACGGATGCGTCACCCGACGCCTTCGCCATACTGCGGCCCTCTTCCCGACGGCGCCGCATCCGAATCGCCGTGTGTGCGTCTGCGCGCCGGCATGAAAGACACATGACCTCTCCTACTTTCGCCGATCTCGGCGTTCCCGCTCCTCTCGTCGACGTCCTCGCTTCGCAGGGCATGACCGAGGCGTTCCCCATCCAGGCCGACACCCTCGCCGACACCCTCGCCGGGCGCGACGTGCTCGGTCGGGGCAAGACCGGCTCGGGCAAGACCCTGGCCTTCTCCCTGCCGCTGGTTGCCCGCCTCGGCGCCACCGCCTCCACCCGCCGGGGCCGCAAGCCCCGCGCGCTCGTGCTGGCTCCCACCCGTGAGCTCGCCAACCAGATCGACGCCGTCATCAAGCCGCTCGCCGCGGCGTACGGCCTGACGACCACGACCGTCTACGGCGGCGTCAACCAGCGCCGCCAGGTGGATGCGCTCGCCGCCGGCGTCGACATCCTCGTCGCGTGCCCCGGCCGCCTGGAAGACCTCATCTCCCAGCGCTTCGCGAGCCTGGATGACATCGAGATCACCGTGCTGGACGAGGCCGACCACATGGCCGACCTCGGCTTCCTCCCCGGCGTGACGCGCCTGCTCACCCGCACCCCCGCCGGCGGACAGCGCATGCTGTTCTCGGCGACGCTGGACAACGGCGTCGACAAGCTCGTCCGCAAGTTCCTGCGCAACGAGGTGCTGCACTCGGTCGACGAGGCCAACTCCCACGTCGCCGCGATGACGCACCACGTCTTCGTCGCCGCGGATGCCACGGCCAAGAACAACCTCGTGCGTGCCCTCGCATCGGGGTCGAGCCGCCGCATCCTCTTCACTCGCACGAAGCACCAGGCCAAGAAGCTGGCGCGCACGCTGACCGCAGCGGGCATCCCGTCGGTGGACCTGCACGGCAACCTCTCGCAGCCGGCGCGTGACCGCAACCTCGCCGCGTTCAGCGCCGGTACCGCCCGCGTGCTGGTGGCAACGGATGTGGCCGCCCGCGGCGTGCACGTCGACGACATCGCCCTCGTGGTGCACGTCGACCCGCCCGTCGAGCACAAGGCATACCTCCACCGCTCCGGCCGCACGGCCCGCGCCGGCAGCGCCGGTGACGTCGTGACCGTGATGCTGCCCGAGCAGCGCCGCGACACGCTCGACATCCTCCGCAAGGCCGCGATCTCCGCGACGCCCACCCCGGTGACGCCCGAGTCCGCCGAGGTCACCGCCCTCGTCGGCGACGTCGCCGCGTACGTGACGCCCGCGCCCGAGCAGGCCCCGCAGCAGCGCGGTGGCGGCTCGTCGCAGGGTGGTAGCGGGCAGCGCAACCGTCCCGCTCGCGGCGGCTCCGGCGGCGGTTCGCGCTCCGGCAGCCGTCCGGCCGCGGATGCTGCGCCCTCGCGCTCGGCAGGATCCAACGGTGGCAACGGCCGTCGCCGTGCCGGTGCGGCCCCCGTCGGTGCCGGTTCGCGCTCGGCCGGTGCCGCCGGATCCGGCTCGCGCTCGGGCGGTCTCCGCGTCGGCGATGTGGTGCGTGGCAACGCGCGCCCCAACCGCCGCGCGCAGGGCTGATCCCCGCGGGCACGCCCGCTCCCCGAAGCGCCGACAGGCAGCGAATCGCTGTCCGTCGGCGCTTCGTCGTTCCCGGGGTGGGGGACGTTCGTAAATTAATCGGATGATGTATCCGTTTCCGGCGTAGCCTCGGGCCATGACCCGTCCCCGAGCCGATGCCGTGCGCAGCCGGGAAGCGATCCTGGGCGCGGCACGCCGCATCCCGCGCGACGACCTGCGCCTGAACGAAGTTGCCCGCATCGCCGGTGTCGGGGTCGCGACGGTCTACCGGCACTTCCCCGCCGTGCCGGCGCTCGCGGAGGCGCTCTCCGTCGACTCCGTCGAACGGCTGCGCGTCCTCGCCGCCGACGCGGAACGCTCCCCCGACGCGGGGAAGGCACTGCCCGGATTCTTGGCGGCCGCTCTGGAGCTGCAGCTCGGGGATGAAGGAGTGCAGACGATCATCAGCACCCCCGATGGGGTCCTCAGCGCGGCCCGCGAGGCGAAATGCGCGTTCGTCCGCAGCTTCCGCACGCTACTGGAACGCGCTCAGCGCGAGGGCGCCATTCGCCCCGACGTCACCGTCGAACAGGTGCAGCGGATGCTGGGCGGGGTCGAGCGCGCAGTACGTCTCGGCTCGCCGGAAGATCGGCCCGTGCTGCTGGATGTGCTCATCGCCGGGTTGCGGTCATCCCGCGACCCCTCCCTCCTTCCCTCCCGCCCTCTCGCAGCAAGGATCTGACATGGATTACGGGCACCGACTCGGCTTCGGGGCATTCATCACCCCCGCCGCGGCCGATCCCCACGTCCCGGTCGCGCTCGCGCAGCTGTCCGAAGCATCCGGACTCGACCTCGTCACGTTCCAGGACCACCCGTATCAGCCGGCGTTCCTCGACACCTGGACACTCATGACGTACGTCGCGGCGCAGACCCAGACGGTGCGCATCGCTCCGAACGTGCTCAACGTGCCGTTGCGCCCGCCCGCCGTGATCGCCCGGTCGGCGGCGAGCCTCGACCTCCTCTCCGGCGGACGGGTTGACCTCGCCCTCGGCTCGGGCTCCTTCTGGGACGCCATCGAGGCTATGGGTGGCCGGCGTCTCACCCCCGGCCAGGCGGTCAGCGCGCTCGAAGAGGCGATCGAGGTCATCCGGGGCCTGTGGGACACCTCCGAGCGCCGAGGGCTGTTCACCGACGGGCAGTACCACCGGGTGCACGGCGCGAAGCGCGGACCACGCCCGGCCCACGACATCCCGATCTGGATCGGCGCCTACAAGCCGCGGATGCTGGCACTGACCGGTCGCGTGGCGGATGGGTGGCTGGTGAGTCTGGGGTACATGCAGCCGGGTGACCTCGCCCGCGGAAACGCCGCCATCGACGAGGCCGCCGCAGGCGCTGGGCGCGATCCGCGCGAGATCCGTCGCATGCTCAACGTGGGGGCGCCCTCGGGAGACCTGCGCGGGTGGATCGAAGAACTCGCCGGGTACGCACTCGAGGACGGCATCGGGAGCCTCATCGTCGTGGCTGATGACCCACGCATCATCAGCTCTTCGGGCAGGAGGTGGCCCCGGCGGTCCGGGAGATCGTCGCCCGCGAGCGCGGCGATCGCGGCACCGCCTCGGCGCCGGTGCGGTCGGCCGCCGCGCTGGGTCGCCGCCGCGCCGGCATCGACTACAACGCGGTACCGGCGGGGATGCACGCGATCGAGCCCGGCGACTTCGAGTACCCGGACGTGAGCTCGACGTACCTCCGCGGGGGCGCCCCCGGCATCGTGCTGCAGCCGAGCTCGGCGGAACAGGTGGCCGAAGCGGTGGCGTATGCGCGGCAGCATCCTGGTGTCCCGCTGTCGATCCGCAGTGGCGGGCACGGCATCAGCGGTCGCAGTACCAACGACGGCGGCATCGTGATCGACCTGCGACGGATCAACGACATCGAGGTGATCGACCAGGAGCGCCGCCGGGTGAGGATCGGTCCCGGTGCGCGCTGGGCGGAAGTCGCCGCCGCGCTCGGCCAGCACGGCTGGGCCCTGTCGTCGGGCGACTACGGCGGCGTGGGGGTCGGTGGGCTGGCGACCGCCGGCGGGATCGGGTTCCTCGCGCGCGAACACGGCTTGACGATCGACCACCTTCGCGCAGCCGAGGTGGTGCTGGCCGACGGTTCCATCGTGCAGACGGATGCGGATACCCGCCCCGAGCTGTTCTGGGCGATCCGCGGGGCCGGCGCCAACGTCGGCATCGTCACGAGCTTCGACTTCGAAGTCGACGAGGTCGGCGACGTGGGCTGGGCGCAACTCGCCTTCGACGCGTCCGAGGCGGAGGAGTTCCTCGTCGGGTACAGCCGCGTGATGCGCGACGCGCCGCGCGATCTGACGGCGTTCCTCCTCCTCGGCGCCCCTCGTCCGGGACAGCCCCGCATCGCGCAGATCATGGCGATGGTCGACTCCGCCGATCCCGACCAGATCATCGAGCGCCTCCAGCCGTTCGCCGAGCTGGCACCGCTGCTGCAGCAGACGGTGCAGGTGACGTCGTATCCGCAGGTGATGGCGAACGCCGACCTCGGGCCCCAGCACGGGCGCGGGGAGCCGAACGCGCGATCGCTGCTCCTCGGCGACATCACACCGGAGATCGCAGCGGCCACGACGCGGATGCTCGATGAGGGGGCCGCGTTCTTCCTCCAGTACCGCTCCGTGGGCGGCGCCGTCGCCGACGTGGGGGAGGACGACACCGCCTACTCGAACCGCGCCGCGCAGTTCTCCGTGGTGGCGTTCGGTTCGAACAGCGCCACGCTGGATGCCGCGTGGGAGACGTTCCGCCCGTTCGGGCAGGGGATGTACCTGAGCTTCGACTCCTCTGATCGGCCCGACCGCATCCTCGACGCCTTCCCCGTGCACAAGATCGAGCGTCTCCGCGCGGTCAAGCACGAGGTCGATCCCGATGCCGTGTTCGCCGACAACTTCTCGGTCGCGCTCTGCGACGGATTCGAGGCGCCGGCCGCCGCATCCTGACCCGCCCGCGCCCGTCCCGAGACCGCGAGACCGCACGCTGCCGACGAGACCCCGACATAATGCGTCGGTCTCGTCGGCAGGCTGCAGTCTCGCTGGGGCCGGCCCTGCGCGGGGCGGCGCGGACGCGTCCCCGTCCCGAGACCGCGAGAATCCACCGGCGCGGCGAGGATGCGGCACGCTGCGGCATTCTCGACCCGCACATGGATTCTCGCGGAGGGGGGCGCCGGATCGAGGAAGCGGGATGTCCGCGATGTGCGGGACACTGGGGCGAGCATCGAGGAGGAGAAGCATGCCCGCCGCATCCGCTCCGTCCGAGCCCGCCGCATCCGAAGCCCCCGCCACCGACCGCTCCCCAGACGCCCACGACGTCATCCGCGTCGTGGGGGCGCGGGAGAACAACCTGCAGGGGGTCACGCTCGACATCCCCAAGCGCCGCCTCACCGTCTTCACCGGCGTGAGCGGCTCGGGCAAGTCGTCGCTCGTCTTCGGCACGATCGCCGCCGAGTCGCAGCGGCTCATCAACGAGACCTACCCGACGTTCGTGCAGGCGTTCATGGCGACCCCGCCGCGCCCGGAGGTCGACGCGCTGGAGAACATCAGCCCCGCGATCCTCGTCGACCAGGAGCGCATGGGCTCCAACGCGCGCTCCACGGTGGGCACCGCCACCGACGTGCACGCGATGCTGCGGATGCTGTTCAGCCGGCTGGGCGTCCCGCACGTCGGGTCGCCGCAGGCGTTCTCCTTCAACGTCCCGTCCGTGCGCGGGGGCGGCGCGATCACGTCGGAGCGCGGCGGGAAGACCGTGAAGGAGCGCCGCTCGTTCGAGATCACCGGCGGCATGTGCCCGCGGTGCGAGGGCCTCGGCGAGGTGAGCGAGGTCGATATCGACGAAATCGTCGATCGCTCGAAGTCGCTCGACGGCGGTGCGATCACGGTCCCCGGCTACAACGCCGACGGCTGGATGGTGCGCATCTACGCCGAATCCGGATTCGTCCCTGCCGACAGGCCCGTGGCCGACTTCACGGAGCAGGAGCTCAACGACTTCCTCTACCGGGATCAGACGAAGGTGCGCATCGCCAACACCAACATGACCTACGAGGGTCTCGTGCCCAAGATCACCAAGAGCATGCTGCAGAAGGACCGCGACTCGCTGCAGCCGCACATCCGGGCGTTCGTCGATCGCGCCGTGAAGTTCATGCCGTGCCCCGACTGCGGCGGCACGCGCCTGAACGAGGGGGCGCGCTCGTCCACGATCGAGGGCGTCAGCATCGCGGATGCGGCGGCGATGCAGATCACCGATCTCGCGGCGTGGCTGCGGACCATCGACGACGCGGCCGTCGCCCCGCTCATCCGTGGCCTGCGCGACACCGTGGACTCCTTCGTCGACATCGGCCTCGGGTATCTCTCACTCGACCGTGCCAGCGGCACGCTCTCGGGCGGCGAGGCCCAGCGGACGAAGATGATCCGGCACCTGCGCTCGAGCCTCACCGACGTCACCTACGTCTTCGACGAGCCCACCGCAGGCCTGCACCCGCATGACATCCAGCGGATGAATGCGCTGCTGCTCGCGCTCCGCGACAAGGGCAACACGGTGCTCGTGGTCGAGCACAAACCCGAGGTGATCGCGATCGCCGATCATGTCGTCGACCTCGGCCCCGGCGCGGGGCGCCACGGCGGCCGCATCCAGTTCACCGGGGATGTCGCGGGTCTCCGCGCATCCGACACCCTCACCGGCCGTCACCTCGACCACCGCGCGAGACTCAAGGAGACCACGCGCGCCGCCGCCGGCGCGATCGAGATCCGCGGGGCGAGACAGCACAACCTCCAAAGCGTCGATGTCGACGTCCCTCTCGGGGTGCTCACCGTCGTCACCGGGGTCGCGGGGTCGGGCAAGTCGTCGCTCATCCACGGGAATCTCTCCGGCCGTGATGAGGTCGTGGTGGTCGACCAGGCCCAGATCCGCGGTTCGCGGCGGAGCAGCCCGGCCACCTATACCGGACTTCTCGACGCGATCCGGGCGGCCTTCGCGAAGGCGAACGGCGTGAAGCCCGCCCTGTTCAGCGCGAACTCGGAGGGTGCGTGCATCGCGTGCAAGGGCCTCGGCGTGATCATCACCGACCTCGGCTTCCAGTCCACGGTGGAGACGCTGTGCGAGGTGTGCGCGGGCACGGGCTTCTCCGACGAGGTGCTGCAGTACCGCCTCGACGGTAAGAACATCTCCGAGGTGCTGTCGATGTCGGCGACGGAGGCCGCACAGTTCTTCCCGAAGGGACCGGCTCACACGACGCTGGCCCGCATGGTCGATGTCGGGCTGGGCTACCTGACCCTCGGGCAGGCCCTCAGCACGCTGTCAGGCGGCGAGCGGCAACGCCTGAAGCTCGCCATCTCGATGGCCAAGTCCGGGGCGATCTACGTGCTCGACGAGCCGACCACGGGGCTGCACCTCGCCGACGTCGACAACCTCCTCGGGATGCTGGACCGTCTCGTCGAGGCCGGCAACAGCGTGATCGTGATCGAACACCACCAGGCCGTCATGGCGCACGCGGACTGGATCATCGACATCGGCCCCGGCGCTGGCAACGACGGGGGCACGGTGGTGTTCGAAGGCCCACCCGCCGACCTCGTGGCCGCGGCATCCACCCTCACCGGGAAGCATCTGGCCGCGTACGTGGCATCCTGAATCCCCCGACCGCCTCGCTGTATGCCGCGCGGGGGATAGCACGCCGAGAAAGCGCGGGGCAAGGATTCCTGCGCGATTGCGGCTGGGGTCGCTGCTGTGGATATGCTGAGTGCGACATCCGCCCGTTCCTACGGGATGACGGCTCGTTTCCGCCCGAGGAGGCAGGGTCGCGTGAGGGCTTCTACGTGGCTTCGACAGCGTCGCCGGACACTTGCGTCCGTCGGCGTCGTCACCGTGTCCGCGCTCGCGGTGACGACGATGGCCGTGGCGTACCAGGGGTTCCCGACCACCGAGGTCGACCTGCACGACGGCGGTGTGTGGATCACGAAGCGCTCGAGCGTGCTGGTGGGACACTTCAACCACGAGTCCCGCGTGCTCGACGGAGGCCTCCGTGCCGCGGGCGACGAGTACGACATCCTCCAGGACGGGTCGACCGTGCTGCTCCTGGACCAGACCGAATCGACCGTGACCGCTGTCGACCCGGCGATGGTGATGCTCACCGAAGCCGCCGACGTGCCCGCCGGGGCGAAGGTCGCCCTCGGCGGCCCCACGATGGCCGTGCTCGACCCGGCAACCGGCTCGCTGTGGGTTGCCCGGTCGGCCGCCACCGCCGCGTTCACCGTCGAGGGGACCGACCCGGTGACCGAACTGGGCGAGGGCGCCGATGTCGCGGTGGGCCGCGACGGCACCGTTTACGGCGTGTCACCGGAGTCACGCGAGATCGTCACGGTGCCGGTGGCCGCCGACGGCGAGACCGGCGAACCCTCGCGGCGCGGACTCGACGGCGTCGATGAGGGCGCCGAGCTGTCGATCACGGTCATCGGCACGACGGCAGCGGTGCTCGACGCCGATACCGGCACCGTGCACACGACCGGAGGTATGCGGGCCGAGGTCGGCGGCGCCGACTCCGCCCTGCTGCAGCAACCTGCCGCGTCGGGTGAGGAGGTCGTCCTGTCGACCGCATCCGCCGTCGTGCGGGTGCCCTTCGACGGCTCGGGTCCGGTGGAAACGCCCTCAGGCGGAGGCGAGGGAGCACCGGCCGCCGCGGTGACGCTGGGCGGCTGCACGTACGCCGCCTGGAGCGGATCGGGTGCGTTCGTGCGCGACTGCTCCGGGGACGCGAACGATCTCACCACCCAGATCGACGGCCTCGACCCGACCGCACAGCTGCAGTTCCGCCAGAACCGCGACGTGGTGGTGCTCAACGATGTCGTGGGCGGCGCTGCGTGGATGGCGACTGACGCGATGCAGCGCGTGGACAACTGGGACGACATCATCCCGCCCGAGGGGGAGGCGGAGGAGGACGAGCAGACCACCGAGGAGACCGTCGAGACGACGCTCCCCGAACGCACCGAGGTCAACACCCCTCCCATCGCCACCGACGACGAGTTCGGCGTGCGGCCGGGCCGCACCACCGTGCTGCCGGTGCTCGACAACGACACCGACGCCGACGGCGACGTGCTGACGGTCACGCTGCCCGACGGCGCACCGGGCCTCGGCGCCGTGCAGCCGATCCATGACGGCTCGGCGCTGCAGATCGCCATCCCGGAGGAGGCATCCGGATCGGAAACCTTCCGGTACGAGATCGACGACGGCCGCGGCGGCACCGACAGCGCCACCGTGCGCCTGGCGGTGCGCGGATGGGACGTCAACGCGCCGCCCGCACCCAAGCGTGTCACGACCGTCGTCGTGGAGGCGGGCGGGTCGATCACCTACAACGTGATGCCGGACTGGATCGATCCCGACGGCGATGAGATCTTCCTCGCCTCGGTGGTGCCGGCGGAGGGCGACGAAGCCGACTTCACCGCCGACGGTCGCATCACCTATCGCGCGATCGGCGGGACGCAGGGCCGCAAAGAGGTGCCGATCACCGTGTCGGACGGATCGGACGTCACCGAGGGCATCGTGCGCTTCGACGTCAGACCGCCCGGGTCCACCGTCCCGGTCACCAACGCCGACCACCTCGTCGTGCGCGCGGGTCAGACCGCGACCGTCGCGCCGCTGGCCAACGACACCAGCTCCGGCCGCGAGGCGCTGCGCCTCACGCGCGTGGATCAAGTGCCCGGTGCCGAGATCGTCCCCGACTACCCCAACAAGACGTTCACGTTCCGCTCCTCGGCCCCCGGGACGTACTACGCGCAGTACCTCGTCGCCGCCGGACCCAACGCGGTGGCGGGCCTCGTGCGCATCGACGTGCTGCCGGATGCCGACACCGAACTGCCCCCCGTCGCCGTCCGCGACGTCGCCCTGCTCCCCAGCGGCGGCGACGTGCTCGTGAACGTGCTCGCCAACGACAGCGACCCCTCCGGCGGCATCCTCGTCGTCCAGTCGGTGACGGTCGACCCCGCCAGCGGCATCTCGGTGGCCGTCCTCGGGCACGAGACCCTCCGCATCACCGACCAGTCGGCTCTCGGGGAGCAGACGCGGATCGGCTACCGGATCTCCAACGGTCAGCAGACCGCGGAGGGCGAGGTCGTCGTCCTCCCCGTGCCGGCGCCCGACCAGCTGCGCCCGCCGGTGGCCAACGACGACGAAGCCGTCGTGCGCGCGGGCGATGTCGTCACCATCCCGGTGCTCGACAACGACTACCACCCGAACGATGACACCCTGCGACTCGCCCCCGACCTGGTCGAGCCGCTTCCCACCCCCGAAGACGGCACGATCTTCGTCTCGCAGGACACCGTCCGCTTCCGCGCGAGCGCCGAGCCGGGCACCGTCTACGCGACGTACGAGGTGGAGGACTCCAGCGGCCAGAAGGACGCCGGCTATGTCACGATCCAGGTGCTCCCGGTGGACGCCGACACCAACCAGGCTCCGCGCCCGCGCGACATCACCGCGCGGACGCTCGCCGGCGCCGAGGTGCGCATCCCGGTTCCGCTGGACGGCCTCGACCCCGACGGCGACTCGGTGGAACTCCTCGGCATCGACTCCGCCCCGTCCAAGGGCCGTGTGAGCGAGGTCGGCGCCAACTTCCTGACCTACGAGGCCTTCGAGGGCGAGACCGGACCCGACGCCTTCACCTATCGCGTGCGCGACCGTCAGGGCGCCGAGGCGACCGCCGCAGTGCGGGTGGGGATCGCCCCGCCCGAGGCGGCCAACCAGGCTCCCTACGCGGTGAAGGATGCGGTCATCATGCGCCCGGGCCGCGAAGTGGCCGTACCGGTGCTCGCAAACGACTCCGACCCCGAGGGCGACGCGCTCAGCCTGATCTCCGAGGGTCTCATCCTCCCCGACGTCGGGGGTCTCGAGGCCCGGGTCGTGGGCGACCGGGTGGTCGTCACCTCACCGGGTGAGCCCGTGGAGACGAGCCTGCAGTACACGATCCGCGATGCCCGCGGCGCGGAAGCACGCGCGGTGCTGCAGGTCACCGTCGCGGAGGACGTGCCCCTCCAGCGCCCCATCGCGCGCGATGACCGCGTGCGTCCCGTCGACGTCGAAGACGACTCCTTCGCCGATCTCGATGTCCTCGTCAACGACGAGGATCCCGACGGCACCGTCGACGCCCTCGAGATCGCGGTGGATGCGGCGGGCGCGCGCGTGCTGGAGGACGGTGTCGTCCGCGTCCCGATCCTCGAAGAGGCGCAGCTGGTGACGTACACGATCACCGACGGCGACGACCTGACCGCATCCGCGTTCATTCACGTCCCGGCCCTGCGGGACCTCCCACCGGTGCTGATCTCCACCGAGGGCGTCGAGGTGCAAAGCGGCGAGACGATCGAGATCCCGCTGTCCGAGCACGTCCGCGCGGCAGGCGACCTCGACGTCGTCATCACCGAGGCGGCGAAGGTCAGCGCCGCCCATGCGAACGGCGCGCCGCTCGTCCAAGACCAGCGCACGCTCGTCTACACCTCGGCCGACGGCTACTTCGGTCAGGATGCGATCACGTTCGAGGTCACCGACGGCACCGGGCCCGACGACCCCGAGGGGCGCAAGTCGACCCTGACGCTGCCGGTGACCGTGCTCCCGCCCGACAACCAGCAGCCGACGTTCGTCAACGGCCAGATGGACGTCGCCCCCGGCGAGGAGGCCACGGGCCTCGACCTCGCCGCGTTGACCACCGACCCGGACGAGGGCGACCTCGAGCGGATGCGGTACACGATCGTGGGCGGGTCGCCGAGCGGCATGAACGCGACGATCGATGGGCAGACCCTCCGCGTGAGCGCGGACGCCGATACGCGCAAGGGCACCACCGCCGAGGTCGAGCTTCGCATCGACGACGGGGAGACCGACCCGATCGAGGGCACCGTGACGGTGCGGGTGACCGCATCCACCCGTCCTCTTCCGACGGCGAACGACGACGTGCTCCCGGAGGCGGATCAGGGCAAGACGATCTCGGTCCCCGTGCTCGCCAACGACTTCAACCCGTTCCCCGAGACGCCGCTGAAGGTGGTCGCGGCCTCCACCGAGACCGGCGACGGTATGGCGGAGGTGCGCGGTGACCAGGTCTCCGTGACGCCGTCGGCGCGCTTCTTCGGCACGATGGTCGTGCGCTACCGCATCCAGGATGCGACGGGGGATGTCGACCGGGAGGTCGAGGGCCGCATCCGCCTCACGGTGCAGGGGAAGCCCGACGCCCCCGGGGTGCCGACGGTGTCGAGCGTGCAGGACCGCACGGTCGTGCTGTCCTGGACGCCGCCGCCGAACAACGGTGCTCCGATCACCGGCTACACCGTCACCTCGACCGCGGGGAACTACACGAAGCAGTGCGGCTCGACCACGTGCACGCTGGACGGCCTCACCAACAACGTGGAGTACAACTTCGTCGTGACCGCGACCAACCGCGTCGGCGAGTCCGACCCGTCATCCCCGTCGGAGACCGCCCGACCCGACGCGCGCCCCGACACGCCGCAGCCGCCGACGCTGCGCTTCGGCGACCGTTCGCTCAACGTCGCGTGGGTGACGCCGTCGACCCCCGGCTCACCCGTCGAGTCGTTCACGCTGGAGATCTCTCCCGCGCCCCCCTCGGGTGCGACGCAGCAGACCGCGACCGGTAATTCGCTCGTGTGGGAGGGGCTGGAGAACGGCACCGTGTACCAGGTGCGCGTGCAGGCCCACAACCGCGCGCCCGAGCCGTCGAGCTGGAGCGGCTACTCGGCCGGAGAGATCCCCGCCGGGCCCCCCGCCGCCGCCGCCGCGCCGACGACGACACGCCTGGACCCCGTGGGGCCGCAAGCGCAGATGCAGGTGTCGTGGCAGCATCCTGCGAACAACGGCGACCCGATCGCCGAGTACCGGCTCAACGTGCAGGGCGGGGCGCAGTCGCGGACGATCGCGGGCATCAGCCCCGGAACGACCTCCCAGGCCGTGGTCGTTCCCGCGTCCTCCAACGACTACACCTTCACCGTCGAAGCGCGGAACAAGGCCGGATGGGGTCCGGCGAGCCCGCCCTCGGCGCCGCGTCGAGCCTTCACGCCGCCGGGCGCGCCGCAGGGCGTCAGCGCCTCCACGCCCGCACCCGACAACTCCATCCACGTCGCCTACCAGCCGGCCGAGCGCAACGGCGCCGACGCGGGCGCGGTCCGGTACGAGTACTCGCTCAACGGCGGCGGATGGGCGGCGTTGAGCGGCAACAACCGCATCACCAACGTCTCCAACGGCACCGCGTACAGCGTGACGCTGCGCGCGGTGACCACTCAGGACGGGACGACGTACTACGGTCCGTCCTCGAACACGACGCCGCAGGTGACCCCGTACGGCCCGATCCGGCCCCCGGGGGCGAGCGCGCGGGGGAGCGGGACGCAGATCGAGTTCGGATGGTCGGCTCCCGCGGAGAACGGGCGTGCCATCACGAAGATGGAGATCAACATCGCCGGGGGCGGCTGGGAGACGGTCGGTCTCAACGGATCCCGGACGCGGGACTTCGGCTACGACCAGAAGCACACCATCCAGGTGCGCGCCACGGATGCGGCGAATCAGACCTCGTCCGCGAGCGCGGAGGCTCGTACCGCGGACCGGCCCAAGGCGAAGGCAACGATCAGCAAGGGCGGGTCGGCCGTGGGCCAGTCCGGCTGCACGTCGTCGTCGTGCGCGTACTTCCAGCTCAACACGGAGAACTTCCCGGCCGGCAGCTACCGGATCTACTGCAACAGCGGCCCCGACGGCGAGTTCACCGACGGCGCCAGCTACAACGTCCCGGCGAACGGCCGCATCCAGCTGGGGTGCTACTACGGCAAACCCAACACCCAGGTGTGGGTCCGCATCCAAGGCTGGGGCGACTCCGAGAAATTCACATGGCGATAGCGACGAGAACGAGGATGACCGCATGACCATGACCCCTGACCAGGCCGCCTGGTTCCACACCACCTTCACGCGCCTGGTCGAGAACGTCGACCGCGCCCTGATGGGAAAGCCCGAGGTGGTGGGGCTCGTGCTGTCGGCCATGCTGGCCGAGGGCCACGTCCTCCTGGAGGATGCCCCGGGCACGGGCAAGACGAGCCTTGCCAAAGCGCTCGCCGCCACCGTGCAGGGCACCAGCAGCCGCATCCAGTTCACCCCCGACCTGCTGCCCTCCGACGTCACCGGCGTGACGATCTACGACCAGGCGAGCCACAAGTTCGAGTTCCACCGCGGCCCGGTGTTCACCTCGATCCTGCTCGCCGACGAGATCAACCGCGCGTCCCCCAAGACCCAGTCCGCGCTCCTGGAGGTCATGGAGGAGTCGCGCGTCACCGTCGACGGTGTGCCGCACGAGGTGGGCCGGCCGTTCCTCGTCATCGCGACCCAGAACCCCATCGAGCAGGCCGGCACGTACAAGCTCCCCGAGGCCCAGCTCGACCGCTTCCTCGTGAAGACGTCGATCGGCTACCCCGACCTGGCCGTCGCCGAGCGCATCCTCGCCGGCTCCGCCGATCGCAACCCGTCGGCGAGCCTGTCGCCGCTCATCACCACGGCCGCCGTCGCCGACATGGCCGACCTCGGCGCCACCGTGCACGTGGAGCCCGCCGTGCTGCGCTACATCGCGCAGCTGGCGGAGGCCACGCGCGCCGATGCGGCGACGCGTCTGGGGGTGTCGGTGCGCGGGTCGCTCGCCATGGTGCGCATCGCCAAGATCCGCGCGGCGTCGCAGGGTCGTCACTACGTCGTCCCGGACGACGTGAAGGCGCTGGTCGCTCCCGTGTGGACGCATCGCCTGGTCATGGACCCCGAGGCGGAGTTCAGCGGCATCACCCCCGACACCGTGATCGCGCGGACGCTCGACTCGATCGCGGCACCGCAGGCGAGGTCCGCGGCCTGATGACCAGCGAGACGCTCGGGACGACCGTTCCCGCCGGCACGACCCGCACGGCGCTGCGCGAGGTCGCAGCCCCGTTCGCGGCGCGTGTGCTGCGTGGTGCGCGGGAGGTCCTGGGCGTCATCCGGCCGCTCGGATGGATCCTCATCGCCGGCATGGTCGTGCTCTGGATCACCGGGCAGCTCCTCGGCTGGTACGAACTGATCGTCGCCGCCTCCGTGCTCACCGCGGTGGTGGCGCTGTGCGGGCTGTTCCTGATCGGCCGGACGAACTACGACGTCGGTCTCGACCTCACCCGCACGCGGGTCGTCGTGGGCGAACGCGCGGTCGGCGCCTTGACGCTGGCGAACAGAGGTTCGCGGGCGATCCTCCCCTCCCGCGTCGTGCTGCCCGTGGGCGCGGGCCGCGGAGAGTTCGCGGTCAAGCGGCTCGCGCCGGGGGAGGAGGCGGAAGAGCTCTTCGCCATCCCCACTCAGCGCCGCGCCATCCTCGCCGTCGGTCCCGTCAGTGTCGTGCGCGGCGACCCGCTCGGCGTCTTCGAGCGGGTGCACCGCCGCGACGAGCCGGTCGACCTGTACGTGCATCCGCGCACCGTGCTCTTCGACGGGCAGTCGCTCGGGTTCCTGCGCGACCTCGAGGGACTGCCGGCCACCGACCTCTCCCGTGACGACATCTCCTTCCACGCCCTCCGCGAGTACCAGCCGGGCGATGATCGCCGGAACGTCCACTGGCGCTCGACGGCACGCACCGGAAAGCTCATGGTGCGCCAGTACGAGGAGACCCGGCGCTCGCACTTCGTCATCGGGCTGTCGCGCAATGCGGGCGACTTCAGCGATCCCGACGAGTTCGAACTGGGCATCTCCGCCGCCGGCTCGCTCGGCCTCCGGGCGCTTCGCGACTCGCAGCGCGTGGAGATGCGCGTGCAGGGCGCCGAGCTTCCCGCCGCCACCGGCAAGCAGTTCCTCGACGGGCTCTCGGGGCTCGAGTACGCCCGCGGACGCACCGGCGACATCGTCGACCTGTCCGGACACATCGCCGCGACCGTGGCGCTCGCGAGCGTCGTCGTGCTCGTCTGCGGCAGCGCGGTGGATGCTGCCCGCCTCCGCGTGGCGTGCGGCCGCGTGCCGTTCGGCGCGCGCGTGCTGGCCCTGGTCGCCGATACGACGGTCGCCTCGCCCACGCTCCGCCGGATCGCGGACGCCGACGTGCTGACGATCGGCGCGCTGGACCAGCTGCCCGGAGCCCTCCGACGGGTGTTCGCATGACCGCCCCGGACGGCTCGCCCCGGACGATCGGCGGAATCGAGGTGCGACGGTGGGCGCTGGACCTCGGCGCCGTCGCACTGCTGCTGTCGGTGGGCATCGTGGGGTTCTGGCCCACCTTCGGCGGCCCCGGGTACCTCCCCGCCGGGATCGGCGGCCTCCTCCTCGGCCTCGCGATCGCGGGCGTGGGCGCGTGGCGGCGATGGGGCATCCTGGCGGTGGCCGGAGCGACTCTGGGTGCGTACGTGGTGTTCGGCACCATGCTCGCCCTGCCGCACACGGCTCTCCTGGGGTTCGTCCCCACCCTGGAGTCGCTGCAGCGCCTCGCGGTCGGCATCGTCACGTCGTGGAAGGAGCTGCTGACCACCGTCGCCCCGGTCGGAACGGGCGAGAACCACCTCATCGTCCCGTACCTCCTCACCCTGGTCGCGGCCGTGCTGGCTGCGAGCCTCGCCCTTCGCGTCCGCCGGCCCGCGTGGGCCCTCCTCCCGGTGGCGGTCTACCTCGGGGCGCAGATCGCCCTCGGCACCGCCGAACCGGCCGTGCCGCTCGCGCAGGGCATCGCCGTCGCCGTCGTCGCGGCCGTGTGGCTGGCGGTGCGGCAGGCGTGGCAACCCGCACGCGCGGCCGTGTCGGTCGGTGAGGGCGGGGAGCCCAAGGGCATGGCCCTGCGCCGCCTCGTCGCCGGGGCCGCCGTCCTCGCCGTCGCGACCGGGATCGGGGTCGCCACCAGTGCGATCGCAGCCCCCGACGGCCCGCGCTACGTGCTGCGCGACGTCGTCATCCCGCCGTTCGACGTGCGCCAGTACCCGAGCCCCCTGCAGGCCTTCCGCGGATACGTGCGCGACTTCCCCGACGAGCCGCTGTTCACCGCATCCGGGCTCCCCGACGGCGCACGGATGCGCCTGGCGACGATGGATGCGTACAACGGCACGGTGTTCAACGTCGCCGACGACGGCGCCGGCTCCTCGAGCGCGTTCGCGCCCGTGCGGAGCATCATGTCGCCCGAGGCCGAAGGCTCCGCCGCCACGATCTCCGTCGAGATCGGCGAACTGCGGGGAGTGTGGCTGCCCGATGCCGGGGCCGTCCGTTCGATCGCCTTCGACGGCGCACGGGCCGAAGACCTCCGACGCGCCACGTACTACAACGACGCGACCAGTACCGGGGTGGTCACCTCGCGGCTCGCGGAGGGGGACACGTACACCCTCGAAGCCATCCTCCCGGCCGACCCGAGCGACGAGCGGCTCGCCGACGAGGCGTTCGCTCCGCTCCGCATGCCCAAGCAGAAGGGCGTCCCGCCCGAGTTCGCCGAGATCGCCTCCGACATCGTCGCCGACGCATCCACGCCGATCGAGCAGGCGCGGGCGCTGGAGCAGACCCTGTCGCAGGACGGCTTCTTCAGCCATGGCCTCGAAGGCCAGGTGCTCTCGCGCGCCGGGCACGGTGCTGAGCGCATCGCCACCCTCCTCCGCGGTGACCAGTGGGTGGGTGACGACGAGCAGTATGCCGTGACGATGGTGCTCCTGGCCGGCCAGCTCGGAATCCCCGCGCGCGTCGTGATGGGGTTCTACCCGGAGGAGGACGACGCGGGCCGGGAGTTCGTCGCGACCGGCGAGACGCTCCACGCGTGGGTGGAAGTGGCCTTCGAAGACTCCGGCTGGGTGACGTTCGACCCGACGCCGCCGGAAGATCAGGTTCCGACCGATCAGACCACCAAGCCGCGCGCCGACCCCAAGCCGCAGGTGCTGCAGCCCCCGCCGCCGGAGCAGGAGCCCGTCGACCTGCCCCCGACGGTGCCCGACGAGCGCGGCGCCGAGGACGAGGAGAACCCGCTCGCCAGCATCCTCGGGCTCATCGCCCTCGTGTTGGCCGCCATCCTCGGCGTGCTCGTCCTGCTCCTCGCGCCCTTCGTCGTGATCGGCGCGCTCAAGGCCGCCCGCCGGCGACGCCGCCGGGAGGCCGAACGCCCCGCCGACCGCATCAGCGGCGGCTGGGAGGAACTCGTCGATCGGGCCAGCGACTACGGCACACCCGTCCGCCGCGGCGGCACGCGCGCCGAGGATGCGGCGGTCGTGGGGAGCGCCTTCGAGGAACCGCAGGTGAAGACCCTGGCCCGCCGCGCCGACGCAGAGGTGTTCGGTCCCTTCGACCCGACGCCGCAGGACATCGACGACTTCTGGCGCGAGGTGGATGACATCGTCGGCGGGATGGGCAAGCGTGTCGGATTCTGGCGGGGCCTGAAGGCACGGCTGGACGTGCGCTCGCTCCTGGCCGACACGCGCTTCGCCCTGCCGGATCGGCGGGTGCCGCGGTCACCGGTGTCGCGTGTGCGACACGATCGGGACGCGTCGGGCGCGCGGCGCGCGCCACGGGTGTCGCTGCGATCGTTCGACCCGCTGGTGACTCGCGCGAAGGCCCTGGTGCCTCGTGCGAAGGCGCTGGCCGGCCGCATCCGCATGCCTCGCAAGAACGGGGACGGATCGTGAACGCCGTCGCCGTGCTCACGTGGGACACCGGCGAGCAGGTCGCGGTGTACGGTCGGACCGTGTTCGGTCGCGACCCCTTCGGCGGTCCGTGCGCGACCGTGGTCGTGCGCGACGAGACGCTGTCGTTGTCGAAAACGCACTTCGAGGTGGGCGGCGACGACACCGGGGCGTGGCTCGCCGACCGATGGTCGCGCAACGGCACCGTGATCGTACGAGACGGGAAGCGCATGACCCTCCGCCCGGGTGAGCGCGTCGGACTGCGCAGTGGCGATCACCTCGAACTCGGGGACCGCCACGCGACCGTGAGCGGGGCACCGTGAGCGAGCGAGCGAGGGCCGGGCAGCCGCCGGTGACCGTGACCTGGGGCGCTGCCACCGACGTGGGCCGGCGGCGTTCCCTCAACGAGGACGCCTTCCTCGCCGCGCCGCCGGTGTTCCTCGTCGCCGACGGCATGGGCGGCCACCAGGCCGGCGAGGTCGCCAGCGCCACCGTGATCGACGAGTTCTCCAAGCTCGCGGGCCGCACGAGCCTCACCATCCAGGAGGTGCAGGAGACCTTCCGCGCCGCGCGCGACCGGGTCGACACGCTGCCGGCGGGCGGTGGCGCGGGAGCGGGAACGACGCTCGCGGGCGTGACGATCGCCGACATCGAGGGTGAGGGCTACTGGCTGGCGGTCAACGTGGGCGACTCGCGCACGTACCGCCTCAGCGAGGGTGTGCTCGAGCAGGTCAGCGTGGACCACTCCGTGGTTCAGGAGCTCATCGACTCCGGCCAGCTCGACGCGGCCTCGGCCGCGCAGGATTCCCGCCGCAATGTCATCACGCGAGCGATCGGTGCCGGCAGCGACAGCGAGCCCGACTTCTGGCTGCTCCCCGCCGAAGAGGGCGACCGCATCCTCATCTGCTCCGACGGTCTTCCCACCGAGATCGACCCCGACCGCATCGACCTGATCCTGCGCTCCGAACGTTCCCCGCAGGCCGCTGCCGAGCGGCTGGTGCGCGAGGCCGTGGACGCCGGCGGACGTGACAATGTCACCGTGGTGGTCGTCGACGCGTTGTCGGTTCACATCCGGGGCGCGCGCGACCGCAGCGAGACCACCCCGACCGCGCCGCTCGTCGAGATCGAGGGCGACACCCTGCCGCGCGCGGGAGCGCGAGCCCGAGGAGGACTCTCATGACCGTCGTGCGATACACCATCGGAACCCTGCGCGCCGTCGTCGCGCCCTCGGCGGTCGCGCTGCTCGGCGAGGGGACCACGGATGCAGCCGCCGAGTCGGTCTGGCGGCAGCTCACCCGCGGCGCGGGCCTGGCCGGCGTCGTCGACGCCCTCGCCGCCGGCGGGCCCCTCTCGTCCGTGCCGTCCTTCGCCGTCGCTCTCGATGAGGACGGAACCTGGCGGGTGGCCGTGCGCGGCGCGCACTCCGTGTCGGTGGGCCCAGACGGGGAGCGGGTGGACGGCGCCGGCGCCTCCACGTGGACCGAGCGCAGCATCCGCGCGGCGGACGCGCTCATCCTCAGCGCCGACGCCGACGCCGACGCCGACGCGACGACGGCGTCGCTGCCGCTGAGAGACGGCGTCGTGCCGGCATCGGTGGTCACGATCTCCCGGGAGGAGACCGCGACCGAGGCGGCGGGCTCGGCGAGCGGTGCGCTGGCGCCGAGCGAGCCCGTGCAGCCGCACAGCGTCGCGGAGGTGCACGGCGCTCCGAGTGCTCCCGCCCCGGCGCCGGTCGACGGGGGTGCGGCGACCCCTCTGCCGGTCCCGGCTGCCCCCGTTCCCGCCGTACCCGTCGCGATTCCCGCCCCACCGGCTCCCGCGGCGCCGGTCGACGGGGATGCGGCGACCCCTCCGCCCGTCCCGGCTGCCCCTATTCCCGCCGCGCCCGCCGACACTCCGGCCCCTGCCCAAGCCGAGCCCGCCGACATTCCGGCCCCTCCGCCGGTCCCGGCTGCTCCGATTCCCGCCGCGCCCGCCGCGACTCCGGCCCCTGCCGAAGCCGAGCCCGCCGAGGCCGAGCCCGTCGATGTCGAGCCGACCGAGGCCGAGCCGACCGAGGCCGAGCCGACGGACGCCGACGCGCCGGACCCCGCCGGACCCGCGGAAGCCGACCCGACCGCCGCCGCCGCGCCCGACCCCGGACCGCCGAGCCCGGTCGCGGACGACCTTCCCACCCCGGCCGCGGGGAACGCGGTGCCCGAGCTGGCCGAAGATGTCGAGGCGACCATCATCCGCGGTGGTGCGGAGGAATCCGCCGCCGACGAGACCATCACCCTCGCCGAAGCGCGCGCGATGCGCGCCTCCGGGAAGCTGCCGCCGGTCGCGCCGCCGCTGTCGCCGCCGACCCCGCCGTCGGCCGCGGGCGTGCTGCGGGCCTCCACCGGGCAGAGCGTGCTCCTGGACCGCACGGTGATCCTCGGCCGGCGGCCGCGCTCCACCCGGATCAGCGGCGCCGACCTGCCGCACCTCGTGGCCGTCGACAGCCCGCAGCAGGACATCTCGCGCAACCACCTCGAGGTGCGCGTCGAAGGCGACAGCATCCTGGCCACCGACCTCAATACCACCAACGGCACGACCCTGCTGCGCCACGGATCCGAGCCGGTGCGGCTGCATCCCGGCGAGCCGACGATCGTGGTCGCCGGCGACGTGCTCGACCTGGGAGACGGCGTGACCGTGGCGGTCGAGGACGCTCCGTGAGTCCGCGCCGGTCGCCGCAGGCTCCGCCCGACCTCCCGGGTTTCACGTACCTCGAACTGCTCGGCTCCGGCGGATTCGCCGACGTCTTCCTCTACGAGCAGCAGCTCCCCAAGCGCCGCGTCGCCGTGAAGGTGCTGCTGACCGAGCGGATGACCAGCGGCTCCATCGCGGAGTTCACCGCCGAGGCGAACGTCATGGCCATGCTGTCGACGCATCCGGCGATCGTCACGATCCACCAGGCCGGGGTCGCCGGCGACGGTCGCCCCTACCTCGTGATGGAGTACTGCCCGCGGCCGAACCTGCAGGCGCGCTACCGTCGGGAGCCGTTCTCGGTCGCCGAGGCGCTGCGGGTCGGCGTGCAGGTCGGGGCGGCCGTCGAGACCGCGCACCGCGCCGGCGTGCTGCACCGCGACATCAAGCCCGCGAACATCCTCGTCACCGAATACAACCGTCCGGCCCTCACCGACTTCGGTATCGCCTCCACCACCGGCGCCGGCGATGCGGGGGGCTTGTCGATCCCGTGGTCGCCGCCCGAGGCGCTCGGGGCCGTGCCGTCGGGTGACGCGCGCGCCGACGTCTGGTCGCTCGCGGCCACGGTGTACAGCCTCCTGGCGGGGCGGTCGCCGTTCGAGCTCGTCGGTGAGCGCAACACCGGCGCCGACCTCATCACCCGCATCGAGGCTCTTCCGCTGCCGCCGCTCGGGCGGCCGGATGCTCCGCCGTCGCTCCAGCGCGCTCTCGAGCGCGCGATGGCCAAGTCGCCGGCCGACCGGTACGACACGGCGCTGGCCTTCGCCCGCGCGCTGCAGAAGGTGCAGATCGAGCTCGCTCACGCCGTGACTCCGATCGACATCCTCGACGACGGCACCCCCGACGGGGTGGTCGACGACGAGGACGACGGACTCACGCGCGTCCGGGGCGTGGTGAGCATCGACCCCGAGACGGTTCCGGCCGCCGGTGCCACCCGCCCGCCCGCGCCGCGCGCCGATCTGTGGGGACCGGAGTCGTCGACGCGCCGTTCGCCGCGCGATGACGACGAGACCCGCATCCGGCCGCCCGCGGTCATCGCACCCGAGTTCGGTACCGCCCCCCGCGTGCCACCGCCGGCGCCGATGGCACCGGCATTCGCCGGTCAGGTGCTCCCGTCTGCCTCCGTGGCTGCGCCTCCGGTCGCCGTCACGGGCCACGCCCCGGCCGCCACCGCGACGGATGCGGGCGCTCCCCGCCTGTCGCGCCGGGGCCTGTGGTTCGCCGTGGGGGCCGGGGCTTTCGCCCTCGTGGTCGTGGTCATCCTGGCCCTCGCTCTTCCCGCCGTCCTCGGGACCGCAGGTGAGCCGACCCCGACCGCGCAGCCCACCGACGAGCCCATCGACGTCGTCGGTGTCGCGGCGCCGCCGCCCGCCGACCTCGCCGGCACGGTCACCCCCGACGGCGTCGTGTTCACGTGGGTGAACCCCGACCCCGCCGACGGGGACGCGTACCTGTGGGGCGTCGTCACGCGCGGCGGAGGCGACCCGCCCCTGGAGCCGGTGGCGGACACGACCGTGACCGTCCCGGCGGACCCCTCGGGCACCACCTGCATCCAGGTGCTCACGCGCCGCGCGACCGGCCAGGCCTCCGAGCCGGCGTCGGCCTGCGTCCCCTGACCCGCGCGGAGCCCTCCCTGCCGAGCCGTACTCAGTCTCAATCGCGTGCCGCGCGAACGGCAGCCGCGCTATTCCGGGTGCACGCCGGGCCCGGCCCCGATTCAGACTGAGTACGTGCACACCCGGGTGCGCGCGGAGCCCTGCCCGCCCAGCCCGTACTCAGTCTCGATCGCGTGCCGCGCGACCGGCCAGGCTTCCGAGCCGGCGTCGGCCTGCGTCCCCTGACCCGCGCGGAGCCCTGCCCGCCCAGCCCGTACTCAGTCTCAATCGCGTGCCGCGGACACGGCAGCCGCGGTATTCCGTGGGTCTCGCCGGGCCCGGCCCCGATTCAGACTGAGTACGTGCACAGCCGAGGTGCGCGCCGGGCCCGGCCCCGATTCAGACTGAGTACGTGCACACCCGGGTGCGCGCCGGGCGCGGCCCCGTTCAGACTGAGTACGTGCACACCCGGGTGCGCGGGAGCGGGTCTTCGGGATAACCCGACATACGGGTCGGGATGACGCGGGGGACAGCGCCGAGCTGCGGTCCTACCGTGGGAGCATGACCTCGCAGACCGCTGCCGTCCCGGCACCCGAAGCCCCCTCCGCGGCTCCCTCCCCGGCGTCGACGAGCCGCCGCGCGGTCGCCTCGCCCGGGCGCATCCTCACCGCGCTCGCCCAGCTCGCCGCACTCGGTGTCGTGGGTCCGGTCGTCTTCACGGTGCTCTTCACCCTGCTGGGCACCGGGCTCGGGCTGGTGGTCGTCCTCGGGATCGGGCTGCTGTTCCTGGTCGCTCTCGTCTACGCGCTGTGGGCGGTGGCGTGGCTCGAGAACGCCCGCGTCGAGGGCCTGTACGGCTTCCGCATCCCGGCTCTGACCGTTCAGCGACCAGAGCGTACCGGCTTCGGGGGCGTGGTGCGGATGCTGGGGCGCCAGGCGATCGACCCGGCGGTGTGGCGGGGCATCGCGAACTTCGCCGTGGCGACGATCCTCGGCTTCGTGACGGTGCTGCTCGTCGGGCTCATCGCCTCCGGGGCGGCCCTCACCTTCGCCCCCCTGTACGCCGGCTCCGGTGTCGCCCGCCTGTGGCGAACCGGAATCGACGTTCCCGCGGGATGGGCGCTGCTGGTCGGTCCGATCCTGGTTCTCCTGGCCCTCGCCGGGCTGGTGGCGATCGCGATCCTGCACGGCGTCCTGGCCCGCCTCATCCTGGTGCCGTCGCAGGAGGCGCAGCTCACGGCGGAGGCCCGGCAGTCGGCGCAGCAGCGCGCCGGGGCGGTGCGCGCCGCCGATGTCGAGCGCACCCGGATCGAGCGCGATCTGCATGACGGGGTGCAGCCCCGACTGGTCTCCGTCGGGATGACCCTGGGCCTGGCCCGGCAGAAGATCGACGACGACCCCGCCGCCGCCAAGGCGCTCATCGAGGAGGCGCACACCTCCACGAAGGCGGCCATCACCGAGCTCCGCCAACTCGCCCGCGGCATCCACGCCTCGGTGCTGGATGACCGGGGACTGGATGCGGCGCTGTCGGCGCTCGCGGCCCGGTCGCACGTGCCCGTCCAGCTGGATGTCCGCATCGACGGCCGCTGCGAGCGCAGCGCCGAGGCCGCGGTGTACTTCTCGATCGCCGAGTCGCTCACGAACGCGGCGAAGCACTCCCGTGCCAGCGCCGTCCGGGTCGTCGTCCGCCGCCGGGACGACGGGTCACTGTGGGCCCGTGTCGAGGACGATGGCATCGGCGGTGCCCGTATCCTTCCCGGTGGCGGCCTCGACGGAATCTCCAACCGCATCCTCGGCGCCGGCGGAACCTACCGCCTCGACAGCCCGACCGGCGGCCCCACCGCCCTGGAGGTGAGCGTCCCGTGCGCATCCTGATCTGCAACGCCGTCAGCGACGTTCGCATCGAGCCGGCAGGAAGTGTCCCGTGCGCATCCTGATCTGTGAGGACTCCGTCCTCCTCCGCGAGGGCCTCGTGCGCCTTCTCGAGGACGCGGGCCACGACGTGGTCGCAGCCCTCCCCGACGCGTCCGACCTCGACGCCACGGTCGCCGAGGTCGCGCCCGACCTGTGCATCCTCGACGTGCGGCTCCCCCCGACCTACACCGACGAGGGCATCCGCGCCGCCGCGCGGCTGCGGGCAGCGCATCCCGACCTGCCGGTGCTGGTGCTCTCGCAGTACGTCGAGGAGCGCTACGCGAGCGATCTCATCTCCGCCGGCGGTGGGGCGCTCGGGTACCTCCTGAAAGACCGCGTCGCCGATGTCGCCGAGTTCCTCGACTCGGTCGCCCGCATCGGCGCCGGAGCCACGGTCCTCGACCCCGAGGTGGTGGCGCAGCTGCTCGGTCGGCGCAGCCGCGACGAACGGATGCAGCGGCTGACCGAGCGCGAGCGCCAGGTGCTCTCGCTCATCGCGGAGGGCAAGTCCAACCAGGCGATCGCCGGGACGCTGTTCGTGTCGGAGGCGAGCGTCGAGAAGCACATCACGGCGATCTTCCAGAAGCTCGGACTCGAGCAGGACGAGTCGGGCAACCGCCGCGTCCAGGCCGCGCTCGTCCACATCGAATTCGGCGGATCCGCGCCGCAGACAGGAGCAGCACGATGACCAGCACCCTGAACCCGCCGGTGCCGGCGGCCGGCCCGGAGGCCCCGCGGCCGGGGAACGCGGCCGGGCGCATGATCACGATTCTCACGGCCCTCCTGGGGGTCGGCGTGCTCGTCGCCGTCGCGTGGGCCGGGATCCGCTCGACCGTGGCGGCGTCGGTGGCCTCCTCGGATACCCGCACGCTGGCCGTCGACGGGGTGCGCGACCTGGACGTGGACGTGGCAGCGACCTCGCTCACCATCCGCTTCGACGACGTGCCCGAGGCATCCCTGGAGGTGCGTGACTCCAGCGGCGGCACGTGGACATTCGAGCGCACCGGCGACACGCTGAGCGTGGAGACGCCCCGCGCCGCCTTCGTGTCGTGGTTCGGCTCCGACAACGGCCGTGCCGTGCTCACCCTCCCGGCCGAGCTGGAGGGTGCCCCCACCGCCCTGTTCCTCGGCGCCGGCTCGCTGACCGCGGACGGTGACTTCGGAGATCTGGAACTCGGGATGGGTGCGGGTGGGATGGACATCAGCGGCACCGCCGAGTCGGTCGTCGCCGATATCAGCGCGGGCCGGGCCGAGCTCGATCTGGAGGGCGTCCGCGACGCCGACCTGCAGCTGTCCGCCGGGGAGATGGTCGCCCGGCTCGAGGGCGAGGCGCCGTCGGAGGTCGCCGTCTCGGTCAGCGCCGGGTCGCTGGAACTGACCCTGCCCGACGACGACTACGACGTCACCTCCGACGTCGCGGCGGGCGAGCTGGACAACAACCTCCGCACCGTGTCGGGAGCATCCTCGCGGGTCTTCGTCGAGGTGGCGGCGGGAAGCGCACGCCTGATCGCCGGCTGACCCGCGTCGAGCCTCCACGACACGCGGCATGCGCTGCGGCGCCCCGGGTGTCGTGGACGTTCGCGTGTGGATGCCGCGGCTCAGCGCCCCGTGTCGTAGAGGTGCCGGCCACCGTGGCCCAGCACCTTCACCACGACGCCGCGCTGGTGGAGTTCGGCGACGGCGCGGGTCTCCTCCTCCAGCGTCGTGCCGAGGGCGTGCACGTTCGCGACGACGAGCACGTCGCCGCGGCCGAGGGTGTCGTAGAAGCGACAGAGCCGTTCCGACCAGTCTTCGAGCGTCTCCGGCGCCGGGTGCCGGAAGTCCGCGATGGCCACGCCGAAGCGGGTCAGGTCCTCCCGCTGCTGGACGACCGAGGGCATACCCGGGCGGGACACGACAAGACCCACCAGTCGGGCGCCGGCGGGGCGGGCGAGCCACCAGTGGCGGTCGCGTTGCAATTCGGTGAAGCACTTCGGGCAGTCCGCGGCCGGGTGGGGCAGATAAAGGGGGCTCGTATCGGTCGGTGCGGCGTGCGCGTGCGTCATCGCCGCCGGATCCTGCGTCTCGCTCATGGCACCTCCCGCCCCCATTGTGCCTGGTTCCGCGGGTGGGCCGAGACCTCAGTCCTCGCCCTCGAGCCGCAGTTCCAGGCTCAGCTGGTCGGCGTCGAGCTCGGAGAGGGCGTGCCGAAGGGTCGCCGTGCTGTACCGGCCGCCGCGCGAGAGCTCCACCAGGCGGTCGCGCATCACCTCGATGAGGGCGAGCCGGAGCTCCAGGTGGTCGCGCGCGCGGGTTCCCGAGTCGTCCTCGGGCGGTCGGGTGAGGCGGTCGTTGACGCGGGTCACGACGTCGTCGGGGAAGGCATCGCCATCCCGCCGGCGCAGGCGACCGCCGGCCACCGCCTCCGCCGCCGCGCGCTGCATCTCCGCCGCCAGCGACCGCTGCTCCTCGTGCGGGGGACGGTCACCGCCCTGGCTCTGCAGCCCGAGCGCACGCACGACCCACGGCAGCGTGAGGCCCTGCAACAGGAGGCTGAACACGGCGACGAGAAACGCGATGAAGATCAGCAGCGGGCGGTTCGGGGCATCGGCGGGCAGGGTCTGCGCCGCCGCCAGAGTCACCACCCCGCGCATCCCCGCCCACACGATGACCGCGCCGTGTCGCCAGTCCAGGGGGGAGTCGCGGTAGTAGTCGAGGTCGGCCACCATGCGGGCCAGGCGTGCGCGGAAGGCGCTGAGGCGTCGCTCCACCCGCTCCGGATCCGCGGCACGGCCCGGATGGCCGGGGGCGCCGGGAGGGGACGCGAGGCGTCGTTCGGCGTCATCCGCTCGTGATCGGGCGCTCTTCGGGCGGTCGCGCAGACGCGAGCGTGAGCGCGAGCGCGCACCCTGCGCCCAGATCAACGCCGAGACGTAGCCGGCCCGGATCGCGAGGACGACGCCGAGGGCCAGGAGAGCCAGCCACGTGCCGTACCAGAGCCCCTCGTGCTCTTCGACGTTCGCGCGCACGATCTCTTTGAGCTCGAGGCCCATGATGAGAAAGACGGCGCCCTCCAGCAGGAGCTCGATCGTGCGCCAGTTGAGGTGGTCGCTCATCCGCTGATCGGGCGTGAAACGCCGGGTGGCTCCCTGCCCGGTGACGATGCCGGCGACCACGGCGGCGACGAGCCCCGAGCCCCCGAGGGCCTCGGTGGGCAGGTATGCCAGGAACGGAACGGTGAAGCTCAGGGCGGTGTTGGCCGCCGGATGACGCACCCACTGCCGAACGCGCAGGTTCGCCCAGCCGACGGCCGCGCCCACCGCCAGCGCGACCGCGACGCCCTGCACGAACGCCCAGACCGTGTCGCCGAAGGCGAAGCCACCGGCGATCGCGGCGATGGCCGTGCGCAACAGCACGAGCGCGGTCGCATCGTTGAGCAGGCTCTCGCCCTCGAGCATCGTGACCACGCGCGGAGCGAGGCCCAGGCGCTTCGCGATGGAGGTGGCCACCGCATCCGTCGGGCTCAGGATCGCACCGAGGGCGATCCCCAGCGCGAGGCCCAGCCCCGGGATGAGCAGGGCGAAGACGAGGCCCAGCGCCACGGAGGAGATCACCACGAGCAGCACCGAGAGGCCCGCGATCGGGGCGAAGTCGCGGCGGAACTCCACGGCGGGCAGCTGCACCGCGGCGGAGTACAGCAGCGGCGGCAGGACGCCGACGAGGATCCACTCGGGGTCGAGCTCCCACGCGGGGAAGAAGGGCAGGAGGCTCACGGCGAGGCCGATGCCCATGAGCACGAGGGGCCCGGCGATGTTGACGCGGGGAGCCAGAGCCGTCGCGAGCGAGATGACGACGACGCCGATGACGACCACCACAAGGGTCTCCAGCACGCAACGAGCATATTGCGGGCGGGCGGAACGGTACCGTGAACATGTGACCTTCAACGACGGTGCCAAGGTCGGCGGCAATCGTGCGCGCCGGCGCGGACGGGGCGCGGCCATCGCCGGCGGCGGTGTCGCCGGTGTCGGCGTGATCGTGGTGCTCCTGCTCAACGCCTTCACAGGGGGAGATTTCTCGAGCCTCCTCGGCGGGGGTGCCGGGGGGCCGGTGCCCCAGGGCGAGGGGTCAGAGATCTCGAACTGCCAGACCGGCGAAGACGCCAATGCGCGCGACGACTGCCGCCTGGCCGCCGGCTCGCTCGCCCTCGACGAGTACTGGGCCGGCGAGCTGGAGGGCTACCGCGAGCCGCAGCTGATCATCGTCGACGGGTCGACGTCGACGCAGTGCGGCACCGCCTCCAACGCCACCGGGCCGTTCTACTGCCCGCCGGAGGAGACCGTGTACGTCGACCCGACGTTCTTCGCGCTCCTGCGGGAGCGCTTCGACGCCACGGGCGGCGACCTCGCGCAGCTCTACGTGCTCGCGCACGAATACGGACACCACGTGCAGAACATCACCGGCGTCTTCGAGCAGTATCCCGACAACGGCACCGGGCCCGACAGCAACGGCGTGCGCACCGAGCTGCAGGCCGACTGCTTCGCCGGGGCGTGGGTGGCCGGGATGACGATCGCCGACGACGCGGACGGCACCCGGTACCTCGAAACGCCGACCTCTGCCCAGATCTCCGACGCGCTCAACGCCGCAGCATCCGTCGGCGACGACCACATCCAGCAGCAGTCCGGCGGCGCCGTCAACTCCGACACGTGGAGCCACGGCTCCAGCGAGCAGCGCCAGCGGTGGTTCGACACCGGCTACGACGGCCGCCCCGGCGCGTGCGACACCTTCTCGATCGCGGGGTCGCAGCTGTGAGCGCCTTGGCACACCTCGACGACATCCTGTACCCCGAGATCGAACCGTACGAGACGGGGATGCTGCTGGCCGGCGACGGTCAGCGGATCTACTGGGAGCAGAGCGGCAATCCCGAGGGCACCCCCGTCGTGTACCTGCACGGCGGCCCGGGCGGCGGGACGAGCCCGTGGCAGCGGCGCTTCTTCGATCCGGAGAAGTACCGCATCATCCTGTTCGATCAGCGCGGATGCGGGCGGTCGACGCCGCACGCGAGCGATATGACGACCGACCTGCGGTTCAACACCACGTGGCACCTCGTCGCCGACATGGACCTCCTCCGTCGCAACCTGGGCATCCGGAAGTGGCAGGTCTTCGGTGGCTCGTGGGGCAGTTCGCTCGCGCTCGCCTACGCCGAGGCGCACCCGGACACCGTCACCGCGCTGGTGCTTCGCGGCATCTTCACCCTGCGCCGCCACGAACTGGAGTGGTTCTACGAGGGCGGTGCGTCGGCGCTGTTCCCCGACCTGTGGGAGGAGTTCGTCGCGCCGATCCCGGTGCTCGAACGTTCGCGCATGATCGAGGCCTACCATCGCCGCCTCACCGACCCCGACCCGGCGGTACACGGCCCGGCGGCGCTGGCGTGGACCCGGTGGGAGGCGGCCACCGTCACCCTCATGCCGGACGCGGGCTTCATCGCCGAGATGAGCGAGCCGGAGTCGGCCATCGCCTTCGCGCGCATCGAGAACCACTACTTCGTGCATGGCGGGTGGTTGCGGGAGGGGCAGCTCATCGAGGACGCGGGGCGGCTGCGCGGCATCCCGACGGTGATCGTCCAGGGCCGCTACGACGTGTGCACGCCCATGATGACGGCGTGGGACCTGCACCGGGCGCTCCCCGAGGCCGAGCTGGTCGTGGTTCCCGGCGCCGGGCACGTGGCGCTCGAACCCGGCATCGCCCGCGCCCTGCGCGACGCCGCCGACTGCTTGGTCTCCTGAGCGGTGCGCGAGAAACAACGTTCCGGCTGAGAAACGGCGCGGCGCGGGGTGTCTCGGCCGGAATGTCGTGTCTCGCGGGCGGGGGCGGGCGGGGCGTCAGGCGCGGAAGGCCTTCAGCAGCGTCCCCGCGAGTGTCGCGAGGTTGCCGTGCGCGCGGAACAGGGTGAGCCCCTTGCTCACCGCGGCACCGGTGCGCGCCGTCACGAACCACGGCGGCTTGGGCAGCACCGTGAACGTGCTGCGCCGGCCGATTCCGCGCACCATCCGGGGGAACGGGCGGAACGGACCGCGCAGCACCGAGCGCTCGACCCGATCGATGAGGCGCGCGTTGTGCACGACGCCGATGCCGCTGCCGACGTTCTGCAGCGTGCCGCCGGGGAACGCGCCCCACGACAGGGTCGGGACGGTGAACGACACGCCCGTCCAGGTGTTGATCGCGATTGCGCCGTAGCGCAGCTCGGCGATGGCGCGCTCGAACCCCGCGCCGAGTTCGGCTTCGCTCACCGGGTCGATCAGGACGTTCGCGCCGAGGGTGCCGGTGAGGCGGTCGTTGGCGTGCGCGACGGCCGCGTCGAGGAACTCCTGACCCGATCCCGGCAGCGTCAGCACTCCGAGCACGGGTGCGAAGTACTCCGTGGTCTCCACGGCGTCGGCTGCCGCATCCCGGTCGACCTCCACGATCGCGCGGGTGTCGTCGGCGTACCACGTCGCGTCCGGGTAGGCCGCCCGCGCCGCGGCGAGCGCGTCGTCGCTCCGCGGGTACCAGGCCGGGCGGGCCGGGGCTGCGGCGTACGCGCGACGGAGGGCGGCGAGGAACGCGCCCCGTTGCGGCCAGTCGGCGCTGAGGAGCACCACCTGTCCGGCGATGCAGTTGTGCCCGCCGTTCTGGAGGCGCATCGTCGCGATGTGCTCCGCCTGGTACTTGAGGTCGGCGGTGGTCCACTTCCCCGGCACCACGATGATCGGGGCGACGCCGCCGAGTTCGGCCGTGATGGGCACGGTGAGGGCTGGGCGGTTCTCGGCACGTCGCGCGGCCGCATCCTCTCCCCACACGATCGCGTCGAAGGTGGCGGCCGAACCGGTGACGTGCACGTGGGAGAACGCGGGATGCCGCGTCAGCTGCGCACCGAGGTCTCCGCCCCCGCGCACGATCCGCAGGAATCCCGCCTCGATCAGCGGGGCGAGCGCCCGCTCGAACACCGGGACGAGGGCATCCTGGGTGGGGTTGAGCTTCAGCAGCGACACGCGGTTGGCCGACAGCAGTTCGTACAGCACGTCGAGGACGGGGATCGAGGTGACGTTGCCCGCGCCCAGGACGAGGCCGACACCACCGGATGCGGTGGGGGTCCGCTGCCCGAGCCCGGCAGAGGTGATCGCCTGCGCCCGCGTCACGCCGGGCTCCAGCCACACCTCACCGCGGAAGCCCGAGAGCAGCACGCGGTCGATCGGTGCGGCAGGCAGGACGCGCACGCGCAGGCGCCCGCCGGGCGCCGGGTCGAAGCGCGCGGTGCCGAGCGGACTGAGGCCGGTGTGCAGCGCGCGCAGTGAATCCCGCGCGGTGTCCAGGGCGGCGAGGGTCGTGTAGGGCCCGGCGAGCCATTCCTCGCCGGCCAGAGGAGAGTCCAGAGCGAGGCCCTTGGATGCGACGGCCGCTGCGACCCACTCCTCGGCCGACGCGCCCACGGTGTCGTGCAGGCGATCGAGGAGCCGCGCGCGCTCATCGAGGGTGAGCGTGGACCACAGGCGCGAGCCGGCGGCGAGGGCGTCGAGATCGGCGTCGATCGCTGCCTGAGCGGCGTCGGGAAGCGCGGAAGAGGGGAGATCGAGGGTCACGACACACTCCTTCGGACAGGGCTCCAGCCTAGGTCGGCCGCGGAGCCGGATCGTGCTGTGGTAGGCCTTGCGCGCGCACCCGGGCCGGGGCGGTCAGATGAGCGCGAGTTCGCGGAGCTTGGCGATGAGGTCGGCGTCGGACGGCTCCACATGGTGCGAAGAGTCCGGATATACGACAACGGGAATGTTCGTGCGGCCGGAGATGTCTCGCGCGACATCGGCGGCCGCGGGATCCGCCTCGAGGTCGACGTACTCGTACGGCACGCCCAGGCTGTCGAGCGCGGCCTTGGTGCGGCGGCAGTCCCTGCACCACGCGGCGCCGAACATCGTCACGGCAGCGGAGGAAGTCATCCCTCCAGGTTATGCCCGGGCGGAGGGCCGCCTCGCCACTGCTAAGCGGCCAGGTTGTCGGCGGCGGCGGCCGCGGCACGTGCGGCGGCAGGCGCTGCCGCGCGCTGCTTCTCCGGGCCGTAGACGACGAGCGCGTGGAAGACGAACCGGACGACGAAGGCGGCCACCAGGGTGAGGCCGGCGGCGAGGACGCTGGGGATATGTGTGGCCTCGACGAGGATCCACAACACGGGGATGCGGATGACGGCTTCGAGGTTGTTGAAGGTGAACGACTTGAGGAACCGGTGCCGCATCAGACCGGAGTCGGCCCGCAGGTCGGCGAAGACGAGATACTCCAGGAGGAGGAAGTTGCCGAGGATCGTCACTTCGCTGGCGATGATCGCCGCCCACACGTATTCCATGCCGAGGGCGATGAGCGCCCACATGATGGCCAGGTTGGCCACGGCACCGGCCCCGCCGACCAGCGCGAAGGCCGACATGCGCCCGAATCGGAGCATGGTCAGCTGCGTGAGGAACCGCACGCCCTGGGTGAAGGAGGCCTTGGATCGTCCTGCGTATCGTTCGGCGAAGTCGAAAGGAACCTCGGCCAGGCGCAGCTGACGGCGCGCGAGGATCTCCAGGAGGATCTTGAATCCGCGAGGGCGCAGGCCGTCCAGCTCGACGGCCGACCGGCGCAGCAGGAAGAAGCCGGTCATCGGGTCGGAGCATCCATGGAGCCTGCGCGGGAACATCGCCTTGGTCAGCAGGGTCGACAACCGCGACACGGTGGTGCGCACGGAGCCGGCGAGACCCGTGGACGTCCCGCCGGGGACGTAGCGCGAGGCGACCACCACGTCCACATCGCCTCGCGTGGCTCGGGCGAGCAGCTGCGGGATGACCTCGGGGGGATGCTGCAGGTCGCCGTCCATGACGAGGCACCAGTCCGCACGCGCGGCCCGAACGCCCTCGAGGACCGCGCCGCCCAGTCCACCCGTGGCCTCCTCGCGGTGGATCAGCCGGACGGGCGCTTTGCTCTCGCGCGCCGCAGCACGGATGATCTCCGGGGTGTCATCGGTGGAGTCGTCGACGAAGACGACCTCATACGCGGAGCTGTCCAGCGTGAGGGCCAGACGGCGCAGCAGTTCCCGGACGTTCGGACCTTCGTTGAAGGTCGGAACGATGAGGGAGAGGTCCATGGGCGGCTCGCGATTTCGTCGGGCTGAGGCCTTTCAGCCTAATGTCCGCACCTTGGCGTGGGCCGGGGGATCCGGGAAGCGGTACGCCGGAATTCACTCCGCGTTCAGGGGTCGGAACCGATGCATGCGGCGTGCTGCACGGGAGCCTTGGTCGCTGCCTGCGGCAGTTTGCCTGTTCGTCGCTGGTAGTACTGCAAGCCGGTCGGGACCTTCGCCGTCGTGGCCGCGGCGAGGGCAGCGGAGTACGCCACCTGCGCGATTTTCGGTCCTCCGTATGCCGCGAATCCGAAGTAGCGTCCCTCGACATCCGCCTGCACGAAAGGTGTGCGGTCAGCAGGTACCCGTGCAGGTGTGCCATCGCAAACGCCAACTCGACCCCACGGGTCCGTGGGTCGGCGCAGAAGCCGAGTCGTACCGGCAGGGATGCAGGTTCTCGAGCAGGTGCTCGCGCCGACGACTACCCGATGAGGCCTGCCAGCGCCTCGACGCCCATGCCGTAGTTGATGCGGATGCAGGGGAGGGAGAGCTTGTCCGTACCGATCCGGACGTACCCCTGCTCGATCGTGCGCGCCAGCTCGAACCCGGCCTGAGTGACGCCGCGCCGGGCTTCGTCGTTGTAGTCACCGAACGGGTAGGCGACCACCTCCCGCGCCCCGAGGATCTGGGCCGATTGCTCGAGGTCGGCGGCGATGGCGTCCGCGGCATCGTTGACCATCCGCCCGTCGCCGTTCACGCCCGCGCGGTGCATGTCGTGGGTGTGGGAGCGCTGCAGCACGAACGGGTTCGGCGCCGGCTCGGTGCGGGCGGACGTGATCACGAACGACGTGGTGAGCAGGCCCCTGCCGTGCACGATGGGTGCGGCCAACTCCAGCCACGAGGAGTCGGCGTCGTCGTCCGTGATGATCACCGAGCGCTTCGGGAGGAACAGAGCGCCGTCGATGAAGGCGCTCAGCTCGTCCCAGGTCGGCAGATAGAAGCCGGAGTCGGCGATGTACGCCATCTGCGCGTCGAAGTCTCCGATGAAGGCGTAGTTGAGCCGCAACCAGCCCGGTTCCCCCTCGGGCTTGGTGGTGAACTGGTGGTACATGAGGACGGGGATGCCGGCGTCTTCGGCGGCGTTGTCTCCGGGCGTCTTCCACCCGGCATGCAGAGTGACTCGCCTCGCGGTGCAGGTCACGAGGTCGGCACCGTTCACCCGGGCGGGGACGGCGAAGCCCGCCGCATCCGCCGCTGTCGCGTACCAGCCGGCGAACACCCGTCCGTCCTGGCGGGGGATCGGGAGGCCCGCGTAGAGCACTCCCTGTGTCTGGAGCTGCGGTTCGAGGGCGATGCCGTCGCCGAGGAACGACACGGCGCAGGCGGACGGGTCGGGCGTCGCAGCCAGCAGCGCCTCGGCCGGGCTGAGCGGCGTGGGCGAAGGGGTCGGCGTCGGGGTCGGGGAGGGCCGCGGTGACGCAGCGGCCCTCCCCTCCGGCGGTGCGGTGCCCCGCGCGATCGCGAACGCCAAGATGGTGCTGACGACGGCCACGCTCAGGATCGCCGCGGCCACACCGATCGCCCGCCGGCGACGCCGCCGCCGGGATGAGGACGCCCGCGGTCCGTGCGACGAGTGTCGGCGTCGCATCCGAGATCCCGTTCCGGCCGTCATGACTCCCCCTGGTACCGATCCGCCCCCGCGCCTCGGTGGGCGGCAGCCTAGCCGGACGCGAAGGAATACCGTCTCAGCGAGCAGGCGCGCCGACGGGGCGGCCGAGACAGGCGCGCGAGAAGTCGCGCACGGGGTGCCGGCGGATCCAGACCGCAGGGATGCGGTCAGGCGGCCCGTGCCGTGACCAGGTTGTAGGTGAGCGCGGGCCGCTCCAGCTCGCCGCGCTCCACCCGTTGTGCGCGCGCGATCATCGCCGATTCGAGTTCGGCACGGCGGTGGGGCGGCATGGCGCGGAAGAAGGGCATCATCACGAAGAACGGCTGGAACTCCCAGTACACCTCGTCGGCGGGCGGGAACGCGTAATCGCTCTCGCGCTCCGTGACCTCGATGTCGCTGAAGCCGGCAGCGGCGACGGCGCGGACGAGGTCGTCGTGCGCCGTGTAGTCGAGGGGGAACGGGAGCTCCTCGCCGATGTCTTCGGACGCCTCCAGCAGCGCCCGGATCACGGACGACGCCTTCGGTGACGGCCAGTGAGTGATCGCCACGGCGCCCCCGGGCCGCAGGACGCGCCGCGCCTCGGCCAGCGCGGCGGGCACGCCGTCGCGCAGGTACATGACCGTGAAGATCGAAAAGACGGCATCGAATGCGGCGTCCGGGTAGGTCAGCGTCGTCGCGTCCATCAATTCGGCGGATGCCGCGGGCCAGTGTCGCAGACGCCCGGCGACGTAGTCGGTGAGCATCGGGGCGGTGTCGATCGCGGTGGGGACGTATCCCCGTTCCGCCGCGGCAACGGCGAGGGATCCCGTGCCTGTGCCGAGGTCGAGGACCCGTGCGCCGGCGGGCAGGTCCAGCTCGTCCAAGAGGCGATGGGCGATCGCGCTGGTCGTGGGTTCGACCCACCGGGCTGTTGCCGCCAAGGAGTCGTCGAAGGGGTTGCCATTTACTAGGGCCATGGCCATCGTTTGTCGTCCAATCATTCGGGAGCGAACGGGCCGCCTCGGATCGGGCGGCGCCTTCCATGCAAGCGGCGGCGCGGGCCAGGCGCCATGTGCGCCCGGTCTTGACACATACGCGCTCTGTCATTCGGTACCGGGGCGCCGCCCCAGTACCCCCAGAGGCGGCATAGCCTGGCGGGATGGTCCCCCCCGATGCCCTGAGCGCCGCCGTCGCCGGTGTGCGTGTCGGCCGGGCCGAGGCCTGCCGCGTCAGTGCGGCCGGCCCCTGGGGTATGCGCTATACCGGCCTCGAGGTCAGCGGATTCCACGTGCTCGTGCGCGGGACGGCGTGGCTGGTGACCCCTGATGAACCACCGAGGCAGCTCGCCCCGGGAGACGTTGTGCTCGTTCAGCCCGGCGTCGAGCACGGCTTCTCTCCCGCGCCGGCGCGGCTGGCGTCACTGCCCCCGGCGATCCTGGGTTCCGGGGGAGGCGAGGATGCCGACGTGGAGTTCGTCTGCGGTGCCTACTGGATGGATCGCGGACGGTTCGCGAAGAACCTCACGCCGGTGCCCGGTGTGATCGTCTCGGCGGCGGAGGACACGGATGCCCATCTCCGCGGCATCCTCGCGCTGCTTGCGGCAGAACTCGACGCCACCCGCCCAGGTGCGGCCATCGCAACCCGCGCCCTGCTTGATCTGCTACTCACCCAGGTGTTGCGGCGGTGGTTCGAGGAAAACGGCGACATCACGCTGCCCGAGCAACGCGATCCCGAGATCGCCTACGTCATACGTGCCCTGCTCGCCGCCCCGGAACGACCGTGGACGGTGCGCGAGCTCGCAGATCTCGTGCACTTGCCGTCGCGCCGATTCTCCCGCCGATTCGCCGCGGTGACGGGCAGTCCGCCGATGAGCTATTTGACGTCCTGGCGACTTGCCCGGGCTGCGCAGCTTCTCCGGGAGAGCTCGCAGCCACTCGCCGCGATCGCACCCGCCGTCGGATACGCGAGCGAGTTCGCCTTGAGCGCTGCGTTCCGGCGCGAGTTCGGGCTCGCCCCCGGTCGCTATCGAACGAACGCGACCCTCGCGCCGGGCGCATCGCTGATGACCGGGCACGGGTAGGTCCATCGCCGCGCACCCTGTGCAGGATGGCAATATCTATCGAAAAACGATAGCCTCAGCACCGTCCACTCTTCAGAGGGGGTGCCATGGGCACCATATCGATCGTTCTTCTGCGCGTGGTCATCGCGCTTTCGCTGGTCGGGTCGCTGTTCGTGCAGGTCGTGATCGTGCCCCTGGTGTGGGCCGACCTGGAGGGCGAACCGCTGTGGGGACGGATCACGCTTGTCACCATCGCCGTGCTCGGCATCGTCACGATGCAGGTGTTCGCGGTGTGCGTCTGGCGGCTCTTGACCCTCGTGCGTCGCGGCGCCGTGTTCTCCGAGGCATCCTTCCGATACGTGGACGTCGTCATCGGCGCCGTCGCGTCGGCTGCCGGGCTGACCTTCCTCCTCGCGGTGATGCTCGCGCCGGGCGGGATCGCCCCCGGCGTGGTGGGGTTGATCTGCGCCGCCGCTCTCGTCCTGGCGGGGATGGCGCTGCTGGTCGTGGTGATGCGCCGACTCCTCTCGCAGGCGATCGATCGCGAGAACGAGGCGCGAGCCCTGCGCTCAGAGCTGGACGAGGTGATCTGAATGCCGATCGTCGTCGACATCGACGTGATGCTGGCGCGACGGAAGATGAGCGTCGGCACCCTGGCAGAACGCGTCGGGATCACGCCGGCGAACCTCGCCGTCCTGAAGAACGGACGAGCCAAAGCCGTGCGGTTCTCCACGCTCGACGCGCTCTGCGACGTGCTCGAGTGTCAGCCGGGTGATCTCCTGCGGTGGGAACCGGCCGATGCCGATGCGGATGCGGATCCGCTCATCCCACCGTCCGGCGCTGGGCCGGGTCGGGTGCGGGATCGTGGTGGTGTCGATGCCGCTTGCGCTCTCGCGTCTTCCGGTCCCGTGGCACGATCCCGTCACCCAGGGCGGCGCTGATCGCGCTCGTCCAGATGGCGCTGCCGTTTCCGTGGGAACCGAAACCGTCGTAGCCCGCCATGATGCTCCTCTCGTCGATGAGGTCGCCTCATTCCGGGATACGCCCTGCACGCGTGCCGCTGGAGCGGCTTGACGAGCGGGGCGCGGTGTGCAGGTCATCCGTTGGCGGCGGGCTGCCCCTCGGGCCCCGTGCTCGCGGTTCGCGCGTTCCGCGTGGCGAGCCGCGCGAACGCGGCGGTGAGTTCGGGCGGCCCGACGACGTCGATATCGGCGTCGAACCGGAGGAGGGATGCGGCAAGCGCCGCCCACGACCAGGAACCGGCTTCGAGACTGCAGCGGTGGGGCCCGAGGTCCTCCACGATCCCGTCGCCGGCGAACGGGACCACGTCCGACGCGGGGAGGTGCAGGATGACCTTCCCGGAGCAGGGCCAGCGGTTACGCAGGTCGGAACCCTTGAAGCGGGCGCCCACGTACGCGGCCACGTCGCCACCCGGTATGCGTCGCGGCGTGAACCGCGGGCCGGTGGGGGTACGCGGAGCGATGCGGTCGGCGCGGAAGATGCGCCAGTCAGTGCGCTCGAGATCCCACGCGACGAGGTACCAACGACCCGAGGACGTGACGAGGTGGTGCGGTTCCACCCGGCGCGGTGGAACCGCCTCCGCGCTGTCACCGGTGGTGCCGCGGGGATCGGGGGCATCCCGGCGCGCGTAGTCGAAGCGCAGCACCTCGCAGGACCGCGCAGCGGCGGAGATCGCGAGAAGCACCTCCGGCGACACCGTGTCGCGCCCGGCTTCGCCCACGCCGGCGGGCATCGCGGTGAACTCGAGAACGCTGAGGCGATGGCGAAGACGCGAGGGCATCACCTGCCGCACCGTGGTCAACGCCCGCAGCGCCGCTTCCTCGATACCCACGCCGGTGACCGTCGCCGTCTGCAGGGCGAGGGCCAGCGCGACGACCTGGTCGTCGTCGAAGAGCAGGGGAGGCAGCTCGCTGCCGGCGTCGAGGCGATAGCCGCCCTCCGGCCCCATCGTCGACTGGATGCGGTAGCCCATCTCGCGGAGCCGGTCGACGTCGCGGCGAACCGTCCGGGGGCTGATCTCCAGTCGCTCCGCGAGCACCGTGCCCGGCCAGTCGCGCCTGGTCTGCAGCAGCGAGAGCAGCTGAAGCAGCCGGGACGTGGTCGTCGTCATTCCACGATGCTAATTCGAGTGTAGGACCGAAGCTGACCTATACACCCGGAAGCGTGGATGCTGTCAGGGAGACGCCCCGGCACCGTCACACCAGGAGCGAACATGAGCATTCAGACCACCCCCCACCTCAACTTCCACGGCGAAGCCCGCGCGGCTTTGGAGTTCTACCGGACCGTCTTCGGCGGCGAAGTAACGATCGCCACCTACGCCGAGGTCGGCATGCCCCCCGAGGCGCCGGGCGCGAGCAACGTCGTCTTCGGTCAGGTCTCCAGCGCCGACGGCTTCCGGGTCATGGCGTACGACATCCCTGGCGCGTCCGACAGCGCCGCGACCCACGCGGGCTCGACCCGCCGCGAGAACAGCGTCACGATCACCGAACAGCCGTTCTTCCTCTCCGTGCGCGGAGAGAGCCTCGACGAGGTCCAGGTCTACTGGAATGCGCTCGCCGTGGGAGCCTCGATCGTCGAGCAGTTGGCCGCATCCGCATGGAGCCCCGGCTTCGGCATGCTCACCGACCGTTTCGGAGTGACCTGGAGTATCGACGTCGCCGCGCCCCACAGCGCTGCGTAGTCGCGCCGGGCGGGGCCCCACAGCATCCCGGTCTCGCGTCGATGTCGATTTCGCCCGGCGCCGTTCGACGCGATAGTAGAGGGGCGATCCGAGCCCCGAGACCGAAGGAGCATCTCATGGCCAAGTACATGCTGATCATGCGCAACAGCGGATCCGCCGAGAACTATGAAGACATGGACGTCGAGGCGGTCCTCAACGCCATGGGGGCATACAACGAGTCGATGATCAAAGCGGGCATCCTCCTCGGAGGCGAGGGGCTTACGGATGCCGCGGAGGGGTCGGTGGTGGAGTTCACCGGCGAAGCGCCCGTGGTTACCGACGGCCCTTACGGCGAGACCCACGAGCTGTTCAACGGCTTCTGGATCATCCAGACCGCCACGAAGGAGGAGGCCATCGAGTGGGCGAGCCGTGCACCCCTCGGCGCCGGTAACAAGATCGAGGTGCGCCGCGTCACCGACGAGTCGGACTTCGCGGACTACTCCGACAACGAGTACGTCCAGAAGGAGAAGGGATGGCGCGCCGAGGAGGAAGCCGCAGCGAAGCGGCCATGAGCGACGACATCCGCCGCACGGTCGACGGCGTCTGGCGTATCGAGAGCGCGCGCATCGTCGCCACGCTCGCGAAGGCGACCGGCGACGTCGGCCTCGCGGAGGATCTCGCGCAGGAGGCGGTGGTGGAGGCGCTCGAGAAATGGCCCGAGACCGGCGTTCCGCGAAACGCGGGTGCCTGGCTGACGACGGTCGCCAAGCGGCGCGCGATCGATCACTGGCGGCGGCGCGCTGCGCTGGACGACCGGCACCGGGCCCTCGCGTCCCAGCTCGAGGAGGCAACCGACGACGACGGGGAGCCGATCGACGACGACGTGCTCCGACTGGTGTTCATCGCGTGTCATCCGGTGCTGTCCCGCGAGTCGCAGATCGCCCTCACCCTGCGCGTGGTGAGCGGTCTGTCGACGCAGGAGATCGCGCGGATGCTGCTGGTGCCCGTGCCGACCGTGCAGGCGCGCATCACGCGGGCCAAGAAGACGCTGGCTGCCGCGCACGCACCGTTCGAGACGCCTGAGCCGAGCGAGTGGGCGCAGCGGCTCGCCGGGGTGCTCGCGGTGGTGTACCTCATGTTCACCGAGGGGTATGCCGCGACCGCCGGCGACCGGTGGATCCGCACCGACCTCGCCCACGAGGCGCTGCGCCTCGGACGCGTTCTCGCCGCGCTCGCGCCCCGCGAACCGGAAGCCCACGCACTGGTCGCGCTCATGGAGTTCCAGGCATCCCGCTTCGGCGCGCGGATCGCCTCGGACGGTTCGCCCGTGCTGCTGGCCGATCAGGACCGCACGCGATGGGACCGGGGGCAGATCGTCCGTGGGAGCGCCGCGCTGGGGCGCGCGGATGCCCTCGGCCGTGGCCGTGGGCCGTATGCCCTGCAGGCGGCCATCGCCCAGTGCCACGCCACGGCGCCGAGCGTCGACGACACGGACTGGGAGCGCATCGTGCTCCTGTACGAGGCGCTCGGACGACTGGCCCCGAGCCCGGTGGTCGAGCTGAACCGCGCCGTCGCCGTGTCGATGGCCTCGGGGGCGGATGCGGCGTTGCCGATGGTCGACGCGCTCGCCGACGCCCCCGCCCTGCAGGGCTCCCACCTCCTGCCGAGCGTGCGCGGGGAGCTGCTTCTGCGCCTCGGCCGCACGGAGGAGGCACGCGCGGAGCTGCTCAGCGCGGCGCAACGGGCCGCCAACGCGCAGCAGAGCGCCGTACTGCGGGCGAAGGCCGCCGCACTCTGACGAACCGGGGGCTGTCGAGCGTCGGGGGGCACGCGTATCGTGCACCCAACGCCCGAACTCAACCCAGGGAGCCGCCACGTCGTTCCAGGCGTACCTCGACACCATCGAAACCAAGACCGGCCTGACGCCGCGGCAGTTCATCGAGCTGGCCGGGCAACGCGGCTTCGGCCCCGATACCAAAGCCGGTCCGATCCTGGAGTGGCTCAAGGACGACTTCGACCTCGGACGTGGTCACGGCATGGCGCTGGTCCAGGTCATCACCAAGGGCGACCGGATCGCGGCGAAGCACGTCGGAAGCGGCGGGTCGCACAGCGACCCGAGCGATCGGCTCTGGCTCGACGGTCAGGCGACCCGGCCCAAAGAATGACGGCCGCCTGCGGGTGACGTCAGAGGGTGTAGCTGATGCTGAAGAGCCACTTCCGCGCTGCGCCGCCGTAGAGGCATCCCTCGCCGCCGTAGATCTTCCCGCCCTTGCGGATGATGTGCGCGCGCCAGGTGTTCTGGACGTACTGGCAATCCGCCTTCGTTGCCATGCCGTCGATCGCGACCCGATGAGAGGTGGCGGCAACGGCGGGCGCTGCGGTGACCAGCGTTCCTCCCGCGAGGGTGGCGACGGCGACGACAGTGGCGGCGAAACGGGTCTTCCAACGCATGACAACTCCCTTGTCCGAAACGCGTACATGCTGAGCTTGGCATGAAGGCCATCCGCGTCTCAATTCCGTTCCGCCGCATGATCCCCCGACACGATTCTCCCGATGACCGAAGCGCTCTGTGGGTCGCTCTCACGGCCCGGTCGATGCCCCTGACCGTCGCGCGGAGGGCGGGGCCGCCGATCTAGGTGCACGCCGGCGATCATGCAGCGGACCGACCCGCCGGCGAGTTCGATCGTGGGAACGGGCACCGCGACGATCCGGGCGCTCTTCTCGATGGTGCGGCGCTGCGCCGTGGTCAACGCGTCGCGCGCGTCGGACATCGCGCGGCGTCTCGGTATCGCGCGGGCGACGGCGAACAGCCGGCTCGCCCGCCTGGTCTCCTCGGGCGCGATCGTCGGCTTCAGCGTCCGGGTGCGCGACGAGGTCGCGGTGGATCAGATCCGCGCGATGTCGCTCATCGAGGTGGAGGGGCGCACCACGGATGCCGTCATCCGGCGCCTCCGCGGGTTTCCTGAGATCACGGCGCTGCACACCACGAACGGGGGATGGGACCTGGTTGCCGAGCTGCAGGTCGACAGCCTCGCCCGCTTCGATCAGGTGCTCGGCCGCATCCGGTCGACCGACGGCGTGGTCAACAGCGAGACGAGCCTGCTCCTGAGCTCCGTCCTACGCTGAGCGGCCGCCGCGCCGAGTACCCTCGGTGCATGGCCTTCGACGACCTCGTGCGCGTTCTCGACCAGACCCGCGTGGTCGCCGTCATCACCCGCCGCGCCGACGGCACCCGAATAGCCACCCCCATCTTGGCGATGGTGGTCGACGGTGTCCCCTACGTGCGGTCGGAGTACGGGAGGTCGTCCTGGTGGTATCGGCGCGCGATTTCCGGACGCGAGGTCGAGTTCGTCCTCGGCGACGGGATGATCGCCGCGCGAGACCGCGACGCCGCACTCGATCTGCCGACCGAACGCGTCGCGCTGGAGCCGGTGGCCGCGGATGACCCGGTGCAGCGCTCCATCGACCGCGTGATCGACACCAAGTACGCCGCGGCGCCCGCCGCCATGAAGAGCCCCGGAGCAAGGCAGTGCACGCTCCGGGTCGTCGCGCCCTGACCCACCTCCCGCGCGGTGGGTCACCGGCTGAACCGTGACGCCGCCGCGCCCCATCCCACGGGCAGCGCCACCCGCCTTCGCCGAACCACGCGCCGCCCGCGGAAGCGGTTAGCGTGAATGGCATGCCCCCCACACCCTTCGGCTCCCTCAACGAGTACGTCTCGCTTCCCCGCATCGAGGCGCTGGCGCTCTCGCCCGACGGCCGGCGCGTGGTCCTCACCGTCGCCACCCTCACCAAAGACCGGACGGCGTACGAGCGCTCGCTGTGGGAGGTGCCCTCCGACGGTACGGGCGCTCCACGGCGCCTCACGCGCTCGGCGAAGGGGGAGTCCGGCGCCGCGTTCACCGCCGCCGGGGATGTGCTCTTCGTCAGTGCGCGGCCGGATTCCGAGGCTGACGACGACGAGGAGTCCGGCCAGCTCTGGTTGCTGCCGGCGGGCGGCGGCGAAGCGCGACCGATCACGCGGCTCGCCGGCGGTGTGGGTGCCATCGCGGCCGTGGCCGAGGCATCCCCGCGCCTCGTCCTGTCGGCCGACCTGCTGCCCTCCGCCGACACGGTCGAAGACGACGCGCGGCTCCGCGCCGAACGCAAGAAGCGCGAGGTCTCGGCGATCCTGCATTCGAGCTACCCCGTGCGGTTCTGGGACCACGATCTCGGCCCGGACGAACCGCACCTCCTCGCCCTCGACCTCGACGCACTCGCCGACACGATCGGGGCGGTCGCGGAGGAGTCGGAGGCGGTCGAGGAGGAGGAGAAGGATGCGGCAAAGCCGTACCCCCGCGCGCTACCGCGTCCGCGCGACCTGACCCCACAGCCCGGGCGCACCGCCGACATCGCCGGAGCCGCGCTGACGCCCGACGGCGCCACGCTGGTCGCGTCGCTGCAGATCCCCGAAGGGCGCGACGCTCGCCGCATCCTCGTCGCGATAGACACCGCCACCGGAAAGCGCACGACGCTTTTCGATGAGCGGAGCACGTACTTCGAGTCGCCCGCGATCAGCCACGACGGCGAGACCCTGGCGTATGTGCGGTCCGGCTTCGGTTCGCCCGAGGGTCCGGCCGACCAGGAGCTCTGGGTGTCGGAGCTCGACGGATCGAACCCCCGCCGCCTTGCGGGGGGATGGGACCGCTGGCCGAGCTCGGTGGCCTTCGACGCGGACGACCGCGCGCTCATCGTCACCGCCGATCAGGATGGGCGCGGGCCCATATTCCGGGTGCCGCTCGACGGCGGCCCTGCCGAGCAGATCACGCGCGACGAATTCGCCTACACGCACGTCGGGATCGACCGGGGAACCGGCGATCTCATCGCGCTGCGGTCATCCTGGATGGCCCCACCCCACCCCGTGCGCGTCACCCGCGACGGGGTCGCGACCGCCCTCGCCTCGCCCGCCGCGCTGCCCGACTCCGCAGCGACCATGACGGAGGTGGACACGACAGCTGCCGATGGCGCACGTGTACGCGGCTGGCTGCTCCTTCCCGCCGGTGCCTCGCCGACGGCGCCGGCCCCGCTCCTGTTGTGGGTCCACGGTGGTCCGGTCTACAGCTGGAACGCGTGGAGCTGGCGGTGGAACCCGCAGCTCGCGGTCGCCCGCGGCTATGCGGTGCTGCTCCCCGACCCCGCCCTGTCGACGGGATACGGCCTCGACTTCATCGCCCGCGGCTGGAACGACTGGGGCGGCAAGCCCTATACCGACCTGATGACGATCACCGACGCCGTGGTGGCGCGGGATGACATCGACGAGACGAAGACGGCCGCTCTGGGCGGCTCGTTCGGCGGCTATATGGCGAACTGGGTGGCCGGGCACACCGACCGGTTCCGGGCGATCGTCACGCACGCGGGCCTGTGGGCGCTGGACCAGTTCGCCGCCACCACCGACTCGTCGGCGTATTGGCAACGGATCTTCACGCCCGAGGCGATGGTCGAGAACTCGCCGCACCGGTTCGTCCGCGACATCCGCACACCGCTGCTCGCGATTCACGGCGACCGCGACTACCGGGTGCCGGTCGGCGAGGGGCTTCGGCTGTGGTCGGAACTGAACGAGCATTTCGCCGCGGACGACGGCACGATCGTGCACCGCTTCCTGTACTTCCCCGACGAGAACCACTGGGTGCTCAAGCCGCAGCACGCCGTGGTCTGGTACGAGACGGTGTTCGCGTTCCTCGCCGAGCACCTGCACGGCGAGAGCATGAAGGTGCCGGAGGTCCTCGGCTGAGGTCACCGCGGTGACCGCCGAAAGAAAGAACTTCTCCGGGCCTGAGTCGCGTGGCGTCCGTCCCCCAGCGGGTGGCCTTCCGGCCTGGGGGTCGTCGCGGCGCACGTCGTGCTCCTCGTTAAGCTGCACCCGATGGACCTCTTGCGCCTGGCAGGTGGGGCCGGCGTCGGCAAGTCGACGACGGCGTGGGCGATCGCGCAGCGGCTCGCCGCGGAGGGCGTGGCGTCCGGTTACGTCGATATCGACCAGCTGGGCATGTGCTATCCGCCGCCGGAGGACGATCCGGATCGGTGGGGCCTCAAGGAGCGGGCCCTCGCCGGTGTCGCCAGGGAGTTCGTGCGGGCGGGCGCGGATCGGTTGATCGTCTCCGGCGTCGCCTTTCCGGATGCTCCGCCGCCGGGGATCCACGGGATCCGGGTGCACTCCCTTTGGCTCGATGCATCCGAGGAGACCCGACGCGAACGCTTGGCCGCGCGGAGGCTCGGGGAGGAACAGGTCGCGCAGTTCCTCGCTGCCGGCACTGCGGAGGCCGAGCGAGTGCATCCGGGGTGGGAGCGCGTCGATACGGAGCACCGTTCGGAGGCGGAAACCGTGGACGACGTGCGGGCGACGTGGCACCCGGATGCCGCGGGGAGCGGGCCCGGCCGCGGCGACGCAGTTCCGTCCCAGGCATCCGCCCCCTCTGCACGGCTGCTCTGGATCACCGGCCCGCGGCTCGCGGGCGCATCCCGGGTCGGCTGGGAAATAGCGAAGCAGGAGTGGGACGCGGGTCGGCGGGCCGGATTCGCGGATCTCGCGCAGCTCTCCTTCGCCTGGAATATCCGGGGCGCCGTCGGGCTCGCGAACCTGGCGCGCCTGTGTGCCGCCTTCACGGGCGTGGGGGCAGGCAGGATCGTGGTGACCGCACCGCTCGGGGTCGATCCTTCTGCAGCGCGCGCGGCCTTACCCGCGTCCGAGGTCACGTTCGTGCGGCTCGTGACCTCCGACCATGAGCCTCTCCGCGCTCACGAACTGTCCGTCGACATCGCAGGTCTCGCGCCTGCCCAGGCCGTTGCCGCGCTGCAGCGTCGTGCTGGTTGGTGACGTAACAAGATGCCACTTCCGCCCTCCCACCGTCGCCGCGAGCTAGCATTTGGGAAATTGTCCCCCAGACACGAAGGACGTTGTCCATGAGCACCAGCACCAGCACCAGCACCCGCCCCGCTCCACCGACCACCGTCACCGTCGCATTCGTTCTCTGGCTCCTGACCGTGCTCCTCGGCATCGTCGGCTCCGTCCTCCTCCTGGTGGTCGCCGGCGAGGCTGGGGTCGAGGGCGTCATCATCGCCGTCGTCGCGCTCGTCATTGCGATTGCGGAGTTGATCGTCCTGTTCAAGATGCGCGCCGGCCGAAACTGGGCGCGCATCGTGCTCACCGTTCTCGCCGTGCTGCAGATCGGCGGCACTGTGAGCGGGTCGGCGACCAACAGCTGGGTGCAGTGGGTGGGCCTGGGCGCCGTCGTGGTGTCCACCATCCTCATGTACCTCCCCGCCTCGAACGCGTACTTCAAGGCGAACGCGACTCGCTGACGCGGGCGGGTGCCGCGCGGGTCATGCGACTCCGCGGCGCCCGAGCCCGGTCGCTCAGCGGGAGAAGACCCGGTCCATCAGCCGGTCGGGCAGGATGCGGTTGAGCGGGAGCGTGAACGCAGCGTCCGGTCCCAGGCTGTACCTGGTTCGGGGGCGTATGGTCGTCGCGATTCTCGCGATCTTGGCGGCCGCCTTCTCGGCAGTGATCGCGCGCTCGAGAAATGAGGACTGAAACTTCACGGTCGAGGAGATTAACTCGCCGTAGAGGTCGGTGTGGTCTGGACCCATCCTCTCGGCGAGTTGCAGGGAGAGCGGGCCGCTCTTGTCCGCCATCGGTGTCTTCACGCCCCCGGACTGGACGATGACGACCTGGATACCTTGGGACGACACCTCCCGACGCAGGGCGTCGCTGGCGGATTCGAAGGCGGCTTTGCTGCCGGCGTAAGCGCCGTAGATGGGGAGGGTGGCCTCCGCGCCGACGGAGCTGATGTTGACCACCCGGCCCCGGCTGCGCCGTAGGGCCGGTAGCAACGCCTGGATGACAGCGATGTGTCCGAAGACGTTGACTTCGAAGTGCTCCCGCCAGATGTCAAGAGGGAGCACCTCGACGGGGGCGTTGATCTCGATCCCGGCGTTGTTGATCAGCGCCCGCAGCGGACGCTGATGGCGATCGTCGGCGATCCGGGCGGCGAGGGCCGCAACGTGTCGGGGGATGGTGATGTCCAGCGTGACCGGCTCGATGCGGTCGTCGCGGATCGCGTCCGCCTCCGTGTCGCTACGAACGCCGGCGAGCACGTGATATCCGCGGGAGGCAAGCGTGCGAGCGGTTGCCGCTCCGATGCCGGTGGAGGCCCCCGAGATGGCGATCAACTCGTGCTTCAGCAGTGTCATCGTTTCGTCCTCCCGCGGCACAATGTAGGCGCTGGCTACACATGTTGTCAACGTCAACTTTGCCTCGGTAGGCTGCTGAGCATGAGCGGGGGTCCGGGTCAGCGCCGATACCACCACGGCGACCTTCGAGCCGCCCTGCTCGAAGCGGCAGAACGCAGTGTCCGCACTCATGGCGTCGCCGACCTGTCGCTGCGCGACCTTGCCAGAGAGGTGGGGGTCAGCCATGCAGCCCCGCGCCGGCACTTCCCGGAGAGACAGGACATGCTCGACGCCCTGGCCGAGGCGGGCTATGCGCGGCTCGGCGACCGGATCCGCGACGCCGTCGCCGACGAGGACGCAGAACTCGCCACGCGAGTGCGTCGCGCCGCATCCGCATTTGCTCACTTCGCCACAGAGAACGCCGCCTTGCTGGAACTGATGAACGCGAGCAAGAACCGTCAGGACGCATCAGAGGTCCCGCGCTCCGCCGAGGAGGCGTACGCGCCGCTGCTGAACCTCATTCGTCAGGGTCTGGCCGAGGGGGTGCTCGGTGAGGGGGAGCCCGAGAAAATCGGACTCATTCTGTATGCCACCATCAACGGGATCTCCACACTCGTCAACACCGGGGCGATCGAAGCGGAACGACTCGACGACCTCACCATCACGGCGGTCGACCAGTTCCTCAAAGGGGCCTCATAACCGCACCGGCCGTGGTGTTCCTTTGAAGGCCGACCAGTGCACGCCGATCCAGACGTCCGCCTTCTCGGGCCCGACGCTTTCCACTCGGAGGCCCGCCGCGCTCGACCGAGGCGGCTCCACGAGTCCGCTGAGGTCCCTGCGCAGTGCGGTCCAGGGCTCGTCATCAACCCACCCCCTGCATCGAAGCCGGGTCTGCAGCGCGCGAGCGCCGCGAGCTTCGACCACGGTCTCGCTCGACGTGATCACCCCCGTTGCGGGGTCTGCGAGGTCGCCTGCGATCCGGGCGGCGACTCCCTCATCGTCGACCGCACAGGGGCCGAGGGCCATCCGGAAGGCGTTGCCGTCGAGCATGCCGACAGCGACGAGTGAGGCGTCACTCGTCCAGAAACGCAGGTGCGTAACGGTCTGCTCAGCGCCGTCCATCGAGTGCCACCCCACGTCGCCGGGATGGAGGTGGCCGGGTCAGTCATCGTCCTGCCAGCGGCTCAGTATCGCGACCATGCGCGGCAGGTCCGCCAAGACCGGAGTAACCGACGTCGTCACACGCTCTATCTAAGCCGACCTCTTCGAAGAGCTTTCGCTTCTCGCGCCCCGCGCAGAGCGGCCAGGCGGCCAGAAGACGACTGACCTGTCCTCGTGGAAGACAAAGCAAAGGTGGACCGCGGGGCTACGTCGCGCGAGACTGCTGCCCATGGGCATGGTCCGAACGCTGGTATTCATTCCTCTGACTGTCGTGGGGGTGCTGACCCTCGCAGGTTGCGCAGCCTCGTCCGGCGTCGAGTATGCCGACCTGCGTGGAGAGCGTGCGTCCCGCGACGATCTGCCGGACCTCGGCGGCGAATTCCTGGACTCGGTAGAGGAGTCGACGAGCCACTACCTCGGAGAGCACGACGGCACGTCGGTGTGGTTGGTCGAAGGTGCGGAGCAAGGCGCCATCTGTCTTTTGCTGGACGGGGGATCCTCCGGGTGGACCGCCGGCTGTGGCGGTCGGGGCGGGGTTGCTGTCAGCGGGATAGCGGGAAACTTCGTCGCGCAGCCCGACGGCCTACCCGCCCCTGAACGTGCGACGCAGATCTCGGAGAACGTGTACGCGCTCCCCACACCGCCTTGACCACCGAATCGGACGCCGCGATCCGGTGACGCGATCATAGGATTGGCGTCATGAGCATGGCCCGAGGATCGCGGGTTGCCCTCATCACGGGGGTCGGGCGTCGGCGCTCCATCGCCGCGGGCCTTGCGGTCGGGTTGGCGCAGGACGGCTGGAACCTCGCCCTGAACTATTGGCGACCCTACGACGACCGCCTCGGAATGGAACAAGGCCGCGACGATCCAGAAGCGGTGGCCGACGAATGCCGCGCTTTCGGCGTCACCGTGAAACTCATCCCCGGTGACCTCAGCGCACCGGAAACCCCGGCCGAGCTCGTCGAGGCCGCACGTGAGATCGGCCCCGTCTCCGGCCTGGTCATGTCGCATGCCGAGTCCGTCGACAGCTCGATCCTCGACACGAGTCTCGAAAGCTGGGACCGGCACTTCGCCGTCAACGCGCGAGCCACCTGGCTCCTGATCAAATCGTTCGCCGAGCAGCTCCCGCCCGCTCCTGCTGCAGGCGAGGTCACCGGCAACATCGTGGCCCTCACCAGCGACCACACCACCCATAACCTCCCCTATGGCGCCAGTAAAGGCGCACTCGATCGCATCGTGACGGCGGCAGCCGTCGAGCTCGCCGAGCGCGGAGTTCGCGCGAACGTCGTAAACCCCGGCCCCATCGACACCGGATGGATGAGCGACGACGTCCGCGCGTGGGCCATCAGCGCCACTCCGGCCGGCCGACTCGGAACGCCGAAGGACACGGCCGACCTCGTCCGGTTCCTTCTCTCCCCGGAAGGCTCATGGCTCAATGGACAACTCCTACACAGCAACGGTGGATTCAACGCGCGCTAGCTGTAGGAGGCCAAGACGTTGTTGACGCGTGATCGAGTCACGGATGCTGGCGGCATTCCGTCGTGCGCGCCGTGAGGTCGGTGGTAGTTGTAATGCAGGTTCCACGTGCCGACCGCGTCGGTCCGCTCTTGTTCTGAGTGCCAGGTGTGGGCGTAGAGAAATTCCTCGGCGAGGATCCGGTTGTAACGCTCGACCTTGCCGTTGTGCTTGGGGGTATATGGCCTAGTTCGGCGGTGCTGACTCCCGTTCAGGGCGTCGGCGAAGGCGTGGGATCGGTAGCAGGCCCCGTTGTCGGTGACGATGCGCTCGATCTTCACAATGCCGTGCGCGCGGAACCAAGTGCGGGCTCGACCCAGGAACGCGACAGCTGTCGTGGCCTTCTCGTCCATAAGGGCTTCGGTATAAGCCAAGCGCGTGTACCCGTCAATCGCGGAATGCAGGTAGACGTAACCAACCCGTGTGCTCTTCTTGGCGCGGTCCACGGCTTTCGCTTCCGGGCTGCCGCGTCCGTGAACGCGCCAGCCTCCACCGTCGGGGATGTGGCCGACCTTCTTCACGTCGATGTGGATCATGTGACCGGGATACTTCGCAACGATCTTCTGCGGTTCCCGGTTGCTCTCCCCATTCGGGTCGATGAACTGTCGCCGATTCAGCCCGAGCTGCGCCAGCAGCCGGGACACGGTGCGGCGACTGATCCGGATGCCTTCTGCGTCAAGCTCGAACACGATCCGCGATGCCGACCACTTGTGCTCCCGCCGCATCACCTCGATCCGCTCCACGATGCCCGCCGCAGTCGCCGTCGGTTGCCGGGCCGGCGTCGACGATCGATCCATGAGGCCGATCTCACCGAACTGCTTGTAGCGATTCACCCACTTCGATGCCGTCGCACGAGAGATACCCATCTCCGCCGCAACATGCGTAATCGGACGGGTCCTGCAGCGCTCTACCAGCCGTCGACGCCCTTCTGGGGAAAGCGGTGCGTTGCGATGGACAAATGGAGTCATTGGGCCTTATGGACGCCAACTACGTGAGCGTGCCACCAAAGGACCATGGGAACGATCACGAGTTCGAGGACCATGCTGGCAATGAAGACAGGGTTGGGCCATCCCACGACGAATACCGAGATGAGGCGGATGAAGCCGCCGACGAATGCGAGTACGAGCATCGCGCGCAACACCGTCGCTCGTTCACGCAGGCGGAAGAGCGACCACCATACGGCAGCGCCCGCTGCGAGCCAGAACACATTGACGAAGCGATACTCACTGTCCACGCTGGCGGATATCGCCGAACCGCCCGGGATAAATGCGGGCCCGAGGATGATCGCATACAGCCCCGAACCGACCGCGACCGCGCCGAGCACCGCCAAGACGATGATGAGCACTCGCTGCTGCATGATGCCCCGTTCCTTGCCAAAGCAAATGAGAGTGATTACTCTCTCACCATATGGGAACAAGACGAGACGCGCTAGTCGCCGCTGCCATGAACCTCTTCGCCGAACGCGGCTATGACGGGACCTCAGTGGCTGACATCCAGATCGCCGCAGGGCTGACCGGCGGATCAGGCGCCCTCTACAAACACTTCGCCAGCAAAGAGGCCGTCCTCGAAGCTGGAGTGGATGCCTATCTCGAATCCCTGGCCGAGAACAGCCGCGCGACCGTCCGTGAGCTGCCAGCAGACCCCAGAGAGGCCCTGCTGATCATCGCGTCAAGCACGATCGAATCGATGACAGCGGACGAGAACGTGCTCCGCGTGCTCCTTCGTGACCTCGATCGACGCCCCGAACTCGCTCAGCGACTCTGGAATGGTGTGACGGCGAACGTCTACACAGAGATGGCTGACTGGATCAGAACTCAGGTGGACAGTGGAAAGGTCAGCGCACCGGACCCGGACGCCGCTGCAACGATCTTAATAAGTGCCCTGACACAGTGGCCCATCCTCCAGGCCCTCATCAAGAAGACGCCGGGCGATCTCACACGTACGGCATTCATCTCGGCCTGGATCGACACCGCCGCCAGCATCCTCCAGATACCGTCCGCGAACTGAGCGCCTTCCGGTCGCTCGTGTCAGAACGTCAACAACCTTCTGGCCAGCAACAGCTAGCAGGTGTCAGTGCGGGTGAGGCGACCAACGGGGGACGCACCTAGTCGTGCGTCCCCCGTTGGTCTATCTGTGCCGCGTAACGGCTGTTGCATCAAAGCCGGTTCCCCAGTCGCCGGCCCGCTTCGATTCTGGACGGCACCCCCGAATCGGCCCAGGGCCGGAAGTCCCGGTGCAGAGTCCCAATGTCTACCGGTCACGCGCGATCGCACGCCGCGTAGTAGTTCGCGGCGGCCGGACCCGCTGGGGCACACTCCGCGAATCGCGCCGGCCAACGAAAAAGGCCCCTTCCCAGTAGAAGCCTGAGAAAGGGCCAGTGGCTCCGACGGGCGTCGATCCCGTGACCTCACGATTTTCAGTCGTGCGCTCTACCAACTGAGCTACAGAGCCGCGTGGCATCCGAAGCTGCCACGTCCTAGACGAAGGGCCTCCTCGAAAGAAGGCCCGTCGCTCGGAGCGACCCTGACGGGACTTGAACCCGCGACCTCCGCCGTGACAGGGCGGCACGCTAACCAACTGCGCTACAGGGCCATGCTTATTCAGTTGTGCCGGTGGAAATGTGACCCCAACGGGATTCGAACCCGTGCTACCGCCGTGAAAGGGCGGCGTCCTAGGCCGCTAAACGATGGGGCCGAAATGAACCCCTTCGCCACGCGGGCTCAGTGCTCACTTGCCGACGCTCAAGCATACGCAATCCCCCGCTGATCCGCCAATCGGGGGCGAGTCCAGCAGGGATATCCCCGCTCGGGGGGCCAGCATGGATGTCGCGGCGTTGGCACAGCGAACCTGTTGCGCTTGTGACTCCTGTTGCTACTGTGGTCGAAGTTACCGCGGAGAGGGAAGGTGCTGTGTGACGCTCGACCGCCTCGACACTGAGGAGTGCGACTGTGCACCCAGTCCCCGGGAACGACGGATGCTCTGGCCATCGGTCGACCGCCGCGGTGCCCTCACCCTCGGAGCACTCGGCGCTGTGGGCATCGGGCTCTTCGGGGCCACAGCCGGACCGCTCGTACCCGCCGCCTTCGGCGCGGGGTACCCGTCGTGGGCCGACGTCGAGCGCGCACGCGCGAATGAGGCATCCAAGGCCGCGGAGATCACCCGCATCCAGGCTCTGATCCAGGGGCTCGCCGCCGACGTGCAGCGAACCCAGGCCGAGGTCGTCGCGCGGTCGAACGAGTACTACGAAGCGCAACAGGCGTATCTGCAGGCCGCGTACGACGCCGATCAACTGCAGGCGCAAGCCGACGCGCAGTCTGCCAAGGCCACGGATGCGGCCAACAAGGCCGGCCGCGTTGCTGCGCAGCTGTACCGCAGCGGTGGGGACAGCGCGTCCCTGGACCTCTTCTTCGCCGGCTCCGCGGCCTCCGCTGACGACCTGCTCAACCGCCTGGGGACGATGGACAAGCTCATCGAGCGGAACCAGTCGGTCTATGCCCAAGCGGTGACCGCGCGTGACAGCGCGCAGAGTCTCAGCGACCAGGCGGAGGTCATGCGCGCGGAGCGCGACCGGCTGCAGAAGGTGGCCGAGGAGAAGATGGTCGCGGCGCAGCAGGCCGCCGACGCCGCCCAGGCCGCGCTCGCTGCTCAGCAGGCCAACCAGGTGACGCTCGAGGCGCAGCTCGCCGCGCTCAGGGACACCACGGCCAAGACGGTCGCCGACTACCAGGCCGGCGTGGAAGCCGAACGCAAGGCCCGTGAGGAGCGGGAGCGCAAGGCCCGCGAAGAGGCCGAGCGCCGTGCCCGCGAAGAGGCCGAGCGCCGAGCCCGCGAGCAGGCCGCCAGCAAAAACAACGGCGGTGGCGGCGGCGGCGGTGGCGGCGGTGGCGGTGGCGGGGGATCCGGCGGTGGCGGCGGTTCCGGCGGTGGCGGTGGGGTCGTCGCATCGGGCTGGGCGAGGCCCTCCTCCGCGAGCGTCACTTCCGGGTACGGCCGTCGCTCCCAGCAGTGCACGCCCGGCTACTGCTCGACCAAAGACCACCTGGGCATCGACTTCGGCGCCGGGTGCTGGGCGCCGATCTTCGCAGCCTCCGCCGGAAGAGTGACCTATGCCGGATACAACGGCGGCTACGGCAACTACATCAAGATCGATCACGGCAACGGCGTCTCGACCGGCTACGGCCACATCATCGGCGGCGGCATCTACGTCCACTCCGGGCAGTGGGTGAACGCGGGACAGCAGATCGCCGGCACCGGCCAGACCGGCAACTCCTTCGGCTGCCACCTCCATTTCGAGGTGTATACCTCCAGCGGCACGATCAACCCGGCGCCGTTCCTCCGCGACCGCGGCGTCTGGGTCTGACCCGCTCCGACACGAAGAAGCCCGGCCGATGCGGCCGGGCTTCTCGTATGTTCGTGAAGGTCAGAGCGAGTTCGGGGCCTCGCCGGCACCCTGCGTGCGGGTCTCGCCCTCGTGCTCTTGGAAGCGCGCGAACGCTTCGCCGACGAGACGCTCGGCTTCCGCCGCATCCGCCCAGTCATCGACCTTGACCCACTTGTTCGGCTCGAGATCCTTGTAGTGCTCGAAGAAGTGCGCGATCTCCTTCTTCGTCCACTCGTCGATGTCGCCGACATCCTGGATGTGATCCCAGCGCGGATCCTTCGACAGCACCGCGACCACCTTGTCGTCGCCGCCGGCCTCATCGCTCATCTTCAGGACCCCGACGGGCCGCACCTTCGCGAGGATGCCGGGGTACAGGTCGCGGTCCAGGAGCACCAGCACGTCGAGCGGGTCGCCATCTTCGCCGAGCGTGTTCTCGAAGAAGCCGTAGTTCGCCGGGTAGCCGAACACCGTGTAGAGGATGCGGTCGAGGAAGACCCGGCCGGTGCCGTGGTCGACCTCGTACTTCACGCGGCTGCCGCGCGGGATCTCGATGACGGCGTCGTACGCGCCCATACGTGTGCTCCTTCAATCGTGGGGAGACTTCGTTAGCTGACGCTCGGCCAGCGGAAGTGCCGCGCACCAGCCTAATGGGGGCCCCTCGCGCGCACTGGCCACGCCCGATCTCCGGTCGCGGATCGGCCACGCTCGCCGTTTCGCTTGCGCATCGGCCACCCCCGGCCACGCCCGGCCTCCGGTCGCGGACCGTACTCAGTCTGAAATCGCGCGACGTCCGGGACACGCCGGTGAGGGGTGCTGCGGGCACGATCCGGACTGAGTACGGTCCGGGCGCGCGTACCCCGGTCGCCCGCTGGCCGTACTCAGTCCGGACAGCCCCGGTCGCGCTGGCCGTAGTCAGGCCGCGCTGGCCGCTGACCGTCCCCAGGCCGCGCGCTGGCAGCGCCCGTCCTCGCCCCCGGACCGTACTCAGCATGAAATCGCGCAACGCCCGCGACACGCCGGTGAAGGGGCGCTGCGGCCACGATCCGGACTGAGTACGGCCCGGGGGCTGTGGGCGGAGGGGCTGAGCGCGGCCCCGGTAGCGTGGGGACGTGGACCGCCGACCCTCGCTCGCCCCCGCCGTCGCCGAGGTGCGCCGTGCCGTGCGGGAGGCGCTCGAGCCGCCCGCGGCCGCCGCCGACCCGGGCGTCATCGTGGCGTTGTCGGGAGGCGCGGACTCGCTCGCCCTTGCCGCAGCCACCGCGTTCGAGGCACCCAAGCTCGGCCTCCGCGCTGTCGCGATCGTCGTCGACCACCAGCTCCAGGCCGATTCAGCCGAGGTCGCAGCGCGAGCGGCGGATGCGGCGCGGAGCATGGGGCTCGAGGCGCATGTCGTGGGCGTGACGGTGGGGGGCGCCGGCGGCCCGGAGGCGGCCGCGCGCACCAGCAGGTACCGCGCGCTGGCCGAAGCCGCCCGGGCACACCGCGCCGCCGCGGTCCTCGTCGGGCACACTCTCGACGATCAAGCCGAAACCGTGTTGCTGGGCCTTGCCCGGGGATCCGGGGCGGCGAGCCTCCAAGGCATGGCCCCCGTCAGCGAGTTCGACGGCGTCTCCCTCCTCCGCCCCCTGCTCGCCGTACGGCGGAAGACCACCCGCGCGGCGTGCGCGGCCGAGGGCCTCGAACCGTGGGATGACCCGCACAACGCCGACCCCCGGTACGCCCGGGTGCGGGTGCGCGACCGCGTGCTGCCGGTGTTCGAGGCGGAACTCGGCCCAGGGGTGGCCGAGGCGCTGGCCCGCACCGCCGAGCAGCTCCGGGAAGATGCCGAGGCGTTCGCCGACATGATCGACGAGGTGATCGAAGACCTCGTCGAGCACGCCGAAGCCGGGATCTCCATCTCGGCGGCCGCGCTCGCCGCCAACCCCGCGGCCCTCCGGCACCGCATCATCCGCCACGTCGTGGCCAGCGAGTTCGGCCAGAGCCTCAGCCGTGCCCAGACGCTCGAGGTCGCGCGGCTGGCAACGGCGTGGTCGGGGCAGGGCGCGATCGACCTGCCCGGATGCCGCGCCCGTCGGGTGGGCGGGGCCATCGAGTTCACCGCCTCAGGCCGCGCCGGCGCATCCGCTTAGGATCGAGAACATGCGCGCCGCCGACATTCCGGATGACATCACCGACATCCTGCTCACCGAGGAGCAGATCCAGGAGAAGCTCAGCGAGCTCGCCGGGCAGGTGGCGGTCGACTACGAGGGCAAGAACCTCCTCCTCGTCGGCGTGCTCAAGGGGGCGGTCATGGTGATGGCCGATTTCGCCCGACAGCTTCCGGGGCATATCGAGATGGACTGGATGGCCGTGTCCTCCTACGGCACCGGCACCCGCTCGAGCGGTGTCGTGCAGATCCGCAAAGACCTCGACACCGACCTCCACGGCCGGCACGTCCTCATCGTCGAAGACATCATCGACTCCGGGCTGACGCTGAGCTGGCTCCTCGAGAACTTCGCCTCGCGCGGCGCCGAGTCGGTCGAGGTGCTCGCGCTCCTCCGCAAGCCCGACGCCATGAAGGTGCACGTCGATTGCCGGTACGTCGGCTTCGACATCCCGAACGAGTTCGTCATCGGCTACGGCCTGGACTACGCCGAGCGCTACCGCAACCTGCGGGATGTCGCGGTGCTCGCGCCGCACGTCTACAGCTGAACCTGCCCGCCCGAGTGGCCGCACGGTCGAGCACGCGGAGAGTCGATCGACCGTCATCTTCGGACGAAAGATCACGAACTGCGGACGGAAAGTGATTCCGGTTTCGCCCCGCAGGCAGCAGACTGGCTCGACGGGGCCGCCTGAGCGACCCGGGACCCTGAGCGACCCGTGGGAGGAACACCGTGGAGAGCAGTCCTGTCGCCCTGGTCACCGGCGCGAATACCGGGATCGGCCTGCAGGTCGCGAAGGAGCTCGCCGAGCGCGGGTTCGTCGTCCTCGTCGGCTCTCGTGACCTGGGTCGAGGGCAGGCCGCGGTCGAGGAGATCACGGGCCGCGCCTATGCCGTCCGACTCGACGTGACCGACGCCGAGTCGATCGCCGCGGCCGCGGAGTGGGTGCGCTCGGAGTTCGGGCGGCTCGACGTGCTGGTCAACAACGCCGGGGCCTCGTTCCTCGGCGATCCCCGCATGCCCCTGGAAGACCGGGCGAAGGCCGGGCTGCTGACCGAGGTGCCCATCGACGTGGTGCGGCAGTTCTTCGAGACGAACGTCATCGGCCCGATCGCGGTGACGCAGGCGATGCTGCCGCTGCTGCGGGAAGCCCCCGCGGCGCGGATCGTCAGTGTCGGAAGCTCGGGGAGCTCGCTCACCCTCAACTCCCACCCGGACAATCCCGAGCGGCCGTTGTTCGGCATCTACCCGACGACGAAGTCGGCGCTGCACGCGGCGACGCTCGGATTCGCTATCGCGCTGGAGTCGACCGCGATCAAGGTGAACGTCGCCGATCCGGGCTTCACCGCAACGGCGCTGAACAACTTCCAAGGCACGAAGACGGTGGAAGAAGGCGCCCGCCACGTGGTCGAGATGGCCCTTCTCGGTCCCGACGGGCCGACGGGCACGTTCTCCAGCGAGGACGGACCCGTCCCCTGGTGACCCGCAGCGCTCGCGCCATCCGGTCGCGGTACGCCGTGGGCGAATGCACAGTCCCGGCATAGGGAGCCCGCGATACCCTGAATCCACCGCCTCATCGGCGGGTCCTCAGATGGAAGGGTCATGGGCGCCGCCCGAACCATGGACTTCAAGAAGCTCACGCGCAACCCGATCCTGTATGTGGTCCTGATCGGGATCTTCCTGATCGTCGGGTTCTCCCTCATCACCAACCTCAACGGTGCTCGACAGATCACCACGCAGCAGGGGCTCGAGCTCCTCCGCGGCGACACCGTCAGCGAGGTGACGAACACCGACGGCGACCAGCGCGTGGACATGGTGCTGTCGGAGGCCTTCGAGGGCGCCACCGACGTGCAGTTCTACTACGTCACCGCCCGTGCCGACGAGGTGGTCCGCGCGATCGACGCGGCCGAACCCTCCGACGGGTTCAACGACCTGGTCCCGCGACCGAGCTGGTTCGACGGGTTCCTGTCGCTCATGCTCCCGCTGATCCTGCTGGGTCTGCTGTTCTGGTTCCTGCTCTCCAGCGCCCAGGGCGGCGGAAGCCGCGTCATGCAGTTCGGCAAGTCACGGGCCAAGCTCGTCACCAAGGAGAGCCCGACCGTCACGTTCCAGGACGTCGCCGGCGCGGATGAGGCGATCGAGGAACTGCAGGAGATCAAGGACTTCCTGAAGGACCCCGTGCGGTTCCAGAACGTCGGCGCCCGCATCCCGAAGGGCGTCCTCCTGTACGGCCCTCCCGGAACGGGTAAGACCCTCCTCGCGCGCGCCGTCGCCGGCGAGGCGGGCGTGCCCTTCTACTCCATCTCCGGGTCGGACTTCGTCGAGATGTTCGTGGGTGTCGGCGCCAGCCGCGTGCGCGACCTGTTCACCCAGGCCAAGGAGAACTCCCCGGCGATCATCTTCATCGACGAGATCGACGCCGTCGGGCGTCACCGCGGTGCCGGGATGGGCGGCGGCCACGACGAGCGCGAGCAGACGCTGAACCAGATGCTCGTCGAGATGGACGGCTTCGACCCCAAGGTCAACGTCATCGTCATCGCCGCGACGAACCGTCCCGACATCCTCGACCCCGCTCTCCTGCGGCCCGGCCGCTTCGACCGGCAGATCGGCGTGGATGCTCCGGACCTGCAGGGTCGCAAGAAGATCCTCGAAGTACACGGCCGTGGCAAGCCGCTGGCCGACAGCGTCGACCTCGAGGTCGTGGCCCGCAAGACGCCGGGGTTCACCGGCGCCGACCTGGCCAACGTGTTGAACGAGGCCGCTCTGCTGACGGCGCGCTCGAATGCGCAGCTGATCGACAACCGCGCACTCGATGAGGCCATCGACCGCGTCATCGCCGGACCCCAGCGCCGCACGCGCGTCATGCGGGACAAGGAGAAGCTCATCACCGCGTACCACGAGGGCGGCCACGCCCTCACCGCCGCGGCGATGAACCACACCGACCCGGTGACCAAGGTCACCATCCTGCCCCGCGGCAAGGCCCTGGGCTACACGATGGTGCTGCCGCTGGATGACAAGTACTCCGTCACCCGCAATGAGCTTCAGGATCAGCTGGCCTACGCGATGGGCGGCCGCGTCGCGGAGGAGGTCGTCTTCCACGACCCCACCACCGGCGCCTCCAACGACATCGAGAAGGCCACGGGCATCGCTCGCAAGATGGTCACCGAATACGGGATGACCACGGACGTCGGGCCGGTCAAGCTCGGTTCCTCCTCGGGCGAGGTGTTCATGGGCCGCGACATGGGTCACGGCCGCGACTTCAGCGAGCGCATCGCCGAACAGATCGACGGGCAGGTGCGTGCGCTCATCGAACAGGCGCACAACGAGGCGTACGAAGTGATCAACGCCAACCGCGAGATCCTCGATCGGCTCGCCCTGGAGCTCCTGGAGAAGGAGACGCTCGACCACATCGAGCTCGCCGAGATCTTCGCCGACATCAAGCGACTGCCGCCGCGTCCGCAGTGGCTGTCCAGCAGCGAACGGCCCGTGTCGGCTCTTCCGCCGGTGGACGTGCCGCGTCGCGGCGAGCCCGCCGGGGTCGCCGCCTCCGTCGAGGCGGAGCCGAAGGCCGAGAAGGCCCCGCGCCGCCGTCCGAGCGGACAGGCGCGGCCGGCCACGGCGTAGGCGTGGCCGTCGATCGCGACCGCGTCGCCGAACTCGTTCACGACCTGCTGGAGGCGATTGGGGAGGATCCCGATCGCCCCGGCCTACGTCAGACACCGCAGCGCGTCGCCGACGCCTACGCCGAGTTCTTCTCCGGGGTGGGGGAGGATGCGGCGAGCCCGCTCGCGCACACCATCTCGGTGACCCGGGGGCCGGCGCCCGATACCCTGCCCTCCGGTGCCGTGCTGCTGCGCGATGTCGCGTTCCGTTCCATCTGCGAGCACCACCTCCTGCCCTTCCGGGGCCGTGCGCACCTGGCCTACCTGCCGGGGGAGCAGGTGGTGGGCCTCGGGGCGCTCCCCAAGGTGGTGGACATCCTGTCTTCGCGACCCCAGGTGCAGGAGCGCCTCGGCGAGCAGATCGCCGACGTCATCGCGTCGTCGCTCGACGCACGCGGCGTGCTCGTGGTTCTCGACGCCGTGCATGAGTGCGTGACGATGCGTGGCGCACGGCAGACCGAGTCGTCCACGGTCACGATCGCCGCCCGCGGCGAGCTGGCCGAGCCCGCGGCCCGGGCCGAGCTCATGACGCTGATCGGAAGCCCCCGCGCATGACGCTCGTGATGGGGATCGTCAACGTCACCCCCGACTCGTTCAGCGACGGCGGCCGGTTCGCCGACCCCGACCAGGCCATCGCGCACGGCCTCGAGCTGCGTGCGCAGGGCGCCTCGATCATCGACGTGGGCGGGGAATCCACGCGGCCCGGCGCCGGGCGCACCCCCGTACGCACCGAGCAGGAGCGCGCGCTGCCGGTGATCGCGGCGCTCGCGGATGCCGGCGTCACCGTGAGCATCGACACGATGAACGCCTCCACGGCCCTGGCGGCGGTCGACGCCGGCGCGCGGATCGTGAACGACGTCTCCGGGGGCCTGGCCGACGCGGAGCTTCTTCCGGCGGTCGCCTCGACCGGAGCGGATGTGGTGCTCGGGCACTGGCGGGGCCATTCCGACGACATGTACGCCGATGCGACCTACCGCGACATCGCCCGCGAAGTCGCCGACGAGTTGCTCGCCCGGATGGCGGCCGCCGCGGCGGCGGGCATCCCGCCGTCCCGGATGATCCTCGACCCCGGTGTCGGGTTCGGCAAGCGCGGCGCGCAGAACTGGGACGTCCTGCGTGCCCTGCCGCAGCTGACGGGCCTCGGACCGCGCGTCCTGGTCGGCACCAGCCGGAAGGGGTTCCTCGCGGAGGCGCTCGGTGGGGACGCGTCCCTGCCGCGTCGTGACCTCGCCACGGCCGTGACGAGCGTCCTCGCCGCGCGGGCGGGGGCCTGGGCCGTGCGCGTCCATGACGTGGCGGCCACCCGCGACGCCCTGCGCGTCGCGGAGTACTGGGAAGGCAGCGGAGCATGAGCACGCACGACGTCGTCGACGAGATCACCCTCACCGGCCTCCGGGCATTCGGGCATCACGGGGTGTACCCCGACGAACGGCGCGACGGTCAGGAATTCGTCGTCGACCTGACCCTGGCCATCGCCACAGCCGCCGCGGCGGCATCCGATGACATCGCCGACACGGTGCATTACGGCGAACTGGCGGAGCGGGTCGTCGCCGTCGTCGCGGGGGAGCCGGTCAACCTGCTCGAACGCCTGGCGCAGCGCATCGCCGACGTCGTCCTGGCCGATGACCGCGTGCAGGTGGTGACCGTCACCGTCCACAAGCCCGCGGCGCCGATCGCCGTACCCTTCGCCGACGTCTCGGTCACCCTCCGTCGCTCACGCCCGCGCACGCGGCCGGCCGGATTCTCCACGGAGCGGGCATGAGCGCACAGGACGGGACGGTGGCGGTGGTGGCACTCGGCTCCAACCTCGGCGACCGCGCCGAGACCCTCGGAGCGGCGCTGTCGGCACTGGCCGCGCTGCCGCTGACGCCCGAGGTCCGGGCATCGGGAGCGATGGAGACCGTCGCGATGACCGCGTCGGGCGAAGACGAGGATGCGCCGCGATACCTCAACGCCATCGCCCTCGTGCGCACGCGCCTGGCACCGTCGGTGCTGCTGGGCGCCCTGCATGAGATCGAGTCGGCGCACGGGCGCGTGCGCCGCGAACGGTGGGGCGACCGCACCCTCGATCTCGACCTCATCGCGTACGGCGACATCATCTCGACCGATCCTCGCCTCACGCTCCCGCATCCGCGCGCCGCCGAGCGCGACTTCGTGCTCACTCCCTGGCTCGACATCGACCGCGACGCACAACTTCCCGGGGTCGGCTCCGTCCGCGAACTCCATGACCGGCTGCGGGGCCAGTCGTGAAGCGCACGAGCGCCGGGGGCCTGATCCTCGCCGCCGTCATCGGGGCGGGTGCGGGCTTCCTCCTCGACAACATCCTCAGCGCCACCGGCCGACCCACGTTCACGCCATCGGTGAGCCTCCCCATCCTGCTGCTGCTCCTCGGCGCCACGGTGATCGTGCTGGCGATCCCCGTCTTCCGGGCCACCCGGGGGCGCATTCCCGGTCCGGTCAATCCGTTCCGCGCGCTGCGCATCGCGATCCTCGCCAAGGCCTCCAGCATCGTCGGCGCCGTCGTCGGCGGTCTCGGGGTCGGGCTCATCGTCTTCCTCCTCACCCGACCGGTCGTGCCGTCGCTAGGCTCGATGGGGACGGTCATCGCGACGGCGGTCTGCGGGGCGCTCCTCGTGGCCGGCGGCCTCGTCGCCGAACAGCTCTGCACCATCCGGAAGGACGACGATGACGATCAGCCCGGGAACACCTCCCCCGGACTCGAACCCTCCGGCCGCTGAGCTCACCGAGGACGACGTGCTGGACAGCGGGACCTTCCCGCAGATCCGCGAGCCGCGCGCGCCCGGCCGGCTTCCCTTGGGCGACGGCGTGTGGCATCAGCTCGCCCGCGCCTACGTCTGGGTGCAGCTCATCTCCACGGGCGTCTTCGTCCTGCTCGTGCTCGTCGCTGCGCTGGTGCTCCAGCTGTGGCTCTCGCAGACATGGGTGTGGATCCCCGCCGGAGTGCTCACCGTCATCGCGGTGGCGTCGCTGGTGATCACCCCGCGCCAGGCGCGCTCGTACGGCTACCAGCTCCGCCGCGACGACCTGGTGTTCCGCCGCGGCATCCTGTGGCAGCGGATGGTCGCCGTCCCGTACGGGCGGATGCAGCTCATCGACATCACCCACGGACCGCTCGACCGCGGCTTCGGCATCGCGCAGCTCAAGCTCGTCACCGCCGCGGCCACCACCGGCGTCACGATCCCCGGACTCCCGCAGGATGCGGCCGAGCAGCTGCGCGACACGCTCGTCGAGGTCGCCGAAACCCGCCGGACGGGCTTGTGAGCGACGCCCCCGTCACCGCCCCGCCCGTCGCGGAGGTGCGCTCGCCGCTGAGCGACGGCGAGTGGCATCGCATGCATCCCCTCAGCCCGCTCCTGCGCGGCGGGCTGTTCCTCCTCGTGATCGTCGGCATCATCGTGGCGAACCTGCGGGAGCGACTGGTCGAGATCTTCGTGCCCGGCTTCCCCCGCGGCGACGACGCGCCCGCCGACCCGGTCGACTACCTGCTCCGCAACAACCTCCTCCTGCTGGCGGGCGGGGTGCTGCTGGCCGTCCTAGTGGTCCTGGTCGTCGTGTTCTGGATCTCGTGGCGCTTCCACACCTTCCGCATCACCGGGGAGGACGTCGATGTGCAAAGCGGCGTGCTCTTCCGCACCCATCGCCGCGCCCCGCTCGACCGCGTCCAGGGTGTCAACCTCACCCGCCCCCTCGTCGCGCGGCTGTTCGGCCTGGCCAAGCTCGAGGTGATCGGCGCGGGGCAGGATTCGAACGTCAAGCTGGAGTACCTGTCCATCCCGAACGCCGAGACGATCCGCACCGACATCCTTCGCCTGGCCTCGGGCCGCCGTCTGGCTGCAGCTGCGGGCACTCCGGGTGCCGAGCGGCCGCGGGGGTCGCGCATCCAGCAGGCCGCCACGGTCGTCGGTGCCGGGATCACCGGACTCATCGAGGGCGAGGATGCGGATGGGACCGAGGTCGAATCGGTCGTGCACATCCCGCCCGGCCGGCTCGCCGCATCCCGTGTGCTGAGCGGGTCGACGCTGGCACTGCTGGGGTTCCTCGTCGTCGTGATCGTCGGCGCCGTCGCGGGAGTCCCGTGGCTGCTGTTCGTCTTCGTCCCGGCCGTGATCGGCTTCGCCGCGTACTGGGCGAGGTCGTTCGTCCGGGCGCTGCGGTACTCCATCGCCCCCACCCCCAGCGGCGTCCGCGTCACATTCGGGGTGTTCACGACCGTGAGCGAGATCCTGCCGCCCGGCCGCGTGCATGCGCTCGAGGTGCGCCAGCCTCTCCTGTGGCGGCCGTTCGGCTGGTGGTCGATCACGGTCACCCGCATCTCGGGGCGTGCGATGGCGGAGGCCGCAGCCGATCAGTTCACCACGGTGCTGCCGGTGGGCACGCGGGCCGACGTCGAGCGGGTCTTCCGGCTGCTCCTGCCGGCGCTCCCCGAGGAGCAACTCGCCCACGTGTTCGAGCAGGGCATCCTCGGGCCGGCGGAGGAGGACCCCTACGTGACCACGCCCCACCGCGCGCGGCTGCTGCGCCCGCTGTCGTGGCGGCGCAACGGCTACCTCCTCACCCCCGACGCGCTGTTCCTGCGTCGCGGCTTCGTGTGGCGGGCGCTCGGGGTCTTCCCGCTTGCCCGCATGCAGAGCATCGGGATCACGCAGGGTCCCGTCGACCGAGCACTGAGCCTGGCGAACCTGACCGCGCACGTGGTTCCCGGAACCGTCACTGCGACTGTCGGCATCCTCGACCGCGACGATGCGCTGCGGGCGTTCGCCGGGGCCGCCGAGGGCATCGTCGCCGCCGCGGCCGGCGACCGCAGCCACCGGTGGGCGCAGTGAGCCCGGCCCGCGACGGACGGCTCGGCGTCGGGATTCTCGGTGCCGGACGCGTCGGCCCGGTCGTGGGCGCGGCGCTCCGCAACGCCGGCCACGCCGTGGTCGGCATCACCGGGGGCTCCGACCCCGACCGCGTGGATGCGCTGCTGCCGGGCGTCCCCACGCTCGACGCCGACGAGGTGGTCCGTCGCGCCGAGCTGGTGGTGATCGCCGTTCCCCACCTCGAGCTCCCGACGCTCGTGGCGGGGCTCGCCGAACTCGGCGCGTGGCAGATCGGCCAGCTCGTCCTGCACGTCGACCCCGGGTACGGCGTGGAGGTGCTGGGGCCGGCTCTCCGCGGAGGCGCCATCCCGCTCGCCATCCACCCGGCGATCTCGTTCACCGGGACATCCATGGACCTCCGCCAGCTCACCGAGAGCTATGCCGCTGTCACCGCTCCGGCCCCGGTGCTGCCGATCGCCCAGGCGCTCGCGGTGGAGCTCGGCTGTGAACCCGTCGTGATCGCGGAAGCCGACCGGCCCGCATACGCCGAGGCCATCGCCACCGCGACGCACTTCTCCCGCTCGATCGTCCGGCAGGCATCGGGGCTCCTCGCGGGCGTCGGGATCGACAACCCCGGCGGGTACCTGTCCGCGCTGGTGCGATCGACGGTGGACCAGGCGCTCGCCGAGGGGGCGCCCGCCGGCCCGGACACCCTGCCGCCGGAGGCTACGATCGACGGATGATCAGCACCGTCGACGGGTTGCGCACCCGACTGGCCGAGGCCAGAGCCGCATCCCGCACCGAGGAGCCGGCGCCCACGGTCGCTCTCCTTTCCACCCTCGGCGCCCTGCACGACGGGCACATCGATCTGGTCCACCTGGCGCGCGAGCGCGCCGATGTCGTCGTGGTGTCCACGTTCGTGAACCCGCTGCGCTTCCGCACGTCCGACGACGCCGCGGCGTACCCGCGGAGCCCGGCGGAAGACCTCGCGCTGCTCGAGTCGTTGGGGGTCGACATCGTCTTCGCCCCCGATGCGGCGGAGCTGCTGCCGGCGGGCCTTGCCACGACGCGGATCAGCGCGGGCGACCTGGGGCTGCGCTACGAGGGACGCTCCCGGCCGTACTACTTCGACGGGCTCCTCACGGTGGAGGCGCTGCTGTTCCACCTCGTGCGGCCCGACATCGCCCTGTACGGGGAGCGCGACCTGCAGCGGGTCTTCCTCGTGCAGCGCATGATCCGCGACCTGAAGTTCGGCATCGAGGTCGCCACGGTGCCGACCGTGCGCGCCGATGACGGCCTGCCGGTCTCCAGCCGGGTGGGGCTCCTGGACGACAACGACCGTCGCGCGGCCGCGCGACTGACCGAGGCGCTGGATGCGGCGGCATCCAACGCCGATCGGGGCGTGGATGCCTGCATCGCCGCGGCCCAGTCGACGCTCATGGGCGAGTCGCGTATCCGGCTCGACTACCTGAGCATCGTCGACCCCGCCACGTTCCTGCCGGTGGACGAAGGGCATGCCGGCCGGGCGACGGTGCTGATCGCCGCGACCGTGGGCGGCCACCGCTTCGTCGACAACACCGACATCTACGTTCCCTGACCGCGCTGTCTGCAGGGCGAAGGCCGGGAAACCGGCCCACCTAGACTGGATGCGAATCCCGAGGAGCCCCCGCCGATGACCGACGTGCCCGCATCCGCCGCCGACACCCCGAACGATGACGCTCAGCAGAACGAGCTGGACGACGCCTTCGAACAGAAGGCCGTGCGCCTGGCCAAGCGCGAGCGCCTGCTGCACGAACGCGCGGATGCTGCCGGAGGGCCCTACCCGGTCGTCGTGCCGGTGACCGACACGATCCCCGCCGTCCGGGCGCGCTTCGACGCGCTCGAAGCGGGCGAGGAGACGGGTGTCACCGTCGGCGTCGCGGGGCGGGTGGTGTTCAGTCGCAACACCGGAAAGCTGTGCTTCGCGTCCCTCCAGGCCGGCGACGGCAGCCGCATCCAGGCCATGGTGTCGCTCGCCGTCGTCGGCGAGGAGTCCCTGCAGGCGTGGAAGGAACTGGTCGACCTCGGCGACCACGTGTTCGTATCCGGGCAGGTGATCTCCAGCCGTCGCGGCGAGCTGTCGATCATGGTCGACGAATGGCAGATCGCGTCCAAGGCGGTGCTGCCGCTGCCGAACATGTACACCGAGCTCAGCGAAGAGAGCCGCGTCCGCAGCCGCTACCTCGACCTGATCGTGCGCGACCGCGCCCGCGAGACCGTCGTGGCGCGGGCCAAGGTCAACGCGAGCCTGCGCGCCACCTTCGCCGAGCGTGGCTTCCTCGAGGTCGAGACGCCGATGCTGCAGGTGCAGCACGGCGGGGCCAGCGCCCGTCCCTTCATCACCCACTCCAACGCCTTCGACACCGACCTGTACCTGCGCATCGCCCCCGAGCTGTTCCTCAAGCGCGCCGTGGTCGGCGGCATCGACCGGGTCTTCGAGATCAACCGCAACTTCCGCAACGAAGGCGCCGACTCCACCCACAGCCCGGAGTTCGCGATGCTGGAGGCCTACCAGGCCTACACCGACTACTCCGGCATCGCCGATCTGACGCAGGCGCTCGTGCAGAACGCCGCCGTGGCCGTCACCGGCTCCACCACCGTCACGTGGGCGGACGGCACGGTCTACGACCTCGGCGGCGAGTGGGACCGCCTCTCGATGTACGGGTCTCTTTCGGATGCGGCCGGGCGGGAGATCACGCCGGAGACCCCCGTCGAGGAGCTTCGCGCGCTCGCCGCTGACGCCGGTGTCGATGAGCCGCCGCACCCCACCCACGGCAAGTGGGTCGAGGAGCTGTGGGAGCACTTCGTCAAGGGCGGCCTCACCCGCCCCACCTTCGTCATGGACTTCCCCGTGGACACCAGCCCGCTCGTGCGGGAGCACCGCTCGATGCCGGGGGTCGTGGAGAAGTGGGACCTGTACGTGCGCGGGTTCGAACTGGCGACCGGATACTCCGAGCTCATCGACCCGGTCATCCAGCGCGAGCGCTTCACCGAGCAGGCGCTGCTGGCCGCGCGCGGCGACGACGAGGCCATGCGCATCGACGAGGAGTTCCTGCGCGCGCTCGAGCACGGGATGCCCCCGACCGGCGGCATGGGCATGGGGATCGACCGCCTGCTCATGGCGATCACCGGGCTCGGCATCCGCGAGACGATCCTCTTCCCGCTCGTGAAGTGATCCCGCTCACGACTCGATGCCTCGCGAGTCGATGAGCCGCGTGACCGGGTCGCGCGGCACCGAACGCCGGTAGACCCATTCGGGTAGGTGCCCGTTCGCGGCGAAGGTCAGCACGATGCCGGCCATGACGTGGTCGGGATCGATTTCGCGGGCCAGTTCGGCGTAGCGTCCGGCGTGCGTGGAGCGTCCCAGTGCCCAGGCCAGCCACGCGGCGGCGGCGAGGATCCCCGGCCGCGCGTCGCGGGGCGCCGCGGCCGCGAGCCTGCGCGTGAGAGACAGCGCCGCCTGCAACCGGTCGGGGTCAGGGGAGGGCGCGTCGCCCCAGATCGGCGCCGCCAGATGTTCGGGGTACGTCTCGCCCTCGGTGAAACGCAGTTGCGCCTCAAAGGCTTCGTCGCCGGCATCCAGGTCTCGCGTCCACTGGACCAGGGCCACGTCGCGGAGGCCGGGACGCATGAGGCACCACACGAGCGCGGCGGCCTCATACGGGTCGAGCTCCCCCGGGTCGCGCGCGAGGGCCTCTTCGAACAGCAGCGGTACGTCGTCCATGCGGCACACGGTGACCAGGGCCGGCGGCGGGATCCGCGGATCGGCCCGCCGCTCATCCGCCCCGAACAGCGCCTCCATCGCCGCCTCGATCTCGGCGAACGCGCTCCCGACCCGCTCCTTCTCGGCGAGGTCGACCGCCGGGAGGTCGGCGCCGCTCGCCTGGTCGTGCGCGGGCATCGGCTCGTTCCCGAACCCCTCATGGTCGTACGGGATCTCCGCCAGCGGACGTCCGCCGCCGGGGCATCCTGGGTCCAGGTACGACCCCCATCCGTCCGCGGCCACGCACAGCGCTTCGCTCACGCGCAATCCGCACCGGTCCGCGGAGGACAGGAGCGCCCCTGCCACGGCATCGTGCGGCAGCCCCTCGGCGCCGGCGAGCGTCGCGTCGGTGTAGGCGACCACGGCTACGGCGTCGGCATGGCTGACCTTGCAGACCATCCCCATGATGGTCGAACTCATCCGCTCCAGCTCGACCGGATCGGAGCGGGCGGGCAGGTCCAGGCGCAGTGCACCGAGGGTGCGGTTGCCGTCGAAAGGGATGAGCACGAGGCTCCGGGTGGGCCGATACCCGAGCAGGCGCGGCACGAGGGCCAGGAAGTCGGCGGCGCTGGCCGCCCGGAAGATGGTCGTCATGCCCACCACGATGGGGCGCGGCCCCGCTCGAGGAAGGCGAGCGGGAGTGATCGGTGGATGCATGCTCCGTCGACGCGCCTGGGGAGGAAGGGTGCGGCCGCTCTCCGGGCGAGTGGACAGCCGAGTCGGCGTATCCTGGGGGTGTGGATAGCTACTGGACCGCCGTGGTGTGGGCGCTGCTGCCGACCGTCGTGGTGACCGTGCTGTTCTTCTTCATCCTCCGGAGCATCCTGCGCATGGATCGCACCGAACGGAAGGCGTACGCGCGCGTCGAGGCCGCGGAGCGTGCCAAGCGCGGACTTCCCCCGGCTCCCGCACCCTCAGAGCGCTGACGGCGCCTCGCAGGTCGCGTCTCCGGGATTCGGTACGCTGGGAGGGTTTCCGGCGGGGGGTTTCGGTGGTCGAAGTCACCTTCGATGCCACGTGGTGGGTGGTCGTGGCTCTCATCGTGGACGTCACGATCCGCATCACCGCGATCATCGTCGTCCCCCGTAACCGGCGCCCCACCGCGGCGATGGCGTGGCTGCTGGCCATCTACTTCATCCCCTACGTCGGGGTGCTGCTGTTCCTGCTGATCGGCAACCCGCGCCTTCCGCGCAAGCTCCGACGCAAGCAGTCGGCCCTGAACGACTACATCCGGGAGACGAGCGCTTCGCTCGACTTCGGAACGCTCCGGCCCAACGCCCCGCACTGGTTCCGGGACCTCGTCCAGCTCAACCGCAACCTGGGTGCGATGCCGATCGCCGGTGATAACGGCGCCACCGTCATCTCCGACTACCAGACGAGCCTGGATGCGATGGCCGACACCATCCGGCAGGCCGAACGCTACGTGCACGTCCAGTTCTACATCTTCCAATCCGATGCGGCGACCGACAACTTCTTCCGCGCGCTCGAAGAGGTCGCGGCGCGGGGAGTGGTGGTGCGCGTGCTGCTTGACCACTGGGCTAACCGGGGAAAGCCGAACTACCGCCGTACACTGCGTCGACTCACGGCCATGGGCGCGCACTGGCACCTCCTGCTGCCGGTGCAGCCGCTGCGCGGCCGCTACCAGCGACCCGACCTCCGCAACCACCGCAAGCTCCTCGTCGTTGACGGACGGGTGGCGTACATGGGGTCGCAGAACGTCACCGACTCGAGCTACAACCTGCACAAGAACATCCGGCGCGGACTGCACTGGGTCGACCTCATGGTGCGCGTGGAGGGCCCCGTGGTGGCCAGCATCAACGCCGTGTTCCTCTCCGACTGGTACGGCGAGACCGACGAGATCCTCTCCGACGAGATCGACCTGTTCCGCGTGTCTCCCGGGCCGGGAGACCTCGACTGTCAGATCGTGCCGTCCGGGCCCGGATTCGATTTCGAGAACAACCTCAAGCTCTTCCTCGGGATGCTCTACGCCGCCAAGGAGCGGATCGTCATCGTCAGCCCGTACTTCGTGCCCGACGAGGCGCTGCTCCTGGCAGTCACCACCGCGTGCCAGCGCGGGGTGGTCGTCGAGTTGTTCGTCTCGGAAGAGGGCGATCAGGCCCTCGTGTACCACGCCCAGCGCAGCTACTACGAGGCGCTGCTGCGAGCGGGGGTGAAGGTGTGGATGTACCGCCGGCCCTACATCCTGCACGCCAAGGGCATCATGATCGACCGCGAGATCGCCGTCATCGGCTCGAGCAACATGGACATGCGCTCCTTCGGTCTGAACCTGGAGATCTCGCTCCTGGTGCGCGGGGAAGAGTTCGTGCGCGACCTCGAGTCGGTCGCCGACACCTACCGCAGCCTCAGCCGCGAACTCAGCATCGAGGAGTGGATGAACCAGCCGTTGCGTTCGACGCTGCTCGATAACCTCGCCCGCCTCACGTCCGCCCTGCAGTAGCGTTCCCGCCCGGATCGTGATCCGGGTGTTACCGGATCCGGCGGGTTCGCACAGCCGCGTTCGGAAGGATGGGAAGGTGCTTCCGCTCGCGAGGCACACGCTGCATCCGGAGGTCGTTCATGTCCCGTCGCATCCACTCGGTCCTCGCCGTTCTCGGGGGTTCGGTGCTGATCGCCGGCGTGCTCGCGGGCTGCGCCTCATCCGGAGAGGTCGAAGCAACGCCCACGGCAACGGCCGGGACGGGAACCGCCGAGACGGCACAGGTCGCCGCGGCGTGGCTGGACGGCGGGGCGATGGTCGGAGTTCTCCTCGAGGGGACCTCGACCTGTCGTCCGTTCGCCGACGATGTGACGTACGAGGACGGGGTTCTCCGGGTCTCGGTCATGGAGCCGGACGGGGCGTGCACCTACGACCTCGTGCCGCAGGGGCTGGCCGTGCCGCTTCCGGCCGGTGTCGACTCCGCCCAGGACCTGCGCGTCGAGGTCGAGGCGGCCGGCTACCGCGGCGAGACCGAGCTGGCCGGAGTCCCGGGCCTCACCCCCGGGACGGGCCTGGACGGCGGCCAGCCGAGCGCAGGATGGGCGGGGTCCGACGTCTTCGCGCTGCTCACGTGGGGATCGTCGAGCTGCCGACCGCAGGTGGAGAGCGCCGCGGTCGCGGCGCCGGGCGAGATCTCGGTGACCTTCGTCAGCCCGCCGGCCGATCAGATCTGCACCGCCGACATGGCGCCGCGCGTGACCGCGGTGGAGGTGCCCGGCGTCCCCGCCGGCGCCGCATACGAGGCCGTGCTCTCGGGCAACACGTACGACGGCGCCCGCGTGGCCATCGTCGGCCACCCCTGACCCGGATCGCCATCGGCGGGCCGGCTCCTCGTCGCCCCCGTGCACAACGGCGGATGCGGGCCGCGACACGCCGCCTCGCGGGCCGTCCTCACGGCGAGTCGTCGAGCATCTCCGCAGTTGTGCCGTCGGATCGGTCGCTGACGGCCGCTGATACGCCACGATGAGAGGCATGGATGCTGCCATCGCCGCGCTCACCGAAATTCCCCGGCCCCAGATCGTCATGGCCGAGGACGGGGTGCGCCTGGCGACCTACTCCTGGGGCGACCCCGATGCGCCCACCGTCCTCGCCGTGCACGGGTTCGGGTCGAGCACGCGCGACAACTGGGTGAACACCGGGTGGGTGCGCGAGCTCCTCCGGCGCGGCCTGCGCGTCCTCGCCGTCGACCAGCGCGGACATGGCGCGAGTGACAAACCGCACGATGCAGCCAGCTACGCGATGCCGGTGCTCGTGCGCGACCTCACGGGCGTGCTCGACACCTACCTTCTCGATGACATCCGGTACCTGGGGTACTCCCTCGGCGGGCGGGTCGGCTGGCAGCTCGCGGTCGATGCGCCCGGGCATGTGGAGCGTGCCGTGCTCGGCGGCATCCCCGACGGGCGGCCGCTCGCTCGCCTCAAGGTCGATCAGGCACGCGCGTTCGCCGACACCGGCGAACCCGTCACCGACGCGGTGACGCAGCGCTATGTCGGCCTGGCCCAGCGTGTGCCGGGCAACGACCTGCGTGCGCTCATCGCCGTGGCCGAGGGGATGCGCATCGGCGACAACGATCCCGACCCCGCATCCCCGCCGCATCAGCCGGTGCTGTTCGCGACGGGCAGCGACGACGCCATCCTCGAGGAGTCGCGGCGCCTGGCCGGCCTCACCCCCCGCGGGGGATTCTTCGAGATCCCGGGGCGCCACCACACCAACGCCCCGGGTGCTCGCGCGTTCCGGCTCGCCGGCGCGGACTTCCTCGCCGCCGACTGACGCGGTCAGTCGCGGGCGAGAACCAGCAGGTCGCCGATCTCGCAGTCCAGCGCGCGGCAGATCGCCGCCAGCGTCGAATAACGGATGGCGCGGGCCCGGTCGTTCTTGAGCACCGACAGGTTCACGATGGAGACGCCGACCAACTCCGACAGCCGGGTCAGCGTCATCCCGCGGTCGGCCAACAGCTCGTCCAGTCGGCAGTGGATGCCGCTGGGCCCGTCGTCCTCGGCGGGGCTCACACCAGACCCTCCGAGTCGCGCTGCAGGCGGATGCCGCGACGGAACGCGAGCGACAGCAGCCCGAGCACCGTCGCAGCGATCCAGACGGCGAAGAACGGCCCCATCAGAGCCCACGAATCCGGATCGAAGTCGGCGAGGCCCGCGGCCGCGAGAACCCCGTTGCGTCCGAGCATGTCGAAGAAGTACACCGCGAGCGCGCCGGCGAACATGGTCCATCCCGCCGCGTCGAGCAAGCGCGGGTTCGTCGCGTCGAAGAAGCGACCGCGCAGGAACCGCAGCGCGAGCACGGCGAACAGGGCGATCACGGTGAGGGCGGCCGCTGCGCTCACCACGATCGACAGAGCCAGCGACGTGACGGAGACCGCGTTGGTGCCTTCGGCGATCACGTTCGCCCACGTGACGTCCACGACGGTGGACGGGAGCCCGTCCCGGGGGGTGAGCTCCGCCCGAGCGTGGTCGAACGGTACGGGCACGGAGGTGCCCTCGGGGGTGAACGTCTCCAGCCACCGGATCACGGAGGCGACTGAGACAACGACCCCCAGGATGCCGCTGACGCCGAGCGTCGAGAGGATGTCGTTGCGTTCCTTCTTGGTGGTCTGCTCCATCACACCAGTTCCCCCGTGCGTCATTGGTACTCCTTAACGATATTCGTTGTTATCGAATATCGTTACATCACCAATGAGCGCCGTCAATACCTTGCCCGCGGAAGCGCGGAAGCCGCTCCGGCGCAAGGGGGAGTGGCTGCGCTATGCCGACGGCGAACACCGCCGCCGGGCCCCGGAGCGCTGGTTAGTCTCGATATACGGCGCGCGCAAGCGTGCCCAACGACCCATTCTGGAGGGTTTGAGGATGTTCGAAAGATTCACCGACCGTGCCCGTCGCGTGGTTGTGCTCGCCCAAGAAGAGGCGAAGATGCTCAACCACAATTACATCGGTACCGAGCACATCCTGCTCGGGCTGATCCACGAGGGCGAGGGTGTCGCCGCCAAGGCCCTGGAGTCCCTCGGCATCTCCCTGGATGCCGTGCGTGAGCAGGTGCAGGACATCATCGGCCAGGGGCAGCAACAGCCCACCGGCCACATCCCCTTCACCCCTCGCGCCAAGAAGGTGCTGGAGCTGTCGCTGCGCGAAGCGCTGCAGCTCGGCCACAACTACATCGGTACCGAGCACATCCTGCTCGGTCTCATCCGCGAGGGTGAGGGCGTCGCCGCGCAGGTGCTCGTCAAGCTCGGCGCCGACCTGAACAAGGTGCGCCAGCAGGTCATCCAGCTCCTGAGCGGATACCAGGGCAAGGAGCCCGCCGGGGTCGCCTCCGGTGCCGGCGAGCAGACCGCCGCATCCGCGCAGGGCGGTTCGGCGGTGCTGGACCAGTTCGGCCGCAACCTCACGCAGGCCGCCCGCGACAACAAGCTCGACCCGGTCATCGGGCGCGAGAAGGAGATCGAGCGGGTCATGCAGATCCTCTCGCGTCGCTCCAAGAACAACCCCGTGCTGATCGGTGAGCCCGGCGTCGGCAAGACCGCCGTCGTCGAGGGGCTCGCGCAGGCGATCGTCAAGGGCGACGTGCCCGAGACGCTCAAGGACAAGCAGGTCTACTCCCTCGACCTCGGCTCGCTCATCGCCGGGTCCCGCTACCGCGGCGACTTCGAAGAGCGTCTGAAGAAGGTCACCAAGGAGATCCGCACGCGCGGCGACATCATCGTGTTCATCGACGAGATCCACACCCTCGTGGGTGCCGGTGCCGCCGAGGGCGCGATCGACGCGGCCAGCATCCTGAAGCCGCTGCTCGCCCGCGGCGAGCTGCAGACCATCGGTGCGACCACTCTCGACGAGTACCGCAAGCACTTCGAGAAGGATGCTGCGCTGGAGCGCCGCTTCCAGCCGATCCAGGTCGCCGAGCCGAGCCTGCCCCACTCCATCAACATCCTGAAGGGGCTGCGCGACCGGTACGAGGCGCACCACAAGGTGCAGATCACCGATGGCGCGATCGTGGCCGCCGCGAACCTCGCCGACCGCTACGTCAGCGACCGCTTCCTTCCGGACAAGGCGATCGACCTGATCGACGAGGCCGGCGCACGCCTGCGCCTGTCGATCCTGTCCAGCCCGCCGGAGCTGCGCGAGTTCGACGAGAAGATCGCGAAGGTGCGCGAGCAGAAGGAAGTCGCCTCCGAGGAGCAGGACTTCGAAAAGGCCGCGTCGCTGCGCGACGAGGAGAAGTCGCTCCTGGCTGAGCGTCTCCGTCTCGAGAAGCAGTGGCGCAGCGGCGACGTCGCGAGCCACGCGGTCGTCGACGAAGGTCTGATCGCGGAGGTGCTCGCCCAGGCCACCGGCATCCCGGTGTTCAAGCTCACCGAGGAGGAGTCCAGCCGACTCGTCTTCATGGAGAAGGCGCTGCACCAGCGGGTCATCGGACAGGAAGAGGCCATCTCGGCGCTCGCCAAGACGATCCGCCGCCAGCGTGCCGGTCTGAAGGACCCCAAGCGCCCGTCGGGATCGTTCATCTTCGCCGGCCCCACCGGCGTCGGAAAGACCGAGCTCGCCAAGGCGCTCGCCGAGTTCCTCTTCGACGACGAGGGCGCGCTGATCTCCCTCGACATGTCGGAGTTCGGTGAGAAGCACACCGTCTCGCGTCTGTTCGGTGCCCCTCCCGGGTTCGTCGGATTCGAAGAGGGCGGCCAGCTCACCGAGAAGGTGCGCCGCAAGCCGTTCTCGGTCGTGCTCTTCGACGAGATCGAGAAGGCGCACCCCGACATCTTCAACTCGCTCCTGCAGATCCTCGAAGAGGGTCGTCTGACCGACGGTCAGGGCCGCATGATCGACTTCAAGAACACCGTCATCATCATGACGACGAACCTCGGTTCGTCGGCGATCGCCGGTGGTCCGGTCGGGTTCCAGGTCGAGGGCAACAGCCAGACGAGCTATGACCGGATGAAGGGCAAGGTCGACGAGGAGCTGAAGCGTCACTTCAAGCCCGAGTTCCTCAACCGCCTCGACGACGTCATCGTCTTCCCGCAGCTGTCCAAGCCCGAGCTGGTGCAGATCGTCGATCTGTTCACCAAGCGCCTGGCCGACCGGCTGCTCGACCGAGATATGACGATCGAGCTGTCGCAGGCGGCCAAGGAGCGGCTCATCGAGATCGGGTTCGACCCGGCCCTCGGTGCGCGGCCGCTGCGGCGGGCCATGCAGCGCGAGGTGGAGGATCGCCTCAGCGAGAAGATCCTGCACGGCGAGCTCGAAGCGGGCAACCACGTGAAGGTGGACTCGCAGAACGGCGAGTTCGTGTTCGAGACCACCGCACGCGACGAGAAGGTCGCCGTGGGCGTCACCACCGGTGGCGAGATCACCGCGACGCCGGACATCGTCGCCGGCGCCTGAGACACCACGAAAGGGCGGATGCTTCGGCATCCGCCCTTTCGTCGTTTCGGCGCAGACGAATGCCGACTCTAGGCTGGGGGCATGAGCGAGTTCACCGTCCGACCGGCCCGCACGGCCGATGTCCGCGGCATCCATGAGCTGCTCGAGCCGTACGTGCAGCAGCGCATCCTCCTCGGCAAAGACATCGTGGTGCTCTACGAGTCGGTGCAGCAGTTCCTGGTGGCCGAGGCCGACGGCACGCTCATCGGATGCGGTGCCCTCCACGTGATCTGGGAAGACCTCGGCGAGGTCCGCACCCTCATCGTCGTGGACGAGTGGCTGCACCGCGGGGTGGGTCGCGCCCTCGTCGAGGGGCTCGAGGACTCCGCACGGGAGCTGGGTCTCTCGCGCCTGTTCTGTCTGACCTTCGAGGTGGACTTCTTCACCAGTCGCGGGTTCGAGCCGATCGGAGAGCAGGTCGTCGATCCGGACGTGTATTCGCAGCTCGTGCGCAGCCCCGATGAGGGCGTCGCCGAATTTCTCGACCTCGCCCACGTGAAACCGAACACCCTCGGGAACACCCGGATGCTGAAGACGCTGGAGCGCACCTGATCGGGCGTGCCGCCCGGCCGGTGCGGGATACCGCGCCTACCCTGGAGGCATGAGCGGCACTCCTCCGCGTCGGCGGCACTCCCCGGCGGTCTACCGTCGTCGCCGGCTGGTGCTGGTGCTCGTCGCGCTCCTCGTCATCGGGGGACTGGTGTGGTTGTTCGTGGCGCAGCCGTGGCGAAGCGCCGCCGAATCCGTCACGGAGCCGACGCCCACAGCGACTCCCACGTCATTGGCGACCCCGTCGGCGACGCCGACCGAGACGGCCCCTGCGGAGGCTGAGCCGGAGGCCGAGGCCGAACCCGCGGAGGAGGCGCCCGACCCCGAGGCCCCGCCCCCCGCGGAGGGCTGCCTTCCCGGTGACCTGACCATCGAGGCGCTGTCCGATCAGCAGTCCTACGCGACGGGACAGCACCCGCAGCTCTCCATCCGCCTCACCAATCACAGCGATGCCGACTGCACGCTCAACGTCGGCACGAGCGCCCAGGCCTTCACGATCTCCAGCGGGTCGGACGTCTGGTGGCGATCGACGGACTGCCAGAGCGAACCGAGCGACATGATCGTCCTGCTCGCCGCGGGTCAGCAGACCACGAGTGCGGCGCCGCTGACGTGGGATCGCACACGATCGTCGGTGGACAATTGTTCAGGCGATCGTCCCACTGCGCCCGGGGGCGGGGCCACGTACCATTTGAGCGTCGCCATCGGCGGAATCTCCTCGTCGAACACCGCCGCGTTCCTCCTGTATTGACCCGGTCTTGTCCCCCAAATGGCGGACAGACGTGCGTCGCGCGTGAAGCTACAGTGGATACGTTCTTGCATCGAGGATTGTAAAGCTGTCCCCAGCAGCCGGTCGCAGCGTTCCCCAAACGCGAAGGCCCACGTACCCGCAGGAACCGCGAGGCCCTCTCGAATCCGCCAGCCCCTAACTGGAGGATCCGAGAGGGCCTCTTTCCTTCTCCCTCGACGGGCCGGCGCCGCCACCGTGGAGGCATCCGGATGTGACGGCTCAGAGCTTGCGATCGGGCTCGGCTCCGAACACCTCGCTCTCCATCGCGTCGTACCCCTCCGCCTGCGGGTCGCCGTGCGTGCCGCCGGACAGGGCGTACTCCTCCTCCGGGGAGAGGACGAGACGGTGACGGAAGAAGGCGCCGAAGCCGACGAGCAGAACCGCGTAGACGATCGCGATCGCGATGATCGCGGGAAGGAACGTCGGGTTGAGCAGGAACCCGAGGAAGATGAGCGCCGCCACGACGATCGCGATGACGGCGCCGGGGATGCCCCACGGGCTGCGATACGGGCGGTCGGCGTTCGGGAACCTCCGCCGCAGGATGATGAACGAGATCATCTGCAGCAGGTAGGCGACGACCGCGCCCCACACCGCGATGTTCAGCACGATCGCGCCGGCCACCGCCCCGGCATCCTCGTTGAGCTGCGTGAGGACGTCGAGCACGACGAGAGCGACGAACCCGATGGCGGCACCCACGACGAGCGCGACCCACGGCGTCTGCCGCTTGCCGGTCAGCGAGAGGAACCGTGGGTAGTACCCTGCGCGCGACAGCGAGTACATGTTGCGCCCGTACGCGAACATGATGCCCTGCAGGGAGGCCAGCAGTCCGACCAGGGCGAACAGGGCCAGCACCGCCGCCGCCCCGTCGCCGACGATCGCGCGGAACCCGTCCAGCAGCGGCTCGCCGGCAACACCGGTGGCCTCGGCCCCCAGCACGCCGGTGTTGAGGAAGAGCACGAGCAGGCCCGTGACGATGAGGGTGCCGCGGGCCCAGAAGCCGGCCCGGGGGATGTCGCGGACGGGGTTGTGCGACTCCTCCGCGGCGAGGGGGAGCTCTTCGATGCCGAGGAAGAACCACATTGCGAAGGGCAGCGCGAACAGGATCGGGAGGACGCCGTGCGGGAGGAACGCCGTCTGGCCGGGGTCGGGCGCGATGTCCCACAGCGCCGCCCACGAGAAGGCCCCCGAGAACACGGCCATGGCCGAGTACACCAGGATGATGCCGATGGAGATGATCGAGACGACGATCGCGAAGCGGAACGAGATGGCCGCGCCGGCCGCGTTCAGCGCGATGAACACGGCATAGAGGATGATCCACCACACCCACGCGGGGATGGTGACGCCGAGGAGTTCTGCGGTGATCGCGTCGGCGTAGGACGCGGAGAAGAAGACGATCACGGCCGTGGTCGCGACGTACTCGATGGTCTCGGCGGCGCCGGTGACCAGGCCGCCCCACGGCCCCATGGCCGATCGGGCGAAGGAGTACGCGCCGCCGGTGTGCGGCATCGCGGCGGCCATCTCCCCGATCGAGAAGATCATGCCGTAGTACATCGCCACCAGGATGACGAAGGCGATCAGCATCCCGCCGAAGCCGGCGAAGTCGATGCCGAAGTTCCAGCCGGAGAAGTCGCCGGAGATGACGGCGGCGACCGCGAGTCCCCACAGCCCCCACACCCCCGCCGACCGCTTGAGCGTGCGCTTTTCGAAGTAGCCGTCGCCGGCTCGGGTATAGGTGGCGCCGGCGACCTTTCGCGCGGCACCGCTGGGCTGAGACATACGACCTCCGCAGGAATCGGGTGGGCGCACGGCCGCGCCTTGCGGATGATTGTGGCGGCCTATTGGTCGGGCTGTCTACCTTTGCATGTAAGTTCCTGATTACAGTTGGAGCGGCGCGACGGCGAGGAAAGGACCACCCATGGCGGGCAATCTCACGACGGCGCAGCTGGATGCGGCGATCGAGGCGGGCGAGATCGACACGGTGATCGTGGCCTTCCCCGACGCGCAGGGTCGGCTCGTGGGCAAGAGGGTCGCCGGCCGCTTCTGGCGCGACGAGGTGCTCCCCAACGGTGCCGAGGCCTGCAACTACCTCCTCTCGGTCGACGTCGACCTGAACACGGTGGACGGGTACGCGATGTCGGGCTGGGACCAGGGGTACGGCGACATGGTGCTGCGCCCCGACGTGTCGACGCTGCGCCGCCTTCCCTGGCAGCCGGGCACGGCGCTCGTGATCGCCGACCTCGGGTGGGTGGGCGGTGGTGCCGACGTCGGGCCTTCGCCGCGGGCGGTCCTGAACGCGCAGCGCGAGCGGCTTGCCGCTCAGGACCTCGTGGCCTTCGCCGGTACCGAACTCGAGTTCATCGTGTTCGACGACTCCTTCCGCGCCGCGTGGGCGAAGAAGTACGCGGAGCTGACGCCCTCGACCGACTACAACGTCGATTACAACCTGCTCGCCACGACGCGGCTCGAGCCGCTGCTGCGCGACATCCGCGTGGGCATGGAGGGCGCCGGCCTCTACTGCGAGGGCGTGAAGGGCGAGTGCAACTTCGGGCAGCAGGAGATCGCGTTCCGCTACGCCGAGGCGGTCGAGACGGCCGACAACCACACGATCTACAAGAACGGTGCGAAGGAGATCGCCGACGCGCACGGCAAATCGCTGACCTTCATGGCGAAGTTCAACGAGAAGGAAGGCAACAGCTGCCACATCCATCTGTCGGTGCGCAGCGCCGACGGCTCGGCGGTCATGTCGGGCGACGGTGACCACGGGTTCAGCCCGTTCATGGAGCATTGGATCGCCGGCATCCTGGCGACGCTCCGCGAGTTCACGCTGCTGTACGCGCCGACCATCAATTCGTACAAGCGCTTCGCGAAGGGATCGTTCGCCCCCACGGGGGTCGCCTGGGGCGTGGACAATCGCACGTGCGCACTGCGCGTGGTCGGGCACGGCGCGTCGCTGCGCGTGGAGAATCGCGTGCCCGGCGGCGACGTCAACCCGTACCTGGCCATCTCGGCGATCATCGCCGGCGGCCTCTACGGGGTGGAGAACTCCCTGCCGCTGCCGGCACCGCTCACCGGGAACGCGTACGACTCCGACGTCGAGCACCTTCCGACGACCCTGCGCGACGCCGCGCGGCTGTTCTCGGAGTCGGCGATCGCCCGTGCCGCGTTCGGCGACGAGGTCGTCGAGCACTACCTCAACCAGGCGCGCATCGAGGTGGAAGCCTTCGACGCTGCCGTGACCGATTGGGAGCGCATCCGTGGCTTCGAGCGGCTCTGACTCTTCGACAGGCTCAGTGACCCGCACGCCGGTGGTCGGCCTGACCACCTACCTCGAACAGGCAAAGCAGGGGGTGTGGGACGTGCGGGCGTCGTTCCTCCCGCACCAGTACTTCGACGCGGTCACCGCCTCCGGCGCCGCCGCAATACTGCTGCCGCCGCAGCCGCGTCCGGATGCCGCCGCCGACGCCGTCCTGGACGGGCTGGACGGCCTCATCCTCACCGGAGGGGCCGACGTCCAACCCGAGCTCTACGGCGCAGAACGCCACCCGCTCACCGACCCCGCGCGTCCCGACCGCGACGCGTGGGAACTCGCGCTGCTCCGAGGGGCCCGTGCACGCGGCCTCCCGGTCTTCGGCATCTGCCGCGGTCTGCAGCTCATCAACGTCGCGTTCGGCGGAACCCTGCACCAGCACCTTCCCGAGGCCCTGGGCACCGAGCGCTACCGGCTGGGCGGGGGAGTGTTCGCCGAGAACACCGTCGCCGTGACCGACGGCACGCGCCTGGCCGCACTCGTGGGCACCGGTGAGCTGGCGGTGCACAGCTACCACCACCAGGGCGTCGACCGGCTCGGACGCGACCTCATCGTGACCGCCCGCACCGACGACGAACTCGTGCAGGGCGTGGAACTCCCCGGAGACGACTACCTCGTCGCGGTGCAGTGGCATCCCGAGGAGGATTCCGCCGACCGGCGCCTGTTCCTCGGGCTCGTCGCCGCCGCCTCCGCATACGCCCAGCGAAAGGACCCGGTGACGGCGTGAGCTTCACCCTGATCGATCCGTCCACCGGCACGCCGTTCCGCGAGGTCCCGCGTGCATCCCTCGCCGATGTGGATGCGGCCGTCGCCCGCGCCGTCACGGCGCAGCGATCCTGGGCCGCGCTCCCACCCGCCGCCCGCGCCGACGGGCTGCGGGCCTTCGCGCGCGTGGTCGAGGCGCACGTGGAAGAACTCGCCGCGCTGGAGGTGCGCAACTCCGGGCACCCGATCTCCTCGGCCCGGTGGGAGGCGAACCACGTCGCCCAGGTGCTGAACTTCTCCGCGGGAGCGCCCGAGCGACTGTCCGGCCGGCAGATCCCCGTCGCCGGCGGGCTGGATGTCACCTTCCACGAGCCGTACGGCGTCGTCGGGGTGATCGTGCCGTGGAACTTCCCCATGACGATCGCGTCGTGGGGCTTCGCGCCCGCGCTCGCCGCCGGCAACGCCGTCGTCCTCAAGCCCGCCGAGCTCACCCCGCTCACCGCTCTCCGGCTGGGCGAGCTCGCCCGGGAGGCCGGTCTTCCCGAGGGCCTCTTCCAGGTGATCTCCGGGCCGGGCTCCGTCGTCGGCCAGAGGTTCGTGTCGCACCCCGATGTGCACAAGGTCGTCTTCACCGGCTCCACGGAGGTCGGGACCGAGGTCGCGGCCGGGTGCGCGCGGATGCTGAAGCCGGTCACGCTCGAACTGGGAGGCAAGAGCGCCAACATCGTCTTCGACGACGCCGACCTAGAAAGGGCTGCCGCCAGCGCCCCCGGCGCGGTGTTCGACAACGCCGGGCAGGACTGCTGCGCCCGCAGCCGCATCCTCGTGCAGCGGAGTGTCTACGACCGGTTCCTCGAGCTGCTCGCACCGGCCGTACAGGCCTGGCGTGTGGGCGACCCCGCCCTGGAGACGACGGAGATGGGGCCGCTCATCTCCGCCGCGCATCGCGAGAAGGTCGCGTCCTACCTCCACGACGCCCGCATCGCGTACCGCGGCTCGGCTCCGGAGGGCGACGGATTCTGGTTCGCGCCCGCGGTGGTCCTCGCTGACACCGAAGACGCGATCGCACGGGAGGAGATCTTCGGCCCGGTCGTCGCCGTGCTTCCCTTCGACGACGAAGCCGACGCCATTCGACTGGCCAACGACACGATCTACGGCCTCGCCGGGTCCATCTGGACCGAGAACCTGGGCCGCGCGGTGCGCGTGTCGCGGGGTGTGCGAAGCGGCGTCCTGTCGGTGAACTCGCATGCCTCGGTGCGGTACTCCACGCCCTTCGGCGGAATGAAGGCGTCGGGCCTCGGCCGCGAGCTCGGACCCGACGCGGCCGAGCACTTCACCGAGACGAAGAACGTCTTCTTCGCCACGGACGCGTCATGACCGCCGCATCCGGCACCACCGAGAGGACTGCACGCATGACCGTCGATCTCACCCAGCGCCTCAAAGACCGGGTGGCCATCATCACCGGTGGGGCGAGCGGCATCGGTCTGGCCACCGCCCGCCGGTTCGCCGCCGAGGGCGCGCGCGTGGTGATCGCCGACGTCGATCCGGAGACGGGAGAGGCCGCGGCATCCGAGGTGGGCGGGGTCTTCCGATCCGTGGACGTGGCCGACGAAGCACGCGTGAACGCGCTGTTCGACGGGGTGGCCGACGACTTCGGGCGCGTGGACATCGCGTTCAACAACGCCGGGATCTCCCCGGCCGATGACGACTCGATCGAGACGACGGAGCTGCCGGCGTGGGATCGCGTGCAGGATGTCAACCTCAAGAGCGTCTACCTGTGCTCGCGCGCCGCCCTGCGGCACATGGTGCCTGCCGGGTCGGGGTCGATCATCAACACCGCCTCGTTCGTCGCGCTCCTGGGTTCGGCGACCTCGCAGATCAGCTACACCGCATCCAAGGGCGGGGTTCTCGCGATGACCCGTGAGCTCGGTGTGCAGTTCGCGCGCCAGGGGATCAGGATCAACGCCCTCTGCCCGGGGCCGGTGAACACGCCGCTCCTGCAGGAGCTGTTCGCGAAAGACCCCGAGCGCGCGCAGCGCCGTCTCGTCCACGTGCCGATGGGCCGGTTCGCCGAGCCGGAGGAGCTCGCCGCAACGGTCGCGTTCCTCGCCTCCGACGATGCGTCGTTCATCACCGCCACCGCCTTCGTCGTCGACGGTGGCATCAGCAACGCGTACGTGACCCCGCTGTGACGATGCGCTCGTCCCACTCGCAGCATCCGAAGCGATGACCGGCACCCCGCTGCCGGATGTGAGCCGAGCCGTGTACCGGCCGGTGCGGCAGGGCAACGCGCTGGAAGACACCGTGGCCCGCCTGGTCCAGACGGTCCGCCTCGGCGTGCTCGCGCCGGGCGAGTCGCTTCCTCCCGAGCGCGAGCTCGCCGCTCTGTACCGGGTGAGTCGCGACACCGTGCGCGAAGCCATCCGCGAGCTCGCCGACGCCGGGTTCCTCGAGTCGCGCCGCGGCCGATACGGCGGCACGTTCATCGCCGACCCGCTGCCGCGCCCCGCCGGGCCTCCGGCGGTGGATGCGGCGGAGCTCGACGACGTGCTCGGGATGCGTCGGGTGCTCGAGGCGGGCGCTGCCCGGGCGGCGGCTGTCCGTGCGCTCGGCCCGGCAGACCGCGATGCGCTGTGGGCCCGCCATGAGGAGGCGGCGTCGGCCGGCGCCACCGAGTACCGCCGCGCCGACACGCTGCTGCACCTCACGGTGGCCGAGTTGGCCGGGATCCCATCGCTCGTGCCGCTCGTGGTGGACAATCGCGCGCGCATCAACGCGTGGCTCGACACCTTTCCGCTGCTGCCGCGCAACATCGAGCACTCCAACAGCCAGCACGAGCGGATGGTCACCGCGATCCTCGCGGGGCGGGCGGATGCGGCATCCGCCGCCGTCCTCGATCACCTCGCCGGTACGGAGGCGTTGCTGAGGGGTTTCCTGAGCTGAGCGCGGCCGGTTCGGGGGCCCCGTTAGGCTGGAACGATGGCGGGGAAGAAGGGCCGGAAGGGCGCGGAACTGGAGTTCCGCAACGTCGTGCTGACCGACGCTCTGCAGACCCAGGACATGGCCGCGGTCGCTTTCGCCCTCCGCAACGGGCCCACCGTCGTTCCGCTCATGCGCGCCGGCGACCGCGATAACCCGCGGGACGCGGGCGAGGTGTGGACCTACCGCGACCCGAACACCGGCGACATCGCCCTGCTGCTCTTCAGCGACGCCACCCACAAGCCCGAGACGCTGCCCCCGCACGTCGCGCTGCAGTCGCCCGCGTGGCTGCGCCTGTTCCTCGAGACGCACCGCGACGACATCACAACGGTGTTCCTCGACATCGCCGGGCCGCACCCGATGCAGGCCTCGCCCGCCGACCTCCTGGCTGCGCTCGACGCCTGACGCAGATCGGGAACGCCCGTGCCCGAGTCGCGCTTCCGGGTCGTCAGTGGCAGACTCGGCCGAATGGAGTACCTCATCGTCGGCGCGGTATGTGCGGCAGGCCTGGTCATCCCGGTCGTTCTCGGCTTCTCGCAGCAGCGTCGCCGCTCCGGCCCTCCGGGTCGCTGACCCGGGGTCAGAACCCCGGGGGATCGCCCCGGTCGAGGCGCTGTCGAACGGGCAGGTCGCGCAGCGCTCGCTCGATGGAGCGGGAGGTCGCATCGACCACCGTCTGGTACCCGAGCCGGGATGCTTCGCCCGCACGCTGCGCGGACTGCGTGACGGGCCGGATCTCCCCGGTGAGCGTGAGTTCCCCGATCGCCGCCGTCCGGTGCGAGATGGTGCGGTTCAGCACCGCGTTGGCCACGGCGATGGCGATCGCGAGGTCGGCGGCCGGCTCGATCAGCCGGACACCGCCGACGGTCGAGACGTACACATCCTTGTCCGACACCTTCACGCCCGCGCGCCGCTCCAGCACCGCCAGGACCATGGCCACGCGCGCGGAATCCACACCGTTGACGACGCGGCGCGGGTTGGGCGCCGTCGTGTCGATGGTCAACGCCTGCACCTCCACCGGAAGGGCGCGCCGGCCCTCGAGCGCGATCGTCACGCACGTGCCGGGAACCGGGTCTCCGTGCCCGAGGAACAGCGCGCTCGGGTCGGGCACTTCGGCGATCCCCGCGCCCGTCATGTCGAAGCATCCGACCTCGTCGGTCGGCCCGAACCGGTTCTTGAGTGCGCGCACGAAGCGCAGGGATGTCTGCCGGTCGCCCTCGAACTGGCACACGACGTCGACGAGGTGCTCGAGGATGCGCGGGCCCGCGATCGAGCCGTCCTTCGTGACGTGCCCGACGAGGATGACCGGCAGCGACCGGTCTTTCGCGACCCGGATGAGGGTCGAGGCGACCTCGCGCACCTGGCTGGGCTGCCCCGCCGCGCCGTCGCTGAGCGCCGAGGACACCGTCTGCACCGAGTCGACGATCAGCAGGTCGGGCTCGACCTCGTCGATGTGTCCGAGGATCGTCGCGAGGTCGGTCTCGGCCGCCAGATACAGCTCGTCGTGGAGCGCCCCGGTGCGCTCGGCGCGGAGCCGGACCTGCGCCGTGGACTCCTCCGCGCTGGCGTACAGGACGCGGCGGCCAGCGCGTGCGCTCTGCGCGGCGACCTCCAGGAGCAGCGTCGACTTGCCCACCCCCGGTTCGCCGCTGAGGAGGATCGCGGCTCCGGGCACGATGCCGCCACCGAGCACGCGGTCGAACTCGCCGACCCCGCTCGTCCGGCGCGGAGCATCCTGGGTGTCGATAGCCGTGATGGGGCGCGCGGCACGGGTCGCACCCGGCGCGATCGCGGTCACCGCGCGGTTGATGCCCGTCTTCTCCGCGCTTTCGACCACCGTGCCCCACTGCTGGCATTCTCCGCAGCGGCCGGCCCACTTCAGGGTCGTCCACCCGCACTCGGTGCACCGGTAGGACGACGCGGTGACGGGCTTTCTCGCGGGCATGTCCTCAGGGTACGCGCGGCCCCCGACACCCTCCGGGGGCCGCGCCGCCGTGGTCGCGGGTATCGTTCGGCGGGCGGACGCACCGGCGCCGCGTAAGGTGGCGCCATGCGAGCCGAGCGGGCCACCCGACACATCACCGCCGATCCCGACCGGGTCTTCCGGGCGTTCACCGATCCCGACGTGTTCGTGGCCTGGATTCCGCCGGAGGGCATGACCGGGCGGCTGGAGGGGTTCGACGCCGAGCGCGGCTACCGGATGGTGCTCACCTACGACCGTCCGCCCGAAGGGGGCGGCAAAGCGTCACGCGAGACCGACGTCAGCGTCGTTCGCCGCGTCGTGCTGGACCCGCCGCGTCGGGTGGTGGAGGAGGTCGACTTCCCCTCGGGCGACCCCGCCTTCGCCGGCACGATGCGGATGACGTGGACCTTCGAGCCCGAGGCCACCGGCACGCTCGTCACGGTCGAGGCGGCCGACGCACCCGAGGGCATCGACCAGGACGTGCACGTGGGGGCGATGATCTCTTCGCTCGCCCAGCTCGCCCGGGCCGTCGAGCCCGGGTCGAGCCGGTAGCGCCGCCGAATCAGATGCGCCGGAGCAGGTCGCTGTAGAACCTCAGACCCTCCGTGAACGAGGAGAGCCGGAGCCTTTCGTCCACCGCGTGGATGCTGCGCCTTTCAGCCAGCGTCATCGCGTACGGATTGAACCGGTACACGTGGTCGCTGATGACGCTGTAGTTGCGGCTGTCCGTCCCGCCGTTGTTCACATAGGGCACGACGAGGACGTCGCCGTACACCGCCGTGATGGCTTCTTCCAGTCGTTCCCAGACGGGCCCGTCCGACTGTGACGGCACCACCGGATCCAGGCACTGTACGACCTCGACCACCACCTCGGGGTCGCTGATGGCGGAGATCACCCGGTCGACCATGTCCTCGGCGCGGTGGCCCACGGCCACGCGGACGTTCACGACGGCGCTCGCGCGCTCGGGCACGGCGTTGGGAGCCTCGCCGGCGGTGAGCATCGTGACCAGGGATGCCGAGTGCACCATCGCGTGCGCGTCACGGCTCACGGAGGCGAACTCCGCGATGGCGGCCGGTTCGTCGCTGTCCAGCAGCTCGGCTGCCCGGCGGACTGGACCGTCGGCGGCCGGTCCGATGGCGGAGATCATGCGCCGCGTGACCTCGTTCAGGACGGGAACGCCACCCGCTTCGTCGATCTGGGTGATGGCACGCGCCATCCGCGCGGTGGAGGTCACCTCGGGGGGCACCGACGCGTGGCCTCCGGGCGCGGTGAAGGTGAGCCGGATCGTCGCGACGCCCTTCTCGCTCACTCCGACGAAGACGACGTCGTCGGGGACACCGGGAAGGATGCTCTCGCCGACGATGCCTCCTTCGTCCAGGACGAACCCCGGGCGGATGCCTCGCCCCTGAAGCAGGTCGACGATCGCGGGGGTGGCATCGCCGAGGATCTCCTCGTTGTGGCTGAACGCGAGGAAGACGTCGTTGCGCGGGGTGCGCCCGGCCCGCACCGCCTCCTCGACGGCTTCGAGGATCCCGACGAGGGATGCCTTGTCGTCGATGACGCCGCGTCCGACGACGGTTGCGTCGGCGCCCTCGCCGATCACCTCGGCGGCGAAGGGCGGGGTGCTCCACCCGTCGTCGCCGGCTCCGACGACGTCGTAATGGGCCATCAGAACCGACGGAGGCCCGTCGTCGGTGCCGCGCCATCGGAAGAGCAACGAGTGCCCCTTCACGACCTCGTGCTCGAGCGCCGAGTACAGGGCGGGGTAGAGCTCGGGGAGAACCCGGAGGAACTCGTCGAACGGCGCCCAGTCCACGTCCGCAGCGTCCAGCCGCGACATCGTCGGGATCCGCACGAGCCGTCGGTAGTTCGCGATGGCGCGCGCGTGGTCGGGGAAGGCAGGATCCATGGGCGCCAGTGTACGCATCACTACAGATCTATTGCGCAACAGCGGGCCTCGCGGGCGAGCGCTCCGACGGGGGGCGGATGAAGGCGCAGGTCAGCCGTGGACGCGGCGCATCTCCCCGGCGAGGGGGAGGTTGGCGTACGGCCCGGTCCCCTCGAGCCCGGCGAGGACTCCCTGCACGTCGTCGGCCGACTTGTTCTGGCTGAGCTTGAGGCGCGCGTCGAAGCGGGTGATCGGAATACGGATCCCGACGGTGCCGCGCGCCATCCCGTGGGCGAAGTCGAGATCCTGCGAGAGGCCACGGGGGTTGGCCACCGGCATCTCGAAGTGCTCGACGAGTCGGTTCAGCGACCGGAAGTTCTCCTCCGGCGAGAGGATCTCCGGGCGCCCGTAGAGGTGGGCGGTCACATGGTTCCACGTCGGAATGAACCCGCCGGACGGATACCAGCTCGGCGAGATGTAGCCGTGAGGCCCCTGCACGATGATGAGCACATCTGCGTGCCCGAGTTCGTGGAGCTCTTCGTCCGGCCGCCCGACGTGGCTGACCAGAGTGATCGTGTCCTCGCCGCTTTCCTCGAGGAGAGCGGGGTAGTGCGACGCGACGACCGACCCCCCGACGGGGGACACGATGGTGACCCACGGGTTCTCCCGAACGAGGCGCTTGACCTCGGCAACGTCCTCGAGCATGAAGTGCGGCGTGTGCTTCATCGGGGGTCCCCTTCGCGGCGGTCTACGGCCTGGTCGACATTCTTGCACGCAACACATACGCACTGATTGTGTAAAGTTGTGTGGATAATGCGCTCGATGCAGCCCACCGCTTTCACGCCGAGCACGTCATGGCTGCCTGCGCGGCGAGGGCGAGAACCCGACATGACGGAGGACACACGATGACGAACGACGTACTGGGCTGGGGAATCATCGGACCGGGCACCATCGCGCGCAGCTTCGCGGGGGAACTTCCCCAGAGCCGGCGGGGCCGACTGGTGGCCGTGGCCAGCCGTGACGGTGATCGTGCGAAGCGATTCGCGGACGAGTTCGGCGCGGAACGCAGCTACGCCGACTATGAAGAACTTCTCCGCGACCCCGAGGTCGACGCCGTCTACATCTCGACCGTCCACACGTCGCATCCCGAGTGGGCGATCAAGGCGGCAGAAGCGGGCAAGCATGTGCTGTGCGAGAAGCCGCTCTCTCCGAACGCGCCGTTCACGATGGCGATCATCGAAGCGGCCCGCCGCAACGGCGTGGCGCTGCTCGAGGGCTTCATGTACCGCTTCCACCCGCAAACGGTGCGCCTGCTCGAACTCGTCCGCGAGGGCGCCGTCGGCCGGGTCGCGCACGTCGAGGCGTCGTTCTCCTTCCACACCCCGGCGACGAGCGGACGCCTTCTGGACGCGGATCTCGCCGGCGGCGGCATCCTCGACGTGGGCGGCTACCCGCTCTCGCTGGCACGCGCTGTCGTACTGGCCGCGGGCGAGTCGCCCGTCCCCACCAGCTTCGCGGCGTCCGGCACCGTCGGATCCACGGGCGTGGACGAGTGGGCCACGGCCACCGTCGGGTTCGGCCCCATCTCCGCCCACCTGACCACCGGAGTGAAGCTGCGCGAACCGCACCGCGTGCGCGTGGTCGGTAGTGGGGGCACCATCACCGTCGCCGCGCCGTGGGTTCCGAGTTCCGACGAAGACTCGGTGATCCTGGTGTCCCGCAGCGGCGAACCAGTCGAGGAGATCCGCATCCCGCCCGCTGCGGCGTACGCTCTGGAGGCGGACGCCCTCGCCGAGGCCGCGTCCGGCGGATCCGGTCAGGCACCGGAGATGCCGTGGAGCGAGACGCAGGGTGTGGCCGACCTGCAGCAACGGTGGCGGGATGCGTTGTCCGTGCAGTATCCCTTCGAGCGCGGTGATGCGTCGATGCCGCCGGTGAGCGGACGCGTGCGCCCACCCCGACGGGGCGCGATGTCCTACGGCCGCGTCCCCGGTGTGGACAAGGACATCTCCCGCCTCGTGATGGGGGTGGACAACCAGCGGACGCTCGCGCAGGCCACCGTGATGTTCGACGACTACGTCGAGCAGGGTGGCAACACCTTCGACACCGCCCACGAGTACGGGCGGGGGATCATGGAGACTCTGCTCGGCCAGTGGATGCGCACCCGCGGCAACCGCGACGACCTGGTGGTGATCGCCAAGGGCGCCCACACACCGAACTGCAATCCCGAGGCCGTCACGACGGAGTTGCTGACCAGCCTCGATCGGCTCCAGACCGACCACGCAGACCTGTACTTCCTGCACCGGGACAACGCCGACGTGCCGGTGGGCGAATTCATCGACGTCCTGGATGAGCACTACCGCGCCGGGCGGATCCGTGCCTTCGGGGGCTCGAACTGGAGCATCGAGCGCATCGACGAGGCGAACGCGTACGCCGCCGCCCAGGGCAAGCAGGGGTTCACCCTGCTCAGCAATCACTTCGGATTGGCCGAGGCCTACGACCTGCCGTGGGCGGGGTGCCGCCATGCGACGGACCCCGCGTCCAAGGAGTGGCTGGAGCGGACGCAGACCGCGCTGTTCCCGTGGTCCTCCCAGGCGCGTGGGTTCTTCAGCAGAGGGGACTGGGCCGACCTCTCGGACCAGCAGCTCGTGCGGTGCTACTACGGCGAGGGCAACTTCGAGCGCCTGCGCCGCGCGCGCGAGCTCGGGGAGGGCCGGGGGGTGCAGGCCACGGCGATCGCGCTGGCCTACGTGCTGCACCAGCCGTTCCCCACCTTCCCGCTCTTCGGCCCGCGCACGCTGACCGAGACGCGCACGTCGATGGATGCGCTCGGCATCGAGCTCACGGCCGACGAGGTGCGCTGGCTGGATCTGCGCGAGTGAGGCCGGTGCCCGCGCGCCGGGGGGCGCGCGGGCACCGGGGTGTCACACCGGCCAGGTCGCGCTCTCGCCGGGTCGACTGATCCGCTGCGGCACGCCCCACGGGTTCGCGCTCTGAAGGGGCGCGGGCAGCAGCTCCTCCGGGGCGTCCTGCCACGCGGACGGGCGCAGGAAGCGGCGCACGGCCAACGGTCCCACCGATGTCGACACCGAGGAGTCGTTGGTCGAGGCGGGCCAGGGGCCGCCGTGCTGCTGGGCCCACGTGATGTGCACGTCCATCGGCCAGGCGTCGAAGACGACCCGCCCCGCGCGCGCCTGCATCGTCAGGGTGAGAGCGCGCAGCTGCTCGAGGTCGTCGGACGGGCTGCGCATGATCGTCGAGGTGAGGTTGCCGGTGAACAGCTGAGCGAGGGCGGCATCCACCTGGGCGATGTCGTCGTACTCGACCACGAGGCCCAGCGGACCGAACGCTTCGTCGGGGAGCGCGGGGTCGCGCAGGAGGGTGTCGATGTCCGTGCCCAGGACGGTCGGGCGCACCCACCCGTGGCCGTCCTCGTCCGCACGGTAGTCACCCGCCGCGATGATGCGGATGCCGCGGACGCCGGACATGTCGACGCGACGCTCGGCGAAAGCCGAGGCGATGCCGGGGTGGAGGAGGCGGTGCTCATCGGCGCCCACCGCCGCCGCGTGGAACTCGGCGTCGAAGTCGAATCCGCGCGGAACCATCAGCACACCGGGTTTCGTGCACACCTGCCCGGCCGACCAGCTGAACGCCTCGACGAATCCGCGGGCGATGTCACCGCCGCGTTCCGCCGCAGCCGCCGCAGTGACGACGACGGGGTTCACGCTTCCCAGCTCGCCGAAGAACGGGATCGGCCGAGGACGTTCCGCCGCGATGCGCGCCAGGTGCGTCCCCGCTCGAACCGATCCGGTGAAGCTGGCGGCCTGGATGCTCTCATGCCGAAGCACGAACAGTCCCGCCTCCTGCCCGAACACCACCTGCACCGAGTGCTCGGGGAGCCCTGCTCCCACCAGCGCGGCAGCGAGGAGATCGAAGGTGCGCAGCGATGTCTCGGGGTGGCCCGGGTGAGCCTTCACGATCACGGGGCAACCGGCCGCGAGCGCCGCGACGGTGTCGACGCCGGCGACGGAGAAGGCGAAGGGGAAATTGCTCGCGGCGAAGTTGAGCACGGGACCCACCGCCACCAGGTAACGGCGGAGATCCGGACGCGGCCCGAGGCCGTAGTCGTCATCGGGCAGGTCGATCCGCGCGTCGAGGAACTCGCCCTTCTTCACGGCGCCGGCATGGATCTTCAGCTGCACCGCGGCCTGAGTGACCTCGCCGGTGAGCCGGTCCAGGCTGAGGCCCGTCTCGGGGGCAGCGATCCGCGCGAGCTCGTCACGATGCGATTCGAGCGCGTGCGCTGCTGCGGTCAGTGCGGCCGCACGCAGGCCAGGGCTGGTCTCGGCCATCCCCGCCGCTGCCGCCGCGGCCCGCGCGACGACTCGCTCCAGTTCCGCCTGGTCGGTGTCGTTGATCATCGTCGCCTGCTTCCGGGTGTGGTCGAGAAGGTCAAATGTCGATGAGATGCCAGGGGCTGGGGAATTCCCCGACCGCGACTTCGATGAGGTGCGGCCGCCCCGACCTCGTCGCTCCCGCAATCGCCTCCCCCAGATCGGCGGGCCCGTGCACGCGCTGAGCCTCGATGCCGAACGCGCGGGCCAGGTCGACGTAGTCGGGGTTCGTGAGGTCGGTCGCGATGTGGTGGGCGTCGAAGTTCTCCCGCTGCATCCGGTGGACGTTGAAGAAGTAGCCGTCGTTGAAGACGACCACCGTGAGGGGAATGCCGTACTTCTTGGCGGTGGACAACTCCGAAAGGGTCCACGAGAACCCTCCGTCGCCGTTGATCGAGACGACGGGGGAGGAGCCGGCGGCGACCTGGGCGCCCAGCGCGGTCGCGAAGCCGTAGCCGAGCGTGCCCTGGTATCCCGGGGAGATGAAGCCTCGCTGGCGGTGGGTGGGGAAGGCGATGCTCGCGACGTATCCGACCTGCGTGTACTCGCTGACCAGCACACCGTCGTCCGGGAGCGCGGTCCGGATGGCGGCGAGGTACTCCATCTGCGGTGCGATGACCTGGAACTGCTCCGTGGTCCAGGCGCCGATCTGCGCGGGGATGTCGCCCCATTCGAACTCGGTCTGCGCGCCCGAGGCGTCGATCTCCGCGCGGAGGGCCTCGGCCGCCAATGCGGCATCCGCGTACAGCGGCACGTCCACGGGGCGTGGGAAGCGGAACGCCCCGTGATCGACGTTGACCATGACCAGAGGTGCGTCGCCCATCTCGGAGGCGCCTCCGTCGCCGCTTCCCAGGCGCGTGCCGAAGGCGATGACGAGGTCGGCGTCACGGGAGAAGCGACGGAGGGAGAGCGGGTCGAAGACGAGCGGATGACGCGTATCCAGCACGCCGCGCCCGTTTCGCGTGGTCACGATCGGGATGCCGAGTGCTTCCGCCAGGGCGATGAGGGGAGTACCGGCATCCGAGGCGAGCGCTCCGCCGCCGGCGTACAGGAGAGGCCGCCGGGACCGACCGATCATTTCCGCGATGTGGCGGACGGCTGCGGGGTCGGGGGCGATGCGGTGGGGCGTCCGGGGAGAACCGGTCTGCGCGGTGGTCGTCGCGCGCATGACGTCGGGCGGCACCTCCAGCGCGACGGGTCGAGGGTGCCCGGAGCGCAGGTGGAAGAACGCCTCGTGCACCAGCTCGGGCACCTCGTCCGGATGGCGGGCGATCGCCGACCACTTGGTGAGGGAGGACAGCAGCTCGCTCTGCCCGGGGATCTCGTGCAGCGCTCCCAGCGCCCGGCCTCGCATCGACGACTCGATGGAGCCGGCGATCAGGAGCACGGGGGAGGAGCAGGCGTACGCGGTCGCCAGGCCGGCCCCGGCGTTGAGCACGCCCGGCCCCGGGACCACCATGGCAACACCCGGCTCCCCGGAGACGCGGGCGTACCCATCGGCCATGTAGGTCGCCGACTGCTCATGACGGACGGCGAGGAAGTCGATGTCCTCACGCTGCTGGTACATCGCCTCCATCACCGGGTCGAGCTGGATGCCGGGAAGGCCGAAGACGGTGGAGACGCCCTCACTGCGGAGGGCGGAGACGAGCAGATCGCCGCCGGTGGAGGTGGGCATAGTGGCCTTTCGCGACGCAGCGGCGCGAGGACCAGCCGCTCTCGGACGGAAACACAAGTCTAGCGCAACGCATTGCTAAACGTTGCGCTGCGGCGCTACAAAAGGTAGCGTGCTCGACGGCGGGTCCGTGTCCTGCTCGCCTTCAGGCGACCCCGAGTTATATCGCCTCACGCACGAAACGTGCGGGAAACCTGAATCGGGTGGAATAGCGCAACGTAGCGCAACGGCGCTCGCGCCGGAGAAATGGGAGAGTCAGTGGTAGGGATCATCCTCAGACGAATCGCCCTGGCGATTCCGGTCCTCTTCGTGATGACCGCGCTCACCTTCGTGCTGGCATCGATGGTCCCCGGAGATGCAGCCACGTCGATCCTCGGTGAGAATGCGACCGCCGAGCGGGTCGCTGCGCTGAACGAGGAACTGGGACTGAACCGTCCCATCTGGGAGCAGTACTTCGATTGGTTGGCCGGCATCTTCCGCGGCGACCTGGGAGTCTCGCTGTACACCGGTGAGTCGATCGTGCGCAGTCTCGATCAGCGCATCTGGCCCACGCTGTCTCTGGCGCTGTTGTCGACGCTCGTGGCCACCGTCGTGGGCGTCGCGTTCGGCGTGTACGCCGCCGTCCGCAAGGGGTGGGCCGCACGTGTGCTCGACTCCATCGGGATGCTCGGCATCTCGCTGCCGAACTTCTGGGTCGGACTCATCCTGATCGTGTTCTTCGCCGGCACGCTGCAGATCCTGCCCTCGGTCGGCTATGTCTCCCCCAGCGTCTCGGTCGGCGAATGGCTCCTGCACCTGGTGATGCCCGTGATGGCCCTCTCCTTCGCCGGGCTCGCCCTCATCGCCAAGCAGGCGCGCGAGTCCATGTCGGAGGCGCTGAGCCGGGACTTCATGCGCTTCATGCAGGCCAATGGCATGCCGCCGCGGACGCTCATCATGAAGTACGGGCTCCGCTATGCCGCGATTCCGATCCTTTCCGCCGTCTCGGCCACGTTCGTCACGCAGATCGGCGGCACGGTCGTCCTGGAGTCGGTCTTCGCCATCCCCGGTATGGGATCGCTCGTGGCCCGCGCGACACTGAACCACGACTTGGCCGTGCTGCAGGGGGCCGTCCTCGCCTTCACCGTCATCATCCTGATCGCCAACGTCCTCACCGACGTTCTGTACTCGTTGCTCAATCCCAAAGTGAGGGCACTCGCGTGAGCCTGACCAACCCGAACTCCACGGTCGCGATCGCCCTCGCGACCCGCCGGCGCCCGCGGCGTCGCCCATCCGTCGGACTGATCCTCTCCGTGAGCTGGCTCGTCCTCGTGGTCGGAGCGGCCGTGCTCGCGCCGATGATCGCCCCGTACTCCCCGCTGGAGAACGACCTGGCCAACGGGTCGCAGGGTCCGACAGCGGCCCACTGGCTGGGAACGGACCAGCTCGGCCGCGACGTGCTGTCGCGCCTGATGTTCGGTGCCGGCCCCACTCTCATGGCCGTGGGAGCGGCGGTCGTCGTCTACGTCGTGCTGGGCCTCGTCTTCGGTCTCATCGCGGGATACTTCAGCAACTGGACCGACCGTGTCGTCATGGCCGTCGTCAGCATCGTCATCGCGCTGCCGAACATCATCGTGCTCTTCGTCGTGCTCTCGGTGTACCGAGGCAACACGTTCCTGGCGATGATCGTCTTCGGCGCCCTCGCGTCCCCGGTGCTGATCCTGATGGTCCGTGCGAGTGCGATCGCCGTGCGGAACGAACTCTTCGTCGACGCCGCCCGGGTCTCGGGGCTGTCGCCGCTGTACATCATCTTCTCCCACGTCCTTCCGCGCTCGCGCGGCGTGATCATCGTCCAGGCCGGAGTCTTCGCCGCGCAGGCCCTGATCGTGGAGAGTGCGCTCAGCTTCCTCGGCTTCGGCGTGCAGATCCCCGACCCGAGCTGGGGAAACATGATCGCCCAGGCAGCCCAGGTGATCGCTTCCACCCCGTGGATGCTGTTCCCCTCCGGGCTGGTCATCGCGCTCACCGCCCTCGCCTTCGGCGTCATCGGCGACTCCGTGCGCGACGCCAGCTCATTCGGCTGGGGGCAGTCGAAGCTCACCAAGGCACCCTCGCGCGCTCGGCGCGTCCCGCAGCCCACGGGGGAGGACCCGGCGGACGGCGTTCTCCTGTCGGTGCGGGGGCTGGACGTGGGCTACCGGGCGGGCGACGACATCGTTCCCATCGTGCGGGAGGCCTCCTTCGACATCCGGCGAGGGGAGACCCTCGGCGTCGCCGGCGAGTCGGGTTCGGGCAAGACGACGGTGGCCTTCGGCATCCTCGGCGTCGTCGGTGAGGGCGCGGTCGTTACCGCCGGGTCGGTGCGATTCGACGGCACCGAGCTCGTCGGGCAGACCGAGAGCGTGCTGTCGAAGTACCGGGGCAAGCGCATCGCCTACGTCGCGCAGGAGCCCATGGTCGCCCTGGGACCGAACCACCGCGTCGGCGACCAGCTGCGCGAGGCCGTCCGGCTCAACGACGGGTTGGACAAGGCGCAGGCCGGCGAGCGAGTGATCGAGCTTCTCCGCCTCACCGAGCTGCCCGACCCCGAGTCGGTGGCGAGGAAATACCTGCACGAACTCTCCGGTGGGATGGCGCAGCGCGTGTCCATCGCCTTCGCCCTCGCCGGCCGCCCCGAACTGCTCGTCGCGGACGAGCCGACGACGGCGCTGGATGTCACCGTCCAGGCCGGCATCCTCAGTCTCCTCCGTCGCCTGCAGGAACAGACCGGTATGTCGCTCCTGCTGATCACGCACGACTGGGGCGTGATCGCGGACCTCTGCGATCGCGTGATGGTCATGTACAAGGGCGAGATCGTCGAGACCGGCGACACCGCGGACATCTTCGCGCGCCCCCGGCATCCGTACACCGCGGCTCTGCTCAAGTCGAACCCGCACGGGGCCGAGCCTGGCAAGGAGCTGCCCGTGATCGAGGGCTCCTTCCTCACCCCGATCATGGAGCGCGAGCAGGCCAGGGCCGCCGAGCAGGAAAAGGTGACGACATGACCGCGCCACTGTTGACCGTAGAGAACCTGGACGTGACGTACGGCTCCGGCCGGAAGGCATTCACCGCCGTCCACGACGTGAGCTTCACCGTCGGGGTGGGCGAGACGCTCGGAATCGTCGGGGAATCAGGATCCGGCAAGTCGTCCGTAGGGCGGGCGATCCTCGGGCTCGCTCGCCCTACCGGCGGCCGGATCGTCTTCCAGGGCGAGGACATCACTCACATCGGGCGGCGAGAGCGCCGCGCGATCAGCACCGAGCTGCAGGTGGTGTTCCAGGATCCCCGGAGTTCGCTCAACGAAGCGAAGAAGGTGGGGCAGATCCTCATCGAACCGCTCGTGGCGAACCGCATCATGAAGCGCTCCGTCGCGATCGACCGCGCCCAGGAACTGCTCACCCGGGTCGGGCTCGGGGCCGCGGCCATGGATCGGATGCCCGGGAGCTTCTCGGGCGGGCAGAAGCAGCGGATCGCCATCGCGCGCGCCCTGATGGCCAGCCCCAAGCTCGTGATCTGCGACGAGCCCGTCTCGGCGCTGGATCTGTCGGTGCAGGCGCAGATCACCAACCTCTTCCGGGCCATTCAGGCCGAGACGGGCGTCTCCTATCTCTTCATCGCCCACGATCTGTCCATCGTGCGCCTCCTGTCCCAGCGGGTCGCCGTCATGAGTCGTGGTCGGATCGTCGAACAGGGCGTCACCGAAGACGTCTACACCCGCCCGACAGAGCTCTACACGCAGCGGCTGCTCGCCGCTGAGCCGTACCCGGATCCCGAAGTGCAGCGGGAACGGCGACGCGTCTGGGAGACGCTGGCTCCTCCTGTTCCCGCGACCTGAGAGCACCACGAGCACCGAAGGGAGGTTCGGTACCTCGTTCCCACACCCCCGTCACCCGCCGGGCGACCATCACAATCACATGGAGCAACCACCTATGTTCGCATCTCCGAAATTCCGCCCACCGAGCCGGCGCAAGCGCGGCCTCGCCGTCGTCGGTGCCGTCGGCGCCGTCGCTCTTCTTCTCACCGCGTGCGGGGGTGGCGGCAACGCGGGCAGCACCGAAGGCGAAGAGGACGACAGCCCGAAGGTCCTGACCGTCGCCTCCACCGTTCCGCCGGTGAGCCTGGACCCGTACCTGCAGAACGTCGATCCGCAGAACAACTGGTTCGTCAACCTCGCCTACGACTCCCTCATCCGCATCTCGCCCGAAGGTGAGCTCATTCCCGACCTCGCCACGGAGTGGGAGTTCCTGGACGAGAGCAACCAGCAGCTCGAGCTCACTCTGCGCGAGGGAGTCACCTTCTCGGACGGCGAAGAGATGACCCCCGAGGGTGTCATCGCATCGCTGGAGTACGCTCGCGCGAGCGGCGTCAACGCTGCCACGTACTGGGACTCGCTCGAGTCCATCACGGTCAGCGGAGAGAACACGATCCTCTTCGAGAGCTCGGCTCCCAACCCCGCGCTGCCCGCCATGCTGAGCAACCGCGTCCTGCTCGGCTCGGTCGTCAGCCCGGCTGGACTGGAAGACCCCGAGGCACTCAAGAGCAACACCTTCGGTGCCGGTCCTTACGTTCTGGACAGCGAGCGCACGGTCGCCAACGACACGTACGTCTACACGCCGAACGAGGAGTACTGGGACCAGGACCGCATCGCCTGGGACGAGGTCGTCATCAAGGTCGTCGCCAACTCCGCCGCCGCGCTTCAGGCAGTGCAGAACGGTGAGGCCGACCTGACGCGCGGTGACGCCGCGACCTACGAAGCGGCCACGGCAGCGGGCCTACACGTCGAGCTGGTGGGTCTCGGCCTGCTGGGTGTCAACTTCGTCGACCGCGCGGGTGAGCTTGTTCCCGAGCTCGCCGACGTGCGCGTGCGCCAGGCGCTGAACTACGCCATCGACCGCGAGAGCATCGCGAAGGCAGCGTTCGGTGACACGGCAACGGCGGGTTCGCAGCTGGCGCTGTCCGGCACTCTCGGTTTCGATGAGGATGTCAACGCGGCCTACCCGTACGACCCTGACCGTGCCCGCGACCTGCTGGCCGAGGCGGGAGTCGACGGACTGAGCTTCACCGTCGGCGTGGACCAGACGAGCCCCACGGCCGACATCCTCATGCAGGCCGTCGTCCAGAACTGGGCCGACATCGGGGTCGACGCGACCCTCGAGGTCTACTCGGACAAGGGCCAGGCCATCAGCGACATCCTGGCCAAGAAGTTCCCGGTGACGTACTACGGCTACGGGCAGCTCACCCCCTTCACCGTGATGAACAGCTTCTACGGTGGGGCGAACCAGCTCAATCCGTTCGAGGTCCGCGACGCCGACCTGGACGCACTGCGTCAGGCGGCTCTGGCAGCACCGGTGGACGAACAGCAGGAAGCCATCGCCGACGTGTACCGCTACGCGACGGAGGAGCTCGCCTGGACGGGCAACATCCTGCACAGCTCCTACCCGTACATCTCTGACGACACGAAGATCACGGGAACCGCGCACGTGCCCACCGCGGGAACCGCGGACCTCGCGTGGTTCGTCGTTCCGGCGAGCTGACAGTCGAGTAGCCGGTGGGGTCGGGCGATCCACTCGCCCGACCCCACCTCCACGCACCTGTTCGGAGTGCCGGTATGTTCACCGTCCTCAGTGCTCGACGCCTGCTGTTCGAGGCCTCATTCGAGCGTCTGATCGACCTCGCCGTCCGATACGACTACTCGGGCGTCGACCCCTCTGTGCACCTCCTCTCCTCCATGACGAGTCGCGAACGCCGGGCCCTCACGGCAGCCGTCGGCGATGCCGGTCTCGCGTGGGGTGTCGGAACCCTGCCGATCCGGGTGGGCGACGGCTCCCACGACGAATTCCGCTCCCGCCTGGCGGGTTTCCGCAGCGTCGCCGCGGTGCTGTCGGAGGTGGGGGTGACGACCGTGGGAACGTGGTTCGCCCCCGCCGGGGATCTCCTCCCCTACGAGGAGAATCTGGCGTTGCACGTGAACCGGCTGAACCTGATCGCGCCGATCCTCGAGGAGAATCGCCTTCGGCTCGCCCTGGAGTACGTCGGACCGTCTACGTGGCGCCGGGGGCGGCGGTATGAGTTCATCCATGACCTCGCCGGGATGCGGGAGGTCATCGCTGCGACCGCACGCCCGGCTGTCTTCGGCCTGCTCCTGGACGCGTTCCACTGGTACACCGCACAGGACACGGTGGACGACATTCTCGCTCTGCTGCCCGGCGAGGTGCTGGGGGTCGACCTGGATGACGCGCCGGCCGGAGTGCGGGTCGACGAGCAACTCGACCTCGAGCGTGCGCAACCGGCGTCGACCGGCACGATCGACACCGCGGGCCTCGTGGGAGCACTGCGCCGGATCGGCTATGACGGCCCGGTCATGGCCGAACCCTTCAGCACCGCCCTGTCGGCGCAGCCGGAGGAGGACCGCGTGCGGGAGGCGCGTAACGCCCTGCGGATCGCGCTGGCCGAGTAGCGCACCTCCACCACGGTGTCGCCCGAGGGGTGTTTCACCCCCATGGGGTATTATTCGGCGACGCGCCCCAGGCGCGTGGGCCGGCTCCTTTGCTCGGCGTCACGCATGCGCCTCCGACCGCTACGCATTCACGACCGACACTGTTGCGCAACACTGCGCTACGATCGGTGGGCGCGGGCACGTCCCGCACTCGAGATGGAGGTTGAGAGGCCCTTGAGCGACAGCCGCGCCGGTGAGCGACAGCCGAGTCTGCACGACATCGCCGCCTCGGCTTCGGTGTCGGTGTCGACTGTGTCGAGGTATCTCGCCGGTCAGCTCGCCCTGAAGCCGCAGACCGAGGCGAGGGTGCTGCAGGCCATCCGCGAGCTCGGTTACACCAGGCCCGCTCGAGCCGGCCGCAACGTCGAATCGCGCCGCGGCGTCATCGGTCTCGTGGTCCCGCAGATCGGCAACTCCTACTTCGGCCGGATCGCCGACGCCGTGGTCAAGGTCGCCGAGCGACAGGGCGCGTCCGTGCTCATCTGCTCGACCCTCAATCACGCGCGAAAGCAGCTCGACTACGTCGATACGCTGGCGGGCATCGGCGTTGCCGGCATCATCTACGCCGGCAACTTCAGCTCCAACCGGAGGCTCGCCGAACTGATCGGCGACGGGCGGCCGGTCGTCGTGATCGACGAGGCCCTGGACGATGCGCCGCCGGTGGACTCCGTGCTGGTGGACGACTATGCCGGGGCATACCAGGCGGTGACGTACCTCACGAACCTCGGGCACCGACGCGTGGGCCTCGTCACCGGCCCCGAGTACCTGCGCTCCGTGCAGGAGCGGACCCGCGCGTTCCGGGACGCGCTCTCGCGCGCGGGACTTCCCGTTGAGACGCAACTGGTGCTCCACGGATCCTTCAACACCGAGTGGGGGGTGACGGCCCTGTCCCACCTGCTGGCCGCCGACGAGCCGCCCACCGCGGTGTTCGCCGCGAGCGACACGATCGCACTGGGCGTCATGAGCGCCGCGCGATCCCTCGGCGTTCGGGTGCCCGAAGATCTCTCGATCGTGGGGTTCGACGACATCCCGGACGCCGCCCTGGTCACGCCCGGTCTCACCACTGTGCGGACGCCGGTGGACAGCATGGCCGCCAACGCGGTGGAGCTGTTGATGAACCGGATCGATGACGCCGAGCGCCCCGTCACCAACGCCGTGATCGGTGTGGCTCTCGTGCAGCGCGACTCCAGCGCCGCGCCGCCCGTGGCATGATCTGAGCCCACCGCGCGCGGTGTTGTGTGCTGGCGCTCTACATTGCGCAATGTTTTGACAACACTTCGGTTCTCGACAAGACTGAAGCATCAGGACTGGCGTCCCAGGCCGACCCGCATCGACGGTCGGCGGCCCCGGTCGGCTGCGGTCGCGTGGAACAGGAGTGGTTATGGCGTCATGGGGTTTTGAACTCAAGGAGGTCGCCCTTCCGGCTTTCGAAGCGCCGCGACACGTGCCCGTGGTTCCGGCAGCGACGTACGAGCAGCGGCTGTCCCGCGTGTACGCGGCGATGGAGGAGCGCGGCCTCGACGCTGTCGTCCTGTATGCCGACCGCGAGCACTTTGCGAACATGGCGTTCCTGACGGGGTTCGACCCCCGGTACGAGGAAGCGTTGCTCGTGCTCATCCCCGGACGCACGCCGCGGTTGATCGTCGGCAACGAAGACGTCGCCTATGCGGACATCGTCCCGTTCGACATCGACGTGGTGCGCCTGGCCAAGCTCAGCCTCGTCGGCCAGCCCGACCCGGGCGACGTGACGATGAGCTCGTTGCTGCGCGAAGCCGGCCTCGGGGACTCGTCCGTTCGCACCGTCGGGCTCGTGGGATGGAAGTACTGGACGGGGGCGGAGGCGACGGGATGGATCGACGTCCCGCACTTCGTCGTGACCGAGATCGCCGCCTTCGTCGATTCGTACGTCAACGCCACCGATATCTTCGTCGGGCTGGACAGTGGAATCCGCTACGACAACGACGTCCATCAGCTGGCCTACTTCGAGTTCGCCGCCAGTCACGCCTCTCAGGCCGTCTCCCGCGTCATCAACGGCGTCCGCCCCGGTATGACCGAGCTGGAGGCTTCGCAGCTGCTCAACCCGGTGATGCTGCCGTTCAACTACCACCCGACGATGCTCGGCGGGCCGAACACGAGGTTCGGGGTGGCCAGCCCCGGTGGGCGTGAACTGCAGGTCGGCGATCCGGTCGCGACCGGATTGGGGCTGTGGGGAAGCAACACCGCCCGCGCAGGATTCCTCGTCGAGAGCGCGGACCAGTTGCCCGACGGGGCAGCCGATTATCTCGAGAGGCTCGTCGTTCCCTACTACGCGACGGCGGCGGCCTGGTACGAGACCATCCGCATCGGCCTTACCGCGGGAGAGCTGTACGACGTCACCTACTCGCGCATCGGTGACCCGTTCTTCGGCGTGTACCTGAACCCGGGGCACTTCATCGGACTCGACGAATGGCCCGGATCGCCGGTGCGCGCGGGCTCGACGTTCGCCTTCGCATCCGGTTCCGCGGTGCAACTGGACATCATCCCGATGCCCGCTGCTCCGTACCACACGGCCCAGATCGAGGACGGAATCGTCCTGGCCGATGCCGAGCTGCGTGAACAGCTGGCCGGCATCTACCCCGACGCCTGGGCCCGCATCGCGCGGCGCCGCACGGTGCTGGCCGAGACGTTCGGCATCACCCTGCACGAGGAGGTCCTCCCCCTCTCCGACACCGCCGGTTGGCTGACGCCCTTCTGGCTGGCCCCGCACCTGGCCATGGCGCGCAGCTGACGGCAGGCGCCCCGATGCGAATCGCGATCGCCGGTATCGGCACCGAGTCGGACACGTTCTCCCTCGATCGGGCGGGCGAGCAGTACTTCCTGCAGCAGCGGGGGGCGGAGCTGCTCGAGCAGTACGAGTGGCCTACGCGGCTGGGCGACATCGTCGACGGCGTGACGTGGGTGCCGCTCCTCCGCGCGATGGCGGCAGCGGCCGGCCCCGTCGTCCCGGAGGTGTACGACCGGTTCGAGAAGGAGATCCTCGACGGGCTGCGCGAGAACGGCCCCTTCGACGGGGTGTACCTGGACCTGCACGGAGCCATGACCGTGGAGGGCCGCGACCGGGCGGAGGAGCGCTTCGTCCGGAAGGTGCGTGAGATCGTCGGAGCGGACACGATCCTGTCCGCGTCGATGGATCCGCACGGGAACATGTCGGAGGAGCTCGCCGGCCTGCTCGACCTGGCTGCGGTGCACCGGCACGCCCCGCACATCGACACGTGGGCCACGCGCGAGCGGGCGGTCCGCGTGCTCATCGAGACGATCCACCGGGGTCGGTCGCCGCTGAAGGCGTGGGTGCGGGTGCCGGTGCTGCTGCCGGGGGAGCGGACGAGCACGGTCTACGAGCCGGCAGCTTCGGTGTTCGGTTCGCTCATCCCCACCATCGCCCGTCACGGCGTGGTGGATGCCGGGATCTGGGTCGGGTTCGTCTGGGCGGACGAGGCCCGGTGCACCGCATCCGTGCTCGTGACCGGTTACGACGAACGCGCCGTCCTCGCCTGCGCGGCCGAGCTCGCCGAGAAGTACTGGGGGGCACGGCGCGACTTCGGGATCGTCAGCGAGCGCTTCGGGTCGTACGACGAGGCGATCGACCATCTGGTCCAGGCGAACCCGCGTGCGCCGCTGTACATCAGCGATTCCGGCGACAACATCACCGCGGGCGCCTCCGGCGACGTGAGCTACGCGCTCGCCCGGACCGTCGGGCGGGATGACCTCGCCGCATCCGGCAAGCGCATCCTGATCGCCGGGCTCTGGGACCCGGCCGCCGTCGATGCCGCCGAAGCGGCGGGCATCGGCGGGATGATCGACCACCGCCTGGGCTCGATGGTCGACGACCGGTTCTCCAAGCCGGTGCCGGGGCCATGGCGCGTCGAACGGTTCATCGACGGCGCCTTCGACGACGGGGTCGTCGGTGCGCTGCTGTCGCGGGGCACCATCCACGTCACCGCGCAGCGCTTCCGCAGCCCGTTCCTTCGCGCCACCGAGCCCGCATTCGTGAAGCGTCCGATGCAGGGGCAGGCCTTCATCGAGCCCAGCGGCTACGACGCCGTCGTGGTCAAGAACGGCTACCTCTTCCCCGGCCAGGTGCAGGATGCGGGCAGCCAGTTCATGGCGATCACCCCCGGTGCCACGGACCTCGACTTCACCCGGCTCGACTATGCGCGGTTGGAGCGGCCGATATACCCGTTCGACGACGAGTTCGAGGCCGACCTCACGCCGCGGCTCATCCCCTCTCCCCGGTCGTGACAGCCCACCTCCGCCGCCCCATCCGTGGCCATGCCGACGGCTCCGTTGCCCCGGGATGACGTCGCCGCCCGGGGTGGGGTGCCCCGGTCCGTAGCGGGAGCGGCGCTGTGGGATCTGGACGGCACCATCCTGGACACCGAACACCACTGGGCGGCGGCGAAGGTCGATGTGGCGCGGACCCTGGGAATCGCGTGGTCGGATGCGGACGCCCAATGGTCGATCGGCCGCCCGACGACCGCGTACACCCAGCGCATGGCCCACCGTTCGGGCGAGCGGACGGCGGCGGAGATCGGCGACCTGATCTCCGCGCAGGTAGCCGCGCTCATCCAGTCGGACCCCGCCCTGCGCCCGGGAGCGGTCCGCCTCCTGCGGGAGTTGCGGGAGTGCGGGTGGGCGTGCGCTCTGGTGACGATGGCGCACCGCGAGGTGGCCCAGGCGGCGGAGGCGGTCATCGGATTCCGCTTCGACGCCATCGTCGCGGGCGAGGACGTGGCCGAGTCCAAGCCGCATCCCGAACCCTATCTCCGGGGGGTGCGGATGCTGGGAGTGGCGGCCGCCGGCTGCGTGGCGATCGAGGATTCCGAGCGGGGCGTGTCCAGCGCGGAGGCGGCCGGCCTCGCGGTGGCGTGCGTGCCGTCGTATGCCCGCGCGATCGCTCCGCGGGACGGTCGCCGCTTCTTCGCGAGCTTGGCGGAACTCTCCGTCGAGATCCTTGCGGGGATGCGCGCTCGCCGCTGAGAAGGGCGCGGTGGGGCCGGGGCCCCCGGCCTCGGCGCCCAGGTGCGGTCAGCCGGGTCGCCCGGCCTGGTCCTGGAACAGGCTGTCGAACATCCGCCGGCGCTCGTCGGTGCGGAGATACAGTTCGGTCTGCGCTTCCTCGACGAGCACCGGGTCGAGCGGGACGCGGTCCGTCCGGCTCCGCCCCGATCGTTCGGCGATGTACGCCTCCAGTTCGGGCCCCGACTCCCACGACGTGATGAGGCTGTAGCGCGGAGCATCCCCGCGGTGCCACACCGCGTGCCAGAAGCGCTGGGTGTCGATGACCACCCGCGATCCGGCGGGAAGGGGCAGACGCACCTCGGTGGCTGCGTCGAAACGGTCTTCGCGCAGCAGCAGCAGGGAGTCCGGGTCGTCGGTGAGGTTGAAGGAGCCGCGCACCACCCACCCCGTGCCCTCGGGATTCATGCGGTTGTTGTCGTCGTGGTGCAGATTCCACACCGCATCCGCGTAGGTGTTCGGCTGGAGTTCCACGACCCGGCAGCGGCCGACGTTCGCCCGGGGTTCCCGTGCGCGCGCGGTGAGCCGCGGCGCTTTCTCCACCTGGGAGGGGATCCACACGCCGTCCTTGTCGGTGCGCGGGGGAGTGTGGTTCCAGAACCCGTTGCATTCGATCTCGCCGGCGTAGCTGGTCAGAGGCGCGAAACGCGTGATGCCGGAGGAGCGCCAGTCCACGTACTCGAGGTCGAGCCATTCCGGCGGGTCGGCCGACTGATCGTAGGGGTCGAGCACCGCGTACCCGGTCTCCTCCAGGATCGGCAGCCTCACATGCGAGGACATCTCCTCACTCCCGAAGCGTTGCCGCCACGGTGCGCAGCGCATCCGCGGACCGCTGAAGCGACGCGAGCTCATCGGGCGAGAACGACGTCTCCCGGATCGGGACCGCCCCGGACGAGCTCACGATCGACGGCACGGACAACGCCACCCCGTCGAGGTCGTGGAAGTCCCGCAGCACGGTGCTCACCGGGATGACGGCGTGCTCGTCACGGAGGACCGCTTCGACGATGCGGGCGCTGGAGAGGCCGATGGCATAGTTCGTGGCACCCTTGCCCTGAATGACCTTGTACGCCGCGTCGCGCACCTCCACGGCGATGGCGTCGAGCTCCTCGACACTCATGCGGGGATGACCCGGCGCCTCCCAATCGAGGATGGGCACGGTGCCGATGGTGGCACGAGACCACAGCGGGAACTCCGTGTCGCCGTGCTCGCCCACGATGTACGCGTGCACGTTGGCGGTGGATACGCCCGCGCGCTGCGCGAGCTTCCACCGCAGCCGCGATGTGTCCAGGACCGTGCCCGAGGAGAAGATGCGCTCGGGGGGCAGGTTCGTGGCCTCTTGGGCGAGGACGGTGAGCACGTCGCACGGGTTCGTGACGATGACGTAGATCGCGTCGGGAGCCACCTCGAGGAGCTGCGGCATCATGGAGCGGAGAATCTGGGCGTTCACGCCGGCGAGCTCGAGACGGGTCTGACCGGGGTTCTGTTTCGCCCCCGCGGTGATCACGACGACGTGCGAGCCGGCGGCCACGGAGATATCGCTTCCGCCCACGATGTCGCTCGTGCCCGTGAACTGGGTGCCGTGGCCAAGGTCGAGCACTTCGGCCTCGACCTTGGCGGTGGCGATGTCGTAGAGGGCGACATGTCGCGCGGAGCCACGGATCAAAGCGGCATACGCCACGCTCGATCCGACGCTGCCCGCGCCCACCACCGTCAGCTTCGAGTTCTCGATAACGCTCATACGGCAAGTCTCGCAGGGGCGCCATCGTCCGGCTACGGGGGTTCAGACGCCGAGCGATGCCCGACGAGGCGGAGGGCGGCATCCTGAAGCCATGGCGGCGGGGGCATGCCCGCCGTACGATGCCCCCGAGCGGGCGGCCGTCCGGCGCACGCGACCGCCGAGAGTCGGAGCGATGATGTGCCGCTGGCTGGCCTATTCGGGGGAGCCCCTGGAGCCCTCGTCCCTCGTCCTGGACCCCCAGCACTCCGTGGTGGCGATGTCGCTGAACTCGCCCATGGGGACGGAGACCGTCAACGGCGACGGCTTCGGGCTCGGGTGGTACCCCGCGGATGCTGATGGCCCGCCGCATCCGTGGCTCTTCCGGGATGTTGAGCCGGCGTGGCACGACGAGAACCTCCGCGAGATCTGCCAGGCCGTGCGCAGCCCGCTGTTCTTCGCACACGTGCGAGCGGCCCCCGGGCCCCCCATCCAGCGGACCAACTGCCACCCCTTCCGGCACGACCGATGGCTGTTCATGCACAACGGGGCGATCGACGGGTTCTCGCGCATCCAGCGCGAACTCGTCCTCGCCATCGACCCGCTGCTCTATCCGCTGATCCTCGGAACCACGGACTCCGAGGTGCTGTTCCACCTCGCTCTCACGTACGGGCTCGCCGATGACCCCATCCGGGCGATGGCCGAGGCGATCCGGACGGTCGAGGAGACCGGTCGGGCCGCCGGGGTGTCGTCTCCCCTGCGCGGCACGGTCGCGATCGCCGACGGTGAAAGGCTCTGGGCGTTCCGGTACTCCTCGGACGGCCGATCGCCGACCCTGTTCCACTCCGCGGACATGCCGACCCTCCGCCGCATGTTCCCCGGCCTCGACCGTCTGTCCCGGTTCGGCGACCAGGCCCGGATGATCGTCTCGGAGCCGCTCAACGATCTCCCCGGCGCCTTCCTGGAGGTGCCGGAGGCGACGGTGATCGTCGTGGACCGTTCGGGATATCACCACGAACCGTTCCTCGCGGCGTGACCGGTGGCGGGTCGGCATCGGCGACCTGACCCGGCCGATTGGCGGGGCGGGGGAGTGTGGCATAAACTCGTCGGCGGTGACGTGTCCGAGCGGCCGAAGGTGCAACTCTCGAAAAGTTGTGTAGGGTAACCCCCTACCGTGGGTTCAAATCCCACCGTCACCGCCAGCGTAGAAGCCCCGCGAACCCATGTGAACATTGGGATCGCGGGGCTTTCGTCTTGGCCGGAAACGCCTCGTGAGCAAGATTTGAGCAAGACCGTTGCGTGAACGGAAAGCTAGCGGGGCCCTCGCCCGCCGGGGCCTAGCCCGGGCGGCCTGAGTGCTGGGGGCTCGCCTGTCGGGCTTACGGACAGGCTGTCCACCTTCCTGGACGCGCACGCCCGCGACGGATCGCGCGCGGCGGAGGGCTGGGGCCGCGTAGTCCAGACACGGGGTGGGATGTCGGCGGCGATCGTGCCGATGGTGTGGCGGAAGCAGGCATCGAAGAGGCCGCTCTTGTCCCCGAAGCAGGCGTAGATCATCCGCACGTTGCAATCCGCGGCTGGGGCGATGCGATCGACCCGACTGCCGGCGTACCCGGCGGCGGTGAACTCGGTGCACTCGGCCTCCAGGATTCGAGCACGCGTGGCGGCGGCATCGCGCGCCCGGGGCACGGCTGAGGGTCTCGTCACGGCAAGCCCCTCCGATCGTTTCGTCATGGGGTTGACATGATCGACGATAAAGTAAATGATTACTTACCGGAGATGGTTGTGGACGATGCAGTGAGGCGGGCGATCGATCCGACGACCTGCGCTGGACGACCGCCGAACGCATCGAAGTCTCCGGCGGCGCCTTCATCTGACCATCTCCCGCACCGCAACCCCTACAAAGAAAGCAGAAACACCATGTCGCGATTCGCTGGCAAGACCGTCTTCATCACCGGTGCCGCGCGGGGCCAGGGCGCCTCCCACGCGCGCGCGTTCGCTGCCGAAGGAGCAAACGTCGTCCTCGCCGACTTCCGCACAGAGCAAGGCAACGCCACCGCCCAGCAGCTCGACAACGCGCTGTTTGTCGAGCTCGATGTCCGCGACCCCGATGCCTGGCAGGCCGCCGTCGACGCGGCGGAGGCGCGGTTCGGACCGATCTCGATCCTGATCAACAACGCAGGCATCGTCCACACCGCCCACACCATTGCCGACTCCGACCCCGACGAGTGGGACCGTGTCCTGGATACGAACTTGAAAGGCCTGTTCCTCGGCATCCGCGCCGTTGGGCCGTCGATCGTCCGCGCCGGTGGCGGCGCGATCGTGAACGTCGCCTCAAACCAAGGCCACGTCGGAACACCAATGTTCGCCCCCTACGTCAGCAGCAAGTGGGGTGTCCGTGGGCTGACCATGACAGCCGCGATGGAGCTCGCGCGCGACAACATCCGTGTGAACTCCATCAGCCCCGGAGTGGTGGACACACCCTTGATCACCGAGCCCGTCGCGCCCGGCGAGCGGCCCGCCATCCAGAACGTGTCGCTGGACCAGTTCGCCACCACCCGCACCGCGCAGCCTGAGGAGATCAGCAAGCTCGTGCTGTTCCTGGCGTCCGACGACGCCGCATTCATCACCGGCGCGGACTACCTCGTCGACGGAGGCATGCTCCTCGGCCCGGTCCTTCAAGCCGACAACTGAACTGAGCGGTCTCTACACAGATCGAGCGCCCTGCCGAATCGGATCGGCCGGGCGCTCGTCGCTCACGCGGCGTAGCCGCAGCGCACTCTCTCGCCGTTGTGGGCCCCGCGAACCCCCGAGCTACGGGTAGCGCAGGGCTTGTGTCTCAGATCGGAACGGCTCCTGAGCAAGACGTCCCAGAAGCCGACACCGACTCCGACTTCGACGCCTCCAACGCCAGCCGACCAGCGGCAGAGCGGATCGTCACGAGTGGCGGACGAGGTTCGCCCGCAGGACCTCTTCGAGGTTCAGCTCTACCTCGCGCGTGTGAACCCCGGCCGCGAGCGCTGCCGCGGCAAGCTCTCCAGACGCGGGGGTGAACGTTTCCCCGAGCAGGCGGTCTTCCGCGCGCAGTGCGTCCTCGAGCGTGCCGTCGGCCGCGTCGATTGCTTCGGTCGCCGCGGCGCGGACACCCTCCGGCAGGGTCGCGATGGTCAGTGCGACCCGGTCGACGAATTCGTCCAGCTCTGCGGCGGGCAGAGCTCGGTTCACCCATCCCCACCGCTCGGCAGTCGCCGCGTCGACGAGCCCGCCCGTCAGCACGATCTCGAGGGCGCGAGCGCGACCCACAAGGCGGGGTAGATGAGCAGCTGCACCAGATCCGGGAACGATGCCGATCAGCGCCTCGAACTGGCCGAAGGCCGCCGTCTCGAGGGCAGCAAATCGCAGATCCAGGCTGGAAGCCAGCTCGGATCCACCGCCGCGGGCGAGTCCCGCCACTTTGGCGATGGTGGTCTGAGGTAGACGCCGCCAGCGCTCATGGAGCCGCATCATCGGGCCCGTCCCGACAAGCGTCTCCTCGGCGATCGGGAGGGCGGCGTACGTCGCGGGGTCCGCCACGAACGACAGGTCACCGTGTGCCATGAAGAACTCCGGATTGGCGCTCTGGACCACGATGACGTGCAGGTCGGGATCGTTCTCGGCCGATGCAGCGACGGCGTCCAGGTCGACCAGGAGCTGGGCGGTGATCAGGTTGACGGGCGGAACATCCATCGAGACCCACAGCACTCCGTCCTGGCGCTTGAGATGGAGGCTGGGCAGGGACTGTTCGGTCATGGGATTCCTTTGGATTGGGGGTATCTCGGGTATACCTGGTACATGGCAGGTACTTCAAAGAAACCTGGTATCCGCGAGGATCAGACTGACCTCGGGACCATCGTCGGCCCGCAGCGGGAGCTCCTGGATCAGCTCCTGGACAAGTGGGGTCAGCTGCTGCTGACCGCGTTGTGCCAGCAGCCGCAACGCTTCAACGAGCTCAGGCGAGAGCTCGAGGGGATCACTCAAAAATCGCTGACGCAGGCGCTACGACGGTTGGAACGCAACGGCCTCGTCGAGCGTCGGGTGCTGAAGCAACGCCCGGTTGCCGTGGAGTACCGGATCACGCCGCTGGGTCGCACGCTCGAGGAGCCCTTCTTGACCCTGCGCGCCTGGACGGTCGACCACCTCGCCGAAGTCGAACGACACAGGGATGCATATGACGAGGAAGCCAGCGCCACCCCCACTGAGCCCAGCTCGATCAGCTGACTCCACCCAGGGCGTGCCCTGACAGATCACGCTCGGGCCCGGCCGCCCTGCTGCTCAGTGCGCACCTGCCGCTTCGCGTGAATCATTGCGTGGCGTCTTTCCGCCCCGCCTGCCGTAAACCGGGATCCCCGCGGGATGGGGCGAAGCGGCGCGAATGGACGGCCTGTCCTGGTGGGGCATTTTCTGGCGCATCTATCTGCCGCTTTCGCGACCGGCCCTGATCGGCGCGGGCTTCACGCTCTTCCTCTCCTAACGGGGCACCTATCCGTGGCCGCTGCTGGTGGCGACGCGGCCGTCGGTCATGCTCGGGCCCATCGCGCTCGCTAACCTGGCCACCTCGCAGCAGGTGGACTTCAGCGCGATCTTCGCCGGCGCCGTTCTCCTCACGATCGTGCCGCTCGTATTGCTTCTCGTCTTCCAGCGCCACTTCACCGCCTCCCTCGCTTCCACCGGGAGCAAGGGCTGTAATCACAGAACGGACACTATGACACTCTTTCTCGACACCGACATGGGCTCTGACGTCGACGATGCGCTGGCGCTGGCGCTCATCCTGGGTTCGCCCGAGCTGCACCTCGTGGGTGTTTCCACGGTTTACGGGAACACCCGGCTGCGGGCCCAGCTCACGCGTCGGTATCTGAGGATCGCGGCGGTCGAGGATGTTCCTTCCATCGCCGCCGGGACAGAGTCGACCCGCAGCGGCCGAGCCGTCTGGTGGGCCGGCCATGAAGGAGCGCTGTTCCCAGACCTGGAGCACGAGACCGTGGACGACGACGGAGTGGGCGCGCTCGTGGCGGCTGCGGCGGCCAATCCCGGGTCGCTCGACGTGCTCGCCATCGGTCCGCTGACGAATATCGCCGCAGCACTCGACGAAGACCCGGAGTTCGAGCGCAACGTGCGGCGGCTCGTCGTCATGGGGGGAGACTTCCGAGTGGGTGCGGCCGCTGAGCACAACATCCTGAGCGACGTCGACGCGGCGCGACGTGTGTTCGTCTCTCGCATGCGCATCGTTGCGGGCGGGCTCGACCTCACGACCAAAGTGTCGCTCGATCGGCACGACGTGCAGCAGATCGCGGACGCCGGCCCCTTCGGGCAGGTCATCGCCGACGAGATCGGCGTGTGGTGGAAATTCAATGGCGAGGACCGGAATACACCGCACGACCCGATCCTCGCTCTGTGGCTCGCGCGACCTGAACTGTTCACCGAGCGATCGGCGTCGGTTCGCGTCCAGGAGGACGGGGTGACGAACCCAGACTTCGAGACCACCGGGAACGTCGTCGTGCTCGATACCGCCGATCCTGAGTCGGTCCGGAGTGAGATCGTTCGACGCATAGTCTGCGCCGGAAGCGCGAACGCGCGGCAAGAGAGCGGGGTGCAGCGGTGAGAAGAATCGGGTGAAGCGAGGTGTTCGCGCGGCACCTCGCGGTTGCGGCGGAACTGGATGGAGATCTCCCTCCACCCGTGAGCAAGCTCGTGGGCAAAGTTGACGAAAGTTCGCGTGCTGCTGCCGCGGAATGACAGCAGAACCCCGGGTTTCGAGATCAATGCACGCGCTCACGAGTCGTCACCTTAGGCACCTTCGCCCCCACCCCCACCGGAGGTGACCTGTCACCGGATGGTCGCGGCCCGTGGGGCGGATGGGGGTCAGCTCAGCCCTCCGCGGGCACGATGTAGAAGTTGTCTCGGAACAGGCCCGTCGGGTCCCAGCGACGCTTGAGGTCACGCAGCCGCTCTAGGTGCGCGGGAGGGAAAGCGCGGGCGACAACCTCGGGGCCGGTGTCAGTCTCAAAGCTCAAGTACATTCCCTCCGCGCGGTCGCGTACTCGCCTCCACCGTGCCTCGAAGTCGGGAGTGCGTCCACCGAGGGTCGCGATGAGGAAGTTCGCGCTGCGCCAGGCGTAGGCGGTGGCATCCGGCGCGGTGTTCCCGGCCGCACCGCCGGCGGAGCGTACCGAGAGGATGAACGGCGAATCCGCTCCGAGCAGGTCGGCGAGAGCGGCGGCGACTTCTTCGCTCAGATGACGGGACAGCGCGGAGTGCGAGTGCGGTTCGCCGCGGCCCTGCTGCTGGTCACCGGGGGGCGGCTCCAGCAGGGCGGAGTAGGGCACCAACTGCACGGACTGGCTCGCCAGCGGTGCCAGCGGGGCGAAGGGCTGCAGTCGCTCTACGACAGTGTGGGGGTCGTCCGAGTCGACCACGAGCAGTGCCTGCACGGCGATTTGGCCCGCTCCCCGCCCGCGCGCGGCGATCATGAGCGTTCCGGTGACGCTGGGATGCGCCGATTCCAGCGCCGTCCCCCAGTCCTGTAGGAACCCGGCGATGTCGTCGACCGCGTACGTGAGCATCGCGAAGCCGACCGACGGGCCGAGGGGGTGCGCCTCGAACTCGAACGACACTCCGATGCCGAAGTTCGCGCCCGCCCCGCGCATCGCCCAGAACAGGTCCGGGTTCTCATCCGCGCTGGCCCGCACGAGCGCGCCGTCCGCAGTGACGACGTCGACGGAGCGCAGGTGGTCGATCGTCAGTCCGTGTTCGCGCACGAACCAGCCGATGCCGCCGGCGGTGGCGAGGCCCCCGATCCCCACGCCGCCGTAGTCTCCCGCCGTGAGCGCGAGCCCGTGCGGAGCGAGCGCACGGGCCACCTCGGCCCAGTCGGCGCCCGGCCCGGTCCGGAAATGCCCGCCTCCCAGCATCTCGATGCTGTTCAGCGCGTCGACGGCGATCACGATGCCGTCGTTGTTGAGCGAGCGGCCCGACAGTCCGTGGCCGCCGCTGAGGATGCCCAGCGGCACGTCGCGGTGACGGGCAGCGAAACGCACAGCATCCTGCACCTGCGTCGGCGTCTTCGGCCGCAGTACGAGACCCGGGCGGGCACCGCGGAAGTACCCGGACGTGTATCGGGTGTACCCCGTTTGGCCCGGGGCGAGCGCGGACGCGGCGAGCGACTCCGGTACGTCGTCACCCTCGAAGCTCGGCACCGGCCGACCGCCGCCTCCCGGCGTCGCCTCGCGCGCCCGGTGCTCTTCGAGACGCTCGCGCACCTCGGGCGCGACCACCTGTGCGAAGTGGCGGATCTCGGCGGGGTCATCGCTCGCAACGATGAAGGTGCTCACACCGTCCTCGATCGCGAGCCGGGCAAGCTCGTCGGTGGTGGTCTGGGGGAATATGTTCAGCAGCCGCACGATGTCGCGCGGGTCGCGCCCGGCGCCGCGGGCCGCCTCGTCGATGATCTCGTTCGCCCGCGTTACGCCCATCTCCAGCCACGGCAGGCTCGGGAGCCAGCCGTCGGCCTTGCGTCCGACGAGCCGAAGCATGCGCGGCTTGTAGGCGCCCACCCAGATCGGCAGGTCGTGGGCCGGGTTCGGCCCACGCTTGGCGCCTGTGATCTGGTAGTACTCGCCGTTCACGTACAGCGGCGTCGGGTCGTTGCCGGCCCAGATACCGCGGATGACATCGATGGCCTCGTCCAGGGCGCTCACGGCCTGACCGACGGTGCGATCGGGGCCACCCATCGCCGCAATGGGGCCGCCGAACCCTCCCGTCCCCAGTCCGAGAACAGCGCGGCCGCCGCTGAGCAGGTCCAGGCTGGCGCTCGCGCGCGCGAGCACGGCGGCGGGGCGCAGCGGCAGGCTGTGCACGTTCGCTGAGACGTGGATGCGGGAGGTGCGCGCCGCGACCCAGGTCAGCAGTGTCGCGGTGTCGAGGAACGTGGGCTGGTACGGATGATCTTGGAAGGTGACGACGTCGAGGCCCACCTCCTCGCTCAGGATCGCGAGGTCGACGGGGAGCTGGGGGATGTCGTTTCGGGGAGTGATGAAGCTCCCGAACTTCAACGGGTGACCGTAATCAGGCATGCGGCCATGCTGTGCTTCTTCGCGGAATCGATGCAAACATCGTGTAAGTCACTTACGATGAGTAAGTGACTGCGACATCCGCCTCCCCTGCCAAGCCGACGACCGCATGGGAACACGCCGACGAGCGGGACTGCCAGCGGGCCGGTGAGATGCTCGAGGTCGTCGGTCAGCGCTGGTCGGCAGGCATCCTCCTCGCATTCGCCCGCGGGGCGGAACGGTTCAGCGAGATCCTCACCGCGGTCCCCGGTCTGTCCGCCCGCATGCTCACCGTGCGCCTGCGGCAGCTCGGTGCGGCGCAGCTGGTCGAGCGAGAGGTCATCCCGACCATCCCCGTCAGCGTGCGGTATCACCTGACCGAGCGTGGCAACGACCTTCTGTCGGCCATCGAGCCGATCTCGGGGTTCGTGCAGCGCTGGGACGACTTCGAGGACTAAGCGCCTATCCGCAGTTGCGTCAGCCGGCAACAGTGCACCCGGTGGGCGGCGAAAGTCGTCGCGCTTGACGGAATCACGCTGACGTGGGTGTCGTTAGTGCTCGTAGATCATGACGAGGTACGAACTCCTACGCTCGGCCGGAGCTTCCGCGAACGCGGTCGTCATAATGCATCGCGACTGGGAGTTTCTTTCGACGGCGAGGTCGGTGTGGCATCGAGGGTCGGCTCGGGGCAGCGTCAGCCGATCGCGGCCCGCGTTAGCAGAAGCCGCGCGCAGGTTCTTTGCCGTGAGCAAGCCGTGGGCAAAGCTGAGGACATTCCAGCGCTACCATTGCGTACCGGCGAAAGGTCGCGAGTTGCGGAACGACACGGAAGTAACGTCGGCGCGAACCGCTGAAGTTCGATCCGATAAGAGTTCAAATCCCAGCGTCACCGCAATAATCCCTGATCAGAGGGTGGTTTCCATCCCGTTCAATGGGAGTTGGAAGAGCGCAGCGGATACGCGTGGTCGCTGAAGGGGTGGCTGTCCGAAAGTGAGCGTCGCAGCCATCGCCGCCGTCACGGTGTTCGTCGCCGGCGGGATCACAGTGGGGCTGATTGCGGTCCTCCACGTCTTGGAGCCCGGGTACGACCCCTCGTGGCGGATGATCAGCGAGTACTCCCTCGGGCGATTCGGGTGGGTGATGCGCCTCGCGTTCGTCACGATGGCCATCGGCCTTGCGGCGACGTGCATCGCCTTGTGGCCGTTCGGCGGCGCGTGGACCATCGGCCTTGCCGCTGTGGCACTGGGCGCGCTCGGTGCCGCGTTCATCGACGCCGATCCGATCATGACTCCGCGCGCTCAGGCCACGCCCGTGGGCAGGGCGCACACGGTGCTGGGCGGTGTGTTGCTCGCCGGCTTTCCCCTTGCCGCGCTGTTGGCCGGGGTCGGGGTGGCGTCCGCGCGCGGCTGGACGCTCGCGATCGCATCCGTTGTTCCGTTGGCCGGCCTGGTGTGGTTCCTCATCGCCGCTGCCCCCGCCCGCGGGCAGGGCGGCTCGCCTGAGATCCGAATCGGATGGCCGGACAGGTTCTGCGTTCTCGCCTACCTGGGATGGGTGGTGCTCGCGGCTGCCGACGTGCTGTCCACGGTGTGACGAGCACCGTTTCAGAACCTCGGTCCCAGTCGACGGAGAACCCCCCCCGGGTCAGCCTCCGTGAGGAGGGTGATCAGGGTGGATTCGTCCCGCTTCTCGCAGTCGAAACTACGCGGACTATTCGCAGCGCGTTCGATGAGCGTTCGAGAGCTATGCCTGCTGAGGGAATCCGAGGTCGATCCCGCCATGGAGAGCGGGGTCGAGCCAGCGCGATGTGATCGCCTTCTCGCGCGTGTAGAAGTCGAAGCCGCGGGGGCCGTACGCCTTCGCGTCGCCGAACAACGAGTTCTTCCAGCCGCCGAAGGAGTGGTACGCGACGGGGACCGGGATGGGCACGTTGATGCCGATCATGCCGACGTGCACCTCGCGCTGGAACCGCCGCGCCGCTCCACCGTCGTTGGTGAAGAGGGCGGTGCCGTTGCCGAACTCGCCCGAGTTGATCAGCTGGACTCCCTCTTCGAAGCTGGAGATTCGGATCACGGAGAGCACCGGTCCGAAGATCTCCTCGCGGTACGCGCGACTGGTCGTCGGCACCCGATCAAGCAGGGTCGGACCCAGCCAGAAGCCGTCGGCGTCACCGTCGACCTGCGTATCCCGCCCGTCGACCACCACGGACGCGCCGTCCTGCTCCGCGATGTCGATGTAGGAGGCGACCTTGTCGCGGTGCTCGCGAGTGATCAACGGCCCCATGTCGACCGATCGCCTCCCGTCGCCGGTCCGCAGGCCCGACATCCGTTCGCGGATCTTGGCGATGAGGACATCAGCCACCGGTTCGACGGCGAGCACGACTGAGATCGCCATGCACCGTTCGCCGGCCGAGCCGTAGCCGGCGTTCACAGCCTGATCGGCCACGAGGTCGAGGTTGGCGTCGGGCAGCACGAGCATATGGTTCTTAGCGCCGCCCAGAGCCTGCACGCGCTTGCCGTGGCGGGCGCCCTCGGTGTAGATGTAGCGGGCGACGGGGGTGGACCCGACGAATGAGAGGGCCTCGATCTGTGGATGCTGCAGCAAAGCATCCACGGCGGACTTGTCGCCGTGCAGCACATTAAACACGCCGTCGGGGAGCCCTGCCTCCTTCCACAACTCCGCGAGCCACATGGCGGCGGAGGGATCGCGTTCGCTGGGCTTGAGGATCACCGTATTGCCAGCAGCGATCGCGATGGGGAAGAACCACAACGGCACCATGGCCGGGAAGTTGAACGGGCTGATGATCCCGACGACGCCCAGCGGCTCCCGCAACGTGAAGACATCCACCCCGGTGGAGACGTTGTCGGAGTAGTCGCCCTTGATCAGGTGAGGAAATCCCGTGGCCAGTTCCGCGACCTCCAGTCCGCGCTGTACCTCGCCCTCGGCGTCGTTGAGCACCTTGCCGTGTTCGCCGGTGATGATCGCGGCGAGGTCGCGCTTGCGCGCAGCCAGCAGCTCCCGGAAGCGGAAGACGATCGCCTGCCGGCGTGCCAGCGACGTGTCGCGCCATCCCGGAAAGGCGCGGGCGGCGGCCTCGACGGCGGCCTCCGCATCGGCGTCGTCACTGAGTACCACTCTGCTGGTGACGACCCCCCGCGCGGGGTCGTACACCGGCGCGGTGCGGTTCGAGCTCGACGGGTGCGGAGCCCCGTCGATCCAGTGGCTGATGGTCTGCGGTTCTGGTGACGTCATGAATTGTCGCTTTCGGGGTCAGGGTGAACGGCGCCCATCACCACGATGGCGCGCCCCGTGATGCGTCCGGCGGCGAGGTCCTGGTAGGCCGCGTCGGCGTCGGCGAGGGAGTACGTGCGGGTGACGACCCGCTCGACGTCGAATCCGCCGTCGGCGGCGACGGCGACCACCGCGGGGAGATCGCCGCGGGTGCGCGCGCCGAAAGAGCCGCGGATGGTCTGCCCGCGACGCACGAGCTGGGTGATTGGGATGGCCGCCGTCGCCTGTCCCGCGGCGATGCCGACGGCGATCATCCGTCCCCCGTCCGCCAGGAGGGAGTGCGCGAGCTCGAACGTCTCCGGGCGGCCGAGCGCCTCGAAGACGACGTCCGCACCCCCGGGCGAGATCGCGCGGACCGCCGTGACAGGGTCCTCGACGCGGATGTTCACCGTGTCGGTGGCTCCGAGCGCGCGGGCGCCCTCGAGCTTGTCGTCGGCGACGTCGAGTGCGATGACCGGAGCGCCACCGACGTGAGCGGCCATCTGGACGAGACTCGACCCCACGCCGCCGACCGCGACAACCGCCACGGACTCACCCGCCTCGAGGCCTGCGGCGGCGATTGCGCCGTAGGCGGTGAACGCGGCGCACCCGAGCACGCAGGACTGCTCCAGCGCCAGCGCGGGGTCTAAGGCGGCCAGCGCCGTCGCAGGCACGACGGCGTACTCGGCCATCCCTCCCATCGAGTACATCGACAGTCGGGAGCCATCCGATCGCGTCAGGCGCGACGTGCCGTCCAGGAGATTGCCCTTGAGCCGGTTCTCGCCGAAGAATGTGGTGCACAGATCGTCGCGACCGCGGAGGCACTGATCGCACCACCCGCAGGGCATGATGAAGGCGCCGACGACCCGGTCGCCCACGGCGAACCCGTCCACCGACGCGCCGACCTCCGCGACGATTCCGCTGATCTCGTGTCCGATCACGGCGGGCGCGGGGAATGCCACTTCGCTCTTGAGGACGTGCAGATCGGTGTGGCAGACGCCGCAGGCGGCAACCTGGACGAGCACTTCGCCTGCGGAGGGGCGCGGTACCGGAATCTGTTCGATACGGAGCGATGCGGAGTCGCCGTTCCAGATGGCAGCGCTCATGGTGGCAGGCAGGGGATGCACGGCGTCGGGCACGTCGAGTCCTTCCAGGGGCAATCGTTTGATCTAGTGGAGCGCCAGTCGAGCTGGATATGACGCGGGAGCGATATTTATCCTGGCGGACGGCGAAGTATTAGTTCGACAAGCTCCGCGAGAACAACCCCAAATCTCTACCTCCTGAGCGTCGACGGCGGGCACCTGTCCCACGTTCACGCCATCCACGTCGGCATCCTCGGGAATCTGCACCGGGCTCGGAAGCGCACCCGGTAGTAAGCGCACTCACCCGGACCAGGCCGATTGCACGTGCCACCTTTCGTCGCATAGCTTCAACCCGTGAGGAGCTTCCGCGGCGCCTCAAGCGCGAAGCCCTATCCCCATTTCGCTGAAGATGTCGTCGCACGAGGCTTGCGCCATGCGGCCGGAACGAGTCGCTATCGCGGCTCGTAGACCCAACCCTGACGCATCTCTGAAACGGGATCCGATAAGGGTTCACATCCCACCGTCACCGCCAGAGGGCAGGGGAGCCGCCAGCTTCTTTGGCGAGTTCGGCGACGCGGCGCTGGAAGGAGGCCTTGTGTTCGCGGACGGCGGCGGCAACGTCCTCGTCCTGCCCGCCGAGTTCGCCGAACGCGTTGATGAAGCCACACTCGCGGAAGTCGCCCGCGTGGAACCACGTGCGACCATCCAGGCGGTGCGGGTAAGAGCGACTCGTTTCGCTGGAAGAAACGAGATTGCTTAACATTCGATTCTTGGGACCATACACTCCGACGCGGTCAGGTATGTGCTAGCTTTTCCTCGGATCTCAGCGGGGACTAGCGTTCCTCTGAACGGAACAATGAAGTTCGAAAGGAAGTCCCATGAGCGCAACGAGGTCGGCGACGCAGGGACGTCGCGCCGTGGTCTCGAGCCTGGTCGGCACCGCCATCGAGTGGTACGAGTTCTTCATCTACGGAACCGCCGCGGCTCTCTACTTCCCCGCCGTGTTCTTCTCGGGTTCCGACCCGGTGCTCGGAACCCTCATCGCATTCGGCACCTTCGGAGTCGCCTTCTTCGCCCGCCCGATCGGCGCCTTCGTGTTCGGTCATCTCGGCGATCGCGTCGGGCGCAAGGCGACGCTCATCACGACACTGCTGCTGATGGGCATCTCGACCGGTCTCATCGGTGCGCTGCCGACGTACGAGCAGGTCGGCCTGCTCGCACCCGCGCTGCTCATCGTCCTGCGCCTCGCGCAGGGGCTCGCCGTGGGCGGCGAGTGGGGCGGCGCCGTGCTGGTAGCTGTCGAGAATGCTCCCGCCGCGCGTCGGCGCCTGTACGGCGCGGCGCCGCAGATGGGCAGCCCCATCGGTCTTGTGCTCGCCACCGGAGTCATGACGCTCGTCTCGCTCCTGCCCGAGGAAGCGCGGCTGGAGTGGGGGTGGCGCATCCCCTTCCTCGCCGGATTCGTGCTCGTGCTGATCGGCTTCGTCATCCGCATGGGCGTGGCCGAGTCCGACGAGTTCCAGAAGGTCAAGGCCTCCGGCCGCCAGGCGCGCACCCCGCTGCTGGAGGTGGCCAAGCGGGCGAAGTTCCCGCTGCTGGTGGGTATCGGTCTGAACGCCTCGGTGAACGTGGTGTTCTACATCGTCGGCACCTACTTCGTCTCCTATGGCACGGCGGTGCTCGGCCTGCCGCAGGGCACGGTGCTGCTGGTCATCATGATGGCCGCGCTCGTCGATACCGTCGCGCTAGCCGTCGTGGCGAACATCGCCGACCGCGTCGGACCGGCGAGGATCTTCACCATCGGAGCGGTGGCGGCGCTCGCGCTGGGGTTCCTCTTCTTCCCCCTCGTGAACACTGGCAACCTCGTCCTCGTCTTCGTCGCGGTGCTCGCCACCCTGCTGATCGGCCACGTCACCACCTACTCGGTGCTCTCGAGCATGGTGGCCGACCTGTTCCCGGTGGAATACCGCTACTCAGGCGTGGCCGCATCCAACGCCTTGGGCGCGCTCGTCTTCAGCGCGCCGGTGCCGCTGGTCGCGGCGGCGCTGTTCGCGGCGACCCAGTCGTGGGTCCCGGTAGCCCTCATGGCGACGGTCGCCGGAGTCGCCTCGATCCTCGCGGTCGTCGGGTACACCCGCATCCGTGCCAGTCAGGCCGCCACCGCCGACGGCGCCTCCCGCGAGACGGCGGCGCTGCTCAACCGCTGACGCGCAGCATCCACCCCCACGAGAAGCGGGGCGGGACCGGTGACGAACCGGCCCTGCCCCGCTTTCCGTCGGCCCCGGCGGGGCCGGTCGACGTCAGACGCCGATGCCGCGCAGAAGGCCGGCCGTGCCGGGCAGCTCGGGGAGAGCGTCAAGGCGCTGCGCGAGCTCGTCACGCTGGTCGTCGGGCAACCCGACGACGGTGGAGGCGTACTTGGCGTCCACCGTCCCCTCCTCCCACGGGCGCGAGCGCGTGCCCTGGTTCGCCAGCACGCGCTCGTCGATGCGCGAGCCGTCGTCGAGCGTGACGTGTGCCACGGTCGGCAACTGCCCGGGGTAGAGGGAGTCGACTTCGGCGTCGACCCGGTACTCGACGCGCTCGGCCAGTGCTCGAAGGCCCGGGTCGGCGGCGGTCTCGTCGGTGAAGTCGCCGAGTGTGACGTGCCCCCGCGTGAGGGCGAGAGCGAAGGTGAAAGGGCCGCTGAACTGCGCGTGGTAACCGCCGCGCGGCCGAATTTTTTCGATCCGCGGCTCCGAGATGGTGCGCATCACCGGTGACGGCACCGACAGCACCACACCGGTGATCTGCTCGGGCCGGATGCCCCGCTCGCGCAGCCGCAGGGCGACGTCGATGCCCGTGTGGGTGAACACGTTGGCGGGGTACGGCTTGATGAAGCAGTCCTCCAGCGCCCAGCGCTCGCCGAGGCCGTCCATCCACCCCGCGGTGGGCGGGTGCGCACCGGTGTAGGCGTGGACAAATCCGAAGCGGCCTTCGAGCGCGGACGGGGGAGCGGTGATGCCCTCCTGGGCCAGCAGTGCAGCGCTCACGCCCGCGTGGGCCGACCAGCCGCAGTGCACCCGCTTGATCGACCCCCCGGCGCGGTTGGCCTCGAGGATGCCGCTGCCCATGGATGCGGCGATCCCGATCGCGTGGGCGATGCCCGCGGCATCCAGCCCGAGCAGGGTGGCGGCGGTGCCGGCGCTCGCGAGGGCACCGCAGATCGAGGTCGCGTGGAGGCCCCGCTCGAAGAAGGCGTTGTTGCTGGCGGCCGCGTCGTCGCCGGCCATTCCGAGTCGTATGCACACCTCCAGGCCTGCCGACACCGCTCCCAGCAGCTCGCGACCGCTCGGGTCGGTGAGGTCGGCGACGGCGAGAGCGGCGGGGACCACCGTGGCGCTCGGATGCAGGATCGAGGGAAGATGCGTGTCGTCAAAGTCGAGCGCGTGCGCCAGGGTGCCGTTGACCAGTGCCGCCGAGGGTGCCGGAAGGGGGTCGGCGATCCCCAGTGCGAACGCCTCTGGCGCTCCTCCCCAGCGTCGAGAGAGGGTAGATACGGCCCGTGCCGGGTCGGTGTGGAGCGCCGCCACCGAGATGCCCACCGTGTCGCGCACCCGCGACCGGGCATCGGCGACCGCCCCGTCGGACGGGGCGTCGGCAGTGCGGCGGAAGAAGTCGGCGAGATGGGCCGTCGCGCCGCTCACCGGGCGATCCCGCTGTCGTGCACGAGCGCGACGGGGCGCACCGGCGACCCGGTCGCGCCGACGAGCGGCAGCGGCAGCAGCACGAACGTGAACTGACGCACGCCCGAGCGTGAGAGATCCTCGAGGGCGAGCATCTCGATGATCGGGATGCCGGATTCGACCAGTAGCACGCGGTGCCCGGGAAGCCGAGCATGACCGAGCCCAGCGGGGATGTGCTCGAACGCCGTGGTGTCCGAACCCACGAGCGCGGCACCGTGATCGGCGAGCCATCGTGCCCCGGACTCGTCGGGGCCGGGCACGCCGCCGTCGTGCGAGAGGAAGGTCGCGGGGTCGTGCCACAGCGCACCCCATCCGGTGCGGACGAGCACGGCGTCACCCTCGGCGATCTGCGTCCCTTGAGCGAGGGCGGTGGCCGCGAGGTCGTCGGCGGTGAGCGGCGTGCCCGGTTCGAGCCGGGCGACGCCGCGCGCTGCCGGGACGTCGAGGAGCACACCGGGGCAGAGCGCCGGGGCGATCCGGTGGGCGCCGAGCTCGTCGAATCCGCCGCCCTCCTGCGCCGTGCGGGCATCGGCTCCGCCGTGGAGCCGGCCTTCGTGACTGATGTGGGCGAGCGCGTCGACGTGGGTGCCGGTGTGCGTGCCGAGCACGAGCAGGTCGTTGGCCCCGCTGGTGCCGTCCTCGCGCACGGCATCGCCGTGGCGGCGCATGAGTGTGTGACGGTAGCCGGGGTGGCTGGGCGAGGAGGGGACGCCGGTGAAGAGCGGTTGCCCGAGGTCGATCACCCGCACGCGCTCGCCGGTGGCGAGGGTGCCGAGGGTGCCCAGGGTGCCCAGGGCATCCTGGGTCGTGGAGGCGAGGGTCATGAGGATGCTGCTTCCCGCTGAGCAGCGATCGAGCGCGCGTGCGCGACGATCGCCGGGTCAATGAACGAGCCGTCGGCGAGGGCCCGCGAGGCGTCGCCCACGCCGTCCATCGCGTCGGCCTCGACGATGACATTGTCGGCCCACTCGGCCTCGGCATCGGGCGGGCGGAAGGCCTCGCGTACCACGGGGATCTGCCGCGGGTGCAGGCAGCTGCGGCCGAAGTATCCCAACGCCCGTAGTTCGAGGGAGCTGCGTCGGAGGCCGTCGAGGTCTGAGACGTTGGTGAAGGCCGCGGCGATCGGGGCGCCAAGGCCCGCCGCACGTGAGGCGAGCACGACGGTCTGTCGCGACAGCAGCAGCCCCGGGTCGCCCGCGGCACCGGCGGGGAGGCCGAGGTCGGCCCGCAGATCGCCTTCGCCGATCATGACGCCCGTGACGCCCGAGGTCGCCGCCACCGCCGAGGCCGCCTGGATCGCCGCGGCCGACTCGAGTTGGCAGACGACCAGGGCCTCCTCGGCGAAGTCCCGCACGGCCGTGACGACACGCGCGGCGTCGTCCGCGCCGGCCACCTTCGTCACACGGACGCCGGCGATTCGCCCGGCGGCGATCAAGGGGCCGACACACGCGATGTCGCGGGCGAAGTCCTCGGTACCCACGGGGTTCACCCGAACCACGACGAGGGCGTCGGATGTGACGCCCGCCGCCTCGACGGCATCCACCAGCAGTTCCCGTGCCTCCGCGCGGCGGCTCGGGTGCACGGCGTCCTCGAGGTCGATGACGACGCCCGGCGACGCGGCGAACGCCTTTGCGAACAGCTCGGGGCGGATCGCCGGGACGTACAGCCAGCTGACGATGGGGCTCACGCGGCACCCTCCTCGCGTAGTCGTCGGATCTGTTCGTCGTCGTACCCCGCCTCGTGGAGGACGTCGTCGGTGTCGGCGCCGTGCGCCCGGCCGGTGTGCCGGATCGTCCCGGGCGTGTCGGAGAGACGGAAGAGAACGTTCTGCATGCGCACCGGGCCCAGGTCGGGGTCGTCTACCGTCGCGATGGCGCCGATGGCGTTGAGCTGCGGATCGGCGACGACCTGCGAGATGTCGTACACCGGCGCGATGGCGGCCTGCGCCCCTTCGAACGCGGCGAGCACATCGCTCGTCCCACGCGCGGCGATCCATGCGGCAACGGCGCCGTCGAGCAGGTCCGCGTGCGCCGCACGACCCCCGCCGGAGTCGAACCAGTCCGCCTCGATGACCTCGGGCATTCCGACAAGGGTCATCACGCGCGAGGCGATCGAAGTGCTCGAGGACGAGATCGCGACCCAGTCGCCGTCCTTCGTCAGGTAGGTGTTGCGGGGCGCGTTGTTCTCGGACCTGTTGCCCTGGCGTTCGGTGATCACGCCGAGCTGGTCGTACAACGCGATCTGGGGTCCGAGCATCGCCAGGATCGGCTCGATGATCGCGAGGTCGACGACCTGCCCGCGCCCCGAGGTGACGCGCGCGTGCACGGCGGTGAGGGTGCCTATGACGGCGGCGAGGGCGGCGATGTTGTCGGCGAGGGCCAGCGGCGGAAGCGTCGGCGGCCCGTCCGGAGAGCCGGTCGAGTAGGCGAACCCGCTCATCGCCTCCGCGAGCGTGCCGTAGGCCGGACGACGGGACGCGGGGCCGAACTGGCCGAACCCGGTCACCCGCACGAGGATCAGGCGCGGATTGCGGGCGCTCAGTACGTCGTAACCCAGCCCCCAGCGCTCCAGCGTGCCGGGGCGGAAGTTCTCTACGACGATGTCGGCATCGTCGACGAGGCGCAGGAAGGCCTCTCGGCCAGCATCGATCGACAGGTTCAGCGTCGCGGTGCGCTTGTTGCGACCGAGGCTCGTCCACCAGAGGCCGTGCCCGTCGCGGGAGCGCCCGTGCGTGCGCGCACCGTCGGGTTTGGCGGGGTGCTCTATCTTGATCACGTCCGCGCCGAAGTCGGCCATGACGGTGGCGGCCCCCGGGCCGGCGAACAGCGTCGCGACGTCGACGACCTTGAGATCGCTCAAAGGCCCGCGGCGATCCTGGCTGTCCATATGAGCCCTCCGACATTCCGATCAGAGAAACGCATTTTGCGTCGTCCCCAATGAGGATGTCACGGGGAGCGCCGATCGGGCAACCCGTCGTGGCCGTAGATCATTGACATATCGGGATCTTTGGTGGTTATGTCGTTGTCAGGTCGCAACCGTCATGAGGTTCCGCTAGCCGGAATGGCAATTCAAGGATGAGATCAAGGAGCAGTCAATGACCGAACTCACCACAATCGACGTCGTGGTCGTCGGATGCGGATCCGCAGGTCTGTCCGCGGCGGTCGCAGCGATCGAGGCGCACCCCCATGCGCGGGTCGTCGTGTTGGAGCGGTCCGGTCGCGAGGATCGCGGCGGCAACACCGGCTGGACCAAGGCGTTCTTCCGCCTGCACGAAGACGGCACCCCCACGGATGACTTCGCCTCGCGGATCATCGACTACAGCCTCGGCCAGGCCGACCCCGCGATCGTCGAGCACCTGACGGCCGCCGCCGCCGATTCGGTCGCGTGGTTGCGCGAGCACGGCGTTGAGATGGCCGCCGACAAGACCTACTTCCTCACGTCGCACGGTACTCGCCTGATGCCCCGCGGGGGCGGGCGTGCCATCGTCGACCGCCTGGCCGCCTCGTTCGAGAGCAGCGGGGGCAAGATCGTCTACGACGCCGAGGTGTCGCACCTCATCACCGAGGGGGAGCATGTCGTCGGCGTCGCTGGCACGCTCGACGGCGCCCCGCACGAGTGGCGCGCCGGCACGGTCATCCTCGGGACCGGCGGATTCCAGGGCGACACCGCCATGCTCGCCGAGCACCTCGGTGAGCGTGGGCGCTCCCTCACCCCCATCTGCGAGGGCGGGCGGTACGACCGCGGCGAAGGAATCCGTATGGCGCTGGGTGCCGGTGCGGCACCGGCCGGGCAGTTCGACATGTTCCACGGCGAACCCGCCGACCCGCGCGCCACCAAGAGCGAGGCGCTCGTGATGGTCTACCCCTACGGCATCCTCGTCAACGAGAACGCGCGGCGGTTCCTCGACGAGGGGCGCGACACCCCCGACGAGACGTTCGAAGACGTCGCGTACCACATCTGGCGCGACGCGAATCAGACGTCGTTCCTCATCGTCGACCAGCGTCTGCTCACCTCGGACTGGCGGCCCGGTGTGCTCTCCGAGACCGAGCCGATCCTGGCCGACAGCATCGATGAGCTCGCCACCCTGCTCGGGCTGGACCCCGATGCGCTCCGCGCCACCGTGGACGAGTACAACGCCGCTGCCCAGCCGGGCGAGCTCGACGTCTCCCGTCTCGACGGCGCCGCGACCACGGGGCTGCGCGTGAAGAAGTCCAACTGGGCGCGCCCGATCGACCGCGGGCCGTACGGCGCGTGGCCGATCAGCGCCGTCATTACCTTCACCTTCGGCGGCGTGCGCACCGACACGACCGGTCGCGCGCTGCGTGAGGACGGGTCGCCCGTGTCCGGATTGTTCGTCGTGGGCGAGGCCGCCGGGCTCTATCACCACAGCTACCCCGGCGCCTCCTCGGTGCTGCGCGCGGTGACGTTCGGCATCCGCGCCGGGCGGGCCGCTAGCGTCCCCGCCCTCGCGTGAGCGGGACGCAGACGCGAAAGGCCGCCGGACGCGGGAGAGTGGTGGGCATGACACGTGAAGAAGGCACCGAGTCGGCACGCCGTGTCGCCGACATCCTGCTCGCGCTCGCCGAATCGGGTCAGCCCGTGGGTGTGAACGACCTCGCCCGCCGGGTCCGCGTGGGCCCCGCCACAGTGCACCGGGTGCTGCGCGCCCTGATGTCGCGCGGACTTGTCGGGCAGGACAGCAAGCAGCGGTACCTGCTCGGGACCGCCGCCCTACTGCTGGGCAATCAGAGCACCCAGGCTAGCAGGCTTGCCGAATCGGCCGGTCCTTCGCTCGACCGTCTCGTCGAGCTCACCGGTCTCACGGCGACCGTGTCGGCCCTCGCCGGCACCCGCCGCGTGTACGTCGACCAGCGCATGTCGAGCTCGGAGCTGCGGTACTCCGTTGAACTCGGGCGCCCCTACAGCCTGCAGCTCGGTTCGAGCGGGCGCGCGATCCTCGCGCATCTCCCGGCGGATGTCATCGCCTCCGTGCTGTCGTCGCCGATGCCCGCCGACCACGGCCCCGCCGCGACCGTCGACCCCGACGAACTCGAACGGCGCCTCGCGGTCGTGCGCGAGTCCGGAGTAGCCGTCTCGCGCAACGAGCGCATCTCGGGAGCCGGCGGCATGGCGGCGCCCGTGTTCACCGACCACGGCGTTGTGATCGGCGCCGTCAACGTCATGGGCTCCGCGTCGCAGCTCGACGACGACGCGGTGCCGGGCATCCGCGAAGCGCTGTTGCGCGAATCGCAGGCGACGACGGGGCGGTTCACCCGGGCCTACACCCCTCAATCGAAGTGAAAGGTTGACAGATGACTGTGGAGACGGAGAGCTACCAGCTCCTCATCGACGGCGAATGGACGCCCTCGGGATCGGGGGCGACGTTCGCCTCGGTCAACCCGTTCGACGGACGCGACTGGGCAGAGGTACCGCGCGGCGACGCGGACGACGTCGATCGCGCCGTGACCGCGGCCGCCCGCGCGTTCGCGGGGCCCTGGCGTTCGTCGACGCCGGCGCAGCGCGCCACGATCCTGCGCACGTTCGGCGACCTCATCGCCCGCAACGCCGAGGAGCTCGCCCGCGTGCAGGTGCTCGAGAACGGCAAGCTGATCCGCGAGGTGCTCGGTCAGACCAAGGCGCTCGCGTCGCACTGCTACTACTTCGCCGGCGTGGCCGAGACTATGACCGGCGACACTCTGGCCACGAGCGTGCCCAACCTGCAGGTGTACACGCTGCGCGAGCCGATAGGTGTCGTCGCGGCCATCACCCCGTGGAACAGCCCGCTCGCGCTGCTGCTGTGGAAGCTGTGCCCGGCACTGGCCGCCGGCAACACGATCGTGATCAAGCCGTCGGAGGTCACCCCGGTCTCGACGCTCATCCTTGCGCGACTGCTCGTGGAAGCGGGTCTTCCTGAGGGCGTCGTGAACGTCGTGACCGGGTTCGGCGATGCCGGCGCCGCGCTCGCCGCGCACCCGCTCGTCGACAAGGTCGCGTTCACCGGCTCCACGGCGGTGGGAAAGAAGATCGCGGCGACGGCGGCTGACCGCCTCGCCCGGGTCTCGCTTGAGCTCGGGGGCAAGTCGCCAAACATCGTCTTCGCCGACGCCGACCTCGATAACGCCGTCAACGGAGTTATCGCCGGCATCTTCGCGGCCACGGGCCAGACCTGCATGGCGGGTTCGCGGGTACTCGTGCAGAGCTCCATCTACGACGAGTTCTCGCGTCGCCTAGTCGAGCGCACCGAGAAGATCCGCCTTGGCGACCCGCTCGACCCGGAAACCGAGATGGGCACCGTCGCGAACAAGGCTCAGTACGACAAGGTGATGCAGTACATCCAGATCGCGAAGGATGACGGGGCGACGCTGCTCGCCGGCGGCTCGCGTCCCGACAACCCCGCGCTCGCCGCCGGCCTGTTCGTGCGCCCGACGATCTTCGGCGATGTCGACAACGACATGCGCATCGCCCGCGAAGAGGTCTTCGGCCCGATCGCGAGCCTCATCCGTTTCGAAGACGAGGCAGACGCCGTGCGTATCGCGAACGACACCGAGTACGGTCTTGCTGCAGGGGTCTGGACTACCGACATCGCGCGCGCGATCCGGATGACCCGCCTCGTGCGGGCTGGCACGATCTGGGTCAACAACTACCGCAAGACCAGCTACGCCGCCCCCTTCGGCGGGTTCGGCAGCAGCGGCATCGGCCGCGAGAACGGACCCGAGGCGGTGTACGAATACACCGAGACGAAGTCGGTGTGGCTCGACTACGGCAACACCATCACCGATCCCTTTAACCCGCGGGCCTAAGCACGCCCCACCCCACGAGAAGGGCACCCTCCCGCCGGGCGGCGGCTCGACGGCGTGCGGGCCGTCCTCTCGCCGCGATCGGAACGGGATCAGCCGACGGGATTGCGGCTCGAATGGCTACGGTGACCAACGGCGACACCGTCTTGAGCAAGGCGACCCGCGTCGGGTACGAGATGCCGGTGGCATTCAGCTAGGCCTTCGAAGGGCGTGGTTCGTCATTTCAACCAGCTCGACGAGGTGCAGCGGAGCGAGGTCCTCTACGCCCGGCGACGATGTGCGGGCCGTGCCCGGCTCGAGCACCCGTTGGGGCGGTGTGAAAGGGGCTCACGCCGGGACGTCCAAGATGTGTCTCGATGAGCGGGCTGCGCACCGTCGATCTGTACCGCGGACATGTGGCGAAGTGTGGGGGAGGGGTTCGTCGACGGAGGTGCGCTCCCGTCAGTCGGTCGTGTTCCACGCGATGGACATACGCGCAGATTTGCTGGGCTCGAGTACATGGAACGGCGAGAGCACCTCGAGTTCCACCAGCCAGGCATCGGGCCGGAGCCCGCTCGGCTCGGGGAGCGGCTCGTCGATCGGGCTTTGCGTCCATACCTCCACGCGAGATCCACTGTCCGGGTATTCCCGGTCGGGGTAAACGGTGGTCGCGAGTTCGAGAGTTGGGCGGTCTTCGCTTCGGAAAGACACGCGACCCTCGGCGTTTGGGAAGCCGAACTTCGCGACGCCGGGCGCCACTGCGAGCCATATTCCGCGTTCAGACTCGCTCACGCGCGGGCTCCCGACATACATGCCGAGATCCACGACCGCGTCCACAGACGCCCCAGGTACTTCTACCGCTGCGCGCTCCAGCGAGGTTCCGGCCGCGTGCTGCGTCGCTACCTGGGCAACCTCCCAGATCGCCCACCTGACCTCGCCGCTAGATGTGTTGGTGAACGTCGTCGTCTGCTCGAAGGATCCCTCACCGGCGACGAATCGGAACTCCCGAGTGATGGTGAGCCCGGAGCGCGCGTCTGGCGCGCTGGTCATACTCACCGTCGCGATGCGGGCAGAATCCTCCACCCGAGATGCGAAGGAATAGCGCCCCGAGTCCAGGACCTCATCGGGGGGGCCGGGCCACTCTCCCGCCCCCGCCCAGCCCTGGGGGGCCGGCCACGTCTTCGAGCCGCCGATGTTCGCCCATGAAGCGAACGATCCGTCTACGGCGGGCCACGCGGCGCGAGGTGACTGCGCAGCGAAGTGCTCATCGAAGAATCGCGGGTTCACCCACAACAATTCGTGGCCGGAAGCGCGCAACGAAAGAAGGCGTCCGCCGACCGAAGGGAGGAACACCGCCTGGACGGCGCCGGTATCGACACGCCACAGGACAAGGTCCGCATCACCCGTGTCGATCTTGTCGATCTGCAGAGTCACGCGAGGCCGGAGGGTGCGTCGTCGGGCACAAGAACGACTTTGCCGGTCGTGCCGGCAGCGGCGAGGCGATAGGCCTCATCAGCGTCTGCCAACCTCATGCGGTGGCTCACGACGATCTCCGGATGCACCCCCGCCTCCGAAAGCATGCGCGCCAGGTCTTCCATTCCCTGCAGAGACGTCACCCATGATGCATTGATCGTCACTTGCTTGTGCAGGAGCGCGTCAGAGACTTCGGTATGAAGATCGCCACCCTCGCCGAGTAGCGACACCCGCCCCCACTCGGCGACACCGGCGATCGCCGTCGCCCGCCCGGGTTGGCTTCCCGAGGCGTCGATCGCCACTTCACAGCCCTTACCAGCCGTCAGCTCGGCGATGCGGTCGGCCGCCGAGTCATCGGCAACGACGAAGTCGTCGATCAGCCCGAGATCGCGAACGAAGTCGATTCGTTCGGCGTTGCGCTCGACCCCGATCACCCGGCGCGCGCCCAACACCCGCCCGATCATGGCCGCCGCCAGACCCACCGGGCCCAAGCCCACGACCAGAAGATCCTCGCCGCCATGCATGTTCGCGCGACGCAGGCCTTCGTAGGCGGTACCGAACCCACACGCGATGAGCGCCCCGTCCGCGTATGTCAGCGGCGCGAAGAGCGGGATGCACTCGGTCTCGTCGACGAGAACGTAGTCGGCGTGGCCGCCGTCCCGCTGCCAGCCGTATGCCTTGCGCAGCGCCTGGTCGGTGCAGCTGATGTAGTAGCCGGCCCGACAGTTGCGGCACACGCCGCATCCATGGATATGGTAAATGAGGACGTCATCGCCCACCGTGAACCGCGCGACCCCCGGTCCTGCCGCGACGACACGTCCGCTTGGTTCGTGACCGGCAACTACTCCCTTGTAGGCGGGGGCACCATCGAGGCCCTTATGCGTCTTGTAGCCGCGATAGATGTACCCGATGTCGCTGCCGCAGATGCCCGAGGCGCCGACGCGTACGAGCAACTGGTTCGGCCCAGGTGTCGGCACTGCGTAGGAGCGCAGTTCTGCCGTTGCGTCGCCGGGGAGGAAGACGCCCTTCATGACCTGTCCCTCGGGCACGATCGTCTCCCTCGCGAGACCTTCTCTGCCGGTCATGCTCAGTCCTCCAGTCGAGTAGCGCGGCGGCGCGACAGCGTGACGTTCAACAGAACAGCGGCGACGATGATCGCGCCGCGCACGACGTCCTGCAAGAACGAGTTGACGCCCAGCAGCACGAGCCCGTTTCCGATCAGCGTGATGAAGATGACACCGAGGAAGGTGCCGATCAGGCTGCCCCTTCCCCCGGCCATCGCCGTGCCTCCGATGACGACGGCCGCGATCACATCGAATTCGAGCCCGACGGCAGCGCCCGCGTTGCCCGAGCCGAGCCGGGCGGCCAGCAGCACCCCTGAAATCGCCGAGAGTAATCCCATCGTGGCGAAGAGAATGACCCGGACGCGATTCACCTTGATGCCCGCTAGACGGGCGGCCGCGGCGTTGCCGCCGACCGCGAAGACACTTCGACCGTAGGGCGTCTTGCGGGCGATGAACCCGAAAACAAGGAACGCGCCGAGCATGACCCATGCCGGCGTGGGGACACCGAGCAAGCTGCCCGACAGAACCGTCATGATCGGGTCATCGACAGGCAGCGGCACGGGAAGGGCGTTGGTCGAGAACTGTGCGACTCCGCGGAGCACGCTCCACAGCCCCAGCGTCGCGATGAACGAAGGGACGAGGAACCGAGCGCGGAGCACCCCCGCGAGCGCACCCCATGCCGTCCCCAGTAGCAATGTCACGAGGATCGCCAATCCCGTGGGCAGCCCCCATTCCGCAATACCGAAGGCGACGATGACGGACGACAGGGCCACAGCGGGGCCCACGCTGACGTCGATCTCGCCCGCGATGATGACGAGAGTCATTCCGGTCGCAGCGATACCCACAAGCGCAGCGTCTCTCAGCAACCCCAACTGGTTCGCAGGGCTCAGGAACCCGAACGCATTGAAGGAGAGATAGGCGTATAGAGCGACGATCGCGACCAGCAGCCCGACGATGTTGATCAGAGTGGTGTTGGTCCGGAATCGCCGAGCGACCGCGCCCAAGCGGGTCAGCTCCGGGTCGCGCTGACCCATCGCTGTCTGTTCGGTGGTGTTTGTCATGGTTCTTTCGCCTCAGACGTGGGTGGCCATGGAGGCCTCGAGAAGTTCGGAAAGGGGAATGTCGGGAGCATGGAACTCGCGGGTCATCCCGCCTCCGGCGAGCACCAACACGCGATCACACGCGAGAGGAAGCTCTTCGAGTTCGCTCGACACGAAGACGACTGCCTTGCCCGCCTCCGCAACGTCTCGCATGATCTCGTAGATCTGCGCTTTTGCCTCGACGTCGACGCCGCGGGTCGGTTCATCAAGAAGGAGCACCGTACTGTCCGCGTGCAACCAACGGGCGATGACCGCCTTCTGCTGGTTGCCGCCCGAAAGGGTGCCGATGGGCTGCTCGAGGTCGTGCGCCTTGATGGCCAGCCGGGACGCCAGAGCGCGGCTTGCCCTGCTGATCGCGCCGCTCGAGAGCATCCCCGCCCGGCTCACGCGTGAGAAGTCCGACATCACGATGTTCTCGTCGATACCGAGCCCCAAGATCACACCCTGCGCTTTGCGGTTCTCTGGGGTCATCCCGATTCCACGCCGGCGCATTCCCGCGGGCGTCAGACGCGCGACGCGCTCTCCGCCGACGAAGATCTCGCCACCGCCCACCCGCTCACGCCCGGCGATGGCGCTCAACAGCTCTGTACGGCCCGAGCCCAGCAGCCCGGCGATGCCGAGGATCTCACCGCGCCGCACGTCGAAGGAGACGTCCTCAAGCTTCGGCGGGAGCGAGAGCGAGCGCACAGACAGCGCGACCTCACCCTTCGCGCGAGCCGGTCGCGCCGGCGGCGCCGACTCCTCCGTCCCGATCATGAGCTTGATGATCGATGAGGTGTCGCTGCCCTCGAGGGAGACCGTCTCGATGACCCGACCGTTGCGCATCACGGTGGCCGAATCGGCGATCTGACGGATCTCGTCCATCCGATGGCTGACATAGATCACGGCCACCCCGCGTCCGGCGATACGCCGCACGGTGTCCAGGACGATGCTCACCTCGGAGGCTGCCAGAGCGCTTGTCGGCTCGTCCAGGATCAGAAGCTGAGGATTCTCGCGGAGCGCCCGGGCGATCTCTACGATCTGCTGCTCCGCGAGGCTGAGCGAAGAGACGACGGCGTTCGGGTCGATAGACGCCCCCAACTGCTCCAGCGCATCTCGGGCCGCGCTCGCCATTCGTGAATACGAGATGCCGAAGCCGCCGACCGGCCAGCGACCCAGGAAGAAGTTCTCTGCGACGGTGAGGCCACTGATGAGGCTCAGATCCTGGTAACAGGTAGCCACTCCCCTCTCGATCGCCTCCCGAACGCCGCCCGCTCCGAGGGGTTGTCCGCCGACGCGGATCTCACCCGAGGACGGGGTCTCCACCCCAGACAGCAGACGGATCAGCGTCGACTTCCCCGCGCCATTCTGGCCGAGGAGCGCCCGCACCTCGCCTGGGGCGATCGCAAAATCCACATCGTCCAGGGCGGTCACGCCCGGATACTGCTGGGTGACTCCGATCGCTTCGGCGACGACGTCGGTCTGTCTCTCGGCCTCCATCGGCCCTCCTCCGGGTGGGGGGCTCACCCCGCAGGCGAGGTGAGCCCCGATCGATTACGGGAGTCCGTCGGGGTGCGTCTCGAGCCACTCGGCGGCGTCGCCAGGCCCGTAGAGCGTGATCGGCGCGGCAACCACCTTCTCCGCCGGAGCATTGCCCTCGATCGCGTCCTGGGCGGCGGCGAACGCGAGCAACCCGACCTCCATGCCGGAGATGTCGACGACGTACTTGAGCACCTCGCCCGATTCGAGCTCCGTGGCGATCTCGGTCGTCATGTCCGAGCCGAACACCGAGACCTGCCCCCCAAGACCGCGTGTGCCCACGGCCTTGAAGGCGCCGATCGTCGCACCGCCGGCCTCTCCATAGAGACCGTCCAGGTCGGGGTTGGCCGACAGCATCTGCTCGGCCACGGGGACAGCCCGGTCGACCTCCGCGCCTTCCTGGTTCGCGACGATCTGGGCGTCGGGAAGAGCCTCGGTCAGGGCTGTCTCGAAGCCGACGAGACGCTGCTGGCACACCTCGTACTGCTCGCAGTTGATCACGCCCATCCTCGGTGCGGTGATTCCCGCCTCGGTGAACGTCTGCGCAGCAGCCTCGCCGAGCATCCGTCCGAACTCTACGGGGTCACCCAGGATGTAGGCGGTCACGTACGCTTCTGTCGCCTCGTCCGTAACGCACGTGTTGTAGCAGATGACGGGGATCCCGGCGTCGTAGGCCTGCTTGATGGCGGGGATGCTCCCCTCCGCCGAGACAGCCGAGATGATGACCGCACTAACGCCGGAAGAGACCAGCGTATTCATGAAGGTGCTCTCCTTCGAGACGTCACCCGCAGACGTCGTCTCGAGGAATTCGACATCGAGACCGCTCTCTTCCGCAGCCTGAGCGACACCGGCCTTGACGCCACCGTAGTACCCCTGCGAGTCGAGATAGAGCGCACCGATCCGGATCGTCTCCGCCTGGCCTTCGCCTCCGCTGCCGCCCGGGGCTCCCGCCCCGGCGCATCCGGTCAGAGCGATCGTCGCGGCCAAGAGGGCGGACAAACCGCCCATCCCCCACAGACGCCTTTGTCGAATGGTCATCGCATTCACCTTTCTCTTGTGTTCAGCGCTCCGGCGTCTGCGCCGGAAGCGAGGGTACGCCCGCCTTTGCGGGGCGTGTTTGCATCGGCCGCTTCGAGTTCGGCGATGATCGTGCGCAGCTCGTCCACTTCGCGATCCCGCACATGCTGCGGGTCGTCGTCGAACAGCAGCATGGTCGGCAGGCTTGTCGCGAAGTAGTCGATCCGGGCGGGAGTGGCCGCGAGGACTTCGGTCCAGTACTTGAGAGACGACAACAGTGCGTCGGCCCCTGCGTCATCCCCCAGACGCCGAAGAGCTCGAATGGAGTAGGCCGTCTGGCGGCTGTAGGGCTGCGAACTCATGTTCGTGAAGTCGCCGGTGAAGGACGCGGCGATCCCCCACTGCTCATGCGCGCCCCTGAGGTCGCCAGCCGCAGCGTAGGCATCGCCGAGGGCCAGCCGGAGGTGCGCATCGTTCACCAGCTGGTGACGGGCCTCGCCGAGGTTCGTCGGCGGGCGCAGAGCACTGACCAGCAACGCGACAGCGTTCTCTGAGTCCCCGCGACGCAGCGCCGACTCGGAGAGTCGCATGGCGGCCGCCTCCCACACGCTGAGAACCTGGCCCTCGCCCCCCTCCCAGGGTTGGAAGTTTCGGCGTTCTAGGAACGCGCGGGCGTCGTCGGCACGTTCGGTGTCCACGAGCAATCCCGCGTACGCCACCGCGAGGTCGTCACGCTCCTCGATGAGATCCGCGGCTTCGTCGAGGGCGGCGAGTCGCTCGCGCGCCGACGCGCCGGTGCGCGCCCACAGCTGATCCGCCTCGTAACGGAGTTTCGCATCGCGTGGCGAGAGCTCGAGCGCCCGGCGGTAGTGTTCACGGGCGCCAGCGGCGTCGTGTCGAACGTTAAAGAACGCAATACCCAGGTTGCGGTGAGCGGTTGTCGCGCCGCGCTGCCCGATTCCGTGGACCAGCGCGTTCTGCCATGCGCCGATGGCGTCGTCATACCGCCGGGCGTCATAGAGCCAATGGCCGAGGAGGAGGGACGCGACAGGATCGCTCCCGTCCGTCGCGAGCGCATTCGACAAGGTCACGAGGTCGTCCAGCCCCGACGGGAAGCACCACCGCGCATCCAGGTTACGGGCGATCTCTCGGGCGCGGTCTGCATCGTCACCGCGGCCAAGGATGCTCAGGACCCGCGCACGCTCGTACGCGATCAACGGCGCGACCTGTGACTGGCCGATCGCCCGGTGAGGCACCGCAGCCTCCGCATCCTCGAGCGCCTCTAGAGAACGCGAGTAGAGCCCCGCCGCCGCATACTCGCGAGCGACGTCGAGCACGGTTCGTGCGTCGATACTCAGCGGCTGATGTGCGAGGTGCCGCGCCCATTGATCGAGCGGATCCCGTCTCAGGGCTTCGTCCAGAACCGCGGATGCCGAGGCGTCGTCGCCAGACTCGATCAGGAGTGCGGCGAGCAGTGCCCGGCTCTGCCCATGTTCAGGATCGCGTTCGATCAGCGCGCTCAGGCGCTCCATGCCTCGCGTGCTCTGCCCGGTCTTCGCCTCGAGCCTGGCTAACGCGAATCCTGCGGGAGTGGCATAGGCGGCATCCCACGCCGCGCGCGCGAATCTGGCCATCGCGCCCTCGTCGTCGCCGGACCTCGCGAGGGCGAGACCCAATCCGTAAAGCGACTCTCCCGACGCAGGGGTCGGGACCCACCGCGTCTGCCGCTCGACGGCAGCGGCGAAAAGCTCGCGTGCCTCGCCAATCTGCCCGTTCCCGTAGGCGTGCCAGGCCAGGGCCGCCAAAGCCCGCGTCTCACCACCGTCACGCGCGAGCGCCTCGCGCCAGTACGGCTCCGGCGACCGAGTCGCGTGGCGGTACTGCCGGAGGTACGACCCCACGTGGATGAGCTCGTCGATCGTCTCGATGTCGGCGGGCGCCGGCGGCTCGACAGCCGGGGCTGGCGGCTCCTGTTCTTCCGTGGCCTCCACATGGCGGAACTGAAGTGTCGACCCGTCGTCGGCGCTGACGATGAGGAGGACCTCGTGCGCCCCCGCGTCGAGCGGAAGAGTTGCGCGGAGATGCACGGGCTCTCCGGGCTCGAGGTCGCGCGTCACATCGACCAGCACGTGATCGCCGCAGGAGACGGTCACCCGCCGCTGCGTGAGGCGGGCGGCAGGAGCGATACCGATGCGCACCTCACCGTTTTCCACGTCTACCCGAGCGGCCAGCTCCCTGTCCGCGATGTGCGCCGGTCCGATCTCCTGGATGGGGTACCAGAACTGGCTGAAGGACTTGGTCTCACCGGCCGCGAGGTAGGCGAAGTCCGGCTGATTGTCGGTGTATACCCCCGCCATCAGCTCCACATACGGGCCGTCTTCGTCGGTGAGGTTGCGATCCCACGCCCACCCGAACGGCGCGTTGCCCCACGTCCATTGCTTCTTACCCGGCGAGATGTGCCGGTCTGCCACGTGAACGAAACCCGCCCGCACGGAATGGTCGTAGCCGCCGAAGAACTCGTGAGCCGTGTCGGTGACCATGTACGACGTCGGCACGGGGATGTTGCGGTACCAGTCGAGTCGGTCAGCATCCGGGTGCTCGGCGTCGACCCTCGCCGGATAGTCGACGCCGTAGTAGAGACCGTCGACGCGCGGAAACGATGCGATCGCGCGCTTGGCGTGGTCGGCCACGAAGCGCACATCGGTCGGAAAGAAGGACTGGTAGTCGTCCCCCACAGCGGCCGCCACGTTCGCCCACCACAGAAAGGTCTGCGATGTCTCACTGCGGTTGTAGAGACGCACCCGCGCTTCGACTACGGCGCTATCGGGACGGAGTCGTACGCCGTGCATGCCCTTCATCCGAGTGAATGGGTCGTGGTCCGAGCACCAGACAGTGACCGATCCATCGTCGTCGTGTTCGATCTGCACGTCTGTCGGGAGGAAGGTTCCGGGCCGGTGGTGCTGAGGCCAGTTGAATTCCACGCCACCCGAGACCCAGGGTCCCGCCAGGCCGACAAGCGCCGGCTTGATGACGTTGTTGCGGTAGAAGAAGTCGTAGCCGTTCGTTTTGTCCAGGCCGATGTGGATACGACCGCCCAGCTCAGGGAGGATCATGAGCCTCACCCAGCGGTTTTCGATGTGTACCGCTTGCCATTCCTGGGGCGCCTTGCGCGCCGAAACTCGCTCGTGGAACGGGAGAGGGTAGACCCGGCCGGAGGAGCCTTGGTAGACGCGCTTCTCCAGGAAGGCGGGCAGCTCATCGGGAAGCTCCGGCGCGTACGTGTCGATCATCACTGGCTCGGACCATGCGAACACGGGAGAATCAGCCGCCTCCGGGGGGGCGGGCGGCAGAACGATCCGCGAAGCGCTGCTTGTCTCGGCGTCGAGCATGCCTTGACGGTAGACGCCAAGATGCTGGCGCAGAATGCCCGATGCGACTGACAAACTGGACAAAACAATGATCGGAGGCGACTTGTCGATACGCGAAGGCTTTCCAGGACAACGCCTGGTCGTCGTTCCTCGCCCGCAGGTCGTGGCGGCCCTGCACACTCCCCCCACCGACCAACTGGTGGCGACCGACGCCGGCTACTTCCCTGAGGCGCGAGCGCACGGCGTGCGTCGTGGACGAGGCGTGCGACAAGCGATTGTGATCGTCTGCACGGAGGGAGCAGGTTGGTGCGCCATCGACGGCACACGTCATGCAGTGCGCGCAGGCCAGGTACTCGTGATTCCCCCCGGGACGGCGCACGCCTACGGTGCCGATCCGGACAGCCCATGGACGCTCTGGTGGGTTCATGTCGATGGCCTCCAGGTTCCGGCTCTGCTTTCTCGCGCTCACATCACCTCCCTGTCTCCGGTTCGAGAGTCGGCAGATCCGTTTCGCGAGGTCGCGCTCATTGACGAGATCGTGACAACACTCGAGAGCTATCCCACCGAGGCAGGACTGTTCGCTGTCGCCGGCGCGATCTGGCACCTCATGGTGCTGCTCTGCGCGAGCCGCACGGCACCGGGCGGACGATCGGCACTGATCGAACAGGCGCGGCGCCGCATCCAGGAGCAGCCAGCACAATCGACCTCGGTGAAGGAACTTGCGCGCATCGCCGGAATGAGCGATTCGCACTTCGCGGCGCTCTTTCGAAAGCAGGTGGGATCGCCGGTGCTTCGCTATCAGACCGGCGTTCGCATGTCGCAGGCGCGACTGCTACTCGACACAACCGATTGGCCGGTCGCCCTGATCGCTGTCGAGGTGGGCTACTCAGACCCGTTCTACTTCTCCCGACAGTTCAAGGTCCTACACGGAATCACGCCCCTGGCGTATCGACGCCACGAAAAGGGCTGACCGACAGCCGCTCGAGCAGCGTCCGACCACCCGGCCAGAGCCGTTCGGGCCATTCGAGTGCCGAAGAAGGCACCGATGACAGCGGCCGCTGCGGATCCCGCACGCGGCTTAAGCCCGCGCCCACTCGCCGCGGGCGGACGCGTTGATGAGCTCGTGCCTCACCGTTCACTGGGAGACCCGACTCTTCGCCGGGGATTCGCTCTACGCTGTGCGTGGTCTCCCGCAAACCGAAGGCGCCGCCGCATGAACCGGCGTGGCGCGAGCCACGCGTGGCCGGAACGAGTCGGTATCCGGCTCGTCGACCCACCACCCCTCGGAAGGAACACCTATGCCAAACGCCGCCGACGCCCTCGTCCACATGCTGCAGCCCGGCGAGGATCACGACATCGATCACCTGGTCACGCTCGTCAACGACGTGTACGAAGTCAGCGAGGCGGGTATGTGGCGCGACGGAGCGGCGCGCACGAACCGGGAGGAGATGGACGACCTCATCCGTCGTGGCGAGATCGCTGTGGCCGACCGGGACGGCGTCATCGTCGGCGCGGTTCGCGTGCAACAGCTGGGTACCGAGACGGGGGAATTCGGCATGCTCGTCGCCGACCCCGCCGTGCGTGGGCAGGGGGTCGGGCGGCGGCTTGTGCAGTTCGTCGAGCGCTGGGCAGAAGAGGCGGGGTTGCGCACGATGCAGCTGGAGGTTCTCGTCCCCCGGGCGTGGTCGCATCCATCCAAGGAGTTCCTCCTCGAGTGGTATCAACGCATCGGCTATCGGCAGGTACGCACCGGTGAGTTCGACGTCGAATATCCGCACCTCGCGTCGGAACTGGCGACCCCGTGTCGGTTCCTGATCTTCCACAAGACGCTCCCCTCCGGCTCGCCGGCGCCCGACGGAGCGTGACGCCACTCGCGCTCGTTTCATAGTGCTTCGCGGAGGTACACGCCACCCCTCGGCCCAGGGGGATCGGATTCCAATAGCGTTGAGGAATGGCACCCGACGCGCATCGGCCGGAGGATCTCTACACCGGCCCCATCGACCTGCCCGGAACGGGCACGTTCGACACCGAAGAAACCGATCCCGAGAAGATCGAGATCAGCTACGACGAGCAGCGCTATCCCGCGCGCCCCCGGAGGCTGCGCCCGCGCGACCAGTTCCGCGGTGGGAGCGTGCGTCGCATCAAGACCGACCCGCGCACGGCGAACGGCACCAACCCGTCGTACGTCGAGTGGCTCGTGCGCCAGTCGATGCTCAAGGACGCGGATGTCCTCGCCCGCCAGCTCGCCGGACAGCCGGCGATGTGGCGCAACCCCTACGCACGCCCCGATGCCCGACGGGCCATCGCGACGAGCGATGTGTGGTTCACGGCATACCCGATCTCGCTCATCACCCGGCCGGGGCAGTCGTTCCTCGCGGCGCTCGGCGACGAGGAGCTGTGGACGGCGTTCGAGCGCGTCGGAATCACCGCGGTGCACACCGGACCGGTGAAGAGGGCGGGCGGCATCGCCGGATGGCTCGAAACCCCGAGCGTCGACGGCCACTTCGACCGCATCAGCACGGAGATCGACCCCGCGTTCGGCGTCGAGGAGGAATTCCGTGCCCTGTGCGACGTCGCCGAAAGCCACGGCGGCAGCATCATCGACGACATCGTGCCCGGGCACACCGGGAAGGGCGCCGACTTCCGGCTCGCGGAGATGGGGTTCAAGGACTACCCGGGCATCTACCACATGGTGGAGATCCCGCCCGAGGATTGGGACCTTCTCCCCGAGGTGCCCGAGGGGGTCGACAGCGTCAACCTCGACCCCGCGACCGAGCAGGAGCTCGAGGGACGCGGGTACATCATCGGGGCTCTCCAGCGGGTCATCTTCTACACGCCGGGCGTGAAGGAGACGAACTGGAGCGCGACCGCGCCCGTCATCGGCCCCGACGGCATCACGCGCCGCTGGGTGTACCTCCACTACTTCAAGCAGGGTCAGCCCTCCATCAACTGGCTGGACCCCACCTTCGCGGGCATGCGTCTGGTCATCGGGGATGCCCTGCACTCACTGGGCGAGCTCGGCACGAGCGCCCTGCGCCTGGACGCGAACGGCTTCCTCGGCGTGGAAAAGAGTGCGGAGGGTCTTCCGGGCTGGTCGGAGGGACATCCGCTCTCCCACGCGGCGAACCACATCATCGCCGGAATGGTGCGCAAGGTGGGCGGCTTCACCTTCCAGGAGCTCAACCTCACGATCGAGGACATCCGCGACACCGCGGCCGTCGGTGCTGACCTCTCCTACGACTTCATCGGGCGTCCGGGCTACCACCACGCCCTCGCAACGGGTCAGACCGAGTTCCTCCGGCTTGCGCTGACGACGTCACTCCAGCTCGGCGTCCAGCCGGTGCAGCTCGTGCACGGGATGCAGAACCACGACGAGCTCACCTACGAACTCGTCCACTGGGCGACCCGGCACGACGACGATCTCTACCGCTTCCGCGGGCGCGAGATCTCCGGCGGTCAGCTCGCCGAAGAGGTGCGCGCAGACCTCACCGAGCATCTCACCGGCACCGCCGACTACAACCGCGTCTTCACCCAGAACGGCATCGCCTGCACGTCGACCTCGCTCATCGCGGCGACGCGGGGGATCGAGCGGCTCGAGGAGATCACCGACGCGGAGGTGCCCGCCATCCGCGACGCGCACCTCCTGCTCTGCGCGTACAACGCGTGGCAGCCCGGCGTCTTCGCCCTCTCCGGCTGGGACCTCACCGGGATGCTCACCATCCCGGCCAACGAGGTCGCCGACCTGCTCGCAGCCGGCGACACGCGGTGGATCGAGCGCGGCGCCCACGATCTGCTCGACGTCGATCCGGGGGCGACCCGCTCGCCGGCGGGCATGCCGCGCGGGCGCGCGCTTTACGGCCCGCTGCCTGCCCAGCTGGATGACCCGACGTCGTTCGCATCGCGGCTGGCCGGCATCCTCGACCTCCGCCGGGAGTACGGCATCGCGACCGCGTCGCAGGTCGATGTCCCGGAGGTCGCGCATCCCGGGATGCTCGTGCTCGTGCACCGCCTCGACAACGGCGACGCGCAGGCGGATGCCCCGATGCAGGTGACCGTGCTGAACTTCTGCTCCGAGCCGACGGAGGGCACCGTGCGGTCGGAGCAGCTGGTGCCGCACAGCGATGTGGTGGACGCGGCCTCGGGCGAGACGATCGGGCGCGTCGACGACCTGCAGAGCTTCGCCGTTTCGCTGCCCCCGTACGGAGCGTTGTTCCTCGTGCTCCAGCCGGTGGAGACCGTCGCCGACTGACTCAGGAGGCGAGGGACTCCGGCGCGAGGGCGGCGTCGATGCCCGCGAGCGGCACCGGCAGCCAGTCGGGCCGGTTGCGGGCCTCGTAGGTCGCCTCGTAGACCGCCTTGTCGAGCACGAGCGCCCTCAGGAGCACGGGGTCGAGGTCGACGGAGCCGGGCGCGCCGGCGTAGGCGTCCAGGAACGCCGCCCGGCACGCCGCCGCCCAGTCGGCCGCCGCGGGTCCGCCGCCGACCGCGCTCGCGTAGTCGAAGGATCGCAGCATCCCGGCGACGTCACGGGGAGGAAGGTCGGGGATCGCGCGCTCTTCCATCGGGCGGAGGGGCTCGCCCTCGAAATCCACGATGCGCCACCCGCCATCGGGTACCGCGAGCACCTGCCCGAGGTGCAGGTCGCCGTGGATGCGCTGCAGCCGGGGCCAGGGGCGCTCGAGTGCTGCCTGATAGACGGCGTCGATCGCAGCGAACCGGTCGGCGACAGCGGGCACCTCGGCCGCGGCGGTGGCGAGCCGCCGCCGCCACGCGGCCGCCGTGGCCGCCACGTCGTCGGGCCGGGCATCCGATGTCTCCAGCGCCGCGCCGAGGGCTCCATGCACCCCGGCCACCGCAGTCCCCAGATCGCGCGCGGCCTCGGTGAAGTCCCCCCCCTCTCGGGCGGCCTCGAGTGCGACGGCCCACCCGTCACGCACGCCGCGGAGGAACTCCTGCGCGAAGCCGAGGGTGCCGTGCGCGACGCCGGGCTCGCGCCCGACGTCCGGCCACTCCGCCTCGAGGCTCCCGAGGAATCGCGGCACGAACGGCGAGCCCGCGTCGCTCAGCACGCGCTGGACGGTGACGTCAGGATTCTCGCCGTGATGAAGGGTGCGGAACAGCTTGAGGATGATCGTGGGCTGCCCGTCCTCGTCGAAGACGATCGACGTGTTGGACTGCTCACCCGTGAGCACCCGCGAACCCGTCACCCGGCTGACGTCCACGCCCATCTCGGCGAGCATCGCGATGGTGAAGTCCGGATGCTGGGTCGCATCCACGAGATAGCCGTCTGCGTCGTGGTGGACGACGGTATCGGTGTCCGTGGGGGACGCGACGAGCGCCAAGGGCACGTGATAGAGCGCCGGCAGCGAGCCCGCGTCATCCATGAGCAGGTAGCGCGTGGCACCGGGGGCAGGCTGCGCGTCGAGGATCCGGAACCGAGGTTGGTGGCTCTTGCCCGCGTACCAGCGCTGTCGCGCCACCCAGGCGCCGAGGTCGTCTGTGAACTGCACACTCCACCATGGCCTGGGGTGGGGTCCGCGGGGAAGGGGTGGACGGGCGCGGGACAGGCGTAGTACGTCGACGGTCACCCGTGCCGATCGGGGCGACCTAACCCCGGGTTGCGACGTAGATCGTGTTGGACGACGTTCCCCCGGTGAGGCGGTTGTCGAACGCCACGACGTGGGCTGCGCAGTCGTCGAGAACCGACGCGAGCGTTGCCATGAAGTCGGCGTCGGGCGGGTCATCCGACCACAGGGCGAAAACGCCGCCGTCGGTGAGATGCCGGGAGAGGGATGCGAGTCCCGTCGCGGTGTAGAAGTCGGCGTGACTGGGATCGAGGGTGTGCCGCGGGGAGTGATCGACATCAAGCAGGATGACGTCATACCGGGCGTCCTCCGGCCCCGGTGTGCTGCGCGCCACAGCGAAGAAGTCGCCGTGAACGAGGGTCGTCCGCGGGTCGCGGACCAGCTGTGCGGACATCGGGAGCAGCTCCCTCTCGTGCCACCCCACCACCGCGGGGAGCGCCTCGATCACATCGAGCTTCCGCACGCGGCTGTCGTGCAGCACGGTCGCGGCGGTGTAGCCCAGGCCCAGACCCCCGACGAGCACGTCGAGGTCCGTACCGTTTGCGGCGGCGAGGCCCAGCGTGGCGAGCTCCTCCTCGGCGCGGGTGAACAGGCTGGACATGAGGTACTCGTCCTTCAACTTCACCTCGTAGATCAGCTCACCTGTCGCCGGGTCTGCGCGGCGGCGCAGGGTCAGCTCGCCCATGCGCGTCTCCTGCCAGTCGAGTTCCTCGAATCGAGCGATCATGGGGGGGCTCTCGTTCTCTGGTTTTCGGGGTGATGGCGTCGGACGAATGGCGCGTCGCCGCTTCATCCTCTCTGATCGGACCGAATCCGCGAAGTGCGCAGCTCGCCTCCATCGCGCCGTGGCGGGTCTTCCCCGGGGCAGGATGAGGGGATGAGCGAGACAGCGAGGGCCGGATCCGAAGGACGCATCGTGCTCGTGCGGCACGGCGAAACCGAGTGGAGCCGCAACGGCCGCCACACCGGACTGACGGACATCCCGCTCACCGAGACCGGCGCGTACAAGGCCGAGCTGGCGGGGACGCTCCTCGCTTCCCGGCGCTTCGACCTCGTTCTCTCCAGCCCGCTTCGCCGGGCTGTGGACACCGCACGTCGCGCGGGCTTCGCCGACGCGCAGCAGGATGCGCGGCTCGTGGAGTGGGACTACGGGGCGTACGAGGGGCTGACAAGCGCGGAGATCGGCGAACAGATCCGCCGCCCGTGGATGGTCTGGGACGCCGGGACACCGGCGGGCGCCACGCCGGGCGAGAGCGTCGCTCAGGTCACCGCCCGTGCGGAGTCGCTGCTCGAGACCATCCGTCCTCTCGTCCGCAGCGGCCAGGACGTACTGCTGTTCTCGCACGGGCACTTCCTGCGCGCGCTCGCGGGGGTGTGGCTCGGTCTGACCGCCGCGGGTGGTCGCTACTTCCTCCTGGGCACGTCGGCGCTCAGCGAACTCGGGTACGAGCACGGCTCGGAGGTCATCGCGCAGTGGAACCACGTGCGCGGGCGGTGAGGGGGTCCTAGCGCGCATTAGCCGCAACTCCGTTGCGTTACGCTGGGGCCACTCAGGGGAGACGTGATGTTCAGGCACGTGGTGATGTGGCGGCTCGATTCGGACGACGTGGCGGAGCGGACGCGGATGCAGCAGCAGATCATCGACGCGATGTCTCCGCTGCCCGACGCCATCGCGGCCATCCGGAGCATGCGGCTGGATGCGAACACCGTGCTGCAGGATGAGAACGCCGATCTGGTGCTGACGATGGATTTCGACAACCTCGAGGACTTCGAGGAGTACCGCCACCATGAGGCGCATGTTGCCGTCTCGCCCGTGATCGCCCGTCTGTACCGCACCCGGCTGGCGGTCGACTTCGAGGTCTAGCTCCTCCAAGTCGTGACGGTGCGGGGCGGGCCGCCGGCGGCTGATCCGCCACCGGGCGGACGTTCGCGCAACAGACGCGAACGTCCGCGCATGGTGGCCCGGCGGCCGCCGCCATAGCGTCGAAAGCTCGACGTCGCGCACGGACCGAGCCGGCGTCACCGATCCGACACCGTAACGCTCCGAGGAGAATCACGCATGATCTTGTACGACGCAAACGCACCGGGACCGAACCCCACGACCGTGCGACTGTTCGCCCACGAACGCGGCGGGCTCGACTTCGACGTGGTCACGATCGATCTCGTCGGCCTCGAGAATCGCAAGCGCCCGTACCTCACCGAGGTGAACGCGCGAGGGGAGGTTCCTGCACTCCGCCTCGACGATGGAAGCGTCATCACCGAGATCACGGCGATCTGCGGCTACTTCGATGAGGTCGCGCAGGGCGGACGGCGGCTGTTCGGAGACACGCCGCAAGAGCGAGCGGTGATCCACATGTGGACCCGACGGGCGTATCTCGACGTCGTCCTCCCGTTTGTGAACCATTGGCGGGGCAGCGAGGCGGCCGAGAACGCCTACCGCGGTCACCGCATCCTTCAGCCCGAAGCGAGGCGGAGCAACCGGCTGCTGGCCGAACGCGGACTCAATCAGTTCGACCAGGACCTCGAAGGAAAGAGCTTCCTCGCGGGCGATGACATCACGATGGCCGACATCATCCTGTACGCCTTCATGGCGACCAACATCGAGGGCGAGGGGACCGAGTGGCTCAACGTGCCACAGCGACCCAGCGTCGCCGCCTGGTACGAGCGCATGGCCGGTCGGGAGGCGAGCGGGAAGATGCTGGTCTCCCTCCCTGCGCACTTCCAGAACTGAACCGTCGATTCCACCGCTGGGCGCCCGGGGGTTGTCATGCGATTCGTCTTCATCATCGACCCGATCGAGGGGCTGGCCCCCCACCATGACACGAGCGTGGCCCTCATGGAGGCGGCTCAACGGTTCGGCGCCGAGGTGTGGACGGCCGGTGCAGCCGATCTGGTCATCGACGGCACGCGAGCGGCAGCCTGGGCGCGACCGGTTCGGGTAGTTCCGGCCCAGCGACAGGACGGCCGCTGGGTGGTTGAGGCGGACTGGTGGCAGGCCGGCGAGGTCGAACGGATCGATCTGGGCCCCGGCGTGGCCGTCCTGATGCGCCTTGACCCGCCCGTGGACAGCGCGTACCTGCGGGCGACGTTCGTTCTCGACGTCGCCGTTCGCGGGGGTGCGCTCGTGATCAACGACCCGCGTGGGCTCCGCGAGGGGAACGAGAAGCTCCTGGCGCTGGCGGTGCCGGACCTCACCCCGGACACGATCGTCACGGCCAACGCGCGCGATATCCGCGCCGCGCTGGAGAAATGGGACCTGGCGGTGGCCAAGCCGCTGGACGGGGCGGGCGGGCGCGGCATCATCATGCTGCGCAGAGGCGACCCGGGAGGAGCTGCGCTCATCGACCTCGTGACCGACCAGGGGACACGTCAGGTCGTCGTCCAGGAGTATCTGGCCGGAGCGGCGGAGGGCGACAAGCGGATCGTCCTGCTGGACGGTGAACCGATCGGAGCGATCAACCGCCGCGCGTCCGGGGAGGACTTCCGATCCAACCTCGCGCTGGGCGGGGTTGCGGAGGAGACGTCGGTCACGCCCTCCGATCGGGAGATCTGCCGTCGCCTGCGGCCGGAGCTTCGGCGCCTCGGACTCGCCCTGGTCGGGATCGATGTCATCGCCGGGCGCCTCACCGAAGTCAACGTCACCAGTCCGACCGGGCTCCGCGAGGTCGAACTGCTGACCGACGAGCGGCCCAGCGAGCGCGTCGTCGGGTGGATCGCCGCCGCGGTGGAGGACGCGGGATAATGAAGAATGCTCTCCGACCGCGTGTCAGAAGTGCTCGACCTGGTACGAGTGCGCGCGACCCTCTCGGGGGCGTTCGCGGTGGACAACAGTTGGATGACCCGTGCGACGCTCTGCGATCAACTGAAGATCATCGGCGTGGTTCAAGGGCGCCTCACCCTGCGGACGAACGGCGCGGAGCCCCTCGAGCTGGAAGCGGGGGACGTGGCCGTCCTCAATGGCCGAGAGTGGTTGGAACTGGAAGGCGGGGTGGGTTCGGGGCCGGTACGCGAGGTCGCGCCCCCTGAGGGTTACGACGAGCACCTCGACCTCGATGGGAGCGGATCGGACATCGTGTTGGGCGGTCACATCGAGCTCGACCGAGCCGGCCGGGCCTTGCTGTCCGAAGCGCTTCCGACACTGGGGTGCCTGCGGGGGAGCCTCCCACACGCCCGGAACATGCGTCACAGTCTCAGGCTGCTCTTCGAAGAATCCTCCGATGCCAGCGCAGGTGCTTCCTTCGCCGCACGTCAATACAGCGAGTTGCTGCTGCTCGAGATCATCCGTGCGTCCGCGCAGATGGCACATCTGCCCCCCGGATGGCTCCGCGCCCTGGCGGATGACCAACTTCATCCTGTGCTCGCGGCGATACACGCCCACCCTGACAAGCAGTGGACCCTGGATGATCTCGCCCAGGCTGCGCGGATGTCGAGAACCACCCTCGCCGAGCGCTTCCGCGCTGTCGCCGGTGTTCCCCCGCACGCGTACCTGACCCGGTGGCGCATGCTGCTGGCGCGTCGCGCGCTGACCGAGGAGGGTGCCACTGTCGCAGCTCTCGCAGCCCGGTTCGGCTACGGCTCCGAGAGCTCTTTCTCCCACGCCTTCAAGCGCGAGGTGGGGGAATCGCCGCAGCGTTACCGGATGCGGGCGAGCAGAGCGACGTCCGCGCAGGGCGTCGCGTGACGCGAAGCGGCACCGGAGCACATCTCGGTATGACCGGCGCTGCCAGGCGCCCCGCTTGATCCGGGGCGTCGCGCCGGGAGCAATATTCCGACGGAATCCCCGCAAGAGCCGGGCGGTGTCGTGCGCGTCCTCATTCGTATCGTTCACGCATGAGCACACTTACAGGCAAGACCGTCATCATCACCGGAGGCGCTAACAATCTGGGCGGCGCGATAGCTCGCCGGATCGGAGAGGAGGGCGCGAACGTCGTCATCCACTACAACAGTGAGGCGACAGCCGGGGCCGCGGAAGAGACCGCGGGAGCCGTCGAGGCTTCGGGTGGTGCCGGGGTGGTCGTCCAGGGCGACCTGACGGATTCTGCGCAGGTGGATCGCGTCTTCGCCACCGCTCTGGATACGTACGGAAGCCTCTACGCGGTGGTCAACACCGCTGGCCGTGCGGTGGGCACGAACATGACGTCGTTCGAGGAGAAGGACGCCGACGAGATGATCGCCGTCAACACCAAGGCCGCGTTTCTCGTGCTCCGCGCCGCGGCGCGGCAGGTCGAAGAGGGCGGCAGGATCCTGAACACCGTGACTTCTCTGGTCGCCGGGTTCACGCCCCTCTACTCGGTGTACGCCGGAACCAAGGCATCCAACGAGCACTACGTCCGGGCGCTCGCGAAGGAATTGGCCGGCCGGAGGATCTCGGTCAACAACGTCGCGCCGGGGCCGATGGATACCTCCTTCTTCTGGAACGCCGCGCATGAAGGCGAAGCCGAACTGGTCAGCAGCCTGGTGATGGAGGGCCGGCTCACGCGCATCGAGGACGTCGTCCCGTGGTTCCACTTCCTGTTGACCGATGGCCGGTGGGCCAGCGGCCAGACGTTCTTCGTGAACGGCGGATTCACAACGAGGTGATGGACCTCGCCATCCTCGCCTCCTACCCGGACGCCACGGCGGAGCCCTGCGCGTCCGGGTCGGCCGCAGGGGTCGTCCGGAACTCCCGTCGGAACACGCTGGGCGTCACACCGTAGCGCCGGCGGAACGCCGCCGTGAAATGCGAGGGCGTGGCGAATCCTGCACGCACCGCGACCGCGGCGACGCTCTCATCCGTCTGGCGCAACGCCGCGCAGGCGGCGGACAGGCGGCTGTCCAGCACGTACTGCCACGGCGTCTGCCCGACGGCGCGACGGAACGCGCGGGAGAAGTGATACACGCTGAGCCCGGCGATCGTCGCGAGGTCGCTGAGCGAGATCGGGGCGCCGGGGTCGGTTCTGATGTACTCGATCACGGCGCTGAAGTCGGAGGCTTGTGGTCCCGGCTCCTGCAGGCGCCTGGTGCTGTGGCGAGCGAGAATGTGGACGGCCATGAACCGGGCGGCCGACTCGGCGTAGAGAGCATCGGCTCCCTCACGAGCTGCTCGATCGAGTGCGCGGACACAGGCCTCCAGGAGCGGGTCGTTCGTCGCGAGAAGATCGGGTAGCTCGTCCGCGGAGAACGCCGTGTCGCCTCCCAGCGGTTCAGCGAAAAGCCCTTGGGGGAACTCGGCGTGTATCGTCCGCAGCCCGAGGGGGAGCGCGGACGTCCAGCGCAGGTGGGGCGCCCGGCCCGCGGGGGTCATGCCCAACCTTCCGGGCACGTAGAACGCGCGGCGGTTGAACGGAGTGAGCGACTGGATGGACGCCTCCCCCTGGGTGACGAGGACGACCTTGAAGCGATCGGAAGCCTCGAGGCGCGCATCTTCCGCGTTCGGGGGGTGAGCGAACTCCGCAACGCGCACGTCGCGCCACGAGGCGTGGCCGTCGCTCGTGAACAGCCGCGTCTCCCAATCGGCAGGGGACTCGGAGGATCGCAGTGGACGCCCCTTCGCGTCGTCGGAGCGGGGAGTGGACAGCGTCACCGCAAGCCGGCCTGGACCAGGAGCGGGTACACCTCTTCGTGAAATCGCCCCATGTCCTGGACGTACCGCGGCCACGACAGCAGGATGCCATCCACGCCGGTCGTCGACAGCGCCGCGAGCGTATCGACGATGTGCTCGGTATCTCCCACGATCGGGTAGCCCGCCCATCCGGCGATGAAGTGGAACTGCATCTCCCGCAACGTCTCCGGCGCAAAAGACGTGCTCGTCGCGATCATGTTGGTCACGAGATTGTTCGCGGCGACCCAGTCGCCCTTCTGGTTCACGTAGTAGTCGAGGTAGGAGCGGGCGTCGGCATCCGTGTCGCCGTGCACCACGTACGCGTTGATCCACACCTGGATCTCGCGGCCGTATTCCTCTCGCGCGAGACGCTTGAAGTCGTCCACCTTCGCCTTGATGCCCTCGATGGAGTGCTGCCCGATGTCGGTGCTGACAAAGGCGACGTCGCAGTTGCGCGCCCCGAAGTGCCGCCCCGCCGACGAGCTGCCGGCGTTCATGAGGACGGGGTGCGGGTCTTGAACGGGCCGCGGCTTCAGGAGGGCATCGGTGACGGTGAAGTGCTGTCCCTCGAAACTGAACGGCTCGTCGCGCGTCCACAGATTGCGGACGATGTCCACCCACTCCTGAGCGACCTCATAGCGCTGGTCATGGGGAAGCAGCGGGGCGCCGAACATCTCGATCTCCGGTGCGTTCCACCCCGTGACGATGTTCAGCGCGAATCGCCCCCCGGAGATGTGGTCGATCGTGGTGGCCTGCTTGGCCGCCATCACCGGGTGAATCGTCGGCACGTGCGACGTGACGAACACCCCCGCACGCTCGGTGGAGGCGGACACGCCCGCCGCCCACGTGAAGCACTCGAACCCTGCGCCGTTGAAGTCGGTCTCGCCGCCGAATCCGCGCCACCGGCCGACGGGAACGAGCGCCTCGAACTCCATCGCGTCTCCGAGCCGGGCCAGTTCGACCGTGCTGTCCCAGTCCGCTTCCAAGACACCCTCAGCGGTGGAGATCGCACATCCGCCGCTGAGATTCGTCGAGAACGTCCCCAGCTTCAGGGCTCGGTCGTTCACGACCGGATGCTTCGCCGCGCGCAACTGCTCGCTCCTGCTATCGGTTCTCGCCATCGTGTCCTCCTCGACCGCGGGGAAAATATAAGACGTATACGGACGGTTACCGTAGCATTCGGAGTGCAGGTATGGGAAAGAGAATTTTCCCGCCTCACTCCGTATACGCATTTTTGTCTCGCGGATCGTGCGGGAGACGCCTACGATCCCCCCATGACCAACGATGGCCCGGGGGTGCTCAAATCCGTCGACAACGCCCTCCGCCTCCTTCACCTCCTGCGGGATCAGGGACACATCGGCGTCGTGGAGGCTGCGGCCGCCCTCGAGGTATCGACGTCGGCCAGTCACCGGCTGCTCACCAGCCTCGTGCGGCGCGGGTTCGCTCTCCAGGACGAAAGCAGGGTGTATACGCCCGGCCCCGCCCTGACCCTCACAGCGAGCGAACACCCGCTGCTCTCGCTGCGCGATGCTGTCCTGCCTGACATGGCGCGGTTCGCCTCGGATATCGGGGAGACGATGAGTCTCGGCATCCTGGTCGAGACGCGGTGGCGTGTCGTTGCGACGGTCGAGGCCAGTCGTCGCTTGCGCGTCAGCGATCAGGAGGGCATGGTTCTGCCCGCGCGTCTCACAGCAGGGGGCAAGGCCGCTCTCTCTCAGTTCGACGACGCGGCCGTCGTCGACAGGTATCGCCGCGACCGGCACGAGCGGGCGGGAAGCGAGGATCTGCGACGCCTCCTCTCGGAGCTCAACGTGGTGCGTGAGCGGGGTGTCGCCATCAACCACGGCGACGCGGAGGAGGGGATCTCAGCCGTCGCCGTCCCGCTGTCGTCGCTGGGCGCGGGCACCCCGGCGGCGCTCGCCGTCGTGATGCCGAGCATCCGGTTCTCGCCCGGCTCCACCGCCGATCTCGCCGCAAAGCTCGGTGAAGTCCTCGCCCACGCGGGGCCGGCGCTGGACCGGGTCGCCCGAGTGGCGGCGCGCACCCGCCACCCCGACGGGGTCGAAGAGGGAACTTTGCCGCATGGCGGGAAGCTCCTCGACGCCGGCGGGCCGAGGAGGTCACGCTGAGCGCGAGCAGGCGAAGGGCGAGATCACGTAGGCGAAAGGCGAGATGATGGCACCGCGAAAGAGCACGGAGTTCCACACGATCTTCGACGACGGCCGGCTCAGACGGGTCTTCGCGCAATTTCCCTCGGGCTTGGCGGCGGTCTGCGCCGAGGTCGACGCACAGGTGACCGGATTCGTCGTCGCCTCGCTTCAAGTGGGGATCTCGCTGGATCCGCCCCTGGTGGCATTCGCCGTGATGCGGGAATCCCGCACGTGGCCGCAGCTACGTGCGGCGGAGCGTCTCGGGATCTCCGTTCTCTCGCAGTCGCAGAGCCCCATCGTGCGTCAGCTCGCGTCCAAGTCGGGGGATCGTTTCGCCGGCGTCGAGTACGAGGTGCTCGAGGGCGGCGGCGCGGTGGTGCTGGACGGTTCGATCGCGACCTTCAACACGTCCCTGGAGCACGAGCACGAGGCTGGTGATCACCTCCTGATCGTCCTGCGCATCCACGGCCTGGACGTCGAAGAAGACCTTGATCCCCTGATCTTCCATCGCTCCTCCTTCCACGCGCTGAGCCCTCTCGACTTCGCCTGAGCCATGAGCTTTACCACCAGTGCGGCCGCGCTCCTCGTGGAGTACGGCCGGCCCGTCGAGGTCTCCGAACTCGAGGTCCCCGACCCCGAGCCCACGGCCGTCATCGTCGAAGTGCTCGCAACCACCATGTGCGGAACCGACGTGCACATCCATGCGGGCGACTTCGACGGCGGCGCATCCCACCTTCCGGTGCTCCTCGGACACGAGATCATCGGGCGCGTCGTCGCCATCGGATCGGCCGGTCGGTGGGATGTGGCAGGCGGCCGCGTGCGTGTCGGTGACCGGATCGCCTGGTCCTACGCATGGTGCGGCGAGTGCTACTGGTGCGCGATCGCCAAGCAGCCGACGTTATGCGCCCGGGCGCGCCAGTACGGATGGGGTCCTGCCGATGTGTTCCCCTTCGTCACGGGGGGCTACAGCCGCTACGCGTACGTCATGCCCGCGTGCCGAATCGTGCGCGTCCCCGACGCGCTCCCCGACGCCGTTGCGGCGTCACTGACCTGCGCGTTCCGCACGGTCGTGCACGCGTTCGAGCGGGCCGGGGGAGTCGAACCGCTCGACCGCGTCCTCGTCCAAGGCAGCGGAGCGGTGGGGCTGTACGCACTCGCCTACGCCCTGGGCAGCGGCGCACGCGAAGTCGCCGTCATCGGCGCGCCCCGCCGCCGATTGGACATCGCGACCTCGTGGGGGGCGGTGGAGACCCTCGATCTCGAATCGTCGTCGGCACAGGAGCGGGCGGAATGGGTGCGCGAGTGGACCGACGGTCGCGGCGCCGACCTGGTCGTCGAGGCGGCGGGGAGCAGGTTCGCCGTCGAGGAAGGGCTGGGTCTCGTCCGTCGAGGCGGGCGCTACCTCGTGGTCGGTCAGACCGATCCGGTTCCCGCCCAGATCCCGGCGACGCGGATCAACCTCGATCAGATCACTCTCGTGGGCTCCGTCAGCGCCGACGTTTCGCACTACTGGCGCGCCTTCGACTTCGCCGTCACCCACGCGGACAGGTTCGACTTCTCCGCCCTGCTGGGGTCGGAGTACGGTCTCAACGAGGTGGACGACGCGTTGTCGGCGATCCGCTCGGGCGCGGAGATCAAGCCGGTCATCGTCCCGGGTCGTTCGGCCGTCCACGCCGACCCTGCAGGAGGAAGCGAATGATCGAGATCTCCGTGGCGGCGAATGCGACCGACCGCATCGCCGCGATCGCGGACGGTCGCGTGCGCGTTCCGGGTGTCAACCTCACCACCCTCCTCCTGCCCGTGGAGGAGATCTTCCTGCGGGCGTTCCGGTCGGCGGAGTTCGACGTCACCGAACTGTCACTGTCGTCGTACGCCGTCTCCGTCGACCGGGGCGAGGCCGCCTATGTCGCTCTGCCGGCGTTTCCGTCGCGAGCGTTCCGGCACAACGGAATCTGGGTGGGAGAGGATGCCGGCATCCGTGAGCCGGCGGATCTGGCCGGAAAGATCGTCGGGGTCCCCGAGTACCAGATGACGGCGGCCGTGTGGATCCGCGGAATGCTGGAGGACGAGTACGGGGTCCCGCACGACAGCGTCTCGTACCGCACCGGGGGCCTTCGAGCCCACGGCCGGTCGGAGAAGATCCCGGTGGCACCCCCCGGCGTGGAGATCGCCCCGCTCGCTCGCGGATCGCTGTCAGAAGCCCTGGCGGACGGGACGATCGATGCTCTGTACTCGCCGTATCCGCCTACGGGTGCCGGCGAGGGACGGATGCGGCGGTTGTGGGCGGACCCGTCCACGGTCGAGGCGGACTACTTCCGGCGAACCTCGATCTTCCCGATCATGCACGTCTTCGCGGTGCGCAAGGACGTGGCCGAGCGCCACCGATGGCTCCCCGGCGCGCTTCAGGATGCGTTCGAGAGTGCGAAGAACCTCGCGCTCGGGGCCCTCGGCTCGGGCGGGTCGCTCGCGGTGGCTCTGCCCTTCGCCTTCAGTGAGGCAGATCGGACGCGCGACGTGATGGGCGAGGACTACTGGCCGTATGGCGTGGAGGCCAACCGCGGAGTGCTGGAAACGGCCACCCGGTATCTGCATCGTCAGGGTTTGACGGGCCGGCAGCTGTCGCTCGAGGAGCTCTTCCCCACCATCGGCGGATCGGCTCGCGCCATCATCTGACGCATCAGTAGTGGCGGGGGAGCCGGCGGTCGGCCACCGTGAGCACGAGCGCCGCCGCTGCGCAGGCGATCATCGCGTACGCGAGGACGTGCAAGCCGGCCGTCGTCGGAGTATCGCCGTACGCGCTGCCGATCAGCCACGCGGAAGTGGCAGCGCCGGCGTACATGAAGGTGCGGCCGATGCCGGCCACGCGTCCGGTCTTGCCCGCGGGGGCCTGGAGGTACAGAGAGTTCTGGGTCGCGCCGAAGCCGAGGCCCTGAGCGAGCCCGAGAACGGTCGACGCGACCAGCACCACCCAGAGCGGTGAATCGTCGTGCAGGAGCGAGAGGACGAGGGACCCGACGATCGCACTGACCGTCGCCAGGATGAGGAGCACCCGGATGCGGCGAACGCGCGCGAGCGCGAAGCCGCAGCCGATGGATGCGAGGGCGAAAGGTAGCTGTACGAGCCCGCTCGCCGCGACGTCCAGACCGTACGGGCCCTGTATCCACGGGACGAATCCGAAGACGAACGTGTACACGCCGGTGAAGATCAGCACGATGCGTGCGTAGGTGCGTGCCAGGGGCGCCCACGCGCGCTCGCCCTGCGGCGCGGGCGCATCGAGGGGGGACCGGTCGCTCGCGATGGGGGGATGCGAGCGAGCTCTCCGCCGGTCCGGTGGCAACCACCGCCACGCCATCAGGCATCCGATCGCAGCCAGCGGGATGTTCGCCCAGAAGATCGACTGCCAGCCGAAGACCAGGATGAGCGGCCCGGCCACCGTCGGTCCGACGGCCGTCGCCACCAGTGCCGACACCGAGACGGTGGCCAGCGCCGCAGGCGGCGCCGGCCGCTCCGATCGCTCGGCCTGCTGGGCGATCATCGCGAGGGCCGAGGGGATGGCCGCGGAGGTACCCACCCCCAGAAGGGCTCGCGCGGTGACCGCCGCCTCCAGCGTGGGCCAGATGGTGGGGATCACCGCCCCCGCGATCACGGTCGCCAGCCCGGCGACATAGACCCGTCTCGGCCCGATGCGATCTGCGAGGGCTCCCAGGGTGGGCAGCGCGATCGCCGAGGCGACGTACAACGAGATGACCAGCCAGACCGTGGAGCGCAGCGGCACGTCGAGTGCGGTTGCCACCGGCTGGAGGGCAACGGCCACCATCGTCGAGTTCAGCGGGTTCAGCGCCGGCCCGATGGTGAGCGCAGCGAGAAAGCGGGCGTCGAACGGCTTACGGGGCGAGCCCATGTCATCCTCTCTGGCCAGCATCCACTACGTACACGGATCAAATACCCGATCCTTGGTGGTCAGCAACCCCCTGGGGCTTGACGCATCCAGCAGGATGCTGCATAGTCTAATGCTACGTGTACGGAGTAACTTCGAGGAGGAAGTGATGAGTCCCGCTGATGTGATCGAGAGGCGGTCGCCGGATGCGGCGCCGGCCGAGCAGGTCGCGTCGCGCACCGTTCCGCGGGGCCTCATCGCCGTCCTCAAGGGCGCGGGCGGCTTCGTCTGCGCGGCTCTTCTGTGGGAGTTGCTTCGCGTCCTGAACATCCTTCCCCCGGCCTATGTGCCGTCGATCGCGGACATCGCCCGTGCCTTCGGTGAGGGCTTCGCGAACGGAACCTGGGCGCGGGTGCTTGCGCCGACGCTGTTCGCCTGGCTCGGGGGTCTCCTCGCGGCGATCGTCCTCGGCGTCGTCTGGGGATCGGTGGCGGGAGCCTCGTCGTGGGTGCGCGCCGGCTCGAGCGTCGTGATCAGCTTCCTGCGTACCGTGCCCGCGATCGCGCTCGTTCCGGTCGCCGTCCTCGCGTTCGGGCTGCGGCCGGCGATGGTGCTCTCGCTCGTCGTCTTCGGATGCGTGTGGCCGGTCCTCTTCAACACGCTCTACGCGTTTCGCGAGCTGCCGGAGCAGTACGCCGAGACCGCGCGGGTGCTGGGGTACAACCGACTGCACATCTTCTTCCGTGTGTCGATGGTCGCCGTCCTCCCGGGCGTGGTGACGGGCATCAGGGTGGCAGCCGGAATCGGCCTGGTGATCACCGTGTCCACCGAGCTGATCGTCGGCAGCGCGGGGCTGGGGGGCTTCATCCTGCAGTCCCGGGGGAGTGCCCAGGTGGCCGCGGGATATGCGGGCATCGTATGGGGAGGTCTGCTCGGAGTCGCGGTGACGGGACTCATCGGTGTGATCCAGCATCGCGCCCTGGGCTGGAGCCCCGACAACCGGAAGGTCGAATCATGACGACGGCGTCCGTCCCGCGGCGATCGGGTGTCATCGGCATCCGGGGGCTCAAGCTCGGCATCGGATGGTTGGTCCTGGCCGCGCTGCTCATCCTGTGGCAGGTCGCGGCGACCGTCTCGGCGACATCCTCGACGACGACGTTCACACGCGCGCTCGAGTCGATGATCGGGTATCTCACGGGGCCGTCCCTGGTCGAGGATGTCCTCCCCTCGATCGTCCGCGTGATCGTCGGGTTCGCCATCGCGGGAGTCCTGGGCGTGGTCGTCGGACTCATTCTGGGGAGCCTTCGTCGCCTCGACGCGTGGGTGCATCCCCTCATCTCCTTCATGAGATCGATCCCGCCCGCGTTGATCGTGCCCGTCGCGCTGCTCGTGCTGGGTCTCGGTCCGCAGCTGGTCATCTCCGTGATCGTCTTCGGTGCATTCTGGCCCGTGCTCCTCAACACCTTCGACGGCGCTCGGCGCATCGATCCGATGTACCTGGAGGTCGCGCGCGCAGCCCGCACGCCCTACGGGGTGCGCCTTTCCCGTGTCATTCTTCCCGCATGCCTCCCCACGATCATGGCCGGCCTGCGGACCGCCTTGAGCATCTCGCTCATCCTGATGGTCGTCTCGGAGGTGCTGGCATCCAGCGAAGGGCTGGGCTACCGGATGAACTTCGCCCAGCAGACCTTCAACGTCAGCGGAACGTACGGGGCCGTCCTGCTCCTCGCGTTGCTGGGGTGGATCTTCGACACCATCTTCGTCGCCGTCGAACGTCGTGTTCTGAGATGGCACCCGGCCTTCCAAGGAGGAAACCTTGCCTAATCCTGTCGCCCTTCACGCCGACGGTCTCGTGAAGGCCTTCGGCGGCCGCAAAGTCATCGACGGCCTCGACCTGCACATCGCCGAAGGAGAGTTCGGCGTCGTCCTCGGTCCATCCGGAGCGGGAAAGACCACACTGCTGCGCTGTCTCTCGGGGCTCATGGCCCCCTCGTCGGGGTCCGTGACGATCGACGGGCGTCCCGTGCAGGGTGTGCCCGCCGACGTCGCGGTGGTCTTTCAGGAGTACAACCGCAGCCTGTACCCCTGGATGACCCTCGAAGAGAACGTCCGGTTCGCGCTGCACGGGGTCCCTCGGCCGGCCGCCGGCGAGCGAGCGAGGCACGCCCTCGACCGGGTCGGGCTCACGGATTCGATGTCGCTCTACCCCTGGCAGGTGTCCGGGGGGATGCAGCAGCGGTGCGCGATCGCCAGAGCGCTGGCAGCCGAGGCAGGCCTGGTCATCATGGACGAGCCGTTCGCGTCCGTCGATGCGCTGACGAAGATCCACCTCGAGCAGCTGCTCCTGGACATCTGGACCGAGACCCCCTTCACGTGCGTCTTCGTCACGCACGACATCGAGGAGGCCGTCTATCTCGCCGATCGACTCTTCGTGCTCTCGCCGCGGCCCAGTCGGCTGCGCAAAGAGTTCGTCGTCGATCTGCCGCGGCCGCGCAACCAGCTCACGACCAAGGTTCTGCCCCGGTTCCAACAGATCCGGGAAGAAGCCTTCCAGCTGATCGAGGGCGTCAGCGCTGCGCCCTCCGACGACACCGGCTCCCCGCAGCGCATCGCCTGAATATCACTCGAAGAGGAGTAGGCCGTATGAACATCTCGTCTCGCGGGCGTTGGACGTCCGCCGCACTCGCCGTCCCCGTACTCGTCGCCATAACCGCATGCGCTGCATCCGAGCCGGCGCCCAGCGGCGGCGACGGGGAGTCCGCGCTCGCGCCCATCGTCGTGGGCGCAGCCCCGGCCGCCGACATCACAGCCCCCTACGTGGCCCTTGAACAGGGATTCTTCGATGAGGTGGGCCTGGACGTGACGGTGGAGACGCTCGCCGGCGGCTCCGCGCTCGTTCCTGCTCTGGAGTCCGGCTCGATGCAGATCGGAAACGTCAACCTGCTGTCCCTGCTCCAGGGGCTGGAGCAGGGGCTCGACCTCACCTGCCTGAACGGCATCTTCAAGGGGACGGATACGCAGAGCGTGCTCCTCGCCCCGGATGCGGCGGACGAGATCCGCAGCGGCGCCGATCTGGAGGGGCGCACGGTAGCCGTGAACACGCTCGGCAATATCGCCCAGCTCGTCGTGGAGGCCTGGGCGGCCGAGGATGGCGCGGACCCGTCGCGCATCGAGTTCGTCGCACTCGGCTTCGCGGAGCATCGCGCGGCCCTGGAGTCGGGCCAGGTCGACGCCGCTCTGGCTGCGGAGCCGTTCAACAGCCAGATGAAGAGCGCCGGGCTTCCGGTGCTGGAGGCGGACCCGATCGCGGCGATCGGCGATGACCCCACCTTCGCCTGCTGGACCGCCAAGCGGACCTGGCTCGACGAGCATCCCCGCGAGGCGCAAGCGTGGCGAGAGGCCATGCTCATGGTGGACGAGTACCTCGCGGAGAACCCGGACTCGCTTCGCCAGACGGTGGTGACCGCTTTGAACTTCCCGGAGGCGGATGCCGAGACCTTCACCCTTCCCACCATCAGTTCCGAGATGTCGCCGGACGACTTCGAGATCTGGATGGGACCGGCCGTCGAGTACGGCTTCCTGCGCGGCGACGTGGACGTCTCGCGTGCGGCGGAGCTCGAGGAATGAGCGTCCGTCCGAGACGGGCCCGCCCGTGCTTATTCGATGGCCCGACCGAGTGGATGCACAGATGACCGATCACACCGAGAACACGCGTGAGCAGAACGAGGCCCGCGCCCAGCGTCTCCTGAGCCGGGACTGGCGGCTTCTTGTCGGCGGCGAACGAGTGGCGGCCGGTTCGGGCAAGACCTTCGAGGTCACCAGCCCGTACTCCGGCGGGCTCATCGCCGAGGTGCCCGACGCCTCGCGGGACGACGTCAACCGGGCGATCGACGCCGCGCTGGCCGCCGCCCCCGCGTGGGGGCGGATCCCGGCGCCCCGCCGGGCCCGCTACGTCGAGGATTTCGCGGATGCGATCGAAGAGCGCGCGCACGATTTCGGGGTCCTGGACGCCATCGACGGCGGAGCGCCCATCGGGATCATGCTCCAGGACGTTCAGCTCGCCCTCGACAGCCTTCGCTTCTATGCCGGGCTCGCCATGGAGTCGAAGGGACAGACGGTGCCGGCCAGTGCGAACCTGCACTTCACCGAGCTGCAGCCCTACGGGGTCGTGGGGAAGATCATCCCCTTCAATCACCCGTTCATGTTCGCCGCGTCCAAGCTGGCGGCCCCGCTGGTGGCGGGCAATGCCGTCGTGCTCAAGCCGGCCGAAGCCACTCCGCTGTCCGCGCTGGTGATGGCCGACCTCGCCGCAGAGATCTTTCCGCCGGGGGTCGTCAACATCGTCGTCGGGGACGGCCCGGACGCGGGCGACGCCCTCGTGCGACACCCTCAGGTGCGCCGGATCGGCTTCACCGGGAGCGAGAAAGTGGGACGGTCGATCCAGCGTGCTGCAGCCGAGGTGGCGGTCAAGCACATCACTCTCGAACTCGGGGGCAAGAACGCGCTCATCGCCTTCTCCGACGCCGACCCGAACGCCGTGGCCGACGCGGCCATCCGGGGGATGAACTTCACGTGGTCGGGGCAGTCCTGCGGCTCGACGTCGCGGCTGCTCGTCCACGATGACATCGCGGATGCGGTGATCGAAGGCGTCCGTGAACGCCTGGGCGACCGGCAGTACGTGTCGCCCCTCGACCCCGCGAGCGTGCAGGGCACGATCGTGAACCAGCGTCAGTACGACCGGGTGCTCGGCTACATCGACGGCGCCGTGGACGACGGTGCGCGGGTTCTCACCGGGGGAGGGCGTCCGTCGGCCGCCTCGCACGGGCTCTTCATCGAACCGACGTTCCTCGATGTCGACCCCGCCTCGAGGGTCGCTACGGAGGAGATCTTCGGCCCCGTGGTGTCGGTGATCCGCTGGACCGACCCCGTCGAGGCGGTCCGCATCGCGAACAGCGTCGAGTACGGGCTCACCGGCAGCGTCTTCACGAACGATGTGACGACGGCTCTGCGGACGGCCCGAGAGCTGGAGACGGGATTCGTCTGGATCAACGGCGCCGGACCCCACTTCCTCGGGCTCCCCTACGGGGGCTGGAAGAACTCCGGCGTGGGTCGGGAGGAGAGCATCGAGGAGCTCTTGAGCTACTCGCAGTCGAAGTCGGTGACGGTCTTCCTCTGACGAGGGCGGACTGCCGAGACGCAAAGGGTGAGCGGTGCAGCATCGGCTGCACCGCTCACCCTTTGCTCCGCCTGCGCCAGGCGACCGTGCTAGCGGGAGCGCACGGGAGTCACGGTCTCGGGAGGCTTGGGCCCCCGCTGGGCGCCCCGGGTCGGGCAGGGGACCGCGCCGTCGTCGGACACGACGGCGGAGAGGTCGCCGAGGCCGGAGACGGTCACACGGATGACATCACCGGAACGCACCTGCCCGACTCCGGCCGGCGTGCCCGTCGCCACGATGTCGCCCGGCTGGAGCGTCATGACCGAGGAGGCGTAGGCCAGCACCGCTTCCACCCCCCAGATGAGGTCGGCCAGATCCGCATCCTGCCGGATCTCGTCGTTCACCCATGTCCGCAGGCGCATCCGGTCCCACGGCCCCGCCTCGTCGGGGGTCACCAGGAAGGGACCGACCGGGGTGAAGGTGTCGAACGACTTCCGTACCGACCGGTCTTCCCCGCCCCTCATCGTCATGTCGAGGAGGATCGTGAAGCCCGCCACATACCGCAGCGCGTCGGCGCGCTGGACATGCCGGGCGGGCGCGCCGATGACGAAGGCGAGCTCGCCCTCCTGGTCGAAGCGGCGGTCGGTGTACGGGAGCCGCACGATGCCACCCGAGGCCAGAGTCGACGCGGGGGACTTGAGGAAGACCCCCAGCGCGTCGATATGGGCGTCCTCCTGCATCTCCGCCTTGTGATCGAAGTAGTTCACGGGCGCTGCGACGATCTTCGAGGGATCGGGAACGATCGCCTCGATCTCCACGTCCGCGAGCGCCAGCCGCTCCCCGCCGTCCGGGACGGCGCGCAGGTCGCCGCCATGGGCGAGCAGCAGGCTTCGCATCGGGCTCATGCCGGGCGTCGCCTGGACGTCGAGCGCGATGATCGAGTCACCGTCCACGCGGCCCACGCGGCGAGAGCCGTCCCGGTCGCGGAAACTGACAAGCTTCATTTCGTCATCCCTTCAGGCCCGCCGGCGACGGGTCCTCGTAGAGCCAAGCGACGTCGGTGTAGTCGTCGGATCGGCGCGTCTGGAAGAAGCGATTGCGCAGGGCGATCGCCATGGGGTCGTCGGTGTGCCACGAGCGGCCCCACGGCCGCGCCACACGCTGGCACCGCGTCGCGCGGGGAACCCGCACCGCGTCGTAGCGGGCGAGGGCGTCGCGAGGATCGTCCGCCGAGCCGCCCAGCTGTGCGGCGAGCTCCAGTCCATCCTCCAGCGCCTGGCAGGCGCCCTGCCCGAGGTATTGCAGCATCGGATGCGCGGCGTCGCCGATCAGGACGACGCGCTCTCCGACGAAGCTGTCGATCGGGTCCTTGTCGAAGTTGGGGTACGCCCGGGCCTGAGCCACGATCGGAAGGGCGCGCCGGACCGCGGCGCAGGTCCCCGAGAATCGCTCCAGCAGTTCCTCGGGGCTTCCCCAGTCGTCCCGACCATCGGCATGACGGTGGCTGCGGAAGACCGCGACCTGGTTGTAGAGCTCACCGCGTCGGACGGGGTACTGCATGAGGTGGAGGTCTGGGCCCACCCACAGGAGGACGTCGTCGACCCGATCCTCGTAGGGCAGCTCGGAGACCGGAACGGTGCCGCGATACGCGACGTACCCGCTGAAGACCGGCTCATCGACACGGATGAGGGTCCGCACGACGGATCGAAGGCCGTCGGCACCCACGAGGAGCTTCGCCCGGTACACCTGACCGTCGGAGCAGGCGACGTGCGCCGACGTCTCCGATGTCTCGACGGCTACGACTTCCTTGCCGGTGAGCAGCTCGATCCGCTCGTGCTGCATGCACGCATTGAGGAGAACGGTCAGCACGTCGTTGCGGTGGAGTACGAGATAGGGATAACCGAACCGAGCCACCATCGGCTCCTGGAAATCGATCCGTGTGAGCTCGTCGCCGGTGAGCGCGTCGGAGATCCGACCGACCTGGGGGAAGACGGCGAGGTCGGTGATCTCATCGAGCACTCCCAATCGGTCCAGGGCGCGAACGGCGTTGGGACCCACCTGGAGGCCGGCCCCCACCTCGCGGAATTCGGGGGCGCGTTCGAGGACCCGCACGCTCAGGCCGGCACGGGCGAGCGCAAGGGCGGTCCCCATCCCGCCGATCCCACCCCCGACGACGACGACATCGGTATCGCGCATCTATCGACCTCCATTAGTACGTATACGGAGAACTGTAGGTGCTCCCGTCCGTCGAACGCAAGCGTCGAAGTGATCGCTGAGGAAGGAGCCGAGTCCCTGCGGTGCGGTCCCGGCTCCTGGTTCAGATCATCCGTGTGCACCGCTTATATGGCTCTCTTCGAAGCACGGCGGCACCTCGTGCTGGCTCTCTGCGGCATATGCGTTAGGGACGACGCCACAAACGTGGGGTGGACAAAATGAGACGTATACGTAATATTGGTGCAACACCGGCAGGCTAGTCTCCCCTTCAGAGCACCAGCCGGGGAGCCGGCGCTCGACGAAGACGTGTCCCTGGCACTGCCGGCCGCTTAGGCGGATCCTTACCCGAATAGTCCGTATACGTACTAGGAGTCCTCTGTCGTGAATGATCAGACCGGCGCATCCCGAACGGTTCTCGTGACCGGAGCAGCCGACGGCATCGGATTCGCCGTCGCGCAACACTTCGCCGCGACCGGCCAGACCGTCGTCATGTGCGACATCGCGCGCGATCGCTTGGCGGCCTCGGCGGACCGCATCCGCGAGCAGGGCGGTCACGTCGTCCCGGTAGCCATGAACGTCGCGTCGGAAGAGAGCGTGTCGGAGGCCTTCGCCCAGGCGCTCGAGGTGACCGGGCGGATCGACGTGGTCGTCAGCAACGTCGGCATCGCCGGGGGGACCCCTGTGGTCGAGATGGAGCTCGCAGAATGGCGACGCGTGACGGAGCCGAACCTCACCGGTACGTTCCTGGTCACCCGCGCGGCGGCCCGACAGATGATCGCCCAGGGCGGCGGGGGAAAGATCTGCTGCGTCACCAGCCTTTCCGCGCGGTCGGCCCGGATGGGCGCCGCCCACTACTGCGCCTCGAAAGCCGGGCTCGAGCAGCTCGCCCGCGTCCTGAGCATGGAACTCGGACCCCACCACATCAACGTCAACCTCGTCTCGCCCGGTTTCGTGAATCACGGATACCGCGAGGGCCTGGGCGAGTGGGTCACCCCCGAGTACGCCGCGGCGATCGAGCGGTCGATCCCCTGGGGCAGGACGGCGCTGGCCACAGACGTCGTCGAGGCCATCGACTTCCTGTGCTCGGACCGCGCCGAGTACATCACCGGGGCGCTGCTGTCGGTGGACGGCGGCGGGGGAGCGGGGCGGTACTCGCTGCCCATCACAGACACGTCCGACACCGTCGGCGCAGCGATCGAGGAGGAGAAGGCGAATGCCTGAATGGAAGTACATCGACATCGATGGCATCAACACGCGCTACAAGGACGAGGGGGACGGCGACCCGATCGTCCTCTTCCACGGTGGCGAATTCGGTGCCGGCGGGGCTGACACCTGGCGCGACGAGATCTTCGACGTGCTGGTGGGAGCCGGGCATCGGCTCGTCGTGGTCGACCGGTTGGGGCAGGGACTCACCGACAACCCCCGCACCGACGACGAGTACCGCATGTCGGCGGTCGTACGCCACGCAACGCGGTTCATCGAGACGCTCGGCATCTCCGGGGCGACCATCGGCGGACAGTCCCGCGGCGCGTTCGTCGCGTCACGCATCGCGAAGGAATCTCCCGGTCTCTGCACGCGCCTGGTCATCATCAACAGTGCGTCGATCTCGGTGCGCTACCCGGCCGAGCAGGTACCGGGGACGGCGACGTACCGCGTCTACAAGGAACTCATGACCGGCAACGTCATGGAGGACCTCAAGATCATGTCGGTCACGACCGAGCACCTCACCGACGAGTGGATGGCCAACCGGGCGGAGATCGCGGCGCTGCCGAAATCGAAAGAGGCCAAGGAGGCGTTCCGCCGGGTCAACGACGAGATGTTCGCCGAGTTCGAGATCCTCAAGACCGATGTCCTGAAATGGATCATCGGCGGTGGCCACCGCAAGCCGACGATCATCATCTGGGGCGTCGGGGACCCCACGACCACCTCCGCCGATGCGCTCGATCTGTGGGACGTGATGCGTCCACACGTCGACACCCTCCGGCTTCACATGATCAACCGCGCCGGGCACTGGCCCCACCGGGAGTACCCGGTGGAGGTCGCGGAGGAGATCCGCGACTTCATCCGCCGGAGCTGACCATGGCGCGCTATGTCGTCAGCCGGCTGCTGCAAGCCGTCTTCGTGGTGTGGGCTGCCTTCACCGTCGCGTTCTTCGTCCTCTACTGGATGCCGGGGGATGCCGTGCTCGCCCGGATCGGGGGCGGTGGCGAAGGGGCCGACCTGAGCCCCGAGGACATCGCGGCTCTCCAGGCCGAGTACGGCCTCGATCAGCCCGTGCTCGTGCAGTACGTGACGGCCCTGGCGCGGCTGGTGGTGGGCAACCTCGGCACCTCGGTGCGCACGGGAACACCCGTCGTCGAGGTGATCGGCGACGCCCTGCCGCACACCCTCGCACTGGCGACGTTCGCCCTGGTCCTGGGGGCGCTGGTCGGCGCGGGAGTGGCCCTGCTGGCCTCGTACACGCGCGTGCGCTGGCTGCGGAGCATCCTCACGTCCGTGCCCTCCGTCGGAATCGCCCTGCCGACCTTCTGGGTCGGGCTCCTGCTGATCTTCTTCTTCTCGTTCCAGTTGCGGATGCTGCCGGCCGGGGGCAACGCGGGCTTCACCTCGCTGATCCTCCCGGCGGTGACCCTGGCCCTCCCCACCAGTGCGGTCGTGGGGCAGATCCTCCTCAAGAGCATGGATGCCGCGCTCCAGGAGCCGTACATCGCCACGGCCCGGGCCAAAGGCGTCGGGCGCACGGGGGTGCACTTCCGTCACGCGCTGCGCAACGCTCTGCTCCCGGTCCTCACGATGCTGGGGCTCCTCACCGGCAACCTCATCGCCGGGTCCGTGGCCGTGGAGACCGTCTTCTCCCGAAGCGGGATCGGCAGGGTGACCGTGGAAGCGGTCGATCTGCAGGACCTGCCCCTCATCCTCGGCCTGGTGGTCACCGGCGCGAGCATCTTCGTCGTCGTCAACCTCGCGGTCGACCTTGCCTACCCTCTCATCGACCCTCGGGTCCGTCTGACGCGAAAGGTCGCGCGATGACTCTCACCGGACTGGGTGTGGACGCCATCGAGGCGGAGTTCACACCGCCCCGCACGCCGGCGGCCGGTGTCCGCCGGCTGAGGTTCCGCCTCAAATGGGGGATCATCCTGCCGGCGATCGTGGTGCTCCTGGCACTCCTCGCCGCCGTGCTCCCGGGCCTTTTCACCCAGGTCGGGCCGGAGTTGGCGGTGCCCACCGACCGGCTCCTCCCGCCGAGCTGGGCGCATCCGCTGGGAACGGACCAGATCGGGCGCGACCTGTACTCGCGCGTCGTCTACGGCGCCGCCGCCTCTCTGGGAAGCGCCGCGATCGCGGTCGCCCTGGCGGTCGTCCTGGGTTCGCTCATCGGCCTCCTCAGCGGCTTCCTGGGCGGATGGGTGGACGCCGTCCTGATGCGCATCGTCGAGGTGGTGCTCGCGATCCCCTCGATCCTGCTCGCGCTGGCGCTGGTGTCCGCCCTCGGTTTCGGCACGGTCAACGTGGCGATCGCGGTCGGGCTCGTCGCCACGGCGGCATTCGCCCGCCTCATGCGGTCCGAAGTGCTCCGCGTGCGCGATGCCGCGTTCATCGAAGCCGCCCGTTCCGCGGGCATCCGCCGCTCCGGTGTGCTGTTCCGGCACGTCCTCCCCAACTCGTGGGGAACGGTGATCGCCCTCAGCACGCTGGAGTTCGGGCACGCCCTGCTGTCGATCTCGACGCTGAGCTTCCTCGGGTTCGGTACGCCGCCCCCCGCGCCGGAGTGGGGATCGCTCGTCGCGGCCGGCCGGGGATTCCTCGCAACGGCGTGGTGGATGTCGGCGATGCCCGGCCTCGTGATCGCCATCGTCGTCCTGGCCATGAACCGCCTGGGACACGCTATCGACCGGAGCAACGATGACTGAGCCCCTGCTGAGCGTCCGTGATCTGCACATCGGCTACGGGAGTGGGCACGCCCACCGCACGGTCGTGCACGGAGTCGATTTCGACATCGCCCGAGGCGAAGTCGTGGCCCTCGTCGGCGAGTCGGGTTCGGGGAAGAGCACCGTGGCACAGTCCCTCATCCAGCTCCTCCCGCGGGGCGGCCGGGTCGAGTCCGGCCAGGTGAACTTCCTGGGCGAGGATCTCGTCCGCGCGGGGGAAACCCGGATGCGAGCACTGCGCGGAAGGTCGATCGGCTTGGTACCCCAGGACCCGATGATGTCGCTGAACCCGGTGCGCCGGATCGGCGATCAGGTCGCGGAGGCGCTGCTCGCGCATGGCGGGGTGACGCGCGCCCAGGCCCACCAGCGCGCAGTCGAGCTCCTCGAGCACTCCGGATTGAGCGAGCCCGCCGCGCGCGCCCGTCAGTATCCGCATCAGCTGTCCGGCGGGATGCGCCAACGGGTGCTGATAGCGATCGCCTTCGCCTGCCGGCCGCCGCTCATCATCGCCGACGAGCCGACGAGCGCGCTGGATGTGACCGTTCAGAAACGCATCCTCGACCACATCGATGAGATCCGGAAGGAGAACGACACCACGATCCTCATCATCACCCACGACCTCGCGGTGGCTGCCGACCGGGCCGATCGGGTGATCGTGATGTCGGAGGGCCGCATCGTCGAGAGCGGCCCTGTGGGCCAGGTTCTCGCTGCTCCTCGCGCCGAGTACACCCGCAGGCTGGTCGCGGCGGCCCCCGGGCTCACGAGCCCGCGTCTGCCGCAGCCCCTCCCCGAGGACGCCGCGCTGGTGCTGTCGGCCAAGGGACTGCGGAAGGAGTTCCGCCTCCCGAGTGCGGGGGCGGGCTCGTCGACGCTGGTCGCGGTGGACGACGTCGGCTTCGACATCCGTCGGGGGGAGACGTACGCCATCGTCGGCGAGTCGGGCTCGGGCAAGTCCACCGTGGCGCGCCTGGTGATGGGGCTCGAGACGCCGACGCGCGGAGAAGCGCTGCTGTACCCGCGGAACTCCGGCGGCGCCGTCGCGCACGGCCGCGACCGCCTCCGTTCGGTGCAGATGGTGTACCAGAGCCCGTTCGGGTCGCTGGATCCGCGTTACACCGTCGGTCGTTCCATCGCCGAGCCGATGGCCGGGTTCCGGGTGGGCTCGCGGGCGGAGCGGCAAGGCCGCGTGCGCGAGCTCCTGGACCAGGTCGGCCTCAGCGCTGACCTGGCCGGACGGCTTCCGCACGCGCTCTCGGGCGGTCAGCGGCAGCGGGTCGCCATCGCCCGCGCGCTCGCGCTGCGCCCGGACCTCGTGATCTGCGACGAGGCCGTCTCGGCCCTGGACGTGTCGATACAGGCTCAGATCCTCTCCCTCCTGCAGCGCCTTCAAGCCGAACTGGGCGTCAGCTACCTCTTCATCTCCCACGACCTCGCCGTCGTCAGGCAGGTCGCGCACGTCGTGGGCGTGATGAGGCAGGGACGCATGGTCGAGTCCGGCCCCGCGGAAAGGCTGTTCGCCGCCCCGCAGCATCCCTACACGCAGGAGCTCTTGGGCGCCATCCCCGGTCGCCGCGTCGCCGGGCTCCCTCACCTCCCTCCCGATAGCACCGATTCCACCTTCGAGAAAGCAGCACAATGAACGCTCAGAATCCGAAACGGGCCACGCGGGCCGTGGCCGTGGCCGCCGCGGCGGCTTTCGTGCTCGCCGGGTGCGCCGCGCCCTCGGCCACCAGTACCCCGCCGCCACAGGAGGCCGTCGCCGGCGGCAAGCTGGTCATCGGGACACCGCCGGACGGCGGGTGCATCGATCCACAGCAGGTGCAGCAGCGCGCCGTCCTGTCGATCACGCGCCAGTTCACCGACTCCCTCGTCTTCCAGGACCCGGATTCGCTGGAATTCCAGCCCTGGCTCGCGGAGTCGTGGGAGATCTCCGAAGACGGCACCACCTACACGTTCTCCCTCCGTGACGATGTGACGTTCTCCGACGGCACCTCCTTGACGGCCGACACCGTCGTCGCCAATTTCGAGTCGATCATCGCGATGGGCGCTCGTGCGATCATCGCCGGACCCTACCTGCGGGGCTACGTGGGGTCGGAGGCCGTGGACGACACGACTGTCGAGGTGACCTTCGAGGCCGCCAACGCGCAATTCCTGCAGGCGGCGTCGACGCCGTCGCTGGCAATCGTCTCGGACGCCACGACGCAGCTGACCCCCGATGAGCGCTGCCAGGGCGAGTTGGTGGGAAGCGGTCCGTTCGTCCTCGAGGACTTCCGCACCGCGCAGGGCGTGACGCTCACCCAGCGCGAGGACGAGTACGCGTGGGCGCCCGACGCCTTGGACGGCGGTGGGCCGTATCTGGACGGGGTCGACTTCCAGATGATCCCCGACACGAGCGTGCGAGCGGGCAGCCTCGTATCCGCACAGCTGGATGTGGCGAACGAACTGCAGCCGCAGGACGTGCAGCAGGTCGAAGCGGCGGGACTCCCCGTCGTATCCCGACCGAACCCCGGCTTCCCGAACAGCCTCTTCATCAACCCCGACCGCGCCCCCCTGGACGACCCCGCCATCCGCGAGGCCATGCAGATCGGGTTCGACCGTGAGGAGGCGGTCACCACCACGCTGACCGACCAGGATCTCCCGGCCACCGACGCGCTGTCATCCACGACGCCCGGGTACAGCGACCACAGCGACCTGCTCGAGTATGACCTGGACCGCGCCAACGAGCTGCTCGATGACGCCGGCTGGGACGTCGGCGCCGACGGCATCCGAGTGCGCGACGGTCAGCGCGCCGAAGTGAGCGTCATGTACTACACGCCCATCTACCTCGCCTACGTCCCGCTGCTGGAGCTCATGCGCCAGCAGTACGCCGAGATCGGGATCGACTTCATCCTCGAACCGGTGCCGACGGCAACCGGTCAGGAACGCCAGATCGCGTGGGACTTCGACGTCCGGATGTCGGGGCAGACCCGCGCCGATCCGGCGGTTCTGCGCTCGCAGACCTCGGATGCGGACCCCGAAGTGAATGAGCTGCTCCTCGCCCAGGCCGCCGAGGTCGTGCCGGACGCGCGACTGGCCATCGTCGAGCAGGCCACTGCGCGACTGCTCGAGACGGCTCTGGTCATCCCCATCCACGAACTCGCACTGCCGATGTCGCACGCGACGACGGTGCAGGGCCTGGCTCTGGACGCGACCAACGGCCTGCTGCTGGTTGACACGTGGAAGCAGAACTGATCGGCGCGGCGACGGTGCATCCGCGTTCCGACGACGGGTATCTCGTCGTCGGGGCGGGGGCGATCGGATGCACCGTCGCCGCGCATCTCATCCGCGAGGGTCACTCGGTGACCCTCGCGGAGCGGGATGACCTGCACCGCGCGAGCCTCGCAGAGCGCGGCATCGTCTTCGCGGAGGAGGGGGACGTCGCCCACCTCCGCACCGGGATCCGGCCCGCAGCCGTCCTGGCCCCCGACGAGGTGCACGGGACATTCCGTCGTGTGCTGCTGTGTGTGAAGACGCAGGACACCGTGACGGCGTCGGCCACCGTTCGCGAGCACCTTCACGAGGACGGCTTCGTCGTGTCGTGTCAGAACGGCGACAACGAGGCTGTGCTGATCGACGTACTGGGCGCCGATCGCGTCGTCGGGGCGTTCGTCAACATCGCCGCGGATGTCGTCGGTCCCGGCATCGTGCGCCCCGGAGGGGTCAGCGAGCTGGTCGTCGGCGAACTGGACGGCACGATCAGCGACCGATTGAGGTCCTTCCACGCGGACGCGCCCGGCCTGGTGGCGATCTCGACCAACGTCCAGGGGGCGATCTGGTCGAAGCGGGCGCTCGCCGCGATGTACACCGCGACCGCGCTCGCCGATGACGACACCGACCGCCTGATCGACGACCACCGCCCCCTCATGCGCCGGTTGGCCGGTGAAGTCGTCGCGATAGCCCACCGCCGGGGGGTGGTGCTGGAGGATCTGGGCTACTTCGCGCCGGCGCGTCTCGTCGAAGACGACGACGCCGCCACGCAGGAGCTGGACCGGCTCATCCACTGGCAGCACGGCATCGCCAAGAAACGCGTCGGACCGTTTCGGGACATCGCCATTCGCCGCCGCCGCACCGAGGCCCATTCCGAACTCGCTGATCTCGCGGCGGCCGGGCGCGAGGCGGGCTCCGCCACCCCGACCTTGGAGCTGCTCGACCGCATGCTCGGCGAGCTCGAGGACCGCACCCGAGCCTTCACCCCGTCCAACCTCGTCGAGCTGTATCGCTCGGCGCTCACACGATAAGGATCACCGTTCATGAGCCAGGGCCTTCCGTCCCGCGTTCCCCCCCGATACTCGGGTTACCGGTCGTGGGGTTACCTCACACCGGGCGCCGACTTCCGCCAGCACGACCTCGTCTCCCAGCGCAACCGCGTCGAGGAGTACGTCGTGCCGCTGGAGGACGAGCAGCAACAGCGCCTGTCGCGCCTGTTCGACGAGAACATCGTGATCAGCCTGCACGACCATGTCACCGCCTTCCCCGCGGCGACCGAGGAGATCCCCGAGTACATCCGCAGCGGCCGCGTCGAGACCGCCTATGAGGGTCTGCGGTTGTCGGGCATGGATGTCGTCTTCGACAACCTCGCCGGCCCCACCGGGTGCATCACGAGCGCGCACGGCTGGAAGTGGTCCGACACCGTCATCGACATCGGGCTCCGGCTGGCCGACCTCGCCAAGCAGGACTATGTCGCCCTCGCCCTCAGCGTGGACGACATCCTCTCCGCACGCGCCACCGGGCGCGTGGCGATGGTGCTCGGTCTCGAATCGGCGACCCCGATCGAGAACGAGCTGGATCGCCTCGACATGCTGTACGGCTTCGGGATACGGCAGATGGGACTCGTCTACAACGATGCGAACACCCTCGGAAGCGGGTTGAAGGAGCCCCACGACGGGGGCCTCACCCGCTTCGGACGGCGTGCCCTCGAACGGATGAACAAGCTCGGCATCATGGTGGACATCTCCCATGCCGGCGACCGGACGAGCCTGGAGGCCGTGGATCTGTCAGCCACGCCGGTCGTGATCACTCATGCGGGAGCCCGTGGGGTGTGGCCGTCGGAGCGGATGAAGCCGGACGAGGTGCTGACCGCCGTCGCCGCGCGCGGGGGTCTGATCGGCATCGAAGCAGCGCCGACGTCGACCGTGTCGCCTCGCCGTCCCGGTCAGGACATCGAATCGGTCATGGATCACTTCGACTACTGCGTCGACCTCATGGGGATCGATCACGTGACGTTCGGACCCGACACGATCTATGCCGATCACACCGCCTTCCACGAGGTGATGCCCGACGTCTTCCCCCGCACTCAGCCGCATCCGTCACCCGGCGACGATCCCCTCAGCCGCATCGGGGTCGAGAACCCCACGACAGCCCGGGTCGACTACGTCCAGGGGGTGGAGAACCCGACCGAGGCGATGCGGAACCTCACGTCGATGCTCATCGTCCGGGGGTATACGGACGAGGACATCGTGAAGGTGCTCGGCGGGAACACGCTGCGCGTGCTGCAGCAGATCTGGTGAATCCGACAATGAACGAGGAGAAGAAATGACCCGCGAACTGGCGAGGGGCCGGCGGGAGCCGAAGCCCCGACGTATCGACGACAAGCTGCGATTCGGCATGATGTGGCCGAACTCCCCCTCCCCGGGGGTGACTTCGAGAGCCGTCGCGGAAGCCAACCCCGACATCCTGGACGTGGGCGCCCACATCGAGCTCGCCAAGACCGCGGAGCAGGCGGGCCTCGATTTCGTCTTCTTCGCCGACGGGTACACCCACCACGGGCAGGGCAATGCACGGGTCGGCCACGGCGAACCGTGCATCTCAGCCCCGGTCTGGGCGCCCATCGTCATGACGGCCACGGAGCGGATCGGCGTCGTCACGACCATGCACGCCCGCTACCTCTCGCCGGTCGTGCTCGCACGCCTCGGCGCGAACCTGGATGTCATCAGCGGTGGGCGCTGGGGCTGGAACATCGTGCCCGGCGCCAAGGGCTCCGAGGCGAGCCTGTTCGGCATCGACGCGGGCGAGCACGATGAGCGGTATGCGGTCGTGGAGGAGACCCTCGCCGCGGTCCGTGCGCTGTGGGCGGCCGGGGGTGAGCCGATCGATTTCGACGGCACCTACTACCACTTGAAGGGGATCCCACGGGGCCCCTATCCGGTGCAGGAGTCGCCCGTGATCTTCAACGCGGGGGTGTCCGAGGCGGGGCAGAAGTTCGTCGCCTCGCACGCCGACTACGCCTTCTTCTCGGTCGTCGACGATCTCGATCGCACAAAGGCGACCGTGGCGCAATTGGATGAGCGGGCGGCCGCCGCTGGGCGCGGCCCGGGCGAAGTGAGCGGCGCCGGCGCGATCGGCGTCGTGCTGGACACCACGTCGGAAGGGGCGCGCGCCAAGTACGAGTGGTTGCGCGATTCGCTCGACATGGATGCGGCGCGGGGGTGGGCGCGCACGTTCCTGACCGGTAGTCAGACGTACCAGCAGAACTTCGAGACCGAACTCGACGCGGCGGCGCGGCGAATCGGCATCGCGGCGGGCAGTCGCGTGCTGGTCGGCGACCCCCGGGAGGTCGCCGACCAGATCCGCGAGATCCACGAGTACACCGGCCTGCGCGTGTTCATGTTCGCCACGATGCTCTGGCAGCCGTCGGAGGTCGCCCTACTGGGGGAGGTCTTCGCGCATCTCGAGTCGGATGGGCTGTGGGAGACGCCGGAGTCGCGCGGCTGGTCTTGGTGAGCGCCTGACCGCGTGCGCCGCCCGTCTCACGAGGCGGGCGGCGCACCTGCGGCCTGTTCCGCGAGCGACGCCGGGTCAGTACACCTAGCGGCGGTACGCGATGATCGCGAGCTGCCGGAGGAACTCGGAGTGTTCCGAGTGGGGCAGGGGGTCCAACAGGCGCTGCTGCACGTCGGCAACACGCGGAAGCAGGTCGCTGACGATGGACTCGGCCGTGTCGGAAAGCCCGAGCAGCCGGCGGCGGCCGTCTCTGGCATCCCGCGTGCGCGTCACCCATCCGCGCTGGGCCAGCCGGTCGACGAGATCGGCGGCAGTGGACTTGTCCAGCGCCGCCTGCTCCCCGAGCTCCCTTTGGCTGATGCCGGGATTCTGAGCCAGGACGAACAGCACGGCGTACTGCGGGCCGGTCAACTCTCGGTCGAACACTTCGGCCCAGATCGCCGTGTGCCATTGTTGGGCGCGACGGATCAGGTGTCCCGGAACGTCCAGGCGCAGAACGAGCGACGAATCGGGGTTCTCGGCGAGCCCCTGGACCGCATCCAGCCGCGCGACGATGCGCAGGTTCTCGATGAATCCGCCTCGTTCGTCCTCTGCGAGCGGCTCCACGAGCCGGTCCTGCACCCGTTGGGCGGCAGGGGTGAGGTGATCGAATGCGATCGCGGCCGCCGGGGACAGCTGCAGCAGGTTGCGTCGCGCGTCGGCCGGGTCACGCTGTCTGAGGATCCACCGGCGGCGTTCCAGGCGCGCAATCACGTCGGCGGCCGATGACTTGTCCAGTGATGCCAGTTCGCTGAGGTTCTTCTGATCGATCTGCGGCCACACCGCGAGGACGGACAGCACCGCGTACTGAGGGCTCGTCAGCTCGGGGTCGACTTCTTCCGCCCACAGCTGATTGTGGACCGCCTGACTGCGGCGGATGAGATACCCGCCGATGCGATCCAGCGAGACCCCACCCACGAGGACGCCTGACCCCCTGCCACCGCCATAGGACACGTGTTCCCCTTTCATCAGCGACACCCTATGCTAGTCGATGTTCCGCATACGGAGCATCTCGCTGAGGAGAAGGCGAGGGGTGCGCGGGACGTTCCGCCCCGCGCACCCCGTCTCCTACTGCCGAGCGGTGCTCCGAGGATGCAGAACGTCGGCCAGTCCCATCCGGCGCAGCAGGCGCTCCCGCTGGGCCGTGGCGACGGCCGTCACCGGGACATCTCCGAAGTCGGAGAAGTCCACCGACGAGCGGTACGGCCGTGAGCCGTGCGGCAGGGAAACGATCCGCACGATCTCGTCCGCGACGGCCTGAACGTCCTGGACGACGCCCGGTGCGAACAGGGATTCCGTGACGGCGCCGTTCGCGCTGACCGCGTCGGCGACGAGGTCGTAGGCGTCCGTGATCGCGGTGTCCTCCGGGTGGGAGGCATGCGGAAAATGATCCGTCCCCACCGTGAACGGGCCGGGCATCAGGATGGACGTCTCGATGCCGTAGCGCGCCACCTCGACGGCGATGGATTCGGCGAACGAATCCATCGCCGCCTTCGCCGCCGTGTACGGAGCAAGGAAGGGCGGCACGACCCGCGACGTGCCCGACCCGACCCACAACAGCAGACCCTGCCCCTGCGCGCGCATCTGGGGGAGCACCGCCCGGTTGACCCGGAGTGCGCCCACGGCGTTCGTATCGAACGCCGCGAGGACTTGCTCAGGGGTGAACGCCTCGGTGACCCCGAAATACAGATGGGCCGCATTGTGGATCATGACGTCGAGTCGGCCCTGGTCGCGGACGATCGCGTCGACGGCCTCCTGCGCCGACTCGTCGTCGAGGACGTCCAGGTCCACCGGATGCAGATCAGCGGAGTGCTCCTGGCCGAACTGACGCAGTTCCTCGGCCTTCTCCGCGTTGCGCCCCTGCGGATCCCGCACCCCCGCGTATACCGTGTGTCCGGCTCGGGCGAGGGATTCCGCCGCGAGATGCCCGATCCCGCTCCCGGCGCCGGTGATGAGGATGACGGCCATCTCAGACCATCCCGCCGTTGACGTACACCGTCTGGCCGTTGATCCAGCGACCCTTGCCGGCGATGAGTGAGACCACCTCGGCGATGTCTTCCGGGCGACCGAGCCGCTCCATCGGGTTCATCTTCGACATACGCTCGATGGTCTCCTCGTCCTTGCCTTCCAGGAACAGCGCCGTCGCGGTCGGACCGGGTGCCACGGCATTGACGGTGATGTCCCGGCCACGCAACTCCTTCGCCAGCACGAGGCTGATCGCGTCGACCGCCGCCTTGGAGGCGGCATAGGCCGCGTACGTGGGCAACGCCAGGAGCCTCACCGAGGTGGACAGGTTGATGATGGCGCCGCCGGCGCGAACCCGGCGGGCTGCCTGCTGGCTCACCACGAAGGTTCCGCGGATATTGGTGCGGTGCATCCGGTCCAAGTCGGCGAGGTCGAAATCGACAACCTGCTTGAGAATCATCAGGCCCGCGGAGTTCACGACGACATCGACGCCGCCCCACGCCTCCTCGACCTCGTCGAACGCACGCTGAATCGCGTTCTCATCGGCGACATCGGCGCGGATGCTCCTCGCGCGTCCGCCCGAGGCGACGATGGAGTCCACCGTCGCCTGTGCTTCTGCCTCATTGCCGGCATAGACCACGGCGACGGCCAGGCCGTCAGCGGCCAGGCGCTCGGAGATCGCTCGCCCGATGCCGCGCGAGCCGCCCGTGACGATCGCGGTGCGCTGGTCATTCATAATCTCTCCCTCTGTCGATGCCCTCATCCGATTCGCGAGGTAACGCTGGTAACGATAAGCCGATACCGGCGATAACGCAACCACTGATAATAAAAAAGCGTTACCATTGATTCATGCCGAAAGCCTCAGAGCACCGTCAGAACGTCATCGCGGCTGCCGCTCGCCTCCTCGTGGAGGGCGGCCTGGACGCGGTCACGACTCGTTCGGTGAGCGCGGCGGCCAACGTCCAGCCGCCGACCATCTACCGCCTCTTCGGCGACATGCGGGGCCTCCTGGATGACGTGGTCCGGGACGGGTTCGAGCGCTACTTCACCCAGAAGCGGGGCCTCGAGCGTACGGATGACCCCCTCGCCGACCTCGCCCACGGGTGGGAGCTCCACGTCGGCTTCGGGCTCGCGTACCCGGATCAGTATCGGCTGATGTACGGCATGGCGCCCTCCATCCGGCTGGGCGACGTCCGAGCGGAAGCGGATGAGATCCTCCGGGGGCTCGTCGGTGCGGCTGCCAGGGCGGGGCTGCTGATCGTCGAGCCGGAGGAGGCAGCGCGGATGATCCATGCCGCGGGGGTGGGGGTCACCCTTCAGCTCATCGAGGACGGAGTGGTCGACCCGTTGGCGCCGTTGTCCGTCCGCACCCGTGATGCGGTGTTCTCGGCGATCACAGCGCCGGAGCCGATCGGCGACTGCGACACCGCGCAGCTGGCGATCACCCTCCGGGCAGCCCTGAGCGGCGACGCATCCGGGCTGTCGGCCGGGGAGGCGCTGCTGCTCGACGAACTCCTCCTCCGGCTCTCGGGCACCTGACGCCGCGCGCGCGGTGCGATTTCCCTCTCCGTGGGACGACGCGCCCGTATCGGGGCCGGGTCGCCGTAGCGTTCCGGGGGACGAGGAGGTTCCTGATGACCGACACGAAGAACGAGCAACTCCAGAACGCCGTGCTCGGCGACACTCCCGAACTGCGTGAGCTCTACCGCGACTTCGAGTCGAACAATCTCAGCCCGCTCTGGACGCAGACGTCCGACGTCCTCAGCTTTCACCCGCAGTCGCGTGCGGTCGCCCAGGTCTGGCGGTGGGGCACCCTCTATCCTCTGGCAGCGCGCTCGGGTGACCTCGTCCCCGTGGGCCGCGGCGGCGAGCGCCGGGCGATCGCCCTCGCCAACCCCGGGCTGGGCGGCGCGCCCTACGCCACCCCCACGCTCTGGGCGGCGATCCAGTACCTGGGCGGACATGAAACGGCCCCCGAACACCGCCACTCCCAGAACGCGTTCCGCTTCGTCGTCGAAGGCGAGGGCGTGTGGACGGTGGTCAACGGCGACCCGGTCGCGATGCGCCGCGGCGACTTCCTGTTGACGCCCGGCTGGAATTTTCACGGACACCACAACGACACCGCGCAACCGATGGCGTGGATCGACGGTCTCGACGTGCCCTTCTCCGACTACATCGATGTCGGGTTCTTCGAGTACGGCACCGAGCGGGTCACGGATGAAGCCAATCCCGCCCTCTCCCGTTCGGAGCGGCTGTGGGCGTACCCGGGACTGCGGCCCCTGAGCGGATTGAGCGACACCGTCAGCAGCCCGATCGCGGCATACCGCTGGGAGTACACCGACCGCGCGCTGGCCGAGCAGCTGCGCCTGGAGGACGAGGGATACCCCGCCACCCTGAACTACGGGCATGCCGCGCTGCGCTACGTCAATCCCACGACCGGCGGCGACGTGATGCCGACCATCCGCGCGGAGATGCACCGGCTGCGACCCGGAGTGCAGACGCCCGTGCAGCAGGACGTCGGGTCGTCCGTGTGGCAGGTGTTCGAGGGCACCGGCCGTGTCGTCCTCGAGGGGACGCCCTACGACCTCGAGCCGGGGGACCTCTTCGTCGTACCGTCGTGGATCCCCTGGCAACTGCAGGCGGAGACGTCGTTCGACCTCTTCCGGTTCTCCGACTTCCCCATCATCGAGCGGCTCGGGTTCGATCGCACGCGTATCCAACCCGCACGGCCATGAGCATCGAAGCCGGTGGTGGCCGGCCCGCGGAGGACCTGCTGTGGGCCTATCGCGGAACCGCGGTCTTCTTGCGATCCATCGCCCGTCTGAGCGACGTGCAGCTCTTCGAGGTCGGCGACGGCGGGCGGCGATCCCGGGTCATCGCCGACATGAGCTATCGCGCACGGGGGTACGCGCGGCTGGCGGAAGAGATCCGCGAGGGTCGCGCGAAGCCCGTGGGATTCGACGATGCGGAGTTCGCCGCGGCCGTGGACGAAGGGGAGAGCCTGCCGGCGCGCGCGCTCCGCCATCTGGCGGAGCACTCCGCGATCCACCTCAGGGTGGAATGGCGGGACCTGCCCGAGGATCGATGGGATATCGAAGGCGTGGGGCTGGACGGCGTCGCGCTCTCTCCCCGCCGCGCCGTCCGGGACAGGACGCGCGAAGTCTGGCGCGCGAGCGGCGAGCTCAGCGCTGGAGGGCTCTTCGCGCGCATCCCCGACGAGGTGGCGAGGATGGCGGAGAACGCCCTCGCACCGGGGCCGTGAGCGACACCCTCCGCCGTGTCGTCCTGACGTTCGACAACGGCCCCGACGACGAGGTGACACCCGATGTCCTGAATGCGCTCCGACGCGCTGATGTGCGAGCGATCTTCTTCGTGGTCGGCTCGCGCATCACCGGCCGCACCGAGAAGCACGTCCGCAGCGCGCACGGCGACGGCCACCTGATCGGCAACCACACGTGGTCGCATTCGCGCCCACTCGGCGACATGTCCGCGCAGGACGCGGTCGATGAGATCCGCCGAACCGGAGACCTCTTGCACGGGCTGACCGGCGAGCCGCCGCTCTTCCGGCCTGTCGGCGGGGGCGAAGGAGGGGTGATCGATCGGCGCCTGCTCAACCGTGAATCGGTCGACCTCCTCCGCCGTGAGCGCTACACCCTGGCCCTGTGGAACGTGCTGCCACGGGACTGGATCGACCCGGATGGATGGGTGGAGAGGGCACTGGCTGCCTGCGAGCAGACAGACCACGCCTGCGTCGTCCTCCACGACATCCCCGGGGCCGCACGCGCGTTGCTGCCGTCATTCCTCGAGCGTCTCCGCGACAGCGGCTTCGCATTCGTCCAGGACCTTCCCCGCTCCTGCACCCCGATCATCGGCGGCCGGGTAACGGGCGATCTCGGCGCTCTCGTGTCCGAGGGTGACAGCGGGACGACCGGGCGGGGGGAGCGGGACGCCTGAGCGACGGCCTGCCCCGCGGTCAGGACGACAGCAGCGCGATCAGCTGCGCCTTGCTGAAGCGTGAGAATCCCCGGTGGCCCGCGGCGCGAGCACGATCGCGAAGCTGAACGACGGTGAGGGAGTCGAGGTCGGTCGTCGGCAGTGTGGCTCGGAGGGCTTCGGCCAGGAGAGGCGCCGGCGCCGCCGACTCGCCGACGGCCTCGTCCGCGCGCTCCGGCACGACGGCGGCGGGTTCCGCGGGCCGTCGGCCGGGGGCAGCCGTGCGCTGAGCCTTCGCGGCGAGCCTGGCTTGTGCTTTGCCGGCGGCCTTGTCCACGCGGGCGGTCGCGGCGACCGCCTCCTTCACCGCCTTGCGCGGGTGGCGAGCGACCTTCTTCTTCGAGACGCGGGAGGCATCCTTCGCTTCGTCCGCCAGAGAGCGGAGCTTCTTCGCGGCCTTCCTCGGCAAGGACTTGCTGAGGCGCTTCGCTTCCTTCGCGGCCGCGGCCGCGGCATCCAGCGCCGCGCCGACGGCCTTCTCGGCCTTGGTGTTCTTCGTCATGGGGAACCTTCGCAATCCTCGGGATCGGGCCGCTCGCGAGAGGCACGTCCGTGAAGGGGTAACGCTACAGGGGCAAGCGCGGCGGTTGAAAGGCGGCGCCGCCGACGTCGCGGCGCCGGGGCCTCGTCCGCCCGCGTCTGGCTCGGCTGCGTGATCGTACCGCTAGCTGAGGACTGCCCATCCGTGGGGTGGGAGGAGTACCTCGCCGCCGCGGATGGCGCCGTCCCCCAGCTCCACGGTCATCGCGCCACCGGCGCTCACGCGCGCCGCGTCGTCGCCGACGTTGAGTGCGGTGACGATCGCCTCGTCTTCCACGGCCGAACGCAGCACCAGGGTGGTGTTGGCGCGCTCGACGATGTCGGTGTGCGCGCGGTGGAGCCACGGGCGTCGGCGCCGGAGGGCGACGAGCGCTTCGGTGGTCTCCAGTGCACGTCGCGCCCGCGATTCCAGGTCCTCGCGCCGCGGGGGGTGGGCGGGGAACTCGGGGCGGATGGCGTCGTCCCCGTCCAGGCGCTCTTCCTTGGTGCCGTGGTAGGCGTATTCGTCGCCGGCGTAGACCGAAGGGGTACCGGCGACGGTGAAGAGGACGGCGAGGGCATGCGGGAGGTGTCGGTCGCCGACGGCCGTGGCGATCCTGGTCACGTCATGGTTACCGACGAAGGTGCTCGGGATGAAGGTCTGCAGGAGCTCGTCGTGCCGTCCGATGGCATGGGCGAGCTCGAACAGGTTGAGCTCGGCGATGCCGTGCCAGATGCCCTGCCACAGCTCGTACTGCGTCAGGGAGTCGATCGTTGACTCGGTGACGATCGCCACCTGGTCGCCGTGGATCACCTCGCCGGTGAACCACGCGTGCGGGAACCGTTCGCGAACGCGAGGGAGCACACGCCCCCAGAAGCGGGGTGCGACGGCGTACGCCGCATCCAGGCGCCACCCGTCGATGCCTCGTTCCAGCCAGTGCTCCATCACCTCGACGACCAGATCCTCGACCGCCGGTGAGTTGTGGTCCAGCGCAACCAGATGCTCGTGACCTTCGAAAACATCCGCGTCCACCGGATCGCCCGGCGCCCAGCCGTCCCAGCGGACCGAGAACAGATTCGCGGTAGGGGCGTCCGGGCCATCCTGCTCGAGGAGGACGAAGGCGGGATGCTCGCGGCCGACGTGATTGAACACGCCGTCCAGCAGCACCCGAACGCCTTTCGCGTGCGCGGCGTCGATCAGCGCGACCAGGTCGGCTTCGTCGCCGAGCCGGGGATCCACCCGGAAGTAGTCGGTCGTGTCGTATCCGTGGGTGGTGGAGGCGAAGACCGGGCCGAGCTGCAGCCCGTTCAGACCCAGACCGATCAGATGATCCAGCCAGGCCGCTATCCGGCCGAGGCGGTGGGAGAGTTCTCGATCCCCGTCGCCGCTGGGGCGTATCGATGCTCCGACGAATCCGAGCGGGTAGACGTGCCACCACATCACGTGCTCAACCCATTCCACACGCGAAGACTGCATGACAGCAGGCTAGGCGACGGCGCTGGCTTCGCCGCTCACGGGCTTGGTCGATCCTGACGCAGCACCAGCAGCTTCGGGCGTCGCACGTCGGGGGATCGTCACAGCCGTCGAGGACACCGACAAATCGAGACTCATCGCAGATGTAGGTCGGAGGGTACTCGGCACCCGGCGGAAAGGCGAGAGGGTCTCGGTTATGTGTCGATGCGACGAGGCTGAGAGGACCAACCGCTTCGGAGGCCTCATGTACTTTCACGTTCAGCAACTGATCAACGAAATCGAGCAGGACGAGCCGGATCCCGCGGCCGCAAACGCCCTCCAGGAGGGCCTTGGCGGGCAGTTCGGTGAGATGCGCACGATGATGCAGTACCTCTTCCAGAGCATCAACTTCCGGGGCCCGTCCGCAAAGCCGTACAAGGACCTGATCCAGGGCATCGGCACCGAGGAGATCAGCCACGTCGAGCTCATCGGCACGACCATCTCGCGTCTGCTCGATGGGTCGCCCCGGTACAACGGCAAGCTCACCGACCCGCTCGACAAGCCGGGCGCGGGCGGGTCGATTCCGCTGGAGATCGCCAAGCACGAGAGCAACATCCACCACTACCTCGTGGGCGCTCAGGGAGCGCTGCCCGTGGATGCCGCCGGCAACCCGTGGATGGGCAGCTACGTCTACAACTCGGGCAACCTCGTGCTCGACCTGCTCTACAACCTGATGCTGGAGTCCACCGGGCGCCTGCAGAAGTGCCGCCTGTACGAGATGACCGACAACAAGACCGCTCGCAGCACGATCGCGTACCTCATCGTGCGCGACCAGGCTCACGAGAACGCGTACGCCAAGGCCCTCGAGACGCTCGGGGTCAACTGGCGTACGTCGCTTCCCATTCCCAAGACAAACGCGGAGAAGTTCCCCGAGGTGGCTCGTCTGCTGGAGATGGGGCTGCAGAGCAAGCAGTTCTCCTTCGACCTGACGAACCTGTCCGAGGCGGGGAAGATCTTCCAGGGCATGTCGCCGTCGAACGACGGAACCCAGCTCGACGCGAGCGAGCAGGCTCCCGTCGGCGTGCCGATGACCATCGCCCCGGAGCGCTTCGAGGAGTTCTCCCCGGGAGCCGACACCGAGCTGCAGGAGCTCATCGAAGCCACCGCAGCCATGGAGATGGCGGACATCGACCGCACCTTCGGCGAAATGAGCTGAGAGCTCCGCAAGCGCCCGCCGCGTGAGCGGCGGGCGCTTCCGCTCAGCGGTGCAGACCCGCCAGCAGCATGCGGGTGTACCGATCCGCGGCTTCGAGTGGATCGCCGGGAGCGCCGGCGCGCACGGCGTGCGCCAGCCCACAGGCCAGGGGTACCACATCGCCGTAGGCGAGGTCATGCCGGATGTCCCCGGCGCTCTTGGCGCGGTCCAAGAGCTCTGCCGCCACCGCGCGGAGCCGGGCCTTGAGCCGCGTCGTCTCTTCGAGCTCGTCGTGCACCGCCGCATTCACGGGGGGCAACGACGCGTCGATGATCTGCGCGCGCACGATGCTGGACAAGAAGCTCGCGAATGCCGACCCCGGCTCATCGTCGTGGAGAGCTCGCTCGCCCGCTGCGATGAGTTCGGCGAGCCGAGGCTGCGCGACTGCTTCGAGCAGGGACGTGGGCGTGGGGAAGTTCCGGTAGGTCGTCCCGACTCCGACACCTGCCCGCTTGGCGACATCGTTCAAGACCAGGGGCTGTCCTTCGTCCACCATCGCCCGCGCGGCGCGCAGGATCTGGTCGCGGTTGTGCGCCGCGTCGCGCCGAAGAGCCGTCGCCATACCGAAAGCGTAACTGGACAAAATATCCACTCAACCCCTAGGTTCGATCTGGATAAAGATTCCACTTACGGATCGGAGTACGACGTGACGTTCACGGTTGACCATGTGGGCAATCTGCCCGCCGGATTCGAGGAGACCTTCGCCAGTCACACGCTGGACCTGGACGGCGTGAGCATCCACGCCGTTGTCGGCGGGCAGGGACCCGCCCTGCTCCTTCTGCCGGCCTGGCCCCAGTTCTGGTACGGCTGGCGACTGATGATGCCTGCTCTCGCCGAGCACTACACCGTCGTGGCGGCAGACCTCCGCGGCGTCGGGGCCAGTGCCAAGCCGCACGATGGTTACGACGGCGCCACGCTGGCGGAGGACATGGCGGCCCTCATGACGGCGCTCGGGCACGACACGTTCGCCGTCGCCGGCTACGACCTGGGCATGATCGTCGCGTATGCGCTGGCCGCCGCCCAGCCGCATCGGGTGACGAAGCTGGTGCTGGCGGAGGCGATTCTTCCCGGGCTGAGTCCGTCGCCGCCGCTGTTCATGGACAAGCCCACCAACGAGTTCCTCTGGCACTTCGCCTTCAACCGCCTCGGCGACATCAACGAGCAGATGGTGCGGGGGCGGGAGGAGGTGTACTTCGGCCACCAGTTCGCGTCGAAGGCCGCCTCGCCCGATGCCATCGCCCCGCACGCGGTGGAGTTGTACGTGAACGCGCTGCGCGACCCGGCCGCTCTCCGGGCGAGCTTCGAGTTCTACCGATCGGACGCCACCACGGAACAGATCATCGCGTGGCAGCAGCGCGGGCGACTCTCGATGCCGGTCCTCGCTGTGGGTGGGCAGTACGCGAGCGGAGCCTCGGTGGCGGAAGTGGCGAGCATGGTGGCCGCCGACGTCACGGAATTGGTCATCCCCGGGTCGGGTCACTTCGTGCCGGAGGAGGCGCCGGAGACGTTCACCGCAGCGCTGCTCGGCTTCCTCGCAGCCTGATCGCGCCGGCCGCGGCTGGGGTTATGCCCAATGTTCCGCCGCCCGTAGCTGATGCGTCCCGTGTGACCGGTACCATCGCTGCGATGAAGCTGCTGATCAGTGTCACCCCCGCTCTGGGTCACCTCATCCCCCTCGTCCCGTTTGCTCGAGCGGCCCTCCGGGCCGGCCACGACGTCGCTGTGCTGTCCGGGCCCGATCTCGAACCGATGGTGCGGGCCGAACTCCCCGGCGCGGACTTCGTCACCGCGGGTCCTTCCGCGCCGGTGATCGTCGGCGCCATCGCCGAGGAGGGCGTGGACTTGAACAACGTCACGCCCCACGATGAGGGCGTCGTGTTCGGCAAGATCATGCCGCGACTGCGCCTGGACGAATCTCTCGTCGGCGCGCGGGAGTGGGCTCCGGATGCCGTCGTGAGCGAGTCGTACGACGCGATCGGCCCGATTCTCGCGTCCTCCCTGGAGATCCCCTGGGTTCAGTTCGGTATCGGTCCCGGCGCGCTCGCCGAGAACCGCGAAGAGGTGCGGGCCCAGGCCGCGCCGTTCGCCGAGGCTCTGGGGCTGACGCTGGAGTCGCCCCGGGCGTACGTCGACTCGTCCCCTCCCTCGTTGAAGCCTGCCGGCTGGTCGATCGACGTGCCGGTCGTCCCGATCCGTTCGGAGCCGTTCAGCAGCGAGAACGGCCCCGGGACAGTCCCCTCGCTCGACGGATCATCGCGATCGGCGCTGGTCAGCCTCGGCACGGTCTTTTCCGACCCCGCGATTCTCGAGAGCGTCGTCCGTGCGGTGATCCGAACCGGTATCGAGGTCCTCGTCACCGAAGGGCTCCTGCTCTCGCAGGCGGCCGCCGGCTCGTCGTTCCTCGCGGACGAACCAGGCGTTCATGTCGTGGGGTTCGAGCCGCTGGCCGACCTGCTCGGCCCGGTGGATGCGGTGGTGTCCGCGGGCGGATCGGGCACCGTGCTCGGAGCGGCCGCTGCGGGAAAACCGCTCGTTCTGTTCCCGCAGGGCGCGGACCAGTTCGGCGTGAGCGAGGCCGCCCGCTCGGCGGGGATCGCGGTCGTCGTGGACGATATCGATCAGATTCCGTCCGCATTGACCACGGCACTCGACGACCCGGCGATCGCTCACGCCGTCCAGGCGGTCCGAAGCGAGATCGCCGCGATGCCCTCGCCCGCCGACACCGTCGATGAGGTCACCGGCCTGCTCGCGAGGTGAGTGCGCCCGATGCCGTGCTCGCGGCATCAGTCGCGGCGGATGCGCAGCTGCAGCATCGCTGAGAACCGTACGTCGGGGTCGGACAGGTCGATCTGTCCGACCTCGGCGACGCGGCGCAGGCGATAGCGGAAGGTGTTCGGATGGCTGAACGTGGCTGCGGCGGCTGCGGGGACATCCCCGAAGCTGTCCAGCCACGCGGAAAGCGTGCTCACCAGCTGCGCGCTGTTGCGCCGGTCGTACGCGACGAGCCGCGCCAGGAAGCCGGTGATCTCGTCGCCGCGGGCGGCGAGCAGATCACGCAACTCGAGCACGAGCGATTCGGTTTCCACATCCGCCATTCGCGCGACCCGGCTGACGCCGGGCCGTTCGGTGAGAACGCGGAGCACCGTCCGCGCCTGAGCCCGCGACCGCGCGATGCCGGCGATGTCGTCGGCGGCGTGCCCGATCGCGATGACCGCCGGGATGCGGGTCTGCACGCGCTGCAGGAAGTCCTCGGCCAGCGCCGCCGATCGCTGCTCGGCCGCGAAGTCGGCGACCGGGATGATGCCGTAGGCGGTGTCGGCGACGAAAGCGACGGCGGCGCCGGGCTGCACCGCCGAGAGATGCATCGCGAGAGCATCCACCAGTCGCTCGCGGTGCGCGATGAGTTCCTGGTCGACTCGCACCCCTCCTGACGCGTTCGTGTCGGGCAGGGCGGCGGCTGCGATCACGCACACGCGCTTGCCGGCCAGGCCGAGCCGGCTGAGCGCGTCACGCGCCTCGGGGCCGCCCTCGATCGCCCTGCTGACGAGCTCGGCCCGCAAGCGCCGCTCCGCATCCGCGCCCGCGCGCACGCGGAGGAGGTGAAGGGCGACGAGTTTCTCCGCCTCGCGGAGCGTCGCGTCCCGTTCCGCCGTGACCGGACCGTCCATCGCCGCCCAGATCGACCCGAGCACCTCGCCGCCGGCGCGGACCGCGATCGCCACCCGCTGCGTCGTGACCCCTTCGCCCAGGTGCACGGGATCGACGACGACGACCTGATCGTTGCGGTAGAGGTCACGGAAGACCCCCAGTTCGGCCAGGGCGCTGGCGTAGCGATCGGGAACCTGCCGGCCGATGATCGTCTCGATCCGCGACGCGTCGGCCTCGTCCTGTCGGCCCGAGAACGCCAGGACGCGGGATGACCGGTCTTCGATCGTGATCGGCGCATCCAGGAGCGCGGCGATCGCGTTCGCGACGGCGAAGAGATCTCCGGCCGGGATGCCCTCGAGCGACTCCGATTGCGTATGCCCGATGTCCTCCTCGGCGAGCAGCGACCGCAGGAGCGCGGCCAGCTGCGTCCAGGTCGCTCCGCGGGCAAGGCCGAGGATCGCCACCCCCGCGCCATCCGCCGCCGCGCGCACCTCGTCGGTGACGTCGACGGGGGAGCGCACGATGAGCGCGAGCGCGCCCCGATGCCCGACCGTCGTCAGCAGCGGGGGAAGGGCGTCTGCGGTGTGCACCCCGATGCCCAAAACGATCGAGTTCTCCGGGTACACCGGCTCGTCGAACGGGTCGTGGATGACCACGCCGCCGACGGGGTGGTCCGCGTCGATACGGCCGTGGGCGACCTCGAGGAGCGTCACGCCGAGATCGGTCAGCACACGTCCCCAGGTGGATCGGGCTCCCGGGCTCATATCCGGGAGCGTAGCCGTCACACGGGCACCCATTCGACGGCGGTGGTCAGCTCGTCGAGGATCTCCGGAATCGGCGCGACTCCCAGACCCGGTCCCTGGGGCACGGTGAGGTGCCCGTCGACCATGACGAAAGGCTCGGTGATGTCGGTCCGGTAGAACCGGTCGCTGGCCGAGACGTCGCCCGGCAGGGCGAAGCCCGGAAGCGCCGCCAGGGCGACGTTGGCCGCCCGGCCGATCCCCGACTCCACCATCCCGCCGCACCACACCGGTATCCCGTGGGCGGCAGCGAGGTCGTGGATGCGGCGGGCCTCCAGGTACCCGCCCACCCGGCCCGGCTTGATGTTGATGATGCTCGTCGCCCCGAGCCGGATGGCCGCCGCCGCCGTCTGGGCGGAGGTGATGGACTCGTCCAGGCAGATGGGTGTCTTGACGATCCGGGCCAGATCGGCGTGTCCCAGGATGTCGTCCTCCTCGAGGGGCTGCTCGATGAGGAGGAGCCCGAACTCGTCCAGGCGGGCCAGATGCTGCGCGTCGCGCAGCGTGTACGCGGTGTTCGCATCGACCTGCAGGGGCACGTCGTCTCCGAAGCGCTCGCGAACGGCGCGCACGACGTCGATGTCCCAGCCGGGTTCGATCTTCAGCTTGATGCGCACGTAACCCTCATCGAGGTACTCGCCGACCGCATCCAGGAGCCGCGGGATCTCGTCCATGATCCCGACGGACACGCCGCAGGGGACTCTCTCGTGCACGGCGCCGAGCTCCCGGGCGAACGAGCGCCCCTCGGCGCGCAGCTCCGCGTCCAGCACGGCCATCTCGAGGGCGGCCTTGGCCATGCGGTGGCCCTTGAACGGTGCGAGGACCTCGCCGACCATTTGAGCACCGGACAGCGTCGCCGCGCCGAGTGCCGGAAGGAAGAATCGCTTGAGGACGTCCACCGCGGCCTCGGTGTACTCGGGCGAGTACACCGGTGTGGGGAGCGTGACGCACTCGCCCCAGCCCTCCGCGGCATCCGTCACCGCCTTCACGAGCAGGATGTCGCGCGAGGTCTGGGTTCCGAACGACGTCCGGAACGGCGAGACGAGCGGCATGGCCACCCGTCGCAGCTCGAAGCCTTCGAGTTTCACGATCGGTCGTCCTCTCCCTGGCGCACGATGTAGCCGTTCGTGCGGTCGAAACCGGTCACCTGCCCGCCGGCATCCAGAAGCGCCGTGAGCCGGTCGCGCACGGTGTGGCGCCACCAGTGGGCGAGCGCCCGGTCTTCCCGCCGGATCTGTGCGATATCAGGCGGCACGGCCACCGACACCGTTCCCGCGGCGGTGGCGTCGACCCGCTGGGGCGAGCCTGCGGCGGCGGCGATGGTCTCCTCGCTCCGCAGGTGCCACCGGACGAGGAGACGGTCGGTCTCATCGTCGTTGTTGACCCCGTCCGCGATCTCGCCGTAGAAGTTCGGCAGGTATTCCACCGGCACGGCGCCGAGCTTGACGATGTTGAAGTACGCGTTCCGCGACACGAGCGGGTCGAACGTCCACTCGATCACGTCGATCGCGCGCCGCAGCGCCCACGCGCGCTGATGCAGCTTCAGGGCGTACCCGACCGATCGCCCCGCGTGCGCCGGTGAGACGCCGGCGATGTGACTGTGCAGCGCGTGACGCTCGGGGGTGCCGTGGAACGCGATCGCGACGCCGACGAGATCATCGCCGGCGTACGCGCCGGCGATGTAGTTGCCCGCCTTGCCGAGCGCGCGCAGCAGCTCGGGGGGCACCGGGGGGTTCTCGGCGCTGCGCGCCCAGATGTCCGACAGCAGCCGCACCGATGCCGCCTGATCGGCGATCGACGTGAGCTCCCGGACGGTGACGGCCGCGCTGTGCGCGGCGCGCTCCGCGTCCTGCACAGCTGCCGCCACCAGCGGATCGGCCTGGGTCACCTGTGCCATGGTTCTTCCTTCCTTGCGATCTCCGCGATCAGCTCGACGAGCAGCCGCGTGCGAGGGACGAGCTCGCCGATGAGGACGTGTTCGTCCTCGGCGTGCGCTCCGCCCCCGACAGCGCCGAGCCCGTCGAGCGTGGGGATACCGATACCGGCGGTGAAGTTGCCGTCGCTGGCGCCCCCCACTGACACGCCCTCCAACGCCGCGAGTCCCAGCCGGGCGGCGATCTCGTTCGCCTGCGCGAACAGTCCCGTCGACAGGGCAGCTTCCAGCGGTGGCCGGTTGATTCCGCCGAGGAGGCGGATGCTGGTGCCGCGGGTGACCGGGGCGTAGGCGCGCAGCGCCGTGTCCACCCGAGCCAGCTCGGCGGCCGTCCGCGCGCGGACGTCGATGGCCAGGCGTGCCCGCGCCGGGACCGTGTTCGTGGTGGTCCCCGACTCCGCCACCGTGGGCGTCACCGTCGTACCCGCTGCGGCGTCCGCCAGTGCCGCGGCGGCGAGGGTCACGTGGGCCAGTTCCAGCGTGGTGTTCGCACCGTTCTCCGGCTCGAGCCCGGCGTGCGCGGCGCGGCCGGCCACCTCCACCTCGTAGAGCGCCACTCCCTTGCGCTCGATCTTCAGTGCGCCGTCGGCCGAGGCCTCCAGAACCAGGGTGGCCCGCGCGCCACGCGCTTCGGCCTCGATCAGCGCGCGGGAACTCGGTGAGCCGAGTTCCTCGTCCCCGGTGACGAGGACGGTGACGCCGTCCCGGTCGTCGAGGGAGGCCACGGCGTGCAGCGCCATGGCCAGGCCCGCTTTCATGTCGAAGCATCCCGGGCCGGTCAGTACCCCGTCGCGCACCGCGAAGGGATGCCGCTCGATTGTCCCGATCGGCCACACCGTGTCGTGATGGGCCAGGACCAGAACCCTCGTCGCGGCACCGAATCGCCACACCACGTGCGAGCGACCGTCGAGCACCACCCGCTCCGGGGCTTCCCCGAGCAGGTCATGGCCGATGCGAGCGACCAGACCCGCCGAGGAGGCGACGGCGCCCAGGTCCGACGAGGGCGACTCGCACTCGATGAGCTGCCGGAGGCTACCGAGGATCGCTCCCTCGCTCAGGAGCGGAGGAACCGTACGGCTCAGCGACGAGGATGCGTCCATCACGCGCCGCTCACGACCTTCGGCGTCGCCCGGGCGCCGAAGTGCAGGTACTGCTCGCCGCCGTCCAGCGCGTAGAAGGTGGCCGTCATCCACGTCTGGGTCCCGGGCTCCCGCAACGCGTACACGCCCTCGCGCAGCGGGGTGAGCGCGTACTCGTCGACCGGGTCGGCCACGACAGCGGCGAGAGGACCGAGGACGGTCGTTCGCAGCATCGGGCCGTCCGGGCCGACGAGCACCTCGTCGCGAACGGATTCGCGCTCGTAGACGCCCAGGTACGGGGTGATGTCGACGTCGACCGGCTCTGCGGGCGGCTGGACGGGATGCTGCATCTCGATGCCCGCGAGCTCTGCGAAGATCTCGCGGTAGAGGTCCTGATACAGATCCCGCGCGTGTCCGCCGTTGGTCAGCAGGGTCACCGCGAGGCCGGACTCCTGATGGATCCGCAAGAATGCCGCCTGGCCGATCGTGTTCCCGTCGTGGCCGTACAGGCGGGTCCCGTTCCAGCCGAACCGGATCCAGCCGAGCCCCCACGAGTCGCCGAGCACCTGCTTGTCGGGCACCTCGGCGTGGAAGGCCTGCATGTCGGCCACGGCCTCTCGGCTGAGCAGGCGCTCGCCGTCGGCGCCCAGGCCGCCGGAGAGGTGAAGGCGCGCGAAGGCCAGCACGTCGGCGGCGCGAGCGGTGATGAGCCCGGCGGGGCCGAGCGAGCGGGGGAGCTGCCACGCGGGGGTGACGACCTGCTCGCCGTCGGCGTCGACGTGTCCGACGGCGGCGGCGTGGAGGATGGCCTCCTCGGGGAGCGTGACCGTGTGCGTGAGGCCGAGCGGGGTGAAGAGCAGGTCCTTCATGGCCGTGTCCCACACCGTGCCGGTCACGACCTCGATGATGCGGCCGAGCAGGCTGAACCCCGAGTTGCAGTACGACCAGGTGGCCCCCAGGGGGTGGTTCTGCGCGGCGTCGGCGAGCAGCTCCACGTACTTCTCCAGGCAGTCGTCGCCGCGGCCGGTGTCGGTGAAGATGTCACCGTCGATTCCGCTGGTGTGCGTGAGCAGGTGCCGGATGGTGACCCCCCGGGTGAGCTCGTCGTTCACGAGGCGGACATCCGGCAGAAGCTCGTGCACGGGCGTGTCCAGCGTGAAACGCCCCTGCTCGATGAGTCGCAGGATGACCGTCGCGGTCCAGACCTTCGAGATCGACCCGATCTGGAAGACCGAATCCGCGCTCACGCGGGCGGACCCGGCGGGAAGGTTCTTGTTGAGCGTGCCCGTACCGACGACCACGAGGTCGTCGTCACCGTCGGGCGAGTGCCGCAGAATCCCGAGTTGCGCTCCCGGCACACCGTGACGCTCGGCGAGCACGTCCAGCCGCCGCTGCCAGTGGGCGGCGTCGACGCGCGCGGGCCGGGCGCCGGAGGCGGAGCCGGCATAGCGCTCCACCCACTCGACCACGCGCCGCGCGTAGTCCACCCGGTGGCTGGGCGTGCCCAGCAGCGGGAAGACGTGACTGCCGCCGGGGTAGATCACCAGCTGCGTGGGCACGCCGCGCTCTCGGAGGGCGTAGTGCCACTGCTGAGCCTGACCCAGCGGGCACCGCAGGTCCTTCTCACCGTGCAGGACGAGCGTGGGGGTCGTGACCCGGTCGACGGCGGTGAGGGGCGACATCTCCGCGAGCCGGTCGCGCCTGACCGAGTCCCACGGCATGACACCGATCTCGTGCAGGTTCAGCAGGTGCGCGTCATCGCTCGAGCCGCCCATGCTCACCAGGTCCGACACGACACCGCCGGCGACCGCAGCGGCGAACCGGTCGTCATGCCCGGTGAGGTATGCGGTCATGTAGCCGCCGTAGCTGTATCCCGTCACCGCGAGGCGCTTCGGATCGGCCAGCCCCTCGGCGACGAGCTCGTCGACCGGCTCGAGGAAGTCCCGTGAGTCCGCCGTGCCCCACGCGCCGTAGACCGCCTTCCAGAACTCCGCACCGTACCCGTCGCTCCCGCGCGGGTTGATCAGCAGGATGGTCCAGCCGCGCGCGGCGAGCTCCTGGTGGAAGACGTGCATCTCGTCGACGGCGGCATTCCACGCGTTGTGCGGGCCGCCGTGGATGTCCACGAGCAGCGGAGACGGCCCCTGCGTGGCGGGGTCACGGACGAGCCACCCCTGCACCACCGTGCCGTCGCTGATGGTGAAATCGCGCGATTCCCGGACGAACAGCTCGGCGCCGTCGGGCGCGGAGCCGTGCGCGGTCACGACGGTGGATGCGCCGCCGGCCAGGTCGAGCCGGACGATCTCACCGAACGAGGTCGGAGTCCCCACGGCGATCGCCGCCGAGCCGCCCGCGACCGAGAGCCCGCTCACGACCTCGCCGTCGGAGCCGTACAGGTGGCGGGGCGACCCGCCGGTGAGCGGCACCGCGTACAGGTGCGTGCACCCGCGATCCCGCACGGCGAACACGACGTCGCCGGAGGCGGTGACCTGCGGGAGGGCGCCGGGGTAGGCGGGTGCGCCGGGCATGACGTTGCGGTCGAGGGATGCCGACAGGGCGGTCAGCGAGCCGGAACCGAGGTCGACGGCGTACAGACCGGCGAGCCCTTCCGGATCGCCCGTCCACCCGACCACGAGCAGACCGGTTCCGTCCGGCGTGTACGACACCGTGCCCGCATACCCGTCGGCGAATGCCACGACGCGGGGGGTCGCCGCCGGGTCCGAGGGGGAGAGGACGTGCACCGCCGACCGGTAGGTGAGGTCATCCACGCCGGCCGGGCGGGTCGTGTACGCGATGGCCGATCCGTCGGGCGACCACGCGGGGCTCCCGGCGTCAGCATCCCCGTCGGTGAGCTGGGTGACCTCACCGGTGGCGAGGTCGAGGAGGTGGAGCTGGGCCCGTACCCCGCGGACGAACCACGCACCGTCGACGAAGTAGTCGATGCCGTCGGTCACGAGGGGGGAGCCGCTGCGGGCCGCCCGCGTCTGGTCGCTGTCATCCGGGCCCGCCTCGGGATCGACCGGCGCGGAGAAGGCGATCTTCGCTCCGTCCGGGCTCCAGACGGCAGCGCCCGCCCCGAGCGGGAGGTGCGTGCGCTGCTGCGGCTCGCCGCCGGCGAACGGCAGGGTCCACAGCTGTCCGTCGCGCAGGAACGCCAGCGTCGCGCCGTCGGGGGAGAAGGCCGGGGCCGCGTCGCTGCTCCCGTGCGTCAGCGCGCGGGCCTCGCCGCCCCCATCAGCGACCCACAGCGCACTGGTCGCGCGGTCGTTCTCGACGTCCACGCCCCCCAGGACGTACGCGACGCGGCTGCCGTCGGGTGCGAGCGCGGGCTGGCTCGGGATGGTGAGCGCGAGCGTGTCGTCGATGCGCATTCTGCGGGTCACAGGGTGCTCCTTGGCGAAGTTCAGGGGGTGAATCGGATGGGGCTCGGGATGGCGGCCAGGAGCTCGCGGGTGTACGCGTCGTGCGGATCGCCGAGCACCTCGGCGGTCGGTCCCTCCTCGACGAGACGCCCGTCGTGCATGACGGCCACGCGGGACGCGACGTAGCGCACCACGGCGAGGTTGTGGGAGATGAACAGCATCGACAGGCCCAGTTCCCCCTGGAGCTCGCGGATGAGGTTGAGGATGGCGCCCTGGATGAGGACGTCCAGCGACGAGGTGATCTCATCCGCGATCAGCACACGCGGGCGGCCCGCGAGCGCGCGGGCGATCGCGACCCGTTGCCGTTGGCCGCCGGAGAGGCGGGCGGGGTAGGTCTCGGCGCGTTCGGGTTCCAGGTGCACGAGCTTCAGCAGGCGCGCGGTCTCGGCGGCGCGCTCCTTGCGGCTCATGCCTGCCGGCATGATCTCCGCGATGCTGGCGCCCAGGGTCATCCGGGGGTCCAGCGATGAGTACGGGTCCTGGAACACCATCTGCAGGGGGCGCGGTCCGCGGGAGGGGACGGGCTGCCCGCCGACGGTGATGCTGCCGGAGTGCACCGGGACGAGCCCGACGGCTGCACGCGCGAGGGTCGACTTCCCCGAGCCCGATTCGCCCACGACGCCCACCACCGATCCCTCCGGGACGGTGAAGGACACGTCCTCGACGGCGGTCATGGCCTTCCGGCCGATTCCGTAGCGCACGGTGACACTGTCGAAACGGAGTTCGCTCATGTGGTGGTCACTCCCGCGTTCTCCCGGGGTTCGTCGCCGACCGCGAGGTCGGCCGCGGGGGTGATGGTGCCGGTGGTGGCTGCTTTATCGGGCGCCGTGGCGAGCGGGCGGTCCAGGGGGGTGGCCATGTGCGGGACGGCGGCGAGCAGGGCACGGGTATAGGGGTGGGTCGCCCGGTCGAGGTCGGCCGCGGGGAGTTCTTCGATGATCTGGCCGGCGTACATGACCAGTACGCGATCGCACAGTTCGGCCACCACGGAGATGTCGTGGCTGATGAAGAGGATGGACGCGCCGTTCTCGTCGCGGATCAACCGCAGCAGATCCAGAACCTGCCGCTGCACGGTCACATCCAGCGCCGTGGTCGGCTCGTCAGCGACGATCAGTCGCGGCGTGACCATGAGGCCCATCCCGATCATGGCGCGCTGCCGCATGCCGCCGGAGAATTCGTAGGGGTACTGCCGCACGCGCCGCTCGGGGTCGGAGATGCGCACCGCCGCCATGCGGTCTGCCGCGAGCCGGCGCGCGGCCCGCCTGCTCAGCCCGGCGTGTTCCCTGGCGACCTCGGCCAGCTGATCGCCCATCCGCATCGTCGGGTTGAAGGAGGACATCGGGTCCTGGAACACCATTGCCAGGGAGGTGCCCAGCAGTCGTCGGAGTCGCCCCTTGGGTGTGGTGAGCAGGTCGGTTCCCAGGAACCGCAGGGTGGATGCCTCGATCTGGCATGGTTCGGGAACCAGCTGGGCGACGGCCAGGGCGGTCATCGTCTTCCCCGACCCGGACTCGCCGACGATGCCGACGATCTCGCCTGTGCCGATGGAGAAGCTCACTCCTCGCACTGCCTGCACGGGTTCCTTCACGCCGGGGAGAGTCACCCGGAGATCTACGACCTCGAGCACCGCATCCTCGTGCTTGTCCGTGTGCGCGGCCGTCGGCGGTGCGGGGGAGGGGCGGAGCTTCCGGCGTCGCCATCCGCTCGTGCCGAGGAACAGCTCGTCACCGACTCCGAGGGTGCGTGCGGCGGACTCGCCCGTGAGGTTGAACGCGAGACCTGCGATCACGACGGCGGCGCCGGGGATGAGCGCGGCGAGCGGGTTGATGTAGATGCCGCGGACGCCGTCCATCATCAGCCGGCCCCAGTCGTACTCCGGAGGCTGGACACCCAGGCCGAGGAAGGACAGGCCGGCGAAGGCGAGCAGTGCACCGCCCGCGGCGATGGTCGCGTTGACGATGAGCGGTTCGCCGATGTTGGGGAGGACATGGCGGACGAGCACGCGGAACCGGCCGACCCCGCCCACGCGGGCCGCTGCGACGAAGTCTCGTGCCTCGATGCCGGAGATGAGGTTCTGGCAGAGCCGCGCGAACGACGGCGCGCCCGCCAGGCCGATCGCGAACACGGCGGCGACGGAGTTGCTGCCGAAGATCGCGGCGAAGAACAGCGCGAGCAGAAGTCCGGGGAAGGCGACGGCGATGCCGGTGAACCAGGTCACCGGGCGCCCGAGGACCCGGCCCAGGAGCAGGGGAGCGACGCCGAGCACGAGGCCTGCCGTCACCGCGACGGTGGTGGCGAGCAGGGCGAGAACGACCGAGAGGCGTGTGGCGACCAGGGTGCGCAGCAGCAGATCGCGTCCGAGGTTGTCTGTTCCGACCCAGTGCTCGGCGGAGGGTCCGGCCAGCAGATCGCCGGTGTCGGTGACGTCGGCCTGGGCGCCCCACAGCACCGGCGCGAGAACGGCGACGGCGACCACGAGGGTCAGAAGCGCGAGGGCGGTGGCGCCCAGCGGGGTTCGCAGCATCTTCCGGAGCGTGCGCATCAGCTCTCCGCCACTGTCGATTGCGGGTTCAGCACGGCCAGTGCCACATCGACCGCCGTGTTGACCAGCAGCACGCCGATTCCGTAGACGAGCACCGTGCCCTGCACGAGCGGGTAGTCCTTGGTCTGGATGGAGCTGACGATGGTGGTGCCCAGCCCCGGCCACGCGAAGACGGTCTCGACGAGAACGGTGCCCGCCACGAGCCCGCTGAGCAGCAGTCCGCCGACCGTGAGCGTGGCCGTCACGGCGTTGGGAAGCACGTGGCGGAGGTTCACGCGCCAGGCCGGGAGACGTTTGGCGTGCGCGGTGCGGACGAAGTCGGTCTCGAGCACGGCGAGCACTTCGACCCGCACGATCCGGGCCAGCACGGCGGCGGGCCCCAGCGCGAGGGCGAGCACCGGGAGGATGTAGGACGCCGGTCCCTCGCGCCCCGCGACCGGCAGCCAGCCCAGTTGCACACCGAACACCGCCACGAGCGCCACGGCGAGAAGGAACTCCGGGATGCTGCCGAGGAAGACGCTCGTCGACGTGAAGCCCAGCTCCAGGCCGCGCCCCCGCCCGCGCCGCGTCGCGATCGCGACGGCCACGCCGATCGGGATCGCGATCACCATGGCCAGGACGAAGGCCAGGACAGCAAGCAGAGCGGTGGCCGGTAACCGCTGCGCGATCGTCTGGGCGACCGGCAGCTGCGATCCGATCGACACCCCGAGCTGGCCGGTGAACAGCCCGCCGATGTAGTCCAGATACTGCTGCCACAGCGGGTCGTTCAGTCCGAGGGACTCCCGCCGCGCGGCCACGACCTCCGCGGAGGCGTTCGGGCCCATGGCCGCGCGGATGGGGTCACCGGGGACCAGGTGGATCATCAGGAACGCCGCGGTGATGAGAACCCACAGCGAGACCAGCAGGCGGCCCGTGCGCCGCACCGCGAAGCGGACCCACCGATGGTCGGCGGTGTTGCGCGCGGATTCCGCCAGCCGGACGGTCGCCGTGGTCATCAGTTCGTTCCTTCAGGTCGCGGGCGCGTCCGGGTCAGCCGAGCAGTCGGATGGTGGTCGGCTGCGGCTCCCCGAACCAGGTGAACTCGGCGCCGTTCCCGAACATCCGGATGGGGTTGTTGGCGAAGGGCACGACGTCGGCGGCCTGGAACAGCGCCGTCTCGGCCTCCTGCCACTTCGGGCAGCTGTCCGAGCCCTGGAGCTGCAGCGCTTCGGCGATCGCCGCCTGGTACTCGGCGTTGTCGATGCTCGCGAAGTTCGTTCCCTCGGGGGCGGGTGCCCCGGAGAGGAAGCCCATCATCTGGTCGGGGTTGTTGACGTTGACCGAGACCCACGCCACGTCCCAGTCTCCGGTGCTGAAGAGGGCTTCGATCAGGACGGTGTCGTCCTGCTGGCGGCCTTCGACCTCGACGCCGATCTCCTGCCAGGCGCTCATGACGAGCTCCGCCGCTGCCGCGGCCGAGGCGCCGAACGCGTTGTCGTAGAGGAACAGCAGGCTCAGCCGCGTGCCGTCCTTGACGCGGACGCCGTCAGACCCCGGCACCCAGCCCGCAGCGTCGAGCGCTGCCGCAGCGGCATCCACGTCGTACGCCGGAAGGGATCCGCTGACGGAGTCGTAGGAGCATCCACCCGGTTGCACCACGGCGAGGCTCGTCGCGGGGCCGCCATTGCCGGCGGTCATCACCGAGCCCAGCTCCTCCAGGTCGATCGACTGCGTGAGGGCCATGCGCACGGCGGGGTCGCTCGTGGGGTGGCCGTCGGCCTGGTTGTACCACTGCTCGCCCGACAGCTCCACGGCGTCCTGTGAGAACAGGTCCTGAGCCAGGACGCGGTCCACGTCGGGTCCGACGATCTGGGCGGCGTTGACTTCGCCCGACAGCAGCAGGTTCGCGGCCGTGGTCTCGTCGGTGACGACACGCACGTTGACGGTCGCCGGGATTCCCGGCTCGTCCACGGTGGCGCCATCCGGACCCCACGCGTACTCGTCGCGCACCTCGAAGGTGTAGTGGTCGTTGGGAACAGCCTCGGTGAGGACATACGGTCCGGTGCCGAGGGTCGAGTCGGCCAGAACCGTGCGGTCTTCCAGGCCCGCGTCGCAGATCATGGGGATGCTCGCCAGACCCTGCAGCAGGAAGGGCGCCGGATCGGTCAGGGTCATGGTGACGGTGTCGCCCTCGGCCGCCGAGGTGACGCCGAACGGGAGGAAGGCCCCCAGCAGCGCGCTCTGATTCTCCGGGGTGCCGATGAAGTTGAGGTTGGCGGCCGCCGTCTCCGCGGTGAAGTCCGACCCGTCGCTGCAGACGATCCCGTCGCGGATCGTCAGCGTGGCGGTGAGCCCGTCGACGTTCCAGTCGGACGCGAGCTGGCTGAGGATCTCGCCATCCGCGTCCACGCTCACGAGGGAGTCGTAGGCGAACTTGCTGAGCGCGAACAACGCGCTGCCGGCGGACATCTGCGGGTCGAGCGCGCCGGGGTCGGCGGGCAGGATCTGGGTGAATGTGCCGCCCTCGACGGGGGCGCCGTCGTCGGAGCCGCCTCCGCCCCCGGTACATCCGGCGAGGGTGAGCGCGAGTGCGCCCGCAGCGGCGACGGCTGCGATGGCAGTGCGAGTGGATGTCATTGCGATTCCTCCTGGGCGGCGAACGGGCGGGTGGCGCGTGGTGGGGCGTCATTGTGGGTCGAGCGGGGGATGGCTCGGCCGTAGTGCATGTAGGTGGGGCGGCCCTCGGCGTCGGGGTCGAGGAAGGCGAAGACCGGGTGCAGGCCCCCGGTCGATTCGCGCAGGATGAGGGAGTTGGCGTTGAGGGCCACCAGCTCGTCGCGGGATGCGGCCTTCAGATCCGCGAGCACCCCTTTGGGGTGCTGCTCGAGCCAGACGCGTCCGGCGTCGTCCTGGGACACGACCATGTCGACGATCGTGTTCGAGTACGTCCCCACGAACGGGGTCGCGTCGACGTCGACGTGCTCGGCGGAGGGTGTCGGCGAAGCGGGCAGGTCCGCCCCGGCGAATTCGCGCAGCAGCGGGCCGGCGATGTCGTGGAACAGCCCCATGCCGTCGCCGCCGTTGGTGAGCAGGGTGACCGCCACCCCCGCCTCGGGAACCAGGCGGAGGAAGGAGGCCTGACCGATCGTGTTGCCGTCGTGCCCGATGACCCGCGGGGCGCCCTCGGCGTAGATCTCCCAGCCGAGCCCCCACGCGACACCCATTCCGGCCAGGGTGGGCAGGGCGACCTCGGTGCGCTGCATCGCCGTCACCGAGGCCGGGGAGACGACGGCGGTCCCGTCGCTCCCCGCCGAGCCGCCGTTGAGGTGCATGAGCGCGAAACCGGCGAGGTCGCGCGCGGTCATCGCGAGCATCGATCCGGCCGGCCCGTTCGACCGGGCGAGGGCCCAGAGCGGCGCGGGGGTCTCCACGCCGTCCTCGCCGGGTCCGACATGACCGACGGCGACGCGATGGAGAATCGCCTCGTACGGGCTGGGGGACACGCGCTCGAGCCCGAGCGGTGTGGCGATGCGGTCGAGCACCGCCTGGTCCCACGTCGTTTCGCGCAGGCGCTCGACGAGGCGGCCGAGAACGATGTATCCGGCGTTGTTGTACGAGAAGTAGGCGCCGGGCGGGAAGATCTGGGCGACGTCGGACAGCGTGTCGACGTACGCGGCGATGGCGTCGTCGCCGCGCCCGGTGTCGGTCAGGATGTCGCCCTCGAAGCCGGCGCGGTGGCTGAGCAGCTGGCGGACCGTGATCTGCGCGGTGGCGGCCTCGTCGGCGATCGCGAACTCGGGCAGGTACGTGACGACGGGTTCGTCGAGGCCCACGAGTCCGTCATCGACCAGCTGCATCACCAGTGTCGCCGTCCACACCTTGGTGATGGAACCGATCTGGAAGACCGAGTCGGTCGTCGCCTCCACGTCCGTCGCGGTGCTGAGTACCCCTGTCGCCGCGTCGATGATCTGACCGTCCACGACGACGGCGATCGCGGCGCCGGGAACCCCACGTGCTGCCGCGCGCGCGGCGAACTCGGTCTGTAAGACGTCGGCGATGCTCGCGAGGCTGCGCATGGCCTCACTTTAGGAAGGACTCGGCGGCCTCATTCTGTCCGTGCGGACAGAAAAGCGGCCGCGTGTTCGTCCGAGCGACCCAATTCGCCTCCGGGGCCCTTCCGTCTTCCGCCGCCCGCGGCTGCCGTCCGGCGCCGGGCGCGTTCAAAACTCAGGAGATCCGGCATCGGGGGCGGTGGTGGCGGCCCTGTGCGCGGCGTGTCTCCTGAGTTTTGAACGGCCAAGGGTGAGGGCCGCCGCCACTACCGAATGGGCCCGAGGCTGAACCCCCCGTCGACGACCACCTCCGAGGCGGTGGCGAAGCTCGCTTTGTCCGAGGCCATGAACGTCACGAAGTCGACGATCTCCGGGAGCGTCGCTTGACGGGGGATGGCGAATCGCCCGGTGGGGACGAGTTCCGATCCGTCGGGAGCATAGGCCAGCGGAGTGGGGACGATTCCGGGATGCACGGCGTTGACGCGGATGTTGTCGACGGCGAGTTCGGACGCTGCTGCGCGCATCAGGCCGCGCAGCGCCCACTTGCTGCTGCTGTAGGCGACGAGGTTCGGGGAGGGTGACAACCCGGCGATGGAGTTCATCTGGATCACGACGCCACCGCCGCGCTTGCGCATGGACGGCGCAGCCGCCCGGATGCCGAGGAGCGCACCGAGGACGTTCGTGTCGAACACCCGGCCCCACTCCACCAGATCGATCGACTCCGTGCTGCCGATGCGCAGGTAGGCGGCGTTGTTGACGAGCACGTCGATGGGTCCCAGCTCGGCTTCCGTCTTCGCCACCGCATCGGCCCAGTCCGACTCGCTCGTGACGTCGAGGGCCACTCCGATCGCGCGGCCGGGCAGTTCTGCGGCGATCCGCTCGCTGTCGTGCCGGGAGGCGACGACCGTGTTCGCGCCGGCGAGGGCGAACGCCTCGACGAGGGCGCGACCGATGCCGCCGGAGGCGCCGGTCACCAGGACGGTCTTGTCCGTGAATTCAGGCATTTCTGTTCCTTTCGGGGGTTCAGCGGGCGGCAACGGCGTCGTCCGCGTCGGTGGACAGAGCGAGGTCTCTGCCGGCGATGAGGGCATCCAGCCGGCCGCGAAGCGCCGTGGTGCCGAGCTCGTACGCGTCCGAACCGAGGACGAGTCGCAGCGGCGGCGTGGGGTTATCGACGGAGGCGATGATCGCCGCGGCGATCTTCGCGGGGTCGCCCGGCGCGGGAAGCGGCGGGAGTTCGCCGGAGAGCGTCCGCCGCATCTGCCCCGGGGCCGCGTCCGCGTATTCGGGCAGAGCGTCGGTCAGATCCGCGCTCGGTCCAGCGAATCCGGTGCGGGTGACTCCCGGTTCGACCAGGGTCACGCCGATCCCGAACGACGAGATTTCGGATGCGGCGGACTCCCAGAAACCCTCGATGCCCCACTTGGTGGCGTGGTAGAGGCTCATCGCCGGGAAGGCGACCTGCCCGCCGATGCTGGAGATCTGGATGATGCGACCTCCGCCTTGGCGGCGGAGCGGAGGGATGACGGCGCGGGCGAACTGGATCGAGGCCGTGAGGTTGGTGGCGATCTGGCGATCGATCTGCGCGTCGGAGGCCTCCTCGGCGGCCCCGAACAGGGCGTATCCCGCGTTGGAGACGACGACGTCGATCGTGCCGAGCTCAGCGAACGCCTGCGCCACGACCTCTCGGAGGTGGGGGGTGTCGGTGACGTCCAGCGCGGCGCGCCACAGGCGCTCGCCGTATCGGTCGGCGAGATCGTCCAGCGATTCCGGGCGGCGAGCCGTGGCAGCGACGCGGTCGCCGCGGGCGAGGAGCTGCTCGGTGAGCTCCCGGCCGAAGCCCGAGGAGGTGCCGGTGATGAGCCATGTGCGAGGCATGATGTACCTTTCGTAACCAACTAGATGGATACCTACTGTGCCACGAATTTGCGCCGATGGGAGAACGATACGAAACACGACGCGTATGGCGCCGCCAAGCTCTTGCGGGCATTCCGTCGGATTGCTGCTCGCCTGCGTGGACGTCCCGCCGTTTCGTATGCAACCGGTTAGTTACGTAGGATGAAACCATGCCGCCCGACGCGACCGACACCAAGAGACGCATCCTCCACGCAGCCCGTGGCGGGTTCGCCCGCTTCGGGCTGGCCGGCGCACGCATGGATCGCATCGCCGAGGAAGCGACCGCGAACAAACGGTCGATCTACGTGCACTTCGGCGCGAAGGAGGAGCTCTTCGATCTGGTGGTCGGGCAGAGCCTCCTCGAACTGGCCGATGCCGTTCCGTTCGACGCGTCGCGGCTGCCGAGCTACGCCGGCGACCTCTTCGACGTCCTGCAGGAGCGTCCCGATATCGCGCGGCTCACGACGTGGGCAGCGCTGGAGCGCCCGGTTCCGATCGACGCCGAGGTGGATTCGTACCGCGCCAAGGTCGCGGAGGTCGCCGAGGCGCAGCGTCGCGGTGTGCTTCCGAGCGACCGCGACCCCGTGGTGCTCATCGCGATGGTCGTGGCGCTTGTCACGTCATGGAGTTCCGCGTCCTGGTCACTGCGTTCGCTGGAGGGGGCCGACAGTGCCGCACCCCCCGCCGGCTTCCGGCGTGAACTCACGGATGCGGTCGCCGCGCTCGTCCGGATCGACTGACGCGGACGAGAAACCGAGGGTGCGGCGGACGAGGCGGCGCCTGAAGGTTTCAGCGCCTGCGGGTGGCTCGCTGCGTTCGAGGATCGCAGCGAAGTGATCGCGAGGCGCCTTGCCGCCCCCGAGCCGAGTCATCACCGCGGGCCGAGTGCCCGTGGGGTGATCGGCGGTCTCGAACTGAAGCCCTTCGATCACCCCTGCTCGGGGGTAGCGGTCCAGCACGTGGATGAGGGTGAGCGCTACCAGCGCGACATGGTCGAGGCGGTCAGCGCCTCGGCTGAGCAACCGCGCGCACTCGGTGACGCGATGGTGGCCTTCTTCGATGCCGCGATCGGCTTCTATTGCGCGGGTTCTGCCCCCGGCTGCCTGGTGTTGTGCACTGCACCCGCGGAGGCGGCCGTGGACGAGGACATCCGCGCGGCTCTGGCCGGAGTCCTGGCGGAGATCGAAAGCCATATCACCGCTCGTGTCGAGCGCGCCGCGGCGGAGGGAACCGATGTCCCAGATGCCCGTGCCGTCGTGACGCTGCTATCCGCGCTGCTGGTGGCCATCGCCATCCAGGCTCGCGCAGGCGTCCCAGAGCCCGAGTTGCGAGCACTCGCGCGGACCTCCGTCGGCGCGGCCCTCCGCCGCGCGTAGGGGCGTTCTCCCGGGGCGCGGGCGCGGTCCGCTCAGCGCCCCGCGCGCCAGTCCCGCGGGGTCATCCCGAACCGTTTGCGGAACGTCCGGGCGAAGGTGGTGACGTCGGAGAATCCGCAGCCCAGGGCGATCGCAGCGATGGACTCCTGCGTTGCCGGGTCGGACAGCATCCGAGCGGCTGCCTGCAGGCGTTGCTCGCGGAGGTAGGCAGACGGCGTCGTCGCGACCTGCGAGAACAGGTCGTAGAGCTTGCGCCGTGACATGTAGTGCGTGCGGGCGATGTCGTCGACGGTGAGATCGGCCGACCGTGCGTGGGCGCGCACGAAGGACTGGACGGTGTAGAGCAGCGACTCGGATGAGTCCGGGAGAACCTGGCGACCGGCGGCCGAAGACCGCAGCATGGTCGCGGCGAGGTCGGCCGTGACGCGGGCGAAGTCCGACCGGGTCTGGGAGTCGAGCCGGTCATGGGTGCCCACGACGGAGCGGAGGTAAGAGCTGAAGACGCGGCGTGCAGGAGTGTCGGCGACGGCGATCGATTCGACCGCGGAGTCGATCGTGCGCGCGGGCAGGCCGAGCTCGGCTCGGGACACCTGCACCACGATGAGGCGCTGGCCCGGCGCGGAGTAGTCGAGCTGGTAGGGATGATGCGTGGCGTAGACGGCGACAGCACCCGGGTCCACCGTGACGCTCCGGCTCCCTTGATGGATGCGCCCGGACGAGCGCACCTGGACGGAGATGTGGAGATCGTCGCTTCCGGCTTGCGCGGCCAGTAGCGGGGTGCGGGTGATCACCGCGGAGTCGGACCGCACACGGCACACGGTCATCCGGGGGGTGAGTGGGATGTCTTCCAGCGACGCGCGGAACAGAGGCGAGGGCGTCTCGCACTCGAGCGGCACGAAGCTGTGACTGGCGAGTTCCTGCCACTCCTCGGCGGTGGCCGCGGTCTTCACTCCCATGTGCACCTCCGGGCGATGCGACTGGATCCGATCAGAGTAGAGCCGATCGGGCGCGGTGTCACCGGCAGCGTCCGACTCGCTCACCCGGCGCGCGGAATGCTGCACGAAATGCCGATTTCCTTGCACGCGACGCCGTTCGCTCGGCCGGCCACACGAATACTGTCGGACGCACTCGACCCGAACGACCCTGGAGGACCCATGCCGACCATCCGCGTTGCCGCAGTGCAGGCCGAACCCGTCTGGTTGGACATCGACGGGACGGTGGCCAAGACGATCTCACTGATCGAGGAGGCGGCCGACCGCGGCGCCGACCTGGTCGCCTTCCCGGAGACGTGGATCCCCGGGTATCCGGTGTTCCTGTGGACTCTCCCCGCCCCGGAGCAGATGCCCTTCGTGGCGCGGTATCACGAGAACTCGATGACGGTCACGAGCGACCACATGCGCCGGATCCGCGAGGCCGCGCGGAGATTCCGCATCACGGTCGCGATCGGCTACAGCGAGAAGGCCTACGGCACGCTGTACATGGCGCAGACGGTGATCGGCCCCGAGGGGGAGATCCTGATCCACCGCCGCAAGCTCAAGCCGACCCACGTCGAGCGAACCCTCTTCGGCGAGGGCGACGGTTCGGATCTGCAGGTCGCCGACACCCCCCTCGGTCGCATCGGCGCGCTGAACTGCTGGGAGCACCTACAACCGCTCACGAAGTATGCGATGTACGCCCAGAACGAGCAGATCCACATCGCCGGGTGGCCCTGCTTCGGCGTGCTCGGCGCGATCCCCGCCCTCAGCCCGCTGGCCAACCTGAACGCCTCCTCCACCTATGCGCTCGAGGGCAGCTGCTTCGTGATCACCGCCACGCAGATGATGACGGACGAAGGCATCCAGACCTTCCTGCTCGCCGACGGGAGCGCCCCGCCGATCTACAACGGCGGCGGCGGTTTCGCCCGCGTGTACGGGCCCGACTCCTCGCTGCTCTCCGAGGTGCTCGACGAGTACGTCGAGGGGATCATCACCGCCGACATCGACCTGGCGATGATCGCGTACGCCAAGAACGCCGCCGACCCGGCCGGTCACTACAGCCGCCCCGACGTCACGCAGCTCCTCTTCGACAACGGCCGCAAGCGCACCGTGGTCGGCGCCGGGCGCTTCGGTACGGAGATGGAGTTCCCCGAGCTGGATGCCGTCGGACAGCGCGTCGGCGCGGACGCCTAGGCCGCTCGCCGCGCCCCGCAGGACGGGGAGCGGTCAGGCGCTGACGAGGGTCGCGAGCGTCTCCGGGGACAGCACGTGCTCGATGGCGAGCATGCTCGCACCCAGCACGGCGGCATTCTCGGCGGCGACGGACTGGACGATGGCGAGGTGCTCTGTGGCCAGCGGCGCCGAGCGGGTGTAGACGACTTCGCGGACGCCCGCGATGAGATGCTCGCCGACGCGCGCCATGGAGCCGCCCATCGCGATCACGGACGGGTTCATGAGGCTCACGCACGTGGTGAGCACCTCGCCGATGTCTCGACCGGCCTGGCGTACCGCCTGGATCGCATCGATGTTGCCGCGCTTGACGAGGTCGACGACGTCGTTGCCGTTGCCGGCCGGAACCCCCTGCGCCGTCAGCGCGCGGGCGATCGCCGGGCCCGACGCGAGAGCTTCGAGGCATCCCCGGTTGCCGCAGTGGCACGGCACGTCGGCCCCGCGCGCCACCTGCACGTGCCCGATGTCACCGGCGATCCCCTGAGCGCCGCGCTGCAGGGTACCGCCGGAGATGACACCCGCGCCGATGCCGGTCGCGACCTTCACGAAGAGGAGGTGTTCGACGCCCGGCCACGCGGCGGCGCATTCGCCGAGCGCCGAGATGTTGACGTCGTTGTCGACCAGCACCGGGACGTCGAGGTGCTGGCGCACCCACCCCGGCACATCGAATCGGTCCCACCCGGGCATGATCGGCGGGTTCACCGGCTGACCGGTGGAGTGCTCGACCGGCCCGGGGATGCCGACACCGATCGCCGCGAGATCCTTCGTCGATCGGCCCAACTGCTCCAAGAGCGCGCCGGCGTTGTCGACCAGCCATGTGAGAACGGGAACCGGGCCGAGCGTGACGTCCAGGGGTTCGCTGTGCTCGGCGAGGGTCGAGCCGGTGAGGTCGGTCACGGCGACGGTCGCGTGCGAGGCGCCGATGTCGGCGGCCAGCACCAGGCGCGCGCGCGGATTGAGCGCGAACTGCGACGGCGGCCGGCCCCCTGTGGACACGGTCTCGGCGACGGGGGCGACCAGCCCCATGCGCATGAGCTCGTCCACACGCGCGGCGATCGTCGAGCGCGCAAGTCCGGTGGATTTGGCCAGCTCGGCGCGGGTGCGGGGGACACCGTCCCGCAGGAGTTGGAACAGTTGCGTGACGCCGGAGACCCCGCTGGAGGAATCGATGCTCATGCCCACCCTGTTCTCGTTCCCTGTCGGCGCCTGCCGGACGACGTCACCGGTGTTTCGAAGGGATGCCATGGCCCCGATGTCACCGATCGATCATAAGTCGGCGGGGCCGGGCGATCGGATCATCCCCTGCCTGTCGGCCTCGAGAAGCGCTGCTGCAGGAGCACCGCGACGACGATGATGACGCCTTTCACGACGTTCTGGACCGACGAGGACAGGTTGTTCTGCACGAACACGTTGGTGAGCGTCCCGAAGATGAGGACGCCGAAGACCGTACCGGTGATGGTGCCGCGCCCGCCGGCGAGCAGCGTGCCGCCGACGACGACCGCCGCGATGACGTCCAGTTCGAGGAGCATGCCGTGCGTGGAAGTCCCCGCGGTGGTGCGGCCGAGGATCATGACTCCTCCGATACCGGCGCACAGCCCCAGAATCGCGTACAGCCACATCGTGTGGCGCTTGACGGGGATGCCCGCCAGGCGAGCAGCCTCACGGTTGCCGCCGATCGCCACCGTGCGGCGGCCGAAGGTGGTGCGGTTCAGCAGCACCCACCCGAGGGCGGCGACGATCGCGAAGATCCAGATCAGCATGTCGACGCCCACGATGTCGAGGTTCATGAAGGTGATGAACTCGCGGTTCCCGACCTGCAGCGTCCGGCGCTCGGCGAGGATCTCCGCGAGACCGCGTGCCGCCACGAGCATCGCGAGGGTCGCCATGAAGGCCACGACCTTCCCGTAGGCGATGACGACTCCGTTGATCAGCCCCGCGCCCAGGCCCACCGCGAGGGCGATGAGCACCATGACGATCCAGTGGAGATTGTCGGCCAGGTCCTGGATGGCCGCGAGGGATGCGACGACCGAAGCCAGTCCAAGGACCGAGCCGACGGAAAGATCGATGCCCCCGGCGATGATCACGAGCGTCATGCCGATGGCGACGACGCCGATGATCGACGCCGCGCGAAGGATCGTGAGGATGTTGCTGACGCTGAGGAACGTGTCGGGTGCCGTGATCGCGCCCACGATCACGAGGATCAGCAGCGCGAGGACGAGCCCGAGGTTGCGTCCGACCGAGCCGGACAGCACGCGACGCCAGGCGGGAACCGGCTCGGTCGCGGTCGTGCTCGTGGTGGGGGGCGGTTCGGTCGCCGTCTGCCCGGCTCCGGTCCCCGAGGGGGTCTGCTCGCTCACGCGGCGGTTCCTTTCATGACGAGATCGAGCACGCCGTGCTCATCGATCTGGGAGGCGGGAAGAGTGGTGAGGACGCGCCCATCCGCGATGACCAGGACGGTGTCGGCCAGCCCCAGCACCTCTTCGATCTCGCTGGAGACGATCACGAGCGCGTTGCCCTCCGCGGCGAGGCGGCGGATGAGCTGATAGATCTCGGCGCGGGCGCCGACGTCGACGCCGCGGGTCGGTTCGTCCAGCAGCAGCACCCGGGTTCCGTGCACGAGCCACCGAGCGAGGAGGATCTTCTGCTGATTGCCGCCCGACAGCGTGGCGGCAGGGCGGTCGGGGTCGGCGGGCCGCAGCTCAAGCGCCTCGATCTGCTCGCGCGTGACCCTGCGCTCCGCCCGCTCGTCGAGGAATCCGGCCTTGGCGAACCGTGCGACCGACGACAGTGTCACGTTGACGAAGATCGGCTCGTCGAGCACGAGTCCCTGGCTCTTGCGCTCTTCGGGCGACAGCCCCACGCCGGCGCGCACCGCGGAGACGACCGAGCCGCGGCGGAGGGCTTCCCCACCGACGCGGACGGACCCCGCGGTGGATCTGCGGGCGCCGTACACCGTCTCGAGAATCTCGGAGCGGCCCGAGCCCACCAGCCCTGCGAGGCCCACGATCTCGCCGGCGCGCACGGTGAAGGTCACGTCGTCGAAGACGCCGGCAAGGCCGAGGTTCTCGACTTCGAGGATCACCGGCGCATCCGGTGGAACAGGGGTCGCGGGCGGGAAGACGTTCGCGACCTCGCGACCGGTCATGAGCCGGATGAGCTCTCGTGTCGGGGTATCGGCCACGGGAAGCCCGGTGGCCGTGGTCCTGCCGTCCTTGAGCACGGTGATCCGGTCGCCGATCTGGCGGATCTCCTCGAGCCGGTGGGTGATGTAGACCACCGCGATCCCCGCCGCGGTCAGTTCCCGCACGACGGCGAACAGGTTCTTGACCTCCTCCGAGTCCAAGACCGCGGAGGGCTCGTCCATGATCATGAGCTTGATGTCGTGCGACAGTGCGCGCGCCATGCTCACGATCTGCTTGTTGGCGGCGCTGAGGGTTCCCACCTCGGTGTGCGGCGAGAGGCTGCTGTGGCCGAGGCGCCCCAGCAGAGCGCGCGTCTGCTTCGCCGCTTCGGACCGCCTCGTGAACCCTCCCTTGGCCAGTTCGTGCCCGAGGAAGATGTTCTCGGCGACCGTCAGGCCGTCGACGACGTCGAGCTCCTGGTACATCGTGGCGATGCCCATCTCGATCGCGGCTTCCGGCGTGGGGATCCGGACCGGCTCGCCCAGCCAGCGGATCTCCCCGTCATCAGGGCGGTGCACCCCGGCGAGCGTCTTGATCAGGGTCGATTTGCCCGCGCCGTTCTGTCCGAGCACGCAGTGCACCTCACCCGGGGCGACCTCCAGGTCGACGCCGCGAAGAGCGCGAACACCGGCGAAGGTCTTCGTGACGCCTTTGACCGCGAGTAACGCCGAAGAATGGTCATCTTTGATCACCTACCGAACATAACACGACAGAAAGCGGATGCCGAGGGCGCCTTCCCGGCCGGATGCGCGGCGTGCGAGGAGCCATGACCCCGTCAGCCAGTCGAAAAACAGCCTTTGACAAGGCCAATCACTTATGACGAGCAGAAAACAAAAGATGACACGTCGAAGCGCACTTCTGTTACGGTGAGACGCGTCAGCGTGGACTCCAGAGTGCGGGCAGCTTCCCCCTCGGGTTTCGTCCTCGCGACGCAAGAGGCTGCATCACATTCAAGGAGGAAGAACATGCGCTCACACCTGAAAGCGCGGTCGCGCCTGGTGCTCACCGGTACGTCGGTCATCGCCGCTGTCGCACTACTGGCCGGCTGCACCGGCGGCGGTGCGGACGAACAGAACGTGGTCGACCAAGGCACCACGACCGAAGAGAACGCGGAATCCGGTGACACGGTTGTCATCGGCTTCTCCGGTCCCGCTGCCGACCACGGCTGGCTCGGCGCCATCAACTCCGGAGCGACCGCCGCCGCCGACAGCTTCGACGACGTCGAACTGCGCGTGGCGGAGGGCACCAACGACCCGATCGCCCAGATCGCGGCCGTCGAGACCTTCATCAATGAGGGCGTCGACGCCATCGTGCTTCTGCCGACCGACGGCGCCGCGCTCACCGAGATCGCCATCGAGGCGATGGAGGCCGGCATCCCGGTCGTCAACGTCGACCGCGAATTCTCGAGCCCGTTCGCCGCACGCACGACCGTCCTCGGCGACAACTACGGCATGGGCGTCAGCGCCGGCACCTACATCTGCGAGCAGCTCGGCGACAACCCCGACGCGGTGGTGGCGGAGATCGCCGGCATCGACGCTCTGCCCCTCACGCAGGATCGGTCGCAGGGCTTTGCGGACTCGCTGGAGGACTGCGGTCTCCAGGTCTCCGCGCGCGTTGCCGCCGACTTCACCGTCGCGGGCGGCGAAACCGCCGCATCCCAGCTGCTTTCGGCCAACCCGCAGATCGACGCCATCTGGAACCACGACGATGACCAGGGGATCGGCGTGCTCGCAGCGATCGATGCGTCCGGTCGCGACGAGTTCTTCATGATGGGCGGCGCGGGGAGCCGCAGCGCGATGGAGGCCATCGACGCCGACGACACGGTGCTGAAGGCGACCGTCATCTACCCCTCGACGCAGGCCGCCGACGGCGTGGCGCTCGCCCGCCTCATCGCGCAGAGTAAGACGATGGGTGACATCGTGACGCCCAGCGTCCCGAACCGCATCGTGCTCGACGCCCCCGTCGTCACGAGGGAGAACGTCGCCGATTTCATCGACCTGTCGTTCGAGTAGACCGCACTCTCGGGGTGGGGCGGCCGTCGATCACCGACGCCGCCCCACCCTACGACCCCCGGAAGGACCTGCGTTGACGAACAAGCTCCGCATCGCCATGATCGGCCACGGCTTCATGGGTGCCGCTCATTCGCAGGGCTGGCGGGTCGCGCCGCGATTCTTCCCCTTTCCGCACGAGGTCGAGATGGCCGTCGTCGTCGGGCGCACCGACCCCGCTGCATCCGCCGCCAAGTGGGGGTGGTCCGAAGGCGCGACCGACTGGCGGGACGTGATCGCCCGCGACGACATCGACATCGTCGACATCGTCACTCCCGGCGACACCCACGCCGAGATCGCGCTGGCCGCGCTCGAGGCGGGCAAGCACGTGCTGTGCGAGAAGCCGCTGGCCAACACCGTCGCGGAGGCGGAGGCGATGGCCGCCGCGGCAGAGCGGGCGGCCGAGCGGGGTGTCCGCTCGATGGTCGGATTCACCTATCGCCGCGTGCCGGCGACCACCTTCGCCCGCGACCTGGTGGCGGCAGGGCGCATCGGGGAGATCCGCCAGGTGCGCGCGGAGTACCTGCAGGACTGGCTGAGCGACGCCGAGGCCCCGCTGACCTGGCGACTGAACAAGGAACTGGCCGGTTCGGGCGCGCTCGGCGACATCGGTGCCCACGCGATCGATCTCACCGAGTTCATCACGGGTCAGACGGTGACGACCGTCTCGGGCATCCTCGAGACCATCGTCGGCGAGCGTCCGCTCCTGGAGCACGGCGTCGGACTATCCGGAACGGCGTCCGGAGAACGCGGGCCCGTGACCGTGGACGACCTCGCGCTGTTCACCGGACGGCTCGACTCCGGTGCCCTGGCCTCGTTCGAGGCGACGCGCTTTCGCACCGGGCGCAAGAACGCGCTGCGGCTGGAGATCTCCGGCTCGCTCGGGGCGATCGCGTTCGACCTGGAGCGCCTCAACGAGCTGGAGTTCTACGACGCGACCCTGCCGGCGACCGAGCAGGGTTTCCGCCGCATCCTCGTCACCGAGGCCGACCACCCCTACCTGGGCGTCTGGTGGCCGACCGGTCATATGCTCGGCTACGAGCACGGATTCTCCCACCAGGCGTATGACTTCGTCGTCGCGATTTCCGACGGCCGTCAGCCGCGGCCCTCGTTCGCCGACGGACTGCACGTGCAGCGGGTGCTGGACGCGGTCGAGCGCAGCTCGGACGCCGGGAGCGCGTGGACACCCGTCGGCGGCTGACGACAGCATCCAACTCACCGGAAGGACACCCGCGATGACGCGACCGATCACCCTGTTCACCGGCCAGTGGGCCGACCTCCCCTTCGAAGAGGTGGCACGCCTGGCATCGGAGTGGGGCTACGACGGGCTGGAGATCGCCTGCTGGGGCGACCACCTCGACCCCTGGCGCTGGGACGACGACGCGTACGTCGCGGGAAAGCTCGAGGTCCTCGAGCGGTACGGGCTGAAGGTGTGGGCCATCTCCAACCACCTCAAGGGCCAGGCCGTCTGCGACGACCCGATCGACCAGCGCCACCGCGACATCCTCAGCGACCGCGTATGGGGAGACGGCGACCCGGAGGGCGTGCGTCAGCGCGCCGCCGAGGAGATGAAGCACACCGCCCGCCTTGCGGCGAAGCTCGGGGTGAAGACGGTCGTCGGCTTCACCGGCTCGTCCATCTGGAAGTACGTCGCGATGTTCCCGCCCGTCTCCCAGGACGCCGTCGACGCCGGCTACCAGGACTTCGCCGACCGGTGGAATCCGATCCTGGACGTGTTCGACGAGGTGGGCGTGCGCTTCGCCCACGAGGTGCACCCGAGCGAGATCGCCTACGACTACTGGACGACGGTCCGCACGCTCGAGGCGATCGGACACCGTGAGGCGTTCGGTCTCAACTGGGATCCGTCGCATTTCGTGTGGCAGCAGCTGAATCCGGTGGACTTCATCCTGGAGTTCCGCGACCGGATCTACCACGTGGACTGCAAGGACGTGAAGCTCAACGTCGGCAACGGACGCAACGGACGGCTCGGATCGCACCTCGCGTGGGCCGACCTCCGCCGCGGGTGGGACTTCGTCTCCACCGGCCGGGGGGACGTGCCGTGGGAGGCGTCGTTCCGCGCGCTCAACAGCATCGGGTACGACGGCCCCATCTCCGTGGAGTGGGAGGATGCCGGGATGGACCGCCTGACCGGCGCGCCCGAGGCCCTCGCCTTCGTGAAGGCGAACCTGTTTGACGCACCCACGGCCGCCTTCGACGCCGCCTTCAGCACGCGCTGACCGCAGCAGCGCCGGGTCGCCCGATCCCGCCCGCTGTACGGCTTGGGCGCGTCTGTGAGGCCGCGCGGTCGGTGGCGGGCAGGCCGGCCCGCCCGGAGTGTCCGGGTGCGGAACCAATCCGCCTAGCGAGCGGGCCCATGGCCGTGCATTCCGCTCGGCGGGCACCTCATGGGAGCGCTCCTATGCGAAACCTGTGGGCGTCTTGCGCTGGCGTTGAGGTTGTCTCGTGCTCGCTGGAATGGCCTTCAGGCAACGCTGTGCAGCCCCTGTCGCTTAGCGGGGCGGAACGTTGCGGTCACCGTCGCAGACTGATGAATGTCGGAAGGCAGCGGTCCACCGGATCGGAACACGGCCTCGACACTCACTCTCAGACCAGCGGCGGACGCCGCGGAAGGACACTCCCATGAAGAACTTCGTCAAGGCCTCGATCGCCGCCGCCGCCGGTGTCACCCTCCTCCTCGGTGGAGCCGGCACCTTCGCCAGCTGGAACGCCTCGGCCACGACGTCGGGCGCCACCGTCGCCTCCGGCAACATGGTCGTCGAAGACACCGGGACCGCGGGAGAGTGGACCGCCAACGGCTCGCCGATCGCGCTCGCCGGCTACTCCATCGCTCCGGGCGACACCCTGACCTACACCAAGACCATGTCGGTCAGCGCAGAAGGCGACAGCATCCAGGCCACTCTGGGCCTCACCGGCGGATCGATCGTCGCTGCCGATGTCACCGACGCCGCCGACCAGGCGCTCGCCGGCTACCTCGTCTCCACCGCCACGCTGACCGCGAGCGGCGAGGGCATCACCGGCACCGGCCCGACCTACACCGTCGCACCCGCCGCGGGCGTCGTGGACGAGGACGTCACCGTCACGGTCACCATCACCTTCCCCTACGGCGACACTGTCGGCGGCAACAACAACGCCATGAACGGCGCCGTCAGCCTCAGCGACCTCACCGTCACGCTGACCCAGGCCACCGCGTAACCCACCAGCCACCCCGACGGGTGGGCCGCTGACGCCCACCTCCGATGAGGACCCACGATGAACACGCACCCCACCCGCGCCGCACGCCGCGCAGAGCAGAAGCACCGCGCATCAGCGCCGGTGCGGATGCTTCTGGCCGCGCTGGGCACGGCGGGTGCGATCGTCCTCGGAGTCATCGCCGGCGGCGGAACCTTCGCGGTGTGGGCCAGCAGCGCTTCTGCTGCGGCCCCCGCAACGGTCCAGGCCGGCTCGGCCGCCCTCTCGCTCACCCCGCTCTCGCTCACGGCCGCCGACCTCTACCCCGGCAAGACCGTGTACGGCACGAGCACGGTGCGCAACGAGGGCACGACGCCTCTCGCCCTCTCGCTGCAGGCGACCACCGCGGCCGGCACTCCGACGGCGTTCACCTCCGCGCTCACCGTTTCGGCGGCGTCCACCCCCTCCGCGGCGAACTGCACGGCGGGTAAAGTGACGCCCACGGCGACCACTCCTCTCGGAACCGCCGCCGCCCTCGGCACCACGCTGGCCCCGGGAGCGACGGTCACCCTCTGCATCGGTGTGGGACTGCCCGCTGCCGCCCCGGCCGCAGCGGCCGGAGCCGCGGCCACCGCCCTGTCCCTCACTGTCACCGGAACCCAGGTTCGCCCATGACCCGTCGCCGCCTTCTGGCCCCGATCATCGCCATCGCGACGTTCGTCGCGCTGGCCAGCGGTGGGGCCGCTGCCGCGGTGTGGATCACGAGTGCGACGGTGTCGGCCGGCGCCTCCTCGGTCACGGTCGGCACGACGGTGGCCCAGGGCGGCAAGCTCAACACGTCCTACCGCTACGCCGGCACGACCTCCACCGCGGTGGACGGCACGCTCACCATCGTCAACACCGGACGGGCTCCGCTCACCTACGGCCTGGCCACCACGGTGACCGGCAGCGCCGCGCTCGCGCAGAAGACGGCGCTGATGCTTTGGACGGGCACCTGCAGCGCCACGCCGCCGAGCTCGGGCGTCATCACGACCACCCTTGCCGACCCCGCCCCTGCTCTGCCGCAGGCGGCCCGCACCATCCAGCCGGGTGCCACGGCGATCGTCTGCCTGGCGACCAAGGTCACCGGCGACGCGACGGCGTCGAACGCCGCCCTTCAGGGCCAGAGCGCGACGGCCACCTTCGCCGTGACCGGTGCCGTCGGCACCAACTGGAAGGCGACTGCTTCGGCGCCCCCCATCACCCAGAGCGTCTGGCGCATCGCCTCATCGGGCGCCATCAGCTGCACGAAAAACTGGTTGAACAGCGGGGTCACGCTGAAATGGAGCGCGCCGTCGAACCGCTTCGCCGGATCGCCCGTGGCCTACCGCGTCATCGATACGGCCACCGGCGCAGACGTCGCCGCCGTGACCGTCGACGCGGCCTCCGCCTCCGTGAGTCTCGATGTGGGTGCGTTCGAGCGTGGCACCACACGCTCCCTCGCCGTCGAGGCGAAGGACACGTTCTCGGGCAGCACCGCCGTTCAGAGCCCGCCTGTCACTGTCAGCCGCAACAGTTCGTGGCTGCTGCCGTCGCTCAATTGCTGATGAACGTCACGCCAACGGCGAGCCCTACCCCCTCGCGCCGCGCCCTGCGCACGGCCGAGCGCACGTCAGCACGCCAGCACAGCCTCAGGCACTACCTCGCAGTCTCGCTGAGCGCGTCGGTCCTCGTGCTGCTGCTCGCGGTGGCCGCGGCCGTCATCGGGATCCCCGCGCTGTTCGGCGGCACTGCCATGACCGTGCTCACCCAGTCGATGGAGCCCCGCCTTCCTCCGGGCACCCTCGTGGTGATCCGCCCCACGCCGGCGGACGAGATCCGGGTCGGCGACGTCATCACGTACCAGATCGAATCGGGACACGCCGCCGTCGTCAGCCACCGCGTGGTGTCGAAGACCTACGAGAACGGTGAGCTGACGTTCATCACGAAGGGCGACAACAACGACGCCCCCGACCCCAACCCCGTGCAGGCCGTGCAGATCCGCGGCACCCTCTGGTACAGCATCCCCCTGCTCGGCTGGGTCAACAACGTCTTCAACGGCCCGAACCGTACCCTGGTGATCGCGATCGTGGCGGGCGGGCTGTTCGTCTACGCCGTCGGCACGTCGATCGCGGCCGCCCGTGAGAAGCGCCGCGCCCGCGCGGAGGAGGACCGGACTTCGGCCGAGCCGGCGTGACGGATGCTGCGCCCAGCGCCGTGGGGGAGGCCCGGGCTAGCATCGGCACGGTGACCAGCAGAATCACGCGATGGGCGATCCTCGGGCCCGGGGCCATCAGCCGCGACTTCCTGGCCGGCCTCCGCGCCTCCCGGCACGGGATGCTGGCCGCGGTGGGCAGCTCCGACCCCGCGCGCGCCGCGCGCTTCGCCGCCGACGCGGGAGCGGCGTTCGCGGGAAGCTACGACGACGTGCTCGCGAGGCCGGACATCGACGCGGTGTACATCGGCACCGTGCACACGACGCACGCCGAGCTGGCGATCCGCTCCCTTGAGGCGGGCAAGGCGGTGCTGTGCGAAAAGCCCGCGAGTCCCACCGACACCGAGGTCGCGCGCATCCTCGCCGCTGCGGAGGCGGCCGATCGTCCGTTCGTGGAGGCCTTCAAGAATCGCTTCGGGCCCTGGGCGGACGCGCTGCGCGCCGTGCTGGCCGACGGCGCGGTGGGTCGGCCCCTTCAGGTCGAGGCCGCCTTCGGATTCGAGGCGGGCGACCGCACGGGCCGCCTGTTCGACCCCGCTCTCGGCGGCGGCGCGATCCTGGACGTCGGGTGCTACCCGGTGTCGCTGGCGGTGGAGGCGGCCTTCGCCACCGGCGCTGTCTCGGAGGATCGCATCGCCGTGACCCGGGCGTGGGGCGAGATCGCGCACGGGGTGGACACGAGCGCGACCGCCACGATCAGCTTCGGCGGCTGCGAAGGGCTGGTGGCGACCTCGATCGTCCGCGATCTGCCCGGGTCGGCGGTCATCCGGTGTTCCGGCGGCGCGATCGAACTCCCCGACGCGTGGGGAGGGCGGGCCCAGAGCCCCACCACGATCATCGTCCGGCCCGCGGAGGGCGAGGCGACGGTCCACGAGGTGCGGCCGGTCCAGCCGATGGCCGCCGAAGCGGACGCGGTCAGCCGGGCGCTCGCGGAGGGCCGCCGGGAGGTCCCGGAGATGCCGTGGGCGCACACCCGGGCGGTCGCGACCGCGGTCACGGCGTGGCGCGCGCAGGTGATGGCGGGCTGACCCGCCCCGGTGCGCTGCTCGGCCTTCGCCCTTCCGTTCTGTTCAAAACTCAGGAGACACGCCGTGCCGGTGTCGCTGCCGGCCGCTTCCGGGCGCGGATCTCCTGAGTTTTGAACAAAATGCGGCGGTGATGCCGGCTCCGGGCGCGACGGATGCGGCGGGGTGCGCTGCTCGGCCTTCGCCCTTCCGTTCTGTTCAAAACTCAGGAGACACGCCGTGCCGGTGTCGCTGCAGGCCGCTTCCGGGCACGGATCTCCTGAGTTTTGAACAGGATGCGGCGGTGATGCCGGCTCCGGGCGCGAGGGGTGCGGCGGGGTGCGCCGCTCGGCCTTCGCCCCGCCGTTCGGTTCAAAACTCAGGAGACACGCCGTGCCGGTGTCGCTGCCGGCCGCTTCCGGGCGCGGATCTCCTGAGTTTTGAACAGGATGCGGCGGCAGTGCCGGGCTGGGGGCGGGGACGTACGCTGAAAGCGGTACCCCGGCGCATCACAGCCGATCCGATCGAAGGAGACCGCGCATGCCCGACCTCCGTTTCCGCACGAGCGAGGCGCGGCTCCGCCTCACCGATCCCGACGGCGCCCCGCTGGCCGGAGTCCCCGTGACGATCGAGCAGGCCGGGCACGCCTTCGGATTCGGCAACATCGGCTTCGACCTCATCGAGTGGATCGCCGGTCCGCCCCCCTCTGGCCCGGTCGGTGACTCGCAGGTCTTCGGCGGAGCGGCCTCCGTCGACCCGGAGGTGCTCGCCGAGGCGTACCTGGAGCTCTTCAACGCTGTGACCCTGCCGTTCTACTGGCGCGGGTTCGAGCCGGTCCCCGGGCACACCGACGCCGATCGGCTGCGGCGCACGGCGCAGTGGTTCCGCGACCGCGGCGTGAGCGTCAAGGGCCACCCGCTCGTGTGGCACACGCTCGCCCCGGCGTGGTTGCTCGAGCTCGACGACCGGGAGGTCGAGGGGGCGATCCGAGAGCGCATCCGTACGGTCGTGACCGGGTTCGCCGGCACGGTCGATCTGTGGGATGCCATCAACGAAGCCGTGATCCTGCCGATCTTCACCGCCGAACAGAACGCCGTGACGCGCCTCGCGCAGACCAAGGGGCGCCTCGGCATGGTGCGGATGGCCTTCGAGGAGGCACGCGCGGCGAACCCGGACGCGCGGCTCGTGCTCAACGACTTCGACTGGTCGGCGGATTACGAGCAGCTCATCGCCGAGAGCCTTGATGCGGGGGTGAGCATCGACGCGATCGGCGTGCAGACGCACATGCACCAGGGGTACCGCGGCGAGGAGAAGATCAGCGAAGTGCTCCAGCGGTTCTCGCGCTTCGGGCTTCCCATCCAGGTGACGGAGACGACGCTGCTCTCGGGGGCGCTGATGCCCCAGGACATCGACGACCTCAACGACTACGTGGTGGCGGAGTGGCCGTCCACCGCTGAGGGGGAGGCGCGGCAGGCCGAGGAGGTGGTGCGTCACTACCGGAACGTGCTCGCGCATCCGGCCGTCGAATCCCTGACGTATTGGGGAATCACCGACGCCGGCGCCTGGCTGGGGGCACCGGCGGGGCTCCTGCGGGCCGACGGCTCCCGCAAACCCTCGTACGACGCCCTGCACGACCTCATCCGGGGCGAATGGTGGACGCCACCTACGCGCGCGGTGGCGGATGACAACGGAATCGTCGCCGTGTCGGGCTTCGCGGGCACCTACCGCGTGAGCACGGATGCTGCCGCAGCCGAGGTCGACCTTCCGGCCGGCGCATTCGCGGCCGAAGTGACGGTCGGGGAAGGGCGGAGGTGAGCACCGTGCGCACGAACTGGGCGGGCAACCTCGTCTATTCCGCGGCCGAGACGATCGCCCCCGCGTCCCTCGCCGACATCGCCGCCGCAGTACGCGGCGCCGAGCGGGTCAAGGCGCTCGGCAGCCGCCACAGCTTCAACACCGTCGCCGACACCCAGGGCGTGGCGATCTCGGTGACCGAACTCCCCCGAGAGGTCTCGATCGACAGCGACCGCGGGATCGTCCGCGCCTCGGCCGGCCTGCGGTACGGCGACCTCGCCGCCGAACTCGAGCGCGCCGGCTGGGCGCTCACCAACCTCGCCTCGCTCCCGCACATCTCGCTCGCGGGCGCCGTGGCCACCGGAACGCACGGGTCGGGAGACGCGGTCGGCTCGCTGGCCTCGGCCGTGGCCGCCGTGGACCTGGTGCTCGCCGACGGCGAGGCGCGCACGTTCCGCCGCGGGGATGACGGGTTTCCCGGGATGGTGGTCTCCCTCGGCGCGCTGGGGATCGTGACCGCCGTCGAGCTCGACATCGTGCCGACTTTCGAGATCGCGCAGACCGTTTACGAGCAGCTGCCGCTGGACGCGGCGCTGGAGGACTACGACGCGGTGACGGCGCTCGGGTACAGCGTGTCGATGTTCACGACATGGCGCGACCCGGACGTGGTCGACCAGTTGTGGGTCAAGCGCCGTGCAGACGGGGCGAGCCCCGCCCCGGACAGCGTCCTGGGTGCGCGGGCCGCCACGGGCAAGCGGCACCCGCTGCCCGGTGTGGACCCCGAGCACTGCACCGACCAGCTGGGGGTGCCCGGGCCCTGGCTCGCGCGCCTTCCGCACTTCAAGCTGGAGTTCACCCCGTCCAACGGCGACGAACTGCAGTCGGAGTACCTCGTCCCCCGCGAACACGCGGCCGGCGCCCTCCGCGCCATCCGGTCGCTCGCGAGTGCGATCGCACCGCTCCTGCTGGTGTCCGAGGTGCGCACGGTCGCCGCCGACGACCTGTGGCTCTCGCCCGCGGCGGGGCGTGATGTCGTGGGCATCCACTTCACATGGGAGCCGCGCCAACCGGAGGTCGAGAAGCTGCTGCCGCGGATCGAAGACGCGCTCGAGCCGTTCTCCGCGCGACCGCACTGGGGCAAGGTGTTCGACCTGGATGCTGCCGCCGGGCGCCTCCCGCAGTTGTATCCGCAGTGGGAGAGCTTCCGCTCGCTCCGCCGCTCGCTGGATCCGCACGGCACGTTCTCGAACGGCTTCCTCGAGCGCATCGGTCTGTGACGAGCACGGCTCGCACGGGTGCCTGCCCCAGTCAAGGCCCGTCGCCGTGTCGGGGGGAGCACCTACCATCGAACGCATGTCTGATGGAAACGACGAACGAGAGATGCTCGGCGCGACCGAGAACAGCAACAACCCCGTCGAGAAGGACCCCTCGACGTGGGTCACCGGTGACGAGCCGATGACCGCGCCGCAGCGCAGCTACCTCGACACCCTCGCGCGCGAGGCGGGGGAGGAGATCCCGGCCGACATCACCAAGGCCGAGGCCTCCGAGCAGATCGACCGCCTCCAGGACAAGACCGGCCGCTCGGCCGGCTGACGCCCCCGGGGCCGGCCCCTCGTGGGCCGACTCCGCCGGCGGGGCCACTCCGCTGGGGCGAAGGATGGGTGCACGGCGATGTCGCCGCAGCCAATCTGCTCATCCGCGAGGGCCGGTTGGCCGCGGTGCTGGACTTCGGCTGCGCGCGGGCGTGGGGGGATCCGGCGTGCGACACGGTGCCCCCGTGGACGTTCCTCCCCGCGTCAGCACGAGGCGTCTTCCGGCGGGAGATGGCACTGGATGACGCGACCTGGGCCCGCGGCCGGGGGTGGGCGTTGTGGACATCCGGCAACGCCCGCCCGGTCCTCAAGGCGCGGGATTGTTGCATCGTATGACGAGGCGAATCGGGGGATGCGCGCGGCCGTTCTACGGTGGCGGGGCGGCAGTGACGCGGACCCGACGCGTCGCGGAGGCGGCCGCATCCCTTGCACAGCGAAAGAGGACTCCCATGCGCATTCCCCGCACTCTGCTGGCCGGAACCGCGGCCCTTGCTCTTCTGCTGACCGGATGCGCCGGTGCCTCGACGTCGCCGGGTGACGGCGCGGGCGACGCCGACAAGACCGACATCACCGTCGGATTCAACCCCGGGCCGTACCTGGAGATGTTCCAGGACGGGATCGTGCCGATCCTCGAGGACGACGGCTACACCGTCGAGACGGTGGACTTCACCGACGGCATCGTCGTGAACGTGGCCGTGGACTCGGGTGAGATCGACGCGAACATCATGCAGCACCCCGTCTATCTCGACTTCGTCAACGCCCAGGAGGGCCTCGACAACGCGGCGCTCGTCCAGATCCCCACCCCCCGGATGGGCCTGTTCGGAGGGAAGAAGACCTCCATCGACGACGTCGCCGACGGATCGACCATCAGCGTGCCCAACGCTCCCTCGAACCTCTACCGGGGGCTGCTGATCCTCCGCGACCTCGGATGGATCGACTTCGACGACGTGGAAGATCCGAACACCGCCGACCTGTCGATCATCACCGACAACCCGCACAATCTGAACATCACCGCGATCGAGAACGCGCAGCAGGTCCCCGCGCTGCAGGACGTGGACTACGCCACCATCCAGGGCAACTTCATCATCGCCGGCGGCCTCGACTACGACGACGCGCTCGCGGTGGAAGATCAGCCGGTCGAGTTCTCCAACGTCGTCACCGTGCGCGGCGCCGACGTCGAATCCGACTGGGCCCAGGCGATCAAGGCCGCCTACGAGTCGCCCGAGTTCGTCGAGTACATCACCTCGAACGCGCCGTACGACGGATACAACCTGCCCGCATGGTTCGAGTGAGCTCCGCCGGATCGGGGACGATCGTCTTCGACGACGTATCCAAGACGTTTCCGGGAAGGGCCGCCGACACCGCGGCCCTTCGCGGCGTCTCCCTCGAGGTCGCCGAGGGGGCGATCTTCGGGGTGATCGGCTACAGCGGGGCGGGGAAATCCACCCTCATCCGGATGGTGAACGGGCTGGAGCGGCCCACCACCGGTCGCGTCGTCGTGGACGGCGTCGACATGGGGGCGCTGCGCGGCCGCGGATTGCGTGACGCGCAGAAGCACACCGGGATGATCTTCCAGCAGTTCAACCTGCTCGAGACCGTCCGCGTGCGCGACAACGTCGCGCTGCCCCTGCGGTTGGACGGTGTCGGCAAGCCCGCCGCCCGCGCCCGCGCGGAGGAGGTGCTCGACTTCGTCGGGCTCGGGGGGAAAGCCGACAGCTTCGCCGGGGAGCTCTCCGGAGGACAGAAGCAGCGCGTCGGCATCGCCCGCGCGCTGGTGCGCAATCCCCGCATCCTGCTCTCGGACGAAGCCACCAGCGCGCTGGACCCGACCACCACGGTGCAGATCATCGACCTGCTGCGCGACATCAACCGCGAGTACGGCACCACCATCCTCGTCGTCACGCACGAGATGGACGTCATCAAAGACCTCGCCCATTCGGTCGCGGTGATGGCCGAGGGGCGCGTGGTCGAACAGGGCGCGGTGCTCGACACGTTCCTGCATCCCCGCGAGGCCATCACGCGCGACTTCGTGTCCACCGTGGTCCCGCAGGACCTGCCCCGCCGGGTGGTGGACCACCTCGGCGCCGGCGGCCTGTGGCGCCTCCTGCTCCTGGACGCGGAGGTCACGCAGCCGCTGGTGTCCGATCTCATCCGCGACCTGGACGTATCGGTCAACATGCTGCACGCCGACATGACCGAGATCCAGGACCACACCGTGGGGCAGATGATCGTTCAGGTCACCGGCGACCCCGACCGCGTGCGACGAGCGCGCACCTACCTCGCCGAGCGCGTCATCCACCTCGAGGACGTGAACGCATGACCGGCGACCGCTGGACCCTCATCACGCCCGACATCTATCTGAAGGCGCTCGGCGAGACGCTGCAGATGCTCGGGGTGGCCCTCGTCCTGGGTTCGATCCTCGGGATCGTCATCGGCACGGTGCTGGCCTTGACCCGGCCCGGCGGGGTGCTGCCCCACCGGGCCGTGCACCTCGTGCTGGGAATCCTCGTCAACCTCGTCCGCTCGCTGCCCTTCATCATCCTGCTGGTGGCGATCCTCCCCTTCACGAGATTCCTCGTGGGCACCAGCATCGGCGTGTGGGCGGCCATCGTGCCGCTGACCGTGATGATCGCCCCCTACATCGGCCGGCTGGTGGAGAACTCGCTGCTCGAGGTGCCGCGCGGCGTGATCGAGGCGGCGCGCGCCATGGGTGCCTCGCCCCTGCAGATCTTCTGGCGGTTCCTCCTGCCCGAGGCGCGCGGTTCGCTCATCCTGGCGGTGACCATCGCGACGGTCGGCCTGATCGACGCGACGGCCATGGCCGGCACCGTCGGGGCGGGCGGCATCGGCGATCTGGCATTGTCGTACGGCTACCAGCGCTACGACGGCTTCGCGATGGTGGCCACCGTGATCACCCTGGTCGTGCTGGTCCAGGGCATCCAGATGGTCGGTTCCGCCGTCGCTCGGCGCGTCGGGCGGAGGTGAGCGTGGTCGACTATCGCCCCGCCAGGCGGGTGAGTGACCTTCCGCAGAATTTCTGGGGCGGGATGGACCGGGAGATCGCGCGGCTCTCCGCCCAGCCCGGGCCGGCGATGATCGACGTGTCCAAGGGCAACCCGGATGTCCCCACCCCCGAACACATCGTCGCGGCGATGCAGCGCGAAGTGGCGGATCCGGTCAATCACCGTTATCCGTCCTACGCCGGCCGGCCGTCGTTCCGGCGCGCGATCGCCCGCCGGTACCGCGAGGACCACGGCGTCGAGGTCGACCCGGATGCGGAGGTCGTGGTCTCCCACGGCTCCCACGAGGCCCTTCTCGGCGCCGTCATGGCGCTCGCCGATCCGGGGAGCACCGTCGTCCTCCCCGATCCGGGCTATCCGCTCTACACGTCGGCGACGGGCCTGGCCGGTGCGCAGCTGGTGCCGCTTCCTCTTCCCGCGCCGGCCTACCAACCGGACTTCGCCGCCTTGGCGGGGCTGAGCGACGCGTCGGTGCTGCTGCTGAACTATCCGAACAACCCCACGGGCGCGCTGGCGGTGCCGCAGACCTTCGAAGAGGCGGCCGCCTTCGCCCACCGCACGGGCGCGGCCTTCGTGCACGACTTCGCGTACTCCTCTCTCGGGTTCGACGGGCGACGGCCGCTGTCGGCCCTGGCCGTCGACCGCGCGCATGAGGTCACCGTCGAGGTGCAGACGCTCTCGAAGAGCTACAGCATGGCCGGATGGCGCGTGGGATACGCCGCGGGTAACGCGTCGATCATCGCCGCCATGTCGCGGTACCAGGCCCACGCGTTCAGCACCCTGTTCGGCGCCACTCAGGAAGCCGCCGCCGCGGCGCTGGAGGGCGACCAGTCGGCGGTCGCGGACCTCGTGGCGATGTACCAGCGTCGCCGGAACGTCGTCGTCGCGGGCCTTCGCCGGATCGGGTGGGAGGTCGCAGCTCCTGACGGGAGCTTCTTCGTGTGGGTGCGCGTCCCCGGCGGCGGGGATGCGGTGGCCTTCGCCGGGCGCCTGCGCGAGGAGCAGCGGGTCGCCGTCGCCCCCGGCGACGGTTTCGGCCCGGGCGGACGCGGCTACATCCGCATCGGTCTGGTGCGGGACGAAGAGGCGCTTGCCGAACTGATCGAGCGTCTCCATGCCTTCACCGCGAACGCCGGGACGTGAGGCCGTGACAACGCCGCGCGCTCAGGCCAGCGCGTCGCGCAGCGCGCGGGCATCACGGACGGCGTTGCCGCCCAGGTCGTTGTTGAAGTAGGCGTACACGTCGAGCCCCTCACCCAGCCACTCACGAATGCGGTCGGTCCACCACGCGATCGCGTCGGGACTGTACGACCCGTTGTAGAGCGTGTCATCCGGACCGTGCAGGCGCACGTAGACGAAGGATGCGGTGGCCCTCAGCACGCACGGGAGACCCGCGCCGCTCATCACGCAGTACGCCGCCCCGTGCCGCTCGAGCAGCTGGAACACCTCCTCATCCACCCATGACGGGTGCCGCAACTCCACGACGGGGCGGGAGTCCGGGGGAAGCCCCTCCAGAAAGGCCGCGAGGCGCGCGTCGTCGCGCTCGGCCTTGGGGGGGAGCTGGGCCAGGAACGGACCGCGCCGATCGCCCACGGCCGCCAGGCCGAGCGCGATCCGCTCCTGCCACTCCGGTGTGAGCGTGAGGCTGCGCGCGTGCGTGACCCCGCGCGGCGCTTTGACGGCCAGCTGGAACCCGGGCGGGAGCCGGTCGCGCCAGGCCGCCAGTCGCTCCGGCCGCGGCCACCGGTAGAAGCTCGTGTTCAGTTCGACGGTGTCGAACTCCCGCACGTACCGGGCGAGTTGGTCACGGGTGCCGGGCTCGTAGAGCACACCTCGCCAGTGCGGGTAGCTCCACCCCGATGTCCCGATCCATGCGCGCGGTGTGTGCATGCAGCTCCTCCCGCATCGACGATCGCCGATCGGGGCCGCGGGGCGCAGCGGGTTGACCCCGCGCCGCACGGCGCGCTATCGCCGCGAGCTATTGTGCGCGCGGTGCCTCCGACCCGACGGTTCCGCTCACCTCGTCGAGGTAATGCTCCTCGGCGCGGTGGAGGTCGTCGAGGAACTCGACCACCGTGCGTCGCTCCTGAGCCCCCAGCCGGGCGGCAGCGACCGATACCGCCACTCGCCGCACGGCGAGCAGCCGGCGCGCAGGGGAACCGGCCGGCACCGTGGATCTGACGATGATGCTTCGCCGATCCTGCGGGTGCGGTTCCCGTTCGGCCCATCCGGCCTGAACGAGACGGTCTATCAGTGCCGTGGTGGCAGCGGACGAAATGCCCAGCAGTGCCGAGAGGCTCCGCGGGGTGGCCTCCCCGCCGCCGGCCTCCAGCTCGATCAGGTGGCGGAGCACGCGCGCGTCATTGGGTCCGATACCCAGCGCGTGCAGAGTGACGCGATCCACCGACTTCTCCACGCCGGACAATCCGTCCAGCGCCTTCACGACGTCATCCGCCGACGCGGTCTGCCTCACGACACCCCCTTCGCGGCTATCACCTAGCGGAGCGAGATACTCCCGAACCGAGCAAATAGCCGAGCGATGCAGCACATCGTACCCCCCGGTGCCCGTGCGACGGCAAACTCCGATCGGGGTGGACGGGCGGTACATGCCCTGGCATAGGATGCCCGACGTGGAAGAAACGCGGGGCGAGTCGTCGCGCTACTGGTACGGCGGGACGGAAGAGGACCGCCGTGAGCGCGCGGTAGAGGTACTGCAGGCGTTCCGCGTGTACCGTGCGGCCGAGATCGCGATGCGCCGCCGGACGCGCGAGTCGATGTCGATGGGTGAGAACGAACTGCTCGTCCTCCGCTACCTTCTCCGCGCCTCCGGCGAGGGCCGCTCGGTGTCACCGAGCGAGCTGACGCGGTATCTCGGCGTCTCCACCGCCTCCACCACCGCGATCATCGACCGCCTCGAGAAGTCGGGTCACGTCACCCGGGTTCCGCACCCCTCCGATCGCCGCAGCATCCTCGTCGTGGCGACCAAGGAGTCCGACGCGGAGGTGCGAGCCACGCTCGGCAAGATGCACGAACGGATGATGGCGGCCGTCGTCGACATGTCGCCGGAGGAGAGCGCGATCGTCGTGGAGACCCTCACTCGGCTCCAGGAGGCCGTCGACCAGGTCGACGCGCACGTCGCGGGCGACGCCCCGGAGGCGCCCATCGAACTCGCCATCGGACGAGCGCCGGGCGATCGCTAGGCAGGTGCGCTCCCCGAGCGCAGAGTATTCGCATTTGCCGGACCGCCGTGAAACGATGAGCGCATGGACGACGAGCCGGTAGACGCGGCCCCGGGCGGGGGTCCGACCGAGGGCGCCGTGCTCGAGATCGAAGGCGTCGAAGTCGCGTCGTTCACCGCCGTCGTCGAGCGTCTCTGCGGCGATTACCCCGGCGTGGCGTCGGCACGCATCGAGACCATCCTGCTGCGCGAATGGGATGCCTTCACGGCCGGGCGCCCCCTCGTGGTACCCACGGCGGTGGAAGCCGGTGTGCGCGAGATCCTCGACCTGCTCTGACCTCAGGAGGGACGCTGCTCGGGCGGTTCGCCGACGAGCATGAGCCCCCCGGACGAGTTCGCCGAGTTCGCCAGTTCCTCGATCCACGCGCGGCTGAGCATCGCCGGCTCCGGGTCGTCGAAGACGAAGCGCAGCGGGATCGAGGGATGCAGCCACACCGTGCTCCGCCCGGGTTCCTGGCCATCGGGGTGCGTCCACGACAGCGTGAAGCTCTCGCCTCTGCGCAGCTTGGTCGCGATCACCACCTTCAGGTGAGCCAGCGCCCGGTCCTCGATCTCGATCGGTGTAGCCGAGTCGCCATAGAAGATCGTTCCCACGCCTCCACGTTACGGTGCCGCGCCCGCAGGCCGGGAGGGCTTGCGTTCCGGGGCGGGTGCCCATACCGGTCGGCAGGCGCGCGCACGTCGGGACGCTAGGCTCGGCGCATGGGCAGATTCATCTACGACACGATGCCGAACTCCGTCGACATCGATGACCGCACCCTCGCACACCTCCGCATCGTCGTGATGAACAAGCTCCGCCGCTCGGAGTCGTTCATGTTCGACGTCGAGGTCGGTGACGGCAGCGGCCGGCGCAGCTACTGGATGCACCCTGCTGTGCCCATCCAGTTCCACTTCTTCGGCAGCCGAGCCCCGCGGATCAACCGCGCGTGGGTGGAAGAGCTGATGCTGGTCGCGAGCGGCCCGAGCGGCCTCACGATCGTTCCGGAGCCCTCCGAGGACTCCTTCGTCGAAGAGGGCTGACGCCGCTCAGGACTTGTCGCTGCGCTCCGGCGCCGCGAGGTCGAAGTGCTCCGAGACGAGCATGATGCCGCCCGTCGAGTTCGCGGAGGCGGCGAGCTCCTCGATCCACTCGCGACTGAGTGCGGGGGCCACCGGGTCGTCGAACACGAAACGCAGCGGGATCGAGGGGTGCAGCCACAGCGTGCTGCGTCCCGGCGGCTGATCCTGGGGGTGGCGCCAGGAGACGGTGAAGCTCTCGCCGCGGCGCAGCTTCGTCGCGATGACGACCTTCAGATGCGCCAGGGCGCGGTCCTCGATCTGAATAGGTGCGCCGGATCCGCCGTAGTAGATGGTGCCCATGGCGACCACCCTAGCGTTCTCGCCCGCCTCGCACGGGATACGCCCGCCCTCGCGGGACTGTCAAGGGGATGCGCTACGCACCGGCCCTTGCGAGCCTGGAGGAGTCTGAAGGAGGAGAACCGTGAGTGCACGCCCAGGCCCTGGAGCCCCCGGCGGAGACGACGCCACAGAGGGGACCTCGAGCGCCGATGACGCATTCGCCGGGCTGACCCCCATCGACGTCGTCGACGGGGAACTCGTCCCGCGCCGCCCGCGCCGGCGCTGATCCGCTCCGCCCGCCCGCCCGTGCGGGCGGAGCGGGCAGAGCGGATGACGCCGTCATGCGTGCCGCGGGTCAGGCGAGGGTGCGGCCCGGGCCGTCCGGTAGCGGCAGGGTCGGCTCATCGGGGGTGGGGGCGAGCGGCTCGTCCGGGTACGGGGCCGGCGGTTCTGCGGGGGGACCGCCCGGGGTCGGGCTCGGCATGCCGGGGGCGGGCCCGGGCATACCGGGCGCGGAGGGGGAGCCGGGAGGGAGAGTCGGATCGCTCATCCCCCTACTCTTGCGCGGGGCGGGTGTGCGGCGAAGGGCTTGCCGGGTTCAGCCGGCGGGTGTAGCGACCGCTCTCCGCGGTGCTGCGGCGGCCGGATCGTCCAGGAGCGGTTCGAAGGCGGCTTCGGCGGCGCCGATGAGGAGGCGGTCGGCGGCCAGCGACGCCACGCGGATGTCGAGGCCTTCGGAGTTGGCAGGCATGGCTTGTGCGGCCACTGCTCCGGTCAGGGCGGGCAGGTCGAGGCCTGCGATCGTCGCGAGGAAGCCCCCCAGGACGATGACGGACGGATTGAGGACGTTGACGGCGTTGGCGAGGGCGGTGGCGAGGATGCGCCGCTGCCGGGCGATCTCGGCGGCCACGGCCGAGGATGTCGAGGCGGCGAGCACCGCACCGAGGGTCGGTTCGTCCGCCGAGGCGAGGCCGACGGCCTCGAGCAGCCGCGAACGGCTGACCTCGTCCTCCAGGACGCCACCGGGAGCGCGGCGGTCGCTGTCGGAGACGATGCCCGGGCGGTTCTGCCCGAATTCACCGGAGTACCCGCCCGCGCCGGACACGGCCATGCCCTGCACGATGAGACCGCCGCCAATGCCGCTGGCCCCGCCGTTGAGATACACGACGTCGTCGATCCCGTGTGCCGCCCCGAAGCGGTGCTCGGCCAGCACGCCGAGGCTCGCGTCGTTGCCCACGACGGCCGGCACGCCCGTGGCCTCGGCGATCATGGTGCGCAGGGGAGCGTCGGTCCACCCGAGGTGGGGGGCGGTGCGCACGACCCCGTCCGCCTCCCGGACGAGACCCGGGACGGCGACGCCCACGGCGGTCACGGCCGCGCCGGCGAGGGGGCCGGAGAGCCACGTGTCGATGTGCGCGCGCACGAGATCGGTCGTCTCCTCGGGCGAGAGGAGGTGGTCCATCTCAACGCGTTCGCGGATCGGGATCGAGCGGTCCAGGCGCACCGCGGCGATCTCGAGCGCATCCACCTCCGGGTTGACGGCGATGGCGATCACATCCGGGTGCGTCTGCACCATGGGGGAGGGCCGCCCGACGCGGCGCTCGGGGCTCGGGGCGCCCTCGCGGATGAGACCGAGGGCGACCAGCTCCGCGACGAGGTCAGCGATCGTCGAGCGGTTCAGAGCGAGCTCGGCCGTCAGGGTGGCCCGGGAGGCGGGGCCGCTGACGTGCACGCGGCGGAGGAGGCGACCGAGGTTTCCGGCACGGACCTGTTCGATTCCCGTGCGCGGCGTCGTCATCGCACCAGAGTAGCGAGCAGACGGGCCCCGCGATGACGTTTGTTGCTAGCGACCACGAAATAGCGAACCGCCTCAGTTCCTCCGGAGCCGTCGCGCGAAGGCCAGGACCAGGCCGAGCGCCAGCATCCCGGCACCGAGGGCGACGGCGCCGAGCGGGACTGTGCCACCGGTTCCGGCGAGGGGATCTGCGTCGCCCCGCCGCGCGGTCGCGGGGAGCGTGATCCCCCCGCTGTTGCCGTCGGTCAGCGAGCTTCCCGGCAGCGGCATCACGCTCGGCGTGTTCGGGTCCGGAGCGGGATCGGTCGGATCGGTCGGATCGGTCGGGTCTGTCGGATCGGGACCTGCTGCGGCCAGCTCGGCGACGCCCCACCGGGCGGTGTTCTGGTAGCCCGTGCCCGTCGGCTCCGCCCACGTGTGCACGGCGGCTCGCACGCCGGCGCGGCCGTCGTTGACCTGGAAGTCGATGCCGTGGAACGTCCCGGCGCCGCCCAGCGGCACGTCGTTCTGCCCGCCGGACTGGCCGATCATCGCGACGGCCACCTCGACCCGGTATCCGGTGTCGGTGGTCGTCGTCGCGCTGTTCAGCACACGCGCCTGCTGCGCCGCAGCGTTGCCGGTGCCGAAGGACAGCTGGTTGTCGGCGGTGATCCGGATCTGTGTGTCGTTGGGACCGTACGCCCCGGACTTGCTGTTGCCGAGGTCGAGGAAGAGCTCCACCGAGTCACGGTTCCAGGGATCGCTGCTGGTGAGGTCCAGAGCGGGGTCGGTGACGTCGAACAGCGCGTACAGGGTGTTGCCGCGCCACGTCGCCCGCACATCGGCGGTGGCACCGGCGGCATCTCCCTCGACCGTCGTCGCGGTGGTCACCGCCGGGGCATCGGCCCATACCGGGTCCACTTCCCCGTCGACCTCCGGCGCGGTCAGCTCCGGGATGCGCAGGAACGACAGCGGCTCGAGGAAGGTCAGGCGGCCCGTGGCGCCGGGGGAGTTCCAGGCGCCTCGCACCTCCTCGTTCACGATCACGCGCACGTCGAAGTCGGCGGTGTCGCCCACGGAGATGCCGGAGTGCGGCAGATGCACGGCCACCACGTGGTGGTCGCCGACCGTGCCGGCGATGCCGGCGACCGAGTCGGGGGCGCCCTCGTCGAACGTGTACTCCGCCCCGCGGTAGGTGAACTCCAGTCGCTCGGGCACCTCCGCGGTGCGCACGAGCACCGTGAGGTGATCGGCGTTCCAGCGTGTCTGGAAGCCGCTGACGCCGCCGGTCAGGGGATTCTCCGGAAGGTTGCGCCACTCCGGAGCCTCGGCGAAGCCGTCGGCGAGGGCGACGTCTCCGCCGAACACGTTCGCGGTGGTGACGAGCGGCGGGAGGTTCTCCGCGTCATCCACCGCGCCGAAGTACGCCGGCTTGGCCTGCAGCGCGCCGTCGAACAGCAGGGGCTGCTGCTCCGCGCGCCACGAGCGCGTGTCGGTGAGCCCCCAGACGGTCGCGGCGAACAGCTTCTCGTCTTCCGGTGCCGCCGCATGGTAGCCACGCAGCATCGCGAACGCGTCGCGATAGAAGTGCCCCTGCCGGATGCGGTTGGCCTCGGTCGCCGGGTTGATGGTGACATCCAGCTCGGTCACCTCCTGCATCAGACCCATTCCCGCAAAGCGCGCGAGCGCATTCTCCATCGCCGCCACCGGCGTGTTCACCGACACGTGGAACTGGTGGCCGACCCCGTCGATGGGCACATCGGCGGCGACGAGCCGCTCGACGAGGGCCTCGTACTGGGCGCCCTTGACGTCCTGCTCGGTGTTGTAGTCGTTGATGAAGAGACCCACCGGACGGTCGGCGCCGGGGGCGGCGTACGTGTCGTTGAACGCCTCATCCGCGTACCGGAAGGCGAGATGGATGTACTCCTCGCCCAGGACGTCGTGCCAACGGCTCGTGCGCAGTCCGTCGGGGGTGCTCTGGTCGGAGATCACCTCGTTGACGACGTCCCACGCCACGACCGGGTTGGTGGCCGAGCCGTACGGGCCGTAGTCCTCGGCGATGGAGGCGGCTACCGCATGAATGTGGGTGCGCAGGCGCTCGCGCAGGAGCTGCTGATCCGCCGGGGAGTTCGTCAGCTCCCGTCCGGTGTCGTCCTGGAAGAACCACGCGGGCGTCTGGGAGTGCCACACCAGCACGTGTCCGTACAGGCGCAGATCGTTCGTCCGGGCGTAATCGAGCAGCGCGGTGGCCTCGGCGTGGCGGACGAAGTTCTGCGCGCCGTCGTACCAGGCTTCGACCTTCATATGGTTCTCAGGCGTGATCTGGTCGAAGTGGTGCAGCAGCAGTTCCGACGCTCCGCCGGTCGTCTCGCGGGAGTCGATGGCGACTCCGACGGGAAAGTCGAGCGTGTCCTTCAGCGGCACGAGCGATGTGTCGACCGCTGACGGCTCCGGCACCCACACCCGCAGCGAGTCGACGAGGAAGGTCGACGTGTTGCCGCTGTTGTAGCGGGCCTCGATGTAGAGCTCGGCGTCGGTGTCGTAGGTCGGGACCGTGAACTCGCCCTCGATGGTCGTCCAGACATCCGCCGAGGCGTTGTCGATCTGCAGCATGTTCGCGTAGCTCTCCGATCCGCCGGTGACCGTGCGCATCGAGACCGAGAGACCCAGGCCGACCGCGGCGCCCGGCGCGAAGCGCACCGCCGCCGACATCCGGTAGGTCTGCCCGGGGAGCAGGACGTCCGCGACGTCGCGCTGGATGCCATCGCCCTCGTGCGTGCGACCGGAGACCTGCGCCGCGAAGGCGGTGTCCGCCGCGCCGCCCTCGACCACGGCGACGACCGGCGCGGACGAACCCGAGCCAGCGCGCGGCGCCCATCCGTCCAGCAGACCGTCGTCGAAGGTGGTGTCCAGCAGCACGGTGCCGGGCGGCTGTCCGCCCGGCTCCTCGCCGCCGTCGGGCGTGCCGGCGGGCAGCGTGAACGACCAGCCCGCGGCCAGGCGTTCGGTCACGACGGTGCGGGTGGCCGCCAGCGATCCGGAGCGCTCGCCGCCGCCATCGTGGACGAGCACGACCTCGCCGGGCTTCATCGCCGCGCGCAGGTTCGCCGTGAGGGTGGCTTCCTCCTGCGTCTGCCAGTCGTTGATGGTGTTCACGACCGCGAGGGGCTGCATGCCGAGCGAGACGGCCGCGGCGGGAGTGTTGCCCCACGACCCGTTGGGTGCACGGAAGAACGGCACCGGGTGGTCGGGGTCGTCGAGTGCGGTGCGGATGATCGTGAGGTTCTCGGCCATGCGCTGGGCCGCCTCGGCCTCGGACAGACCGCCCATGTCGTCATACGTGGTGGAGTGGTTGCAGAGGACGTGGCCCTCTGTGACGATCCGCCGCAGGATGTCGGCTCCACCGGGCGCGGTGATGTTCTGGCCGATCACGCAGAACACCGCGCGGATATCGCGCTCGGCCAGGAAGTCCAGCAGCGCCGGTGTGGTGCCCGGGTTCGGGCCGTCGTCGAAGGTGAGGGCCGCGACGTTCCCGCTGCCCTCGGCCGCGGCGACCGGTGTGGCGGTGGGATTCACGGCCCCGCCGGGCGGAACGTCGGGCGTGCCGCCGCCGTCGTCGGCAGGATCGGCGGTCACGACGATGTCGTCGACGTAGTACGTGTAGGGGCCACCGCCCGCGATGTCCGTGGTGCCGATGTAGGCCTGCAGCTGTGAGGTGTCCCCGGCGGGGGCGGTGTACGTGCCGCTCACCGTGGTCCATGCCGAGGACGTCACGGGCGTGTTGCCGATCCAGTCGTACGCGGGCTTCATGACGAAGCGCGCTGAGCTGTCGGGTGTTCCTTCGGCCAGGCGCACGCGCATGGAGAAGCTGTACGTGGTGCCGGCTTCGTAGATCCCGGCCGGGCTCTGCAGTCCGACGAAGTCCGCAGAGCGATCCGCGACCTGCAGCACCGTGCTCCCGTCGAGGTCGACCACACTCAGCGTGTCGGTCGCCCCGCCGCTCTGGGCCCACGTGCCGATCGTGCCGTCTTCGAAATCGACGGCGCTGACGACCACAGGCGCTGCGGTAGCCGGAGGGGCGCCCGTGAGCACAAGGGCCCCCACAGCGGCCAGGGAGACGAGGGGGAGGAATCGTCGAGACACGGGCGCTCCTTTGCGCGGTCATGTTGTGCGCGCCAACATATCTCCGCACTCGCGCCGTTTCGGGCGTTCGTTACGCAAACGTGACGAAACTCCACCGAAAGTTCCGTTGGGTGCGCTCCCATGGGGTCCTGGCCTTCCCCCGGCGCGAGCGCGCCCCCCTTAATCCCGGTGCCGGGTCGCGCCGCGTTAAGGGACAGCATCTGCCGGCTCCCCCGGGCGGGACCCGACAGATCCTGTCCCTCAAACCGGAGGCGAGAACCGGGCGTGTCGGTCGCCGCTTCGGGATGCGTTGCTCAGCGGGGAGGGGCGGTGCTTCCGCGCACCACGAGGTGCGTGGCGAGGTCGATCCGGGGAGCGGCGGCATCCCGGTCGGCCGCGGATGCGCGCAGCACGATGCGCGCCGCTTCTGCTCCCATGCGGCGAAGCGGCTGGTGCACCGTCGTCAGGGGCGGGCTGACCCACTGCGCCGGGGCGATGTCATCGAAGCCCACGACGGACAGGTCGTCGGGGACTCGCAGCCCCCGCGCGCGCGCCGCTTCGTACACGCCGAGCGCTTGCAGATCGTTCCCGGCGAAGATCGCGCTCGGAGCGTCGGCGAGCGTCAGCAGCTCGAGCGCGGCCTCGCGACCGCCCTCGACGTGGAACGAGCCGAACCGCACCCATCCCGGGTCGACGGCGAGACCCGCGCTCGCCATCGCCGAGCGGTAACCATCAAGGCGCGCGAGGGAGCACATCATGTCGTCGGGCCCCGTGATCGCGGCGATCCGCGTGTGGCCCTGCTCGATGAGGTGGCGCGTCGCGGCGAGCCCTCCGGCCCAGTTGGCCGAGCCGACCGACGCGACATCGGCCGGCGGATCGCCGGCGGAGTCGACGATGGCGAAGGGGATGTTCTGGGATGCCAGCTGCCGGCGTTGCTCGAGGGGGATGTCCGACACCACGAGCACGATCCCCGCCGGGCGCCGGCGCAGGACGGCCTCCATCCATTCCGGCTCGAGCGAATGGCGGCTGCCACTCTCGGTCACCACGACGGACAGTCCGTGCTCCTTGGCCACTTCCTCCACACCGGCGATGATCTCCATCGACCAGCTGGCTTCGAACTCGTGGAAGACAAGGTCGATCAACTCCCCGCGGTCTCGCCCCGAGGACGCACGCCGGGTGTAGCCGCGCGAGGCGAGCAGTTCCTGGATACGCGCGCGGGTGAGGGGGGAGATGTCGCTACGTCCGTTGAGCACCTTCGAGATGGTGGACAGCGATACTCCGGCCTCGGCCGCGATGTCGACGAGGCGGACACGGGACGTCTCGGTATCGGATGTCATGACCGGATTCTACGGCGAGAGCGAAACTTTCGACGCCGCGCCGTCCCGGCCATCGGCATCCCCGAAACCGGGCCGCACAGGGCCGCGCGGCCATCCCGGAGGGTGTTGACCTCGGCCGTGAGCGCCGATAGGTTGTTTAAGGCAACATTTTTCGACGAGGAAAGAAGAATCATGGCCACCCCCACCCCCGAGGACAAGTTCTCGTTCGGTCTCTGGACCGTCGGCTACAACGGCTCCGACCCCTTCGGCGGCCCGACCCGCCCCGCTCTGGACGTCGTCCACGCCGTTGAGAAGTTGGCCGAGCTCGGCGCGTACGGACTGACCTTCCACGACGACGACCTCTTCGCCTTCGGCTCCACCGATGCGGAGCGTCAGACCGAGATCGACCGCTTGAAGGGCGCGCTGAGCGACACCGGCCTGATCGTGCCGATGGTCACCACCAACCTGTTCAGCGCTCCGGTGTTCAAGGACGGCGGCTTCACCGCCAACGACCGGCAGGTGCGCCGATTCGCCCTGCGGAAGGTCTTCCGCCAGCTCGACCTGGGCGCCGAACTCGGCGCGAAGACCTTCGTCATGTGGGGTGGACGCGAGGGCGCTGAGTACGACTCGTCCAAGGACATCCGTCAGGCCCTCGAGCGCTACCGCGAGGCGGTCAACCTCCTCGGCGACTACGTCACCGACAAGGGCTACGACATCCGCTTCGCCATCGAGCCGAAGCCGAACGAGCCGCGCGGCGACATCCTGCTGCCGACGCTGGGCCACGCGATCGCCTTCATCGACTCGCTCGAGCGCCCCGAGCTGGTGGGCGTGAACCCCGAGGTCGGTCACGAGCAGATGGCGGGCCTGAACTTCGCCGCCGGCATCGCCCAGGCGCTGTACCACGGCAAGCTCTTCCACATCGACCTGAACGGGCAGCGCGGCATCAAGTACGACCAGGACCTCGTGTTCGGCCACGGCGACCTGCACAATGCCTTCGCGCTCGTCGACCTGCTGGAGAACGGCGGCCCGGGCGGCGTGCCGGCCTACGACGGCCCCCGTCACTTCGACTACAAGCCCTCGCGCACCGAGGACGAGAAGGGTGTCTGGGAGTCGGCCGCGGCGAACATGCGCACCTACCTCCTCCTCAAGGAGCGCGCCGCAGCGTTCCGCGCCGACCCAGAGGTGCAGGAGGCGCTCGCCGCCGCCAAGGTCGACGAGCTGTCCACGCCGACCCTCAACGAGGGCGAGAGCTACGACGACTTCCTCGCCGACAGCTCCGCCTACGAGGACTTCGACACGTCGGTGTACTTCGGTGGCAAGGGCGCCGGATTCGTCCGCCTGCAGCAGCTGGCGACCGAGCACCTCCTCGGCGCGCGCGGCTGAGCACGTCCGTTTCCTGAGTCTCCGAGACACCCGGATGCGGCACGAACGCACCCGGGTGTCTTGGACACTCCACGCCGCAGAGAGAGCGAGCATGTGATGGCGTTGGTGGCAGGAGTCGACTCGTCGACGCAGTCGTGCAAGATCGTCATCGTCGACGCCGGCACGGGCGCGATCGTCCGTGAGGGGCGCGCAGCGCACCCCGATGGCACGGAGGTCGACCCGGAGGCCTGGTGGGTCGCGCTCCAGGCCGCGATCGCGAGCGCCGGTGGCCTCGACGATGTCGCGGCCATTTCGATCGGCGGGCAGCAGCACGGGATGGTGGCGCTCGATGCCGCAGGGCGCGTCATCCGGCCCGCCCTGCTGTGGAACGACACACGCTCCGCACAGGCGGCCGCCGACCTCGTCGCCGAGGTGGGGGCCGACGCCTATGCGGCCCGCACCGGCGTCGTGCCCGTCGCATCCTTCACGGCGACCAAGCTCCGGTGGCTGCGGGATGCGGAGCCGGAGAACGCCGCCCGAGTGGCCGCCGTCGCGCTGCCCCATGACTGGCTCACCTGGCGGCTCCGCGGATTCGGCCCGGAGAACCCCGAGCTCGACGCCCTGACGACCGACCGCTCGGATGCCTCCGGCACCGCGTACTGGGGTCCGGACGGGTACGACCGCGAACTGCTCACGGTGGCGCTGGGGCACGACGCCGTCCTCCCGACGGTGCTGGGTCCGGGCGAGAACGCCGGGACGACGCCGGGTGGGGTCCTCGTCGGCCCGGGAGCCGGCGACAACGCGGGGGCGGCCCTCGGGCTGGATGCTGCACCCGGCGACGTCGGCGTCTCCATCGGCACCTCCGGCACCGTCTTCGCCGTGACCGATCACCCGGTGGCCGACCCGACCGGTACGGTCGCCGGATTCGCCGACGCCGCCGGCGGCTACCTCCCCCTGGTCGCCACGCTGAACGCGGCGCGCGTACTCGACGTCACAGCCCGCCTCCTCGGCGTCACCCACGACGAACTGGCCGCACTCGCGCTCGACGCCGTGCCGGGCGCCGGGGGAGTTGTGCTCGTTCCCTGGTTCGAGGGCGAGCGAACCCCCAACCTGCCGAACGCGCGCGCCTCGCTGTCGGGGCTGTCGCTGGGCAACACCACGCGCGAGAACCTCGCCCGCGCCGCCGTGGAAGGGATGCTCGCCGGACTTGCGACCGGTCTCGACGCCATCCGCAGCCTCGGGGTCACCGCCGAGCGCGTGCTCCTGGTGGGCGGCGCGGCACGCAGCGAGGCGGTCGCCCGCATCGCGGCGCAGGTCTTCGACGTTCCCGTGGCCGTACCCGCCCCGGCGGAGTATGTCGCCCTGGGCGCGGCGCGTCAGGCGGCGTGGACGCTGACGGGCGCGCGCCCCTCCTGGCCGGTCGTCCTGGAGCGCGACGCGGTATCGGATGCTCGACCCGAAGTCCGTGCGGCCTACGATGCGATAGCCACCGCCCGCGCGGCCGACGCGCGCTGAAGCCGGCGGCAGCGGGGACGGCCCTCGCGGAGGAGATCACATGAGACACGCACTCGTCGTCCGAGGTGGGTGGGACGGGCACCATCCCCGCGAGTCCACCGAGCTCTTCCTCCCCTTCCTCGAGGAGTCGGGATTCCAGGTGCGGGTGGAGGAGACGAACGACGTCTACGCCGATGCCGAGGCGATGGCCCGCACTGACCTCGTCGTGCAGTCCGTCACGATGTCCACCATCTCCGATGAGGCCCTCCGCGGCCTGCGCGCCGCGGTCGAGAACGGCACCGGACTGGCCGGCTGGCACGGCGGGATCGCGGACTCGTACCGGGCCGCATCCGACTACCTGCACCTCATCGGGGGCCAGTTCGCCACCCACCCCGGCCGACGGCCCGACGAGCGGCCGGGGGACGAGCGCGACAATTTCCTGCCGCACCGGGTGGAGATCACCGCCGCGGGCCGAGCCCACGAGATCACCGCCGGGCTCGACGACTTCGCCCTCGACACGGAGCAGTACTGGGTGCTGCACGACGACCTGATCGATGTGCTGGCGACCACGACGCATCCGGTGCGTCCCTACCACCCCTGGCATCGTCCCGTGGTGAGCCCGGCGGTGTGGACGCGGGAGTGGGGCGCCGGCCGGATCTTCGTCGCCACCCCCGGTCACAGCCCCGATGTGCTCCGCGACCCGAACGTGCGCACCATCATCGAACGGGGGATGCTGTGGGCAGCCCGCACCGCATAGGCATCGTCGGACTCGGGGTGATCTCGCGGCAGTACCTCGAGACCCTCGTCGGGAGTTCCGCGGTACAGATCACCGCGGTGGCCGACCTCGATCCGGCGCGCGCCGACCGCATCGCCGCGACCATTCCGGGCGCTCGGGCCCTCTCGGTGGCGCAGCTCATGGCCGACCCGTCGGTGCAGACCGTGCTCAATCTCACGATCCCCGCCGCGCACGCCGACATCGCCCTCCAGGCGATCGCGGCCGGCAAGGACGTGTACGGCGAAAAACCCCTCGCGGTGGATGTCGCGGAGGCCCGCGCCGTGGTGGACGCCGCCGCACGCGCGGGCTGCCGGCTCGGTGGCGCCCCCGACACGGTTCTCGGCACGGGCGTGCAGACGGCGAGGGATGCGGTCGACTCCGGGACGATCGGACGGGCCGTGGCCGCATCGGCGACCTGGGTGGCCCCCGGCCATGAGCACTGGCATCCGGCGCCCGACTTCTACTACGCCCCCGGCGGCGGGCCGCTTCTGGACATGGGGCCGTACTACCTCACGAGCCTGGTGCACCTGCTCGGGCCGGTGACCACGGTCACGGGCGCCGCGAGCCGCACGCGGTCCGAACGGACGATTCTCACCGGCCCTCGCGCCGGTGAGACCATCCCCGTGGCGGTGGACACGCACGTGACCGGCATCCTCCAGCACTCCGGCGGCGCGGTCTCCACCGTGGTGATGAGCTTCGACGGCGGCGGTACCGCCGCCCCGCCGATCGAGGTGCACGGCGAGCAGGGGTCGATCCAGGTCCCCGACCCGAACCTCTTCGACGGTGTCGTCCGGCTCCGTCGTGTCGGCGACACCGACTGGAGCGACCTGGAGCCCTCCGCGGGGTACGCCGAGGCCGGGCGCGGAGTGGGCCTCATCGACTTCGTGACGACGGAGACCCCTCGCGCGGACGGCGCCATGGCCATGCACGTCCTGGAGGTGATGGAGGGCCTCCTCCGTTCGGCTGCCTCCGGCGAACGGCTCGCGATCACCTCCACCGTGCGGCCGCCCGCGCTCGTTCCGCTCACTCCGCGGGACCGATGGCGGGACGCGTCGTCCCACCCGGGGTAGGCGGACTCGGCGTTACTCGTCGGTGGCGAAACCGGTCGATTCGCGAGCGACGACGGTGAACTCCGGCTGCACGGTGCGCGGGGGTTGCCGCGGGCCCTTCTCCGCGATGCGCTCGAGGAGAAGGTCCACCGCGATCTCCGCGATGCGCTCCTTGCCCGCATCCACGCTCGACAGCGAGGGCACGGAGAAGCGCGCCTCATCGATGTTGTCGAACCCGAGGACGGCCACGTCGTCGGGGACCGCCAGGCCCTCGCCCGCGAGCGCACGGAGCGCACCGAGGCCCAGGGTGTCGTTGAGAGCGAAGACGGCGTCGACCGACACGCCGTCCGCGATCATCGCGTGTACGGCTTCGGCGCCGGCCGCACGCGTCCAGTGCAGGACGGGCCGGATCAGCGCGGGATCCTCGGCGATTCCGGCGGAGGCGAGTGCCTCGCGGTATCCGCGCAGGCGCAGGCTCGCCGAGCTCGATTCCCCGGCGGCGTCTTCGCTGCCCCCCAGAAGGGCGATCCGACGGCGCCCGATCGACAACAGGTGCTCCACGCCTGCGCGCGCGGCCTCGGTGTTGTGGATGGCGACGTGGTCGGTGGGCCCGCCGAAGATGCGGTCGCCCAGCAGGACGAGCGGGTAATCCACGTCGAGCACGGCGGCGTCGCGCTGGCCGAGGCGCACCGGACTGAGGAGCAGGCCGTCGGTGAACCGCCGTCGGCCTCCGGACACCGCCAGAAGCTCCGCCGCCCGGTCGCCGTTCGTCTGTTCGACGACGACCCCGAGTCCGCGGGCTTCTGCGGCACGGATGATGAAGTCCGACAGCTCTGCGAAGTAGTTCTCGCGCAGCGCGGGAACGGCCAGTCCGATGATTCCGGTGCGGCCGGAGCGGAGGCCCTGCGCGGAGGCGTTCGGCCGGTACGCCAGCTGCTCGATGGCCGCCTCCACGCGGCTGCGGGTGCCTGGCCGGACATGGGGGTAGTCGTTGATGACGTTCGACACCGTCTTGATGGACACGCCCGCGACACGGGCGACGTCATGCATCGTCGGCCCCATCGGTCCCCCTCCCGCCGCCGTAGATCCCCACTCTAGGGGCTGGGCCGAGCGCCCCTGATCACCGCCCTCCCGCGGATCGTCCCCCGGCGAGCACCGGATCTTGACACTCGTGAGCGGGGCGTCATAGTGTTTCTACAACGTTGCTCTACAACGTTGTAGAAGCGCTCGGCTTCCCGAACGCCGGTCCTGCACGAGCGTGATCCTGCGTGACAAAGAGGTCTCAGCATCCGAAAGGAAATCCCGTGAAGACAAAGCCGGTCTTTGCTGCCAGCGCCACCGTCGTGCTCGCGGCCGCCCTCGTCTCCTGCACCGGTGGGGGAGGGGGAGGAGGTGGCGACGCCGCCGGCGGCAACGACGCCACCAACTGCACCAACACGATCCCGAAAGAGGACCTGCCCGTCGTCACGATGTGGGCCTGGTACCCGAACATGGAGCTCGTCGTCGACAACTTCAACGAGCAGAACGACGACGTGCAGGTCTGCTGGACCAACGTCGGTCAGGGCGGCGACGAGTACGACAAGTTCCAGACCGCGATCACGGCGGAGACGGGGGCTCCGGACGTCATCATGATCGAGGCCGACCGCATCCCGACCTTCCAGATCCAGGAAGCGATCATCGACATCAGCGACTACGGCTACGAAGACGTCCAGGACGACTACAGCGAGGGTGCGTGGAAGGACGTCTCCGTCGGTGACGGCATCTACGGCGTTCCCGTCGACGGCGGTCCGATGGGCATGATCTACCGCGCCGACATCTTCGATCAGTACGGGATCACCCCGCCCACCACGTGGGCCGAGTACGAAGCGGCCGCGCAGACCGTGAAGGATGCCGGAGGACCCCTGTTCGGCGATCTGGGTGCCAACGTCCCGGCCTCCTTCATGGCGCTGCAGTACCAGGCCGGCGCGCAGCCCTTCACCTATGACTCGGCTTCCCCCGAGACCATCGGCATCGACCTCAACGACGACGCGTCGAAGAAGGTGCTCGACTACTGGGCCGGGCTCGTGGAGAAGGGCCTCGTCGGCACGCAGGACCAGTTCACCCCCGAGTACATCTCCGGTGTCATCGGCGGCGACTACGCCACGTACATCTCGGCGGCCTGGGCGCCGGGATACCTCACCGGCGCGGGTGTCGGCGAGGGGCAGGACGCGGGGGTGTGGAAGACCGCCCCGCTGCCGCAGTGGGACACCAGCAATCCCGTGTCGGTCAACTGGGGTGGATCGGCGTTCTCGGTCACCAGCCAGGCCCGCAACCCCGAGCTGGCGGCGATGGCCGCGTTCGGCCTGTACGCCGACGAGGCATCCCTCGCCGACGGATGGCAGAACCAGGTCATCTTCCCGCTGAACCTCAACGCGCTCAACTCTCCCGAGTTCGTCGACTACGAGGTGCCGTTCTTCGGGGGCCAGCAGGCGAACTCGGAGGTGTACGTGCCGGCGGCCAACGCCTACGAGGGCATGACCTACACGCCGTTCGGCCAGTACTACTTCGACGCCTTCACCGAACAGCTGGCCGCCATCAACGAGGGCTCGGTGTCGGGTTCCGAGGCCGCCGACCGGCTGCAGGAGGACGTCGTCGCCTACGCCGAGGAACAGGGCTTCACCGTCGAGTGAGCCGCTCCGCGTGGGCCGGTCCGCCTACCGGGCCGGCCTACGCGGCGTCGCGTCCATCCGCTTCCCCGGAGGAATCCCATGACCGTTGATCTGGCGCAGAGCGCCACCATCGCCGACGCCGCACCCGCCCGGCGTCCCCGGCGCCGAGGCCGGCAGTCGCTCGTCGGCTGGAGCTTCGTCGCACCGTTCGCGATCGTCTTCCTCGCGTTCCTGGTCGCGCCCCTCCTTTTCGCGCTCTACCTGAGCCTGTTCCAGAACCAGCTCATCGGGGGCACCCGGTTCGTGCTGTTCGGCAACTACGTCAAGGCGTTCACGGACGCCAGCTTCCTGGGCGGGATCTGGTTCGTCCTGCGCTTCTCGCTCGTGCTGATCCCCCTGCAGATGGCCATCTCGCTGGCCGTCGCTCTCATCCTCGACATCGTGACCGGACGATTCGCCCGGTTCTCCCGGCTCATGGTGTTCCTGCCCTACGCGATCCCCGCCGTGATCGGTGCGCTGATGTGGGGCTTCCTCTACAGCAAGAGCTTCGGTCCGCTGGCGGAGCTGTTCGGGATGTTCGGACTCGCAGGTCCTGATTTCCTCAGCCGCGATCTGATCTTCTTCGGGCTGCTGAACATCGTCATCTGGCAGTGGGCCGGTTACTACATGATCATCCTCTACGCCGCGCTCCAGGGGATCGACCCCACTCTGTACGAGGCGGCGCGCATCGACGGGGCCAGCCAGTGGCAGATCGTGCTGCGGATCAAGATCCCCCTCATCGCGCCGGCGCTGGTGCTCATCCTCGTGTTCGCGCTCATCGGCACATTGCAGTTCTTCAATGAGCCGCAGATCCTCCGCTACCTGGCGGCGGGAGCCATCTCCGCCGACTTCACCCCCAACATGTACGCGTACCAGCAGGCCTTCGCCCTGGCGAACTACAACTACGGTTCCGCGATCTCGTTCGCGCTGGGCGCCGTGGTGTTCGTCTGCGTGTACCTGTTCATGTTCATCACCCGTAAGCGGGGGAGCTTCCTCTCATGACCACGGCAGTCGACCGATCACGCCGCTCGGCCACGCGGCGGCAATTCCTTCCGCTGCAACTCCTGCTCGGCTTCCTCGTGGTCTACTTCCTCATCCCGTTCTGGTGGGTGATCGTCAACAGCTCCAAGACGGCGGCCGGCCTGTTCGGCGGGGGAAGCGCGCTGTGGTTCGACGACGTCATCGACTATGCCGGGAACATCTCCCAGCTGTTCACGTTCCAGGACGGCATCTACCTGCGGTGGCTCGCGAACTCGGCTCTCTACGCCGTCGCCGGCGGTCTGGGTGCCACCGTGCTGGCCGTGGCCGCGGGATACGGATTCGCGAAATACCGCTTCGCCGGCCGGCGGGTGAGCTTCGCGATCCTCCTCGGGTCGGTGATGGTACCCACCACCGCGCTCGTCATCCCGACCTTCATCATGTTCTCCGAGCTCGGGCTCACCAATACCATCTGGGCCGTCATCCTGCCCACCCTGCTGAACCCGTTCGGGGTGTACCTCATGCACGTGTACGCCCGCGACGCCGTGCCCGATGAGCTGCTGGACGCCGGCCGGGTGGACGGAGCGAGCGAGTTCCGCATCTTCGTCCAGGTCGCCCTGCCGATGCTGCGCCCCGCGGTGGTCACGGTGCTGCTGCTGTCGATCGTGGCGTCGTGGAACAACTACTTCCTGCCCCTGGCGATGCTGTCGGACAACCGTCTCTTCCCCGTCACCGTCGGGATCGGTCTGTGGCAGGGCATCGCATCGGCCAACAACTCCGGCGGGACCTCGCTGTGGAGCATCATCATCCTCGGCTCCCTTGTCTCCGTCATCCCGCTCGTCATCGCCTTCCTCACCCTGCAGCGCTACTGGCAGGGCGGGTTGTCGATCGGCAGCCTCAAGTGACCGTCTCCGCCCCGTCCGTTCCACCCTCTTCCGGAAAGAAAAGCATGACTTCTGCACGCGTGACCATCGACCCGCACTTCGTCGTCGGAGGCATCGACCGGCGCCTCTTCGGGTCGTTCGTGGAACATCTCGGTCGCTGCGTCTACGACGGGATCTTCGAGCCCTCGCATCCCTCGGCGGATTCGGACGGCTTCCGCTCGGACGTCCTGGAACTCGTCCGCGAACTCGGAGTCTCCACCGTCCGCTACCCGGGCGGGAACTTCGTGTCGGGATACCGCTGGGAGGACGGGGTCGGCCCTCGCGAGGACCGCCCCCGTCGCATCGACCTCGCGTGGCACTCGACCGAGACCAACGAGATCGGGCTGGACGAGTTCGCTCGCTGGTCGGCGAAGGCGGGCAGCGACGTCATGTACGCGGTCAACCTCGGCACCCGGGGCGTGCTCGAGGCGCTCGACGTGCTGGAGTACGCGAACCTGCGCTCGGGGACGTTCTGGTCGGACAAGCGGGTGCACAACGGCAGCCCCGAGCCGCACAACATCCGCATGTGGTGCCTCGGCAACGAAATGGACGGCCCGTGGCAGCTCGGCCACAGCACCGCCGAAGAGTACGGGAGCCTCGCAGCGAAGACGGCCAGCGCGATGCGCCAGGTCGACCCCGACCTGCAGCTGGTGGTCTGCGGGAGCTCCGGCGCGGGGATGCCCACCTTCGGTGAGTGGGAGCGCGTCGTGCTCGAGCGGACCTACGACGACGTGGACTTCATCTCGTGCCACGCCTACTACGAGCCGAAGAACGGCGACTACGCGAGCTTCCTGGCGTCGGCCACCGACATGGATCGCTTCATCGACGCCGTCGTCGCGACCGCGGATCACGTCAAGGCGGCACGTCGGAGCGACAAGACGATCGACATCTCCTTCGACGAGTGGAACGTCTGGTACCAGTCGCGCTACAACGACGAGGAGAAGATCACCGACATCGAACAGTGGCCGGTCGCCCCGCGCCTGCTCGAGGACGCCTACTCCGTCGCGGACGCCGTCGTCGTCGGCAACCTCCTCATTTCGCTCCTCCGCCACGCGGACCGCGTGAAGTCCGCAAGCCTGGCTCAGCTGGTGAACGTCATCGCCCCGATCATGACCGAACCGGGCGGTCCGGCGTGGCGCCAGACGACGTTCTTCCCGTTCGCCGAGACGGCCCGGCTCGCGCGCGGGAACGCGCTCGAGGTGCGTCTGGAGGCACCCGAGTACGACACCGCGCTGTACGGAAAAGTCCCCGTCGTCGACGCTGTCGCCACCCACGATCCCGAGAGCGGCGAGACGACGCTGTTCGTCGTCAACCGCAGCCTCGAGGAGGAGATCACGCTCGACATCGACGCGACCATGCTGGGTGCCGTCGGGGTCGTGTCCGCGGTCGGGCTGCACGACGCCGACATCCACGCCGCCAACACCCTCGACGACCGTGAGCGGGTGGGCCTGCAGGACATCGCCACCCGGCAGGTCGACCAGCACACGGTGGAGCTCACGCTGCCGCCCGTGTCGTGGGCGGCCGTGACCCTCCGGTGAGCTCGGGTGACACGATGACGGATACGCCCATCACCGACCGACCGACGGCGCCGCCGGTGTGGCGGAACCCCGAAGCGGACCCGGAAGCGCGCGTGGAGGCCCTCCTGGCGGAGATGTCCCGCGAGGAGAAGCTCGGTCAACTGGGGAGCCACTGGGAGGACACGCGGGACGCGTCGCAGATCATCGCCCCCATGCAGGACGTCCTGGCGCGCGGCAGGCGCCCGTTCGAGGAGGCGGCCGCCTCCGGGATCGGGCACCTCACGCGCGTCTTCGGAACCACGCCCGTCGACCCGCGCGACGGGATGGAGAAGGTGCGGGCAGCTCAGCAGTTCCTCCGCACCCGCACCCGGCTCGGCGTCCCGGCGATCGTGCACGAGGAGTGCCTGACCGGCTTCACCACCCTCGGGGCGACCGTGTATCCCACCCCGCTGGCGTGGGCCGCCACGTTCGACCGCGACCTCGTGCGTGAGATGGCCTCCGCCATCGGCGACGACATGCGCGCGGTCGGGGTGCACCAGGGGCTGTCTCCCGTGCTCGACGTCGTGACGGACTATCGGTGGGGCCGTGTGGAGGAGACACTGGGCGAAGACCCCTTCGTGGTGGCGACGCTCGCGACCGAGTACGTGCGGGGGATGCAGGGAAGCGGGGTGATCGCGACGCTCAAGCACTTCGCCGGTCACGCGTCCTCTCGCGGCGGGCGCAACCACACGCCGGTCTCCATGCGCGAGCGCGAACTGCGCGACCTCGTGCTCCCGCCCTTCGAGATGGCGGTACGGACCGGCGCCGTCGGCAGTGTCATGAACTCCTACACCGAGACCGACCGGGTGCCCGCAGCCGCCGACCGCTGGCTGCTCACGGAGGTCCTCCGGGACGAGTGGGGTTTCCGGGGAACCGTCGTCTCGGACTACTGGGCGATCGCCTTCCTCAAGTCCCAGCATCGGGTGGCCGCGTCGATGGCCGATGCCGGTCGGCTCGCCCTCCACGCCGGCATGGATGTCGAACTGCCCGACACGTCGGCGTACACGCAGCTGGGGGTCGACGATCCGGATCCCGATCGCACGGCGGCGGAGATTGATACGGCCGTGCGGAGGGTGCTTCGGCAGAAGCTGGATCTCGGGCTCCTCGACGACGGATGGGCGCCGGCGGAACCGCAGCCGCACGACCTCGACAGCGCCCGGAACCGGAGCGTGGCGCGACGCCTCGCGGAGGAATCGATCATCCTTCTCGACAACCCCGAACGCGTCCTGCCGCTGTCCCCGTCCACCGGCCGCGTGGCGGTCGTCGGACCCGGCGCGCGCGATCCCCGTGTCCTCCTGGGCGCGTACTCGTATCCGATCCACGTGCTGCCGCGCCATCCCGAGTTCGGGCTCGGCATCGCCGCGCGGACCATCGCGGAAGCGGTGGCCGACGCCCTCCCCGACGCCGAGGTGGTCGCCGAAGACGGCACGCCGCTCGTCGATGCGCCGGCCGCCGGAGATGTCGAGCGCGCGGTCACGGCGGCCCGCACCGCCGATGTCGCCGTCGTGGTGGTGGGGGACCGCGCCGGAATGTTCGGCCGGGGCACGTCGGGCGAGGGATCGGACGCGCCGGATCTGGATCTTCCCGGTCACCAGACGCGCCTGGTCGAGGAGGTGCTCGCCACCGGTACGCCGGTCGTTCTCGTCGTGGTGTCCGGCCGGCCCTACGCCCTCGGGCGGTTCGTCGGACGCGCCGCGGCGATCGTGCAGGCGTTCTTCCCCGGGGTGGAGGGGGCGGGGGCCATCGCGCGCGTGCTCACGGGGCAGGTCAACCCGTCGGGGCACCTCCCGGTTCAGGTTCCGCACACCGGCGCGGCCATCCCGCACACCTACCTCGCCCCGCCGCTGGGACAGGACGGCGACCGCATCAGCAATCTGTCGATCGCCCCGTCCTTCCCGTTCGGTCATGGCCTCTCCTATACCCGGTTCAGCCTGGTCGACCTCGCGGTCGACGCCGAGGAGGTGGATGTGGCAGGGACCGTGCACGCGATCGTCGATGTGGTCAACACCGGCGATCGCGAGGGCGGCGTCGTGGTGCAGCTGTACGCGGGCGATCCGGTCGCCCAGGTCACGCGGCCGGTGGCGCAGCTGGTCGGCTACGCGCGCGTGGCTCTGGCGGCCGGCGAGGCCGCGAGGGTGACCTTCACCCTCTCCGCCGATCGCTTCTCGTTCACGGGGCTCGACCGGCGCCGCATCGTCGAGCCCGGCGCGATCGACCTCTTCGCGGGGCTTTCGCTTGCGCGGACGACGGAGCCGGTGCGGATCACGCTGACCGGCGGCGTCCGTGTCGTCGGGGATCCGGTCCTGGACACCCCCGTTCGCATCGAGAGGAAAACCGACGGATGACCGCATGGACGGCCGAGACATGGCCCATCGCCGCAGCCGCGCTGCCCTTTCCGGGGACGCTGCGCGACGGCACGGCCGTGACGGATGCCGATGCCGAGGTCTGGGCGGCAGACCTGACCGAGATCGCCGACGCGGGGTTCGACATGCTCGATGTCACGGACTCGTGGGTGAGGCTGGCCGACCTCTCGCCGGGCCGGCTTTCGGAGTTCGTCGCCACCGCGACCGCGTGCGGCGTCGAACCCGTCTCGCTCTCCGCGATCCGGCGGAGCGTGATCGACCCGGCCCATGGTGGGGAGAACCTGGCGTACAGCCATCGGGTGATCGAGGCCGCCGCATCCGCGGGCATCCGAACGGTGTCCTTCGGGTTGCATCGCCCGCTGACACCGGCGCAGTCGGCTCAGCTGTGGTTCTGGACGGTGGAGGGACCGCACGACGACCCCGCGGACTGGGACCTCGCCGTGGCGCGACTGCGAGAGCTCGGCGCGCACGCCGAGGAAGCCGGCATCCTGATGTCCCTCGAGATGTACGAAGACACCTTCCTCGGCTCGGGAGATCTGGCCGTGCGCCTGGTCGAGGAGATCGGCCTGGACAACGTCGGGCTCAACCCCGACATCGGCAACCTCATTCGCCTCCATCGCCCGGTCGAGCGCTGGGAGGAGCTGGTGGAGAAGACCCTGCCGTATGCGAACTTCTGGCACGTGAAGAACTACGTCCGCGACGAGGATGTCGCCGGGGACTTCTACTTCGCTGCCCCGTCCCCGCTGTCGACAGGGGTCATCGACTACCGGTGGGCCTTCCGATACGCCCTCGAGCAGGGGTTCCAGGGGGTCATCTGCCTGGAGAACTACGGCGGCGACGGACTGAGTGTCTGCGCCGAGAACCGCGACTACCTGCGCAGGTACGTGCTGCCCCGCCGCGAGGGCCATGCGCGCGGCACCAGTCGCGTCCGCCAACTGCAGTGACACCGCCCAGGCGAGAGACAGGGCCAATGCGAGGGAGACACCCATGACGCGTATTGCCAACAAGCCCGACGACTTCGTCGCGGAGGCGCTCGAAGGATTCGTGGCCGCGAACGCCAGCGTCGTCCGCGCGGTCGACGGCGGAGTCGTCCGTGCGGTGCCCGCCGAGGAGGGGTCGGTCGCCGTGGTCGTCGGCGGCGGCTCCGGGCACTACCCCGCTTTCGCCGGTGTCGTCGGTCCGGGAATGGCAGCGGGCGCGGTGTGCGGGAACATCTTCACGTCCCCCTCCGCCGGTCAGGCGTATCGCGTCGGCCGGGCAGCGGACGCCGGCGGGGGAGTGCTGTTCTCCTACGGCAACTACGCCGGCGACGTGATGCACTTCGGCGAGGCGCAGGATCGTCTGCGCAGCGAAGGGATCGACACGCGCACGGTGCTCGTCACCGACGACATCGCGAGCGCCCCGATCGAGGACTGGACCGCCCGTCGCGGGATCGCGGGCGACTTCGTCGTGTTCAAGATCGCGGGAGCGGCCGCCGAACGCGGCGACGACCTCGACGAGGTCGAACGACTCGCGCAGCGGGCGAACTATCGCACGCGCTCCCTCGGGGTGGCCTTCGGTGGCTGCACCTTTCCCGGCGCCGATGCCCCGCTGTTCACCGTCCCCGAGGGCATGATGTCCATCGGCCTCGGCATCCACGGTGAACCCGGCATCCGCGACGTGCCGCGGACCGGCTCGCGGGATCTCGCCCGCCAGCTGATCGAACAGCTACTCGAGGATGTGCCGGACGACCGCGCCGACCGCGTCGCCGTGCTCGTCAACGGGCTGGGGGCGGTGAAGTACGAGGAGCTCTTCGTCCTCTACCGCGACGTCGCCGCGCTGCTCGCCGATGCCGGTCTGACGATCGTGCAGCCCGAAGTGGGCGAACTCGTCACGAGCCTGGACATGGCCGGGGCCTCGGTGACGCTGGTCTGGCTGGACGACGAGCTGGAGCCGTTGTGGGCGGCGCCGGCGGAGTCGGCGGCCTACCGCAAGGGCTCGCTGGTGCCCGGGCGCGTGGTGACCGGCGCCCGCGCCGGGGCGGCAGCGGAGGAGCCGGCCGAGGTCGTGGCCGAGGCATCCCCGGCTTCGCAGGCCGCTGCCGAGGTGGCGGTGGGTCTGCTGAGCGTCGCCCGCGACGTGGTCGCGGCCCACGCCGAGGAACTGGGTCGTCTGGATGCGATCGCCGGCGACGGTGACCACGGCGTCGGGATGCGGACGGGGACCGAGGCTGCGTACGCCGCCGCCGACCCGCGTCGCGGTATCTCGCGGATGCTGTCGGACGCCGGCGACGCGTGGAGTGAGAAGGCCGGGGGTACCTCGGGGGCGCTGTGGGGCGCGATGCTCCGCGCGGTGGGAGCGGCCTTCGAAGGCGACGAGCCCGACACCCGCGACACGATCGCCACGGCGGCCACCGCGGCCCTGCGGGTGGTGCGCGCTCGGGGAGGCGCCCACGTGGGAGACAAGACGATGGTCGACGCGATCGGCCCGTACGTCCGGGTCCTCGGCGATCGGCTCCGAGACGGCGCGACGATCGCCGATGCGCTCTCCGACGCCGCGGCGGCGGCCACGTCCGCCGCGGAGGGGACGGCCGCGATGCGGCCGGCCCTCGGCCGGGCTCGGCCGCTGGCGGAGAAGAGTGTCGGCCACCCGGATCCGGGTGCGACGTCGTTCGCGCTGATCGTCACGGCGATCGCCTCAGACGCAAGGGAAGGATCACGATGAACGAACCACTCCGCATCGTCGTCGGAAGCGACGACGCCGGATACGAGTACAAGACGGCGCTCAAGGCGCTGCTCGAGCAGGACGACCGCGTGGCGGAGGTCGTCGACGTCGGGGTCGGCAGCGACCAGGCCACGGCATACCCGCACGTCGCGGTGGCCGCCGCCCGGCGCGTCGCGGCCGGTCAGGCAGATCGCGCGCTGCTGGTCTGCGGCACCGGGCTGGGGGTCGCGATCTCGGCCAACAAGGTCCCCGGCATCCGCGCGGTCACTGCGCACGACTCGTACTCCGTCGAACGCAGCGTGCTCAGCAACGACGCCCAGGTGTTGACGATGGGGCAGCGGGTCATCGGCCTGGAACTGGCCAAGCGCCTGGTCTCGGAGTGGCTCGGCTACCGCTTCGACCCGACCTCGGCGTCCGCGGCGAAGGTGGCGGTCATCGACGAGTACGACTCCGCCCCCGGCGACACGACCGGTGGAACCCCATGAGCCGGGTGGCGATCATCGGAAGCGGCTACATGGGGGGAGGCATCGCCCAGGTGTGCGCGATCGCCGGGCACACCGTTGTGATCACCGACGCCACCCCGGAGATCGCCGAGGCGAACCTCGCACGGCTCGTGGCCGAGGCGAACGAGTTCGAGCAGCAGGGGCTCTTCCCCGCCGGCGCGTCCGCCCTGGTGGCGGCGAACGTCAGCGCTGCCGCCGACATCGAATCCGCCGTGGCCGACGCCGACTTCGTGGAAGAGGCGGTGCCCGAGCGCCTGGAGCTCAAGCACGAGACCCTCGCGCGCATCTCCCGCGCGACCGGGACGGCGGTGATCGGCAGCAACACCTCGACGATCTCGATCAACCGCCTGGCCTCGGCGGTCGAGCGGCCCGAGCGCTTCGTCGGGGTGCACTTCTCCAATCCCGCCCCCTTCATCCCCGGCGTGGAGATCATCCCGCATGACACCACCGGCGACGAAGCCATCCGCGTCGCGATGGAGATCGTCCGCAGCACCGGCAAGACGCCGGCGCGGGTGCGCGATGCCACCGGCTTCGTCCTCAACCGCTTGCAGTACGCCCTGTTCCACGAGGCGACGCAACTGGTGGACGAGGGCGTGGCCTCGGTGGAGGACATCGACGCCATCGTGCGGTCGACGTTCGGCTTCCGGATGCCCTTCTTCGGCCCGTTCGCGATCGCCGATATGGCCGGTCTCGATGTGTACGCCTTCTGTTACCGGTCGCTGCAGGAGGACTTCCCCGAGCGCTTCGCCACTCCGCAGATCCTGCAGGAGAACGTGGACCAGGGCCGCCTGGGCACGAAGACCGGGGGAGGGTTCCGCGAACTGGACGCCGACCGCATCGCGGAGCTCATCGCGTATCGCAACCGCGCGTACGTGCGGATGTCGGAGCTTCTCGCCGAATTGGGCCCCTCCCCGTTCGATCAGGATTGAGCCGCGCTCCTGCCGCGGCGGGGCACGCCGGCCGGTGATTCACAACGTTGCACAGTGGCTCTTGACCGCGCGCAGCGGCCCTGCCAGAGTGTCGCGTACGGCATTTACGACGTTGTAAATCCTCCGTGGGATGTCGCGACGTCGTCGATCCCGTTCCCCCCAAACCGGCTCGCGCGAGCTCGCCTTGTCGAGCCCGCAGGGCCGGGCAGGTCACACGAGATGAGGAATCGATGGAGATCACATCCCAGAGCCGGCCCTCGCGCCGGACTCCGAGCGCCCGGCGGGCGGTGGCGCTGCTCACGGCAGCGGTCCTCGCCCTGGCCGGGCTGGCCGCGGCGGCGCCCGCGGCGGCGGCGGAACCGTGGATCACCGTGCAGGATGACGGCTACCTTCGCATCGCCGTACCCAACGCTGCGGTGGAGGAGGCCGTCGGGCCCGTGTCGCAGGTCGTCGTCGAAGGCAACTTCGGCCCCTCGCACAACTGGGCGCAGATCGGCCTGCAGCGCAGCGGCGCGAACTGGACCGCGACCTACGGCCCGTTCGAACCGGGCCTGTACTACTACCAGGTCACCGGCGACGACAGCAAAGTACTCAAGGACACCAGCAACCCCACGAGCGTGGCATCTGAGCCGGAATGGAGCACGTTCTTCATCCCGGGTGAGTCCGCCGCCCTCCTGGCCGACGCACCGGAGGAGGCCGGCACCGTCCAGAGCCTCACCTACGACAGCTCGGTGGCCGACGAGGAGCGCGAGGCGCTCGTCTGGGTGCCGCCGACCTACAAGCCCAAGGGGAAGAAGTTCCCGGTGCTGTACCTGCAGCACGGCGGCGGCCAGAGCTACCGCGACTGGGTCGAGGTCGGGCGTGCCGAGCAGATCCTGGACAACCTGTGGCTCTCCGGGCAGCTGGAGGACATGCTCGTCGTGATGGGCAACGGCAACGTCCCCGACTTCCCGGCCGAGCTCCTCGACAACATCGTTCCCGCCGTGGAAGACGCCTACAACGTCGCCCCGGGAAAGAAGAAGCGGGCACTCGCCGGCCTGTCGATGGGCGGCGGACAGACCTTCGAGGTCTTCAGCGAGCACCCGGGCGAGTTCGCGGCGATCGGCACCTTCGGCGCGGGTCGCTTCGGCGAGCTCGACGACATCCCCGTCAAGAAGATGAACAACCGCACCGACCTGTTCCGCGTGTACGTCGGGAACAAGACCGATGTCGCCTACAACGACGTCTTCGACTCGTTCCAGAAGTTCGACGCCGTCGGCCTGGAGTACCAGTTCGACGGGGTGAACCCCGACGCCGGGCACAACTGGAACGCGTGGCAGGAGAACCTCATCGACTTCGCCCCGCGCCTGTTCACCCGGAACCCGGGCGACCCGGGCATGAGCGAGGGACACCTCCCGCTCACGGAGCGCTTCGAGCCCCCGGCGACCGGCACGACGCCGACGCCGTGGATCTCGGAGGACGGCTATGTCACGTTCGAGACGACGACCGAGTTCGCCGACGCCGAGTATGTCTCGGTCTGGGCGAACTGGGCACCGGGCGGAAGCTGGCTGCGCGTGGAGATGACCAGGGTGGGAGACCGCTGGCGTGCCACGGTGGGGCCGCTCGAGCAGAAGTTCTACCACTACCGCTTCATCGTCGACCGGCAGTCGGTCAAAGACACCTCGAACCCGACATCGGTGACGTCGGAGCCCGCGTGGAGCACCTTCCTCGTTCCGGGTGAAGGGTCACGCGTGCTGTCGGATGTCCCGGCCGGTTCCGGTGGCGACCTCGACGTCATGTCGTACCAGAGCAGCGTCGCCGGCCAGGAGCGCAGCGCCTACGTCTGGACGCCTCCCGGCTACGACGCCGACCGCGCCGAGCCCTATCCGCTGTTCGTGCTCAACCACGGCGGTGGGCAGAGCTGGACCGACTGGGTGGAGGTCGGGCGTGCGCGTCAGATCCTCGACAACCTGTTCCTCGACGGCAGCATCCAGCCCATGGTCGTCGTCATGCCCAACGGCAACGTCAACGACTACCCGCGGGAGCTGTTCGAGAACGTCGTCCCGGTGACCGAGGAGCGCTACAACGTCAGCGAGAACCCGCTGAAGCGTGCCCTCGCCGGCCTGTCGGCCGGTGGTGCGCGCACGGTGTCGGTGCTGAAGGCGCACCCGGGCGAGTTCGCGTACATCGGAACCTTCGCGGCCGGATTCGGCGGCACCGCCGGGGTCGACGTCGAGGCCATCAACGCCGGGACCGAATTGTTCCGGCTCTACACCGGAGACATCACCGACTTCACGTACGGCTCGGTGATGAACTCGCTGCCCGTCCTCGACCAGGCCGGGATCGAGTACGAGTTCGCCGGCGTGACGGTCGGCCCGCACGGATGGGATGTGTGGCAGAAGAATCTCATCGACTTCGCGCCGCGGCTGTTCCAGAACGTGCCGGCTGACACCACCCGTCCGCAGGCGACCTTGGTCTCGCCGACGACGGCCGGTCCGTTCGGTGCCGTAGACGTGCGGGTGGAGGCGTCCGACCTCGGTGGCCTGGAGCGCATCGTCGCGAACATCTATCAGGGCGGCACGCTGGTTCAGAGCACGCAGTCCGCGATGAACGGGGCGGAAAGCGGCACGCATTCGGCGACGGTCACCCTGCCGTCGGGTGCGTACACGGTGAAGTACAACGCGCACGACCGGGCGGGGAACATCTCGGAGACCGGCACCTTCGCGTTCACCGTCGACGTGGATGCGCCGGTTGCGACGGTGAAGGACGGCGCGGAGTTCACGGTGGCCACCGGCGACACCTTCGACGTCGTCAGCTACAAGCTGCATGACGTCGGCGGCGTGGACAGGGTCGTCATCAACGGGCAGACGAAGGACCTCACGAACAACGCGTGGTCTGACGTCAACTTCCTGCGCCCCGGCACCTTCGGGGCCGTGCAGGGGGAGAACACGATGGTCGTCTACGACGTGGTGGGCAACGCCGCGACGTACACGTTCGTCCTGAACTGACCCGGACGCCGATGCCCTCTCCCACGGTTCGCGGGAGAGGGCATCGGCGCGTTCGGATCAGACGGTGCCCGCCGGAATCGGTACGGCCTCGGGATCCCCACCGCCCCCGACGACCGTCTCGGACGTCGCCGTCGCCAGCCGCCCGTCCGCGGCGGTGACGGCGTGCACGCCGCCGGTGATCTCCAGAGTTGCCTCGACATCGCGCTCCGCGCAGGACGGACCCACCCACAGCTCGACGCGGCCCGGTTCCACGACGCGCCGGCCCGACCGGTCGGTGAAGGCCAGACGGGCGGTCGGGACGCGGAAGGTGACGCGCGTGGAAGCACCCGGTTCCAGGACGACGCGCTCGTAAGCGAGCAGCTGCGCGACGGGCCGGGTCATGCTGCCCACCACGTCGTGACCGTAGAGCTGCACGACGTCGGCGCCGGCAACGGAGCCGACGTTTCGGACCGTCACGGCGACGGTGACGTGGTCGCCGGCGACCACCGTGGCATCGGCGGTGAGATCGGTGCGCTCGAAGGTCGTGTAGCTCAGACCGTGACCGAAAGGCAGGAGCGGGGTCGGGTCGGCGCTGGTCACGCCGCTGCGGCCACCCAGCGGCGGATGCAGGTAGGTGTAGGGCTGTGCGCCGGCCGACCGCGGGAGCGACACCGGGAGCCGGCCCGAGGGGTTCACCCGGCCGGAGAGGACCGCCGCGATCGCGTCCCCTCCCTCTTCACCCGGGAAGAACGACTGCACGACCGCGGCGGTCGCGTGAGGGCCGGACAGCGCCCAGCCGATCGCGTAGGGCCGCCCCGACACGACGACGAGCACGACGGGCGTGCCGGTTTCGACGACCGCCTCGACGAGCTGGCGCTGCAGCCCCGGCAGTTCGAGGTCGTCGACGTCGTTGCCCTCGCCGACCGTCCCGCGGCCGAACAGGCCGGCGCGGTCGCCGACCACCACCACCGCGACGTCCGCCGCACGCGCGGCCTCCACGGCCGCGGCGATTCCGGACCGATCGGACCCTTCCACCTCGCATCCGGCAGCCCAGTCCACGACGGCGCCGGGGAATTCCCCGCGTACGGCATCGAGGATGGTCGGGATGTCGATGCCCAGCGGAACCCCGGGGTGGTGGGCGAGCACGTGATTGGCGAAGGAGTAACAGCCCATGAGCGCTTCGGACGAATCGGCGTTGGGCCCCACGAGGGCGATGCGCGGCACGGATGCGGCGGCCAGGGGCAGCGTGTCGTCGTTGGCGAGCAGGATCACCGACTCCGCCGCGAGCCGGCCCGCGATGTCACGATGGCGCGGCGAGTCGAGGTCGACAGCGGCCGGCGGCGCGGCGAAGGACTCGTCGAGGAGTCCGAGCCGTTCCTTCTGCTCCAGCACCCGCAAGACCGCCCGGTCGAGGAGCGCCTCATCCATACGCCCGTCGCGGATGCGCGTGAGCATCGGTTCGGCGAAGGCGTCGGCGGTCGGGAGCTCCACGTCGATGCCGGCACTCAGGGCCAGTTCGGCCGCTTCACCCAGGTCGCCGGCGACGGCGTGGGTGGAGTGGAGGAAGGCCACGGCGAAGTAGTCCGAGACCACGACGCCGTCGAACCCGAGCTCATCGCGGAGGAGCTCGTCGAGGTACGCGGGGCTGGCGGCCACCGGCTCACCGTCGATCTCGGCGTAGGAGTTCATCACCGAGCGGGCGCCGCCGTCGCGGAGCGCCATTTCGAACGGCGGCAGCAGCACGTCCGCGATCTCGCGGGGTCCGGCGTGCACGGGCGCGTGATTGCGCGCCGCCTGCGACGCGGAGTACCCGAGGAAGTGCTTCAGGGTGGCGTCCACGCCCGCCCTCTGGAGACCCTGGACGTAGGCGGTTCCGATCGTGCCGACGACATATGGATCCTCGGCGATGCATTCGTCGACGCGTCCCCAGCGGGGGTCGCGGATGACATCGAGCACGGGAGCGAGCCCCTGATGGATGCCGAGCTCCCGCATCGATCCGCCGATGACCTCGGCCATCTCGGCCACGAGCGCGGGGTCGAACGACGCCCCCCACGCCAGCGGAGTCGGGAAGGTGGCGGCCTTCCATGCCGCGAGCCCCGTGAGGCACTCCTCGTGGACGATCGCGGGAATCCCCAGGCGCGTCTCCGCAACCAGGCGGCGCTGCTCGTTCCACAGCCAGCCGGCCCGTTCGGCGGGGTCGACCGGGCGGGTCCCGTACACGCGGGTGAGGTGGCCGAGCCCGTGCGTGGTGGCGTCGGCGTATTTGGTCGACGTGGCCATCTCGTTCGCGAGCGGGGCGACGACTTCACCGCCCTGGTCGACCCAGTAGCCGACGAGCTGCGCGGCCTTCTCTTCGAGGGTCATCTGGGCCAGCAGCGCGCGCACGCGCGCCGAAGGCTCCTCCGTACCTGACGGTGACATGTCAGCCTTTCACTGCGCCGGTGAGCCCGCCCACGATCCGCCGCTCGAACAGGCTGAAGAACACCAGAGCGGGGAGCATGGACAGCGACGTGAACGCCAGGACGCGGGCGGTATCCACGGAGTACTGCGATGAGAAGGCCTGCACGCCCAGCGGGAGGGTGAACGCGGCCTCGTTGTTGAGGATGAACAGCGGCAGGAGGTACGCGTTCCAGCTGCCGATGAACGCGAGGATCCCGACCGTGATCACGCCGGGAACGGCCAGGGGTAGGACCATGCGCCAGAAGAAGCCCAGGCGGCTGCATCCGTCGATGTAGGCGGCCTCCTGGATCTCATCCGGGATGGCGCGGAGGAACGGCACCAGGATGATGACGGTCGTCGGCAGGGCGAACGCGATCTGGGGGAGGATCACGCCGGGGAGGGTGTTCATCAGCCCGAGGTTGCGCACCACGATGTAGAGCGGCGTGATGGCCACGGTGATCGGGAACATGAGGCCGGCGGCGAACATGGCGTACAGGACGCCGCGGCCGCGGAAGCTGTAGCGCGCGATCACGTAGCTGGCCATGAGGCCCAGGGCGACCGCGCCGATGGTCGTCGCAAGGGCGACGATCGTCGAGTTGCCCACCTGCGTCCAGAACTGACCGCTCGTGATGACGCCGATGTAATTCTCGACGTTCCACGGGTCGGGGAATCCCGCCGGGTCGACGGTGATCGCCGAGTTGGAGCGGAAGCCCCCGATGATGATGTAGATCACCGGGCCGAGCATGAGGGCGATGACCACGAAGGCGATGAAGTACACCGCTGGGGAACCCCAGGGGAGCCTCTCGCGCTGCCGGCGTCGCCGGCCGCCCGCGTCGGCGGCGGTGGTGGTGAGGGTCATGGTGCTCATTGCGCACCCTTCTCTGTGATCGCGCCGGCCGTGTCGCGGCGGAGCACGAAGCGCTGGTAGACGAGCGCCACGATGAGCGAAATGGCGAAGATGACGACGGCCACGGCGTTGCCGTACCCGAAGTTGCCGGCGTTGCGCCCCGTCACGACCATGTAGATCGCCATCGTGTTGGTGCCTGCGACCGAGGAGACGTACTGGCCCCAGATGATGTACACGAGGTCGAAGAGCTGGAGGGCGCCGATGATGGAGAGGAACGCCCAGATGCGCAGGGTGGGCGCCAGCAGGGGCAGCGCGATGCGGCGCTGGATCTGCCAGAACGACGCGCCGTCGATGGCGGCCGCTTCGTAGAGCTCGTCGGGGATCCCCTGCAGGCCCGCGAGGAAGAGGATGACGGCGAAGCCGATGTACTTCCAGGTGAGGATCGCCATCAGGGTCCAGATCGCGATCGAGGGATTGGCGAGCCAGTCCTGCTGAAGGAACCCGAGGCCGATCTTTTCGAGCAGACCGTTGGCGGCCCCGTTGGTGGACAGCAGCAGGCTGAAGCCGGTGCCGACGACGACCTCGGCGATGACGTAGGGCACGAAGATCAGCACGCGGATGACCGACTGGCCCCGCATCTTGCGATTGAGCAGCAGCGCCAGCAGGATCGCGATCGGTCCCTGCAGGACGAGGGACATGATGACGATGAAGCCGTTGTGCAGGAGCGCCTGCTGGAAGTTCGGGTCGCTGAAGATCACCAGGTAGTTGCGCAGGCCCACGAACTCGGTCGCCGGACCGAAACCCGACCAGCGGAAGAACCCGTAGTACGCGGCCATGATCACCGGGAGGATGATGAAACCGACGAAGAAGATCACGGCGGGACCGGCCATGAGGAGCACCTCGAGGCGACCCGCCCAGCCCAGCCCGCGCGGACGACGGCGATCCCGCGGCACCGACGGGGGCGGCGTGCTGCCGCCCCCGTCGTGCTGCGCGAGATCAGGACCGTCCGTGGAGGACATCTCGCGAACAGACATGCTCAGCCCTGCGCGCCCGCCGCGTTGACGGCTTCGATGAGCTGCTCCGGCGAGCTGTTGCCGGCGAGCAGGTCGACGACCGCGACGTTCAGCGCGTTGCCGACGTTCTGGCCGAGGACCGTGTCGAGCCACTGCGAGACGAACGGGGCGCTGTTGTAGGCCTCGAGGATCTGCTGCAGGTAGGGCTCGGTGACGGATTCCTGCGCGACGGAGTTCACCGGCGGCGACTGGAAGGCCTCGTAGTACGCGGTCTGCTGGTCGGAGCTTGCGATGAAGTTGAGGAAGTCGGCGCACTCCTCCGGTGCCTGTGCGGCACAGGAGTATCCGTCGACGCCGCCCATCATCGATCCGGGCTCGCCGTCACCGCCGTCGATCTCCGGGAAGGGGAACCATGCCAGGTCGGGCAGCGGCTGCTCGTCGGGCGTCAGGGAGGCGATCACGCCCGGGTCCCACGCGCCCATGAGCTCCATCGCGGCCTGACGGTTCGCGACGAGTCCGGCCGAGCTACCGGCGCCCTGCTGGGCGGCGGTGGTGAGGAAGCCCTCGTTGAAGGGATCGATCGAGGCGAAGTCGCTCAGGTCCTCTGCGGCGCGCTGCCAGCATTCGTCGCTGAAGTCCTTGGAGTCGCCGGTCTCCTCGATCACCTCGGGGCTGCACTCCCGAAGGGCGAAGAAGTAGTACCAGTGCGCAGCCGGCCAGGCGTCCTTCGCGCCGAGCGCGATGGGCGCGATGCCGCTCGTCTTGAGCTGCTCGACGACGGTCTCCAGCTCCGGGATGCTGGTGGGGGTGGCCGCGACGCCGGCGTTGGTGAACGCGTCCTGGCTGTAGAAGAATCCCCCGGGCAGTACCGACAGCGGCATCGCCCAGACGCTGTCCTGGTAGGTCTCGGCCGCGAACGAGCCCTCGGACACCTCGCCTCGGATCTCGTCCGAGATGAGATCCGTGAGGTCCATCAGCTGGCCCGCGTTGACCATCGCGGCGAGCTTCCCGCCGCCGCGCTGGAGGAAGATGTCGGGCGGATCGCCCGCGTTGAGCGCCGTCTGCAGCTTGCCGTCCATGTCCTCGTTCTGGACGGACTGCATATTGATCGTGACGCCGGGGTTCTCCTCTTCGAACGCCGCGATGGCGTTCGTCCAGAACTCCTGGCCGGGGCCGGTCGTGGAGTTCTGCCAGAGGGTCATCTCGACGTCTCCGTCGCCGCCTCCGCCCGACGAACCGCCACCCGAACACGCGCTCAGAAGGAGCGCTCCCGCTGCCAGAGCCGCGGCCCCCGCAACTAGCTTTGTGGACCTCATGTGATCACCTGTCTCTTCATTGAGTGCACCCCTCGGTCATCGAGGGGGCTGCCGATTTCCGCGCGGTGCATCGCCCGGTGCACTGTCAGTGTCCGATCGGCGCGTCATTTCGTCAAACGTTTTCGAAAATGTTTTCCGGACCCCTACGATAACGAGCATGCGGCGACGGGTGACGATCCATGACGTGGCGGCTGCGGCCGGCGTCTCCGTGGCCACGGTGTCCAAGGCGGTCAACGGGCGCTACGGCGTCGCGGATCGCACCGTGCAGCGCGTGCTCGCCGCAGTGACCGAACTCGGCTACGAGTCGAGCCTCGTCGCCAGCAGCATGCGGGCCCGACAGACCGGGGTGATCGGGGTTTTCGTGGCCGGCTTCGAGCCGTTCTCGGCCGAAGTGCTCAAGGGCGTCGGCGCGGCGCTGCGCGACTCGCGCCTGGATCTGCTCGCCTATAGCGGCTCGTCCCAGGGCTCGTCCGAGGGATGGGAGCGGCGATCGCTGAGCCGGCTGAGCGGGACGCTCGTCGACGGGGTGATCATGGTGACGCCGTCGGTTGTCAACGCCGCAGCCGAGGTGCCGGTGGTCGCCATCGACCCGCACACCGGCCCGGCGGACCTGCCGACGGTCGAATCCGACAGCTTCAGCGGGGCGCGCCAGGCCGTGGATTACCTCATCTCCCTGGGGCACCGCCGTATCGGGTTCGTCGCCGGACGCCCGGATCTCCGCTCATCGATCTTGCGCGAGGGCGGCTACCGTCGGTCGCTGGAGGATGCGCGTATCCCCTTCGACGGTTCGCTCGTCGGCGTGGGCCTCTACGCCGAAGACAGTGCCCGGCATGCCGCCACGCAGCTTCTCTCCCGGCCCGACCGGCCCACCGCGATCTTCGCCGCGAACGACATCTCCGCCATCACGGTCCTTCGCGTTGCCGCCGGCATGGGCCTGTCGGTGCCGGCGGACCTGTCGGTCGTCGGCTTCGACGATATCCCCGATGCCTCCCAGGTGTCGCCGGCCCTCACGACCGTGCGGCAGCCGATGCAGCGGCTCGGCCTGGAGGCGGTCACGATGCTCCTGGGGTTGATGGGCGGCACCGCCCCCGCCCAGACGCATCTGCGGCTTCCCACGGTGCTCGTCCCCCGTGCCACGACCGCCCCGCCCCCCGCCTGAGCTCCCCGCGCCTGAGCTCCCCGCCCCCGCGAGTGCACGGGTTGCTGCCGAGCGCACGACCTCACAGCGCAGGAAGGTCGTGCGCTGGGGAGGAAGCCGTGCACTGGACGCACGTCGTGCCGTCGGCGGGGCGGGGAGGGGGCGGGGTCAGCGTCCGAGCACGGCGTCGAGGAGACGATCGGCGTCGCCCTCCCCGACGGGTTCGCGGCTGAGGGCGCGCACGATGACGGCGCCGATGAGCGCCTCCGCGATCTCCTCGACCGGAGCGCCGGGTGCGAGGTTGGGGGCCGTTCCGATGGCAGATCGCAGGCGCCCGACGAGCGACTCGGATCCCGTCAGGCTGTCGCGGAGCCGCCGCCCCGCATCGGCGTTCTCCGCCGCGGCCGCCACGAGCGAGCGCAGCAGGGTCTCGCCGTGCGGCTCGGCGAGCACCGTGAACACCGCCCGCAGCCACTCCGAGAGATCACGGCGGATGTCTCCGGTGTCGGAGAACAGCAGGCGGCCCGGGAGAATCTTCCCCTCGAGAAGGCACTCGGCGATGACCGCACCCTTGGAGGGCCACCACCGGTAGATCGTCTGTTTCCCCACCCCGGCCCGCGCGGCGATCCCCTCGACCGACAGGGCGTCGTAGCCGCGTTCCATCAACAGGTCGGCGGCCGCGTGGAGGATCGCCTGCCGGGCGGCTTCGCTGCGGACGGGGCCGCTTCGCGGGAGAGGCATCGGGCTCGCAATCGGAAAGACGAGACGGTCCGTGTTATCTTAGCTCCGCTTGTCGGAGTCGAGGGCGCCACCTCCCGGCGGCCCCTCGCGAGTCGAAGGAACCGCATTGGCCGAGCTTCTCCATCGCCTGGGAACATTCGCCGCACGTCGCGCCTGGGCCGTGGTCATCGCGTGGGTCGCCCTGCTCGCGATCGCCGGCGGCGGCTTCGCGCTGGGCTTCAAGGGCCTGAGCTCGAGCTTCGACATCCCGGGCACCGCATCCGGGGCCGTCATCGAGGAGCTCGAGGAATCGCTTCCCGACTTCAGCGGAGCCTCCGGCACTGTCGTGTTCGCCACCGAAGACGGCAGCGCGCTCACCGACGATCAGCGCGCCGACATCGCGGCCCTCGTGGCATCCGCCGGCGACCTCCCGGATGTCGCGGATGTCATCGACCCGTTCGCCACCGAGCAGGAACTCGCCGATTCCCGGCAGCAGATCGAAGACGGGCGTGCGCAGCTCGCCGCGGGGCGTACGCAGGCAGAGTCCGGCCAGCAGCAGCTCGACGCCGGACGCGCCCAGCTGGATGCTGCCCAGGCGCAGCTGGACGCCGGCCGTGCGCAGCTCGACGCGGGGCGTGCACGGGCCGAGGCCGCCGGCCTCCCGACCACGCAGCTCGACGCCCAGGAGGCGCAGCTGGATGCGCAGCAGGCCCAGCTGGACGCCGGCCGCGCCGCACTGGACGCGCAGCAGCAGGAGCTGACCGACGCTCTCGCGACGATCGCCCAGCAGGAGGCCGAACTCGAACGCGGCGCCGAACTGCTGTCGTTCGCCGACGAGATCCGGCTGGTGTCGGAGGACGGCGCCACCGCCCTCGTGAACGTCTCCTTCACCGAGCCGCGCCTGGAGCTTCCGGAAAGCTCCAAGCAGGCGGTCATGACGCATTTCCGCTCCGAGCCCATCGACGGCGTCGACGTCTCGTTCTCCACCGACATCTCGCAGGGAGTGCCGCAGATCCTCGGCGTCGGTGAAGCCGTCGGCGTCGTGATCGCCGGCGTCGTGCTGGTCGTGGTGCTCGGCTCGCTGCTGGCGGCGGCCTTCCCCATCGTCACGGCGTTGACCGGCGTGGGGATCGGAGCACTCGCGACGCTGTCGTTCTCGGGCGTCGTGCAGATGGCGTCGGTCACCCCCATTCTCGGCGTCATGCTGGGGCTCGCCGTCGGCATCGACTACTCGCTGTTCATCCTGTACCGCCACCGCCGCCAGCTGCTGCAGGGGGCCGAGGTCGTCGAATCCATCGGCCTGGCCAACGGCACCGCGGGTAACGCGGTCGTCTTCGCGGGCACGACGGTGATCGTCGCCCTCCTCGCCCTCAACATCACCGGCATCCCGTTCCTGGGGCTCATGGGCACCGCGGGGGCGGCCAGCGTGCTCATCGCCGTGCTCATCGCGGTGACGCTCACCCCGGCGCTCCTGGGGCTCGCGGGCAAGCGGGTGCTCGGGCGCCGCGCGCGCGCCCGGCTCACCCACGCGGCGTCGGCGGAGGCCGGGAGCAGCCGGCAGCGGCCGCGCGGGCGTGCCGTGCAGCCGATGTCGACCGTTCGCGCCGTGACCACGACGCTCCTGGCCGTGGTGCTGCTGCTCGTGGTCGCGATCCCTGCCATGTCGATGCGCCTCGGGCTTCCCGACGGCGGATCCGAGGCGGCCGACTCGCCGGCCTACCGCGCGTACACCGCCACGGAGGAGGCGTTCGGCGAGGGGGTCAACGGCCCGCTGCTGGTCACCGCATCCCTTCCCGAGGGCCTCGACGACACCGAGGTGCAGGACGCGCAGCTCGCCGTCGCACGTGGACTCGCCGCGCAGGAGGACGTCGTGGCCGTCGCGCCGGTCGCCATCGCCGAAGACTCCTCGGTCGCCGCGTTCCAGGTCGTGCCCGCCGAAGGCCCCAACAGCGCGTCGACCGAGCGCCTGGTCCGCGATCTGCGCTGGCTCCCTCCCGTCGACGGAGACATCGAGCTGGGCGTTGCCGGGCAGGCCGCGATCAACATCGACATCTCCGAGGGCCTCGCCGACGTCCTGCCGCTGTACCTCGCCGTGGTCGTGGGGCTGTCGTTCCTCATCATGGTGATGGTGTTCCGCTCGATCCTCGTGCCGCTGCTGGCGACGGGTGGGTTCGTGCTCTCGCTCTTCGCGACCTTCGGCGCGGTGACCGCGGTGTTCCAGTGGGGGTGGCTCGGCGACCTGTTCGGCATCCACAACCCGGGCCCGATCCTGAGCTTCCTGCCGGTCATCCTCGTGGGCATCCTCTTCGGCCTGGCGATGGACTACCAGCTGTTCCTGGCGACGGGGATGCGGGAGGCCTACGTGCACGGCGCTTCGGCGCGCCTGGCTGTCGCGCAGGGATTCCGCGCGGGCCGCACCGTCGTCATCGCCGCGGCGCTCATCATGATCTCCGTCTTCGGCGGGTTCGTCACGAGCGAGTCGGTGATCATCAAGTCGATGGGCTTCGGGCTGGCGCTCGGGGTGCTCCTGGACGCGATCGTCGTACGGATGCTGCTGGTGCCGGCCGTCATGCACCTCCTCGGCCGGTCGGCATGGTGGCTCCCGCGGTGGCTGGACCGCATCATCCCGAACGTCGACGTGGAGGGCGCGGCCCTCGAACGGCGGCACGCTCCGCACGCCGCGGTCTGACCCACCGCTTCACAGCGCCCTTGTAGCCGGCCGCCGTAGTGTGCCGGGCATGCCCGGATCGCTCGACGAGCAGCAGATCACCGTGTCCGGCACCGCTCTTCGAGCGATGCGCGACGAGTTCCAGCGGTTCCTCATGGAGTACCGCTTCGGCCTGGCGGAGGTGGAGACGAAGATCTCGATCCTCCGTGAGGAGTTCCAGGAGATGCACGCGTACAACCCCATCGAGCATGTCTCGAGCCGCGTGAAATCGCCCGACAGCCTCGTCGAGAAGGTCCAGCGCAAGGGCATCGACCCCGACTTCCCCTCGGTGCGCGCGGCGGTGACCGACATCGCCGGCATCCGCATCACGTGCAGTTTCGTCGGGGACGCCTACCGGTTGTTCGACCTGCTCACCCAGCAGGACGACATCACGGTGCTGAGCGTGAAGGACTACATCGCCTCGCCCAAACCCAACGGGTACAAGAGTCTGCACGCCATCGTGGAGGTGCCCGTCTTCCTGTCCACCGGTCGCGTGGCCGTCCCCGTCGAGGTGCAGTTCCGCACCATCGCGATGGACTTCTGGGCGAGCCTGGAGCACAAGATCTACTACAAGTACGACCGCCAGGTGCCCGACGAGCTGCTCGCGCACCTCAAGGAGGCTGCCGACACCGCCGCAGAACTCGACACCCGCATGGAGGGGCTGCACCGCCAGATCCGCGGTCCCGCAGCGCCCGGGGTCGTCGCGCTCTAGCCGCGCCCGGCCCGCTCGCCGCCCTGTGCGCACCCCGCGCGCCGGCCCCGGTCGCGTGCACAACTGCGGATCTGCGGGGCGACACGCCGTCGTCGGCGCCCGCATCCGGCGTGTCGGCCAGGATCTCCGCGGTTGTGCACGCGGCGATCGGCGAAGGCTCCGGTCGCGCGCGCGAGAATGGGCGCATGACGGATGCGGCGGCGGAACTCGACGCGGCCGCCGATGCGCTCTACGGGCTTCCACCAGCGGAGTTCACCGCCGCCCGGAACGCCCGGGCGGCCGCGGTGACCGGCGCCCTCGCCAAGAACATCAAGGCGCTGCGGAAGCCCTCGGTCGCGGCCTGGGCGGTGAACCTCCTCGTGCGCGACGGGCAGCTCGCCGAGGCCGTCGAACTGTCGCAGGCGCTGCACGAGGCGCAGGACGACCTGGATGCGCCGGAGCTGGCGAAGCTCGGCCGTCAGCGCCGCGCCCTCGTCGGGGGGCTCGCGCGCCGCGCCGCCGCCCTGGCCGAGGAGGCGGGCACCGCCCTCAGCCGCGCCGTGCTCGAGGAGGTCGAAGTCACCATCAACGCCGCGATCGTGGATGCTGCGGCCGGGGCCGCGATCCTCACCGGGCGGCTCGTCCGAACGGTGCACGCCGATGGTACCGATGCGGCCGACCTCGCGGACGCGGTCGCGGGGTCGGTCCCGGGAGTGCCCGACCGCCCCGCGCCGGCGCGGGACGACCTCGCCGCCCGCCGCGCGCGGAAGGCCGCCGAAGCAGCCGCGCGGGACGCCGACCGTGCCGCATCCGAAGCCGACCGCGAAGCGGCGCGCCTCGAGGGGAAGCTCGCCAAGGCCCGTGAACGCGCCGATCTGCTCCACGAGCGCGTGAACGACCTCCGCGCAGAGCTCGCGCGCATCGAACGTGACGCGGATGCCGCGGACGAGAAGGTCGGGAACCTGGAGGACGAGCACACGGATGCCCGCGACCGGGCCAAGGCCGCCGCCCGCGCCGCCGAGCGCGCCCGCGCGGCGCTCGAACCGGTCGAGTGACGGCTCATCCTCGCAAGGAGTGCGGCGTCCGGGTCATCGGGCCCGGCCCCGTAAAATCGGAGCGTGGACTTCTCCCTCGTCATCACGCCCGACCTGATCGCCGTCTTCCTCACGCTGTTCGTGCTGGAGGTCGTGCTGGGCGTCGACAACGTGATCTTCATCTCCATCCTCGCCTCCAAGCTCCCCGCCGCGCAGCAGGCGCGGGCGCGGAACCTCGGCCTCACGCTGGCCATGGTCATGCGGGTGGGGCTGGTGTTCCTGGCGGGCTGGATCATCACCCTCACGAACGACATCGTCCGATTCGGCGACCTCGGATTCTCCGTCAAAGACTTCATCCTGATCCTGGGTGGCCTCTTCCTCGTGTACAAGGCGGTCCACGAGATCCACCAGAAGCTCGAGGGGGCTGAGGAGCACGCGCAATCCGGCGGCGGGACGGCGACGTTCGGCTCGGTGCTCCTGCAGATCCTCGCCCTCGACCTCGTGTTCTCCCTGGACTCCGTGATCACCGCGGTCGGCATGACCACCAACATGATCGTCATCATCACCGCCGTCGTGCTCTCGTTCGGCATCATGCTCTTCGCGTCGCGCTTCATCTTCGGCTTCGTCAACAAGCACCCCACGGTGAAGATGCTCGCGCTGTCCTTCCTTCTCCTCATCGGTGTCTTCCTCATCGCCGAGGGCTTCGGGCTGCACATCGACAAGGCGCTCATCTACGGCCCCATGGCCTTCGCCGTGTTCGTGGAGGCGTTGAACCTTGCCGCGGCCGCGCGACGCGCCAAACGCGCTCCCGAGGCGCCGGTGACGCTCCGGCCGCGCTACCCCGACGTCGACGAGTCGATCGCTGTCGCGGCCGCCACCGCCCGGGGGCCCCAGGCGGGCGCGGTCGGCCTGTCGCGCCGGCCGGTGGAGGGTGACGGCCCGCACGAAGACCGGGCCGGCCTCGGCTAGGAATGCCATGACGGATGCGGCCGCCGAGGTGGAGGCGCTGCTCGCGCGCGCCCGCACCCGACTGGAGGGTGCTCCCCGGGAGGCGCTGGGCGAGCTGCGGACACCCCGCCGCATCCTCGGCATCTCGCGCTCCCCGCGCATCGTGAGGGTGGGGGAGGCCTGGCACCTCGGTGTGCTCCTCCTCACAGCCGACGCGGTGCTCGCGACCGGGGAGATCGTCCGTGCGCGTGCCGAGGCCGTCCGCGGCTTCACGGCGGAGTCGCAGCGCGCCCGTGCGGCGCTGGCTGCCGCCGCCAGCCGCGGCGGGTTCGCCGAGGGGGAGACCGCGCACGTGGGGTGGGTGCCGCTGGAGCTGTCGATGCTGTCCGAGCGCACGTCCCCGCTCGCGGTGCGCGAGGGCGTGCCGTCGGTGCGGTGGAGCGCCGCCGCCGGTTACGTCCCGCTCGCGGCCTATCTCGACGAGCGCGTCGCCCTGCTGCGTCAGCCACCCGACCGCGCATAGTGGGCGGGGGGTCCGCGGTCAACGCCCAGGCGCGCTTTTTCTGCTGCCGTATCGTTGGGCCGTGCAGGTATGGCCAGGATCCAGTTATCCCCTCGGGGCGACGTTCGACGGCAACGGAACGAACTTCGCCCTTTTCAGTGAAGGAGCAGAGCGTGTCGAGCTCTGCCTCTTCGGAGACGGCGGAGAGGAGACGCGGGTCGACCTCGTGGACGTCGACGCGTACGTGTGGCACGCGTACCTCCCGAACGTCCAGCCGGGGCAGCGCTACGGGTACCGCGTGCACGGGCCGAACGATCCCGAGAACGGGCAGCGGTTCAACCCGAACAAGCTGCTCCTGGACCCGTACGCCAAGGCCGTCGACGGCCAGGTGCAGTGGGGTCAGGCAGTGTTCGGTTACAACTTCGGCGACCCCGACTCGCGCAACGACGAGGACTCCGCCGCCGCCATGATGAAGGGCGTCGTCGTGAGCCCCTTCTTCGACTGGAGCGGCGACCGTCAGCCCAAGACGCCGTATGCCGAATCGTTCATCTACGAGGCGCACGTGAAGGGGCTCACCGAGCTGCACCCCGCCGTGCCCGAAGAGCTCCGCGGCACCTACAGCGGCGTCGCCCACCCCGCGATCATCGAGCACCTCCAGAAGCTGGGCGTCACCGCCATCGAACTCATGCCGGTGCACCAGTTCGTCAACGACTCGACGCTGCAGGAGAAGGGGCTGTCGAACTACTGGGGCTACAACACCATCGCGTTCTTCGCCCCGCAGAACACCTACACCGCCTCGGGCGCCCACGGCCAGCAGGTGCAGGAGTTCAAGGCGATGGTCAAAGCCCTGCACGCCGCCGGCATCGAAGTGATCCTCGACGTGGTCTACAACCACACGGCCGAGGGCAACCACATGGGCCCCACCCTGTCGATGCGCGGCATCGACAACGAGGCGTACTACCGCCTCGAGCAGGACGACAAGCGGTATTACACCGACTACACCGGCACGGGAAACAGCCTGAACGCCGGCAACCCGCACACGCTGCAGCTCATCATGGACTCGCTCCGTTACTGGGTGCTCGAGATGCACGTCGACGGCTTCCGGTTCGACCTGGCCTCCACCCTCGCGCGGGAGTTCTACGAGGTCGACCGTCTCGCGACCTTCTTCGAGCTGGTGCAGCAGGACCCGGTGGTCTCACAGGTCAAGCTCATCGCCGAGCCCTGGGACGTCGGTCCCGGCGGTTACCAGGTCGGAAACTTCCCTCCGCAGTGGACGGAGTGGAACGGCAAGTACCGCGACACCGTCCGCGACTTCTGGCGCGGCGAGCCGCAGGCGCTCGGCGAATTCGCCTCCCGGCTGACCGGGTCGGCCGACCTGTACGAGCACTCCGGGCGTCGCCCCGTGGCATCGATCAACTTCGTCACCGCCCACGACGGATTCACGCTGCGCGACCTCGTGTCGTACAACGACAAGCACAATGACGCCAACGGCGAAGACAACAACGACGGTGAGTCCCACAACCGCTCCGACAACATGGGAGTGGAAGGTCCCACCGACGACCCGGCGATCCTCGGTGCCCGCGCCCGCCAGCAGCGGAACTTCATCGCGACGCTGCTCCTGAGTCAGGGCGTGCCGATGCTCCTGCACGGCGACGAGATGGGTCGCACGCAGGGCGGCAACAACAACGGCTATGCGCAGGACAACGAGATCACGTGGGTCGACTGGGAGAACGTCGATCAGCCGCTGATCGAGTTCACCGCCGCGCTGTCGCGCCTGCGTAAGGAGCACCCGACATTCCGCCGGGGGCGCTTCTTCAACGGCCGCCCGGTCAAGATGGAGGAGGGCGCGCCGATGCCCGACGTCGTCTGGCTGCGCCCGGACGGGTCGGTCATGCAGCCGGAGGACTGGGACTCGGGATTCGGGCGCGCGATCGGCGTCTTCCTCAACGGGCAGGGCATCCGCGAGCGGGACCGCCGCGGCGAGCAGATCGCCGACCGCCACTTCATCGTGCTCTTCAACGCCGGCGACGAGGCGGTGGAGTTCCACGTCCCCGATGTGAAGTTCAGCCCGGAATGGGACGTGCTCGTGGACACCGCGGGCGAGCTGGCCAACACCGAGCCGGTCGAGCCAGGTGCCGCGTTGACGCTCGCGGGCAAGTCGCTCGTGGTGCTGTGCGAACACGACCTTCCCGAGCCCGAGGTCGACCACTCCGTCGCCGCCTCGTTGACCGCGCAGGTGGCCGCCTCCACGACCGAAGACATCCCCGCGCACGCCCCCAAGCCGGAACTCTGATGACGCGCAGCCCGCTCTCCACGTACCGCCTGCAGATCCGCCGTTCGTTCGACCTGGATGCGGCGGCCGAGGTCACCGCGTATCTCCGTGACCTCGGTGTGTCGTGGGCGTACCTGTCGCCGCTGCTGCGCGCGACCCCGGGATCCGACCATGGGTACGACGTCGTCGACGTCACCGTCGTCGACCCCGAGCGCGGCGGCCCGGAGGGGCTCGCTCGGTTCGCGGCATCCGCCCGCGCCCAAGACCTCGGCATCCTCGTCGATATCGTCCCCAACCACATGGGCATCTCCGAGCCGCGGGAGAACCCGTGGTGGTGGGATGTGCTGCGGCTCGGCCGCGAGTCGGTGCACGCCGAGGCGTTCGACATCGACTGGGAGTACGGCGACGGACGCGTGCGCGTGCCGATCCTGGGCGCATCGCTTGACGAGGCGCTCGCCGCGGGAGACCTCGTCATCGACACGACGCCCGCCGACGACGCCCCCTCGGGGTTGCTGCGGTACTTCGACCACGCATTCCCCCTCGCCCCCGGGTCGGTCGACGACGCCGGCCCGACGGCAGGGTCGGCGGCCGCGTGGACCGACCCCGACGTCGTACGGGCGGTGCTCGAGCGCCAGAACTTCGAACTGCGCTTCTGGCGCGACGAGGCCGCCGAGCTGAACTACCGCCGATTCTTCGCCGTCACGACCCTTGCCGGGGTCCGCGTGGAGCTGCCGGAGGTGTTCGAGGCCACCCACGCCGAGATCCTTCGCTGGGTGCGGGAGGGCCTGGCCGACGGGCTCCGGGTCGACCACCCCGACGGCCTGCTCGACCCGGGCGGCTACCTCGAGCAGCTCGCCGCCGCGAGCGGCGACGTGTACGTCCTGGTCGAGAAGATCCTCGAGCACGGCGAGGCCCTGCCGGGCTGGTGGCGCACCGACGGCACCACCGGGTACGACGCACTGAGCGAGATCGGCCGCGTGCTCACCGACCCGGTCGGCGAGCAGGGCCTCGACGCGCTGGACGCGCGCCTGCGCACGCAGACGGGACTCCCGGCCGCATCCGGCTGGCACGACCTCATCCACGACACCAAGCGCATGATCGCCGACACCATCCAGGTGGCTGAGATCCGGCGACTGATCCGCGGACTCCCCGCGCCCGTCGGGCAGCGCGACCGCGCTGAGCTGCAGGATGCGCTCGCTGAACTCCTCGCCTGCTTCCCCGTCTACCGCTCCTACCTGCCGGCCGGGCGCGAGCACCTCGACGCCGCTGCGGCCGAGGCCTCCGGTCGTCGACCCGACCTCGCCGAGGCGATCGCGGGTCTCGTGCCCGTGCTGGCCGACCCGTCGCTGGAGGTGGCGCGCCGGTTCCAGCAGACCACGGGTCCGGTGATGGCCAAGGGCGTGGAGGACACTGCGTTCTACCGCTACACGAGGCTGGGCTCGCTCACCGAGGTGGGCGGCGATCCCTCCCAGTTCGCGCTCCCGATCGCCGGCTTCCACGCCGCCCAGGCCGTACGCCAGGCGTCGTGGCCGCACGCGATGACCACGCTCTCCACGCACGACACCAAGCGCGGTGAAGACGTGCGGGCGCGCCTGGCGGTGCTGGCGGAGATGCCCGAGCGTTGGGCCCGCGTGCTGGAGGAGTTCCGCACGGTCGCCACCACCGGGCATGGCCCCTTCGACGCGCTGCTGTGGCAGGCGATCGTGGGCGCATGGCCGGCATCGCCGGAGCGGCTGCACGCGTACGCCGAGAAGGCGGCGCGCGAGGCGGCCGAGGCCACCGGGTGGTGGGATCCGGTCGAGGCGTTTGAATCCGCGATGCACGCGGTCGTGGATGCGGCAACCGGGCACGCCGCAGAACTGGTCGGGGGCTTCGCGGACGAGATCTCCGCGCCCGGATGGGTGAACGGCCTCTCGCAGAAGCTGCTCCAGCTGGCTGCCCCCGGCGTGCCGGACGTGTACCAGGGTTCGGAGCTGTGGGAGCTGTCGCTCGTCGACCCCGACAATCGACGGGCGGTCGACTTCGCCCAGCGCGCCGCGATGCTCGCCGAGATCGACGCCGGCTTCGCGCAGGGCGACCTGCCGCCGGTCGACGCCACGGGCGCCGCGAAGCTGCTGATCACCTCCCGGACGCTGCGGCTGCGTCGCGACCGTCCCGAGCTGTTCACGCGCTACACGCCGATGACGGTCGTCGGCGAAGCATCCCGGCATGCGATCGCGTTCGACCGCGGCGGGGCGCTCGCCGTGGCGACGCGCCTGCCGCTGGGCCTCGAGCGCCGCGGAGGATGGGGCGACACGGCGCTGCTGCGTGCCGCCGGTCCTGTGGTCGACGCCTTCACGGGTCGCCGCTACGACGCCGGGACGGTTCCCCTGGCCGAACTGCTCTCTGTCTACCCCGTGGCCCTGCTGGTTCCGGAGGGCTGACATGGCATCGTTCGCACGACATCCCGTCGAGCGAACGACCTGACAACGTTGAAACGTCGTGCACGGGGTGGGACCCCGTGCCTTCGCAGAAGGAGTGACGGATGACGATCGAGGTGTGGGCGCCGCGCGCGGAGCGCGTGCGGATGCGGCGGCTGGAGGCCGACGGGACGACGGTCGTGGGCGAGATCGAGCTGCGCCTCGACCCGGCAGGGTCGGGCCGGTGGTTCGCGGATGTCGACCTGGCCGACGGCGAGCGGTACGGGTTCGTCCTGGGCGACTCCGACGAGCTGCGGCCCGATCCCCGCTCGCGGCGCCAGCCCGACGGCGTGCACGCCGCCTCGGCGTGGTTCGAGCACCGCGGATTCGCGTGGACCGATGACGCCTGGACGGGGCGGCAGCTGGCGGGCGGTCTCATCTACGAGTTGCACATCGGCACCTTCACGCCCGAGGGAACCCTGGACGCGGCGACCGGGAAGCTCGACCACCTCGTCGACCTCGGCGTCACGCACGTCGAACTGCTGCCGGTCAACGGTTTCAACGGCGTCTGGAACTGGGGCTACGACGGCGTGCTCTGGTACACCGTCCACGAGGCCTACGGCGGACCGGAGGCCTACCAGCGCTTCGTGGATGCCGCGCACGCGGCCGGGCTCGCCGTCATCCAGGACGTCGTCTACAACCACCTCGGCCCCAGCGGCAACTACCTGCCCGAGTTCGGAGAGTACCTGCGCAGCGGCAGCCGCAACACATGGGGAGACTCGGTCAACCTCGACGAGGACGCCGTGCGCTCCTACATCATCGACAACGCGCTGATGTGGATGAGCGACTACCACGTCGACGGCCTACGCCTGGACGCCGTGCACGCGCTCCACGACGAACGCCCCACCCACATCCTCCGTGAGATCGCCGAGGCCACCGACGCGCTGTCGGCGCACCTCGGCCGCCCGCTCACCACGATCGCCGAGTCGGACATGAACGATCCGAAGCTCATCCTCCCGCGCGAGGCAGGCGGCTACGGCCTCACCGCGCAGTGGAGCGATGACTGGCACCACGCCGTGCACGTCGCCGTCAGCGGCGAGACCGCCGGGTACTACGAGGACTTCGCCGATCCGGCCGCCTTCGTCAAGGTATCCACGAGCGGGTTCTTCCACGACGGAACGTACTCGTCGTTCCGCGGAGGCGACCACGGCTTCCCCATCCCGCCCGAGGTGCCCGCGTGGCGCCTGGTGACCTTCGCGCAGGACCACGACCAGATCGGCAACCGGGCGACCGGCGACCGGCTGTCGCAGAACCTCCCGTACGGCCGCCGGGCCGTGACGGCGGTTCTCACCCTCACCGCCCCGAGCACCCCGATGCTCTTCATGGGCGAGGAGTGGGGAGCGAGCACTCCGTGGCAGTTCTTCACCTCTCACCCCGAACCCGAGTTGGGCGAGGCCACCGCGAAGGGCCGCATCGCGGAGTTCGAGAAGATGGGGTGGGACGAGTCGGTCGTGCCCGACCCGCAGGATCCCGACACCTTCAGCCGATCCGCGCTGGATTGGGCCGAAGCATCCCGCGGTGACCACCGTCGCCTGCTGCAGCTGTACCGCGACCTGGCCCGCCTCCGCCGCGAGCGGCCCGAACTCACCGACCCGCAGTGGTCGGCGCGGTCGGCCGCCGTCGGCGAGGCCGGGCACGGGCGGACGTACCGCTATACCAGCGGTGGCCTGACGGTATTCGCCAACCTCACCGACACACCCGCCGACTCGCCGGTGGCTCCGGATGCGGTCGTGCTGCTGGCCACCGACGGGGCGACGATCAGCGACACCGCCGAACCCGGGGGACGCACCGTCACCATCCCCCCGGATTCGGCCGTGGTGGTCGGCGCGGCGCTCTAAACCTCGCCGGCGTCGAGGCCGTCGCCCAGCCGGACACGTCGTTCGTCATCCAGCGGGGGATCTTCGACGACGTCGGCCGGGTCGAGCGGACGCTCGTCATCGGGGAGGACGCCGGCGCCGGGCTCGTCCGGATCGGCCGGGCGGTCATCATCCGCCGGTTCGTGCTCCAGTGGCGCGTCGGATGCGGGAAGGCCGTTCGACATGACTGCTCCTTGCTGTCAGGGTCCGGTGGTCGACGTTAGCCGCACCGCGAGCGTCGGGCAGGCCCTTGTGCACGAGCGGCAACCCTGACCCGGCCCGCGGGCCGTTGCGCGAACACGCCGGCGGTGGTGTCAACCCGGGGACGGCCCCGAGTTCGGCCCGTACCGTCGTCCCATGCGCACCGGAACTGGGCCCACCGACCTCCTGCGACAGGTCGTGGTGATCTCGGCGGTCTCCTTCATGCTGGTGGCGGCGATGCTCGGCACGGGACTCCTGGGGGGTACGCCCATCCAGGACGTGCAGGGCGGGGCACTGGATTCGGACGCCTCGTACCTGGCACCGGCAGGACCGGCGTTCTCGATCTGGTCGGTGATCTACGTCGGCCTCATCGCCTACGCGGTGTGGCAGGCGCTTCCGCGGCAGCGCGCAGATCCGCGGCAGCGCGAGATCGGGTGGCTCATCGCGCTCACCGCCGTGCTCAACGGCCTGTGGCTGGTGGCCGCGCAGTTCTGGACGCTGCCGCTCACGGTGATCGTGATCATCCTGCTCCTGATCGCGCTCGGCATCACGTTCCGCGTCGCGGTCGCCACCCGCATCCCCGGAGGCGGCGCGCTGGATTCCGTGCTCGTCGACGGCGTCACCGGCCTCCACCTGGGGTGGGTGAGCCTTGCCACGGTCGCCAACACCTCGGCGTGGTTGACCCAGACGGTGCCGCGGGAGTGGGGCGAGTACGCGGCGGCCTTCGGCATCGCCGTGCTCGTGGTCGTCGGCATCATCGGACTCGCCGTCGCCTGGGCCAGCGAGTGGCGGGTGACCCCGGGCCTGGCGATCGGGTGGGGTGCGGTGTGGGTCGGGGTCGGGCGCCTGTCCGGCGAGCCGGAGAACAGCGCGATCGGCGTCACTGCGATCGTCGTCGCGGCCGTCGTGGTGGTGATTCCGCTCGCCGTCGCGGGCCTGCGCGTTCTCCGCCCGCAGGGCGACTGACCCGCCCGGGTCAGGCGGTCGCGATGCGCGCGAACTGCTCGAGCAGTGCCGCGGGCTGGGTCACGGAGGCCGCGAGCACGCGGGCCGCGAGCTCCTCGAACTGGTCGGCCGGAAAGTACCCGTCGAGGCGGTAGATGGCCATCCGCTCGGTGAAGGCCTTCGGTGTCGGCTCCGGGTGGAACTGCGTCGCGTACAGGCGGTCGCCCACCCGGTAGGCCTGCACGGGACAGGCGTCGTTCTCGGCCAGCAGCACGCCGTCGGGGGGAACGGCCGCCGTCCCCTCCTTGTGCGCGGTGAGCGCGGTGAACGGGCTGGACAGCCCTCCGAACAGTGCGTCCGCACGCCCCGCGTCGGTGAGGCGGATCGTGGTGGGCCCGGTGTCTTCGGGGAACTCGCGTGAGACGTGGCCCCCCAGCATCCGCGTCACGACGCCGATGCCGTAGCACGTGAACAGGGCGGTGGTGCGGGATGCAGCGGCCTCCGCCGCGATCCGCTCGAGGCCCGATTCGACACGGCGCTGCTCCTCCGACTTCTCGGAATCCGGATCGGTGAGGTTGAACGGACTTCCCCCGACGACGAAGCCGGCGAAGCGTTCGAACACATCCGGCGGGAGGTCGTCGCGCACGAGGTCGAGGAGGGCGAGCCGGTTCCCATCGAGCTGCATGCCCTCCCGGAACGAGGCGTATTCCGCGTCGGCGGCTGCGCGCTGCGGGCGTGCGCAGACGTAGAGCAGGGGGAGAGTCACCACGCGAGTCTAGGGGCGCGCGCGCCGCCCGCATGCCGGGGTGTGCTCGGCGCCCGCACCGACGAGAATGAGCGCATGGCAGCGCGGTCGGACCGGTACGTACGCGGATGGCTGCTCGCCGCCGACGCGGGCGCCGCCGCCGCGGTGGCCGAGGTGGCCGACCGCCTCGGCTGGGATGCGGTGACCGAGCCGCTGACCGAGGGGCCGGCAGGGACGCGCACCGCACCTCCCGAGGGTCCGCGTTTCGCCGAGCCGCTCCGGGTGGGGCTCACCGCCCGGCCAGGGAGTCGCCCCGTGGACGCGGTGGATGTCGTGCGGGCGCTCGCGGGCCGCTCGGATGTGTGGCTCGACGACCGCCGCGGGTTGCACGGCTGAGTCAGCGGGACGAGTTCGCCGTCCGCCCGCGGACGATGCCGGCGAAGGTCTGCACGTCGGGACTGTCGGCATCCCGCGGCCAGGCGAGCGCGATCGTCGATTCCGGGCCGCCGCGAAGCGGACGGTGGGTCACATCACGACGGGCATACTGGCGGGCCAGCGACATCGGCACGATCACCACGCCCACGCCGGCGGCGACGGTCTCGATCGCGTCCGCAGTCGTTTCGGGGGGCGCGAACGCGGGGGCGCGCGCGCCGGGGAGGTCGGCGGACAGGACGTCGTCATGCGGAACGATGACGACCTCACCCGTCAGATCGGCCGGATCGAGCTCATCTGCGGCGGTGAGGTGCGACTCGGCGGGAACGACCGCCACGGGCACCTCGGTGTACAGCGGGATGACATGCAGGTCATCGTCCTCGAGCGGGAGCCGCACGAGTGCCGCATCCACGCTGCGGTCGGTCAGCATCCGGTGCTGGTCGGCGACGGCGACGGGGACGAGTTCCAGGGGCACCGCGGGCATCCGTTCCGCCCACATCGCGATCCATTTCCCCGGTGTGGCTCCGGGTACCACGCCCAGCCGGAAGGTGCGGGGGTCCTCTGGCGCCGGTGAGGCCGGCGTCGCCTGCGCGCGCGACCCTGCTGCGGGGCGCGTTGACGATCCGCCCCGTGGGGCGCTCGGGCGTGCCGATCCGCCGTTCTTCGTCACTCGGCGGCCGCCGCGCGGTGCGCGGGGCGCGCGCGAACTCCCGCTTCTGGCCATGTCGTCAGCGTAGCCGCCGCGTGGTGCCCGTCGCGTGGTTGAGTCAGGCCGCCAAGCGGAGACCGCGCCGGTCGGTGGCGACGGTCTCGCCGTCGGGGACGCTCTCATCGTCGCGGATCAGCGAGCCCACGGCCACCCGCGCCTGCGTGCCGATGTGCGCGCGTACGCCGATCGTGGCACCCGCGCCGACGGCGGCACCGGATCCGATGTGCGCGTGCGGGGCGATGCGTGCCTGGGGTCCGATCACCGCGTCCGACTCGACCCACGCGCCACGACCGATCTGGGCACCCTCGGCCACCTGGGCGCCGGGCTCGATGTACGCCCCGGCTTCCACGAGCGCGCTGGGGTGGACCTTCGCTCCGTGCGCGATCAGGCCACGACCGTTGACGTGCTTGCGGTAGCGCAGCGTCTCGCCTCGGTCGTTCTCGATGTCGATGTAGTTCTTACCCACGTTCTCCTCCGGCAGCGCCACTCGGCGCCGACACTTATCGCAACGATTCGCTTCCTGCTTTCATTCCCGCGCATGGTCGTTCCCGCGCATGATCGTCCCGGTCGTGCGTTCAGCCGGCCTGACAGACGGGGCACCAGAACACGTTGCGCTCGCTGGTCTCCGCGGCTCCTAGCGAACCGGCCCGGATGATCGCGCCGCATCGCCGGCAGGGCTTGCCCTCCCGGCGATAGACCCAGGTCCGCCGGCCGGGTCGCGTGTCGCCGGTGAACGTGCGGCCCGCCCGCGTGAGGTTGGCCCGGATCATCCGCACGCCGACGTCCAGAAGCGCCGGTGCGTCGACCTCGGTGGCCGGGCGGGTGGGCGGGATGCCGCGGACGAACAGCATCTCGTTGGCGTACTCGTTGCCGAAACCCGCCACGTTGCGCTGGTCGAGGAGCGCGACGTGCGTCGCCCGCGGGTCGCTCCCCAGCCGGCGTGCCGCCTCGGGCGCATCCCACTCGGGGCCGAGCGGATCGGGCCCGAGATGGCCGACGACGCGCTCCTCGTCGGCGGTGGGGAGCACCTCCACCAGCGCCAGGTCGAACCCGACGGTCGTGGCTCGATCGGTCCCGACGATGGCCCGGGCCGAGTACGACGGGCGGTGCCAGCGATCCCCTGGCCGGTACACGTCCCACCGCCCTTCCATCTTCAGGTGCGAGTGCAGCGTCCAGGCCCCGATGCGCTCGAGGAGGTGCTTCCCCCGGGGAACGATCGATTCGACCCGTTCGCCGCGCAGATCCGCGGTGGCGCTGCGCGGCACGCGCACCTCGAAGCGCGTCACCTCCTCGCCCACCAGGGCCGCGGAGAGTCGCTGGGCCGTCCGGTGGACGGTATCGCCCTCAGGCACGCGCGGCCTCCCGGAGCGCGTCACCGGCGGTGAGCCGGCGGAGCGTGAGCCCGCGAGGGGACTCGACGAACCCGGCGTCGCGCAAGGCCCGCCCGACCGCTGTCCCGTACACGAACGCACCGTTGACCTGCTCGATCGTGAGGGTGTCCAGCCGTCGCTTGCGCGCGGTCGCGGCGAGGTCGCGGGTGGCGGCGGCAAGGCGCTCCTCGTCGTCGGTGAACGCCAGGGCGGTGCGGCCCCCTCGCTCGAGGTACAGCGCGATCGCGCCGTCCACCAGCACGACGAGCCCGCCGGCCTTTCGTCCGGGGCGGTGCGTCACGCCCTCGATGCCGGGCCAGGCCAGCGCGGCGCCGTACGGATTGGCGGGGTCGGTGGCCGCGAGCGTCACGGCGCCCAGCGGAGCCGGGTCGGGGAGTCCCGCGAACTCGCGCAGCCGGTCGACGGTCGTGGATGCGGCGAACTGGGCGGCGCCGAGCTTCTCGATCACGTATCCCCGGCGGCAATGGCCGGCCTCTTCGAAGCCCGACAGGATGCGGTACACCTGCGCGAATCCGCCCGGGACGCCCTCGGACTGCACGGCCCCGCGGGTGACGACGCCGTACCGGTCGAGCAGCAGGCTCGCCGTCGCGGTCGCTCGCAGCGCCCGATCCGCTTCGGAGACGGGCAGCAGCGACCAGCGCCCCCCGATGGCCGGGGGCCGAGGCGGAGCAGAGGCACGCGGCAGCGCGGCGGAGCGGTACATCCGTGCGCGGGGAGTCTTGCGCGCCACCCGGTGCGACTGCCCGCCGCCGCCGACCAGGGTGCGCACGGGGGCGAACGTGTCATTGGTCACCCGGCCCGCCCACGTGAGGGCCCACAGCGCTTCGATGACCGACTGCTCGTTCTCGGCGTCGGTGAGCGACCGCAGCTGGGCGGCGAAGTAGGCGCCGCCGGCAGCCAGCGCCTCCAGCAGCCCCGCCTCGAGTCCGCCCGGAGCGATCTCGTCCTCCGGCTCGGTCAGGGTCAGCGGGGCAGCGTCGGCGGGATGCAGCGCGATCCAGCCGTCTCGGCCCGGGAGCGTCCCCTGCCCCGACCACACCACCTCACCCGTCGCGGTGAGTTCGTCGAGCATCGCGGGGGTGTAGTCGGCCACGCGTGCCGGGAGGATGAGTGACTCCCACGCGCTCGCCGGAATCGGCACTCCCGCGAGTTGCTCGACGACGGCGGCGACTCCGTCGATGCCTTCGAGGGGCCGGGTCACGTGCTGCCAGACGGGGAGGAACCGGGCGTACGCCTCCGGCGACACCGGCTCGACGCTGCCGCGGATGGCGGCGAGGGAGCGCATGCGCAGGCGCCGCAGCACCTCGGAGTCGCACCACTCGGTGTCGTCCCCCGGCGCGGTGGAGCTCGCGGAATCGGTCGAGGGAAGGAAGAAGCCGCTGGCGACCCGGCCCTGCGACTCCAGGCGCTGCAGCGTCAGCCGCGCCACGGCTACGCCGATCCCCAGTCGCTCGGCGACCGCGGCGGCGGGGAACGGGCCGTGCGTGCGGGCGTGCCGGGCGACGAGGTCGCCGAGGGGATCGGCGACCGGCTCGAGGAAGGCGTTGGGCAGCCCCACGGGAAGAGCGGCGCCGAGCGCGTCGCGCAGGCGGCCGGCGTCCTCGATCGCCGCGACGCGAGCGATTCCGGCGATGGTCACGGGGATCGCGCGGCGGTCGTCGATGAGCCGCTGGAGGTGCCCCGCCGCCTCCAGCGGCTCATCGCTCTCGCCGTCTAGTCGCTCGGCGACCTCTGCGGCATCGAGCGGTCCGAGCACGCGCAGGAGGTCGGCGACCCCCTCCACGCCGCGGGCGCGGCGCTCGGGATCGAGCCGCTGCACCTCGCGCTCGAACTGCGCGAGGACGTCGGGATCGAGGAGCTCCCGCATCTCGACCTTGCCCAGGAGCTCGCCGAGAAGGGCGGGGTCGACCGAGAGCGCGGCGGCCCGGCGCTCGGCCAGCGGAGAATCCCCCTCGTACATGAACGCGCCGACGTAGCCGAACAGCAGGTCGCGCGCATACGGCGACGGCTGGGTGGTCGTGGTCTCCACGAGGCGGATGCGGCGCTCGCCGATGCTGCGCGCGATCCGCAGGAGGGCGGGCAGGTCGTAGACGTCCTGCAGCACCTCGCGCAGCGTCTCGAGGATGATCGGGAAGGTCGGGTGCCGCCGGGCGACCTCGAGGAGCTGCGCCGACCGCTGCCGCTGCTGCCACAGCGGCGCGCGACGGTTGGGGTTCAGCCGCGGCAGCAGCAGGGCACGTGCGGCGCACTCACGGAAGCGCGAGGCGAACAGCGCCGAGCCGCCCACCTCGTCGGTGACGATCTGCTCGAGCTCGTCGGGTTCGAAGACGAAGAGGTCGGCGCCGGGCGGTTCGGCCGCCGCATCCGGTACTCGCGCGATGATGCCGTCGTCGCTGGCGACTGCCGCGCCCTCGACACCGAGCCGCTCGCGGATGCGGGCGTTCACGGCCAGCGCCCACGGCGAGTGCACCTGCATGCCGTACGGGGAATGGAGGATGATCCGCCAGTCGCCGACCTCGTCGCGGCTGCGTTCGACGGTGAGGGTGCGGTCGGTCGGTAAAGTCCCGGTCGCTTCCCGCTGCTCGGCGAGGTAGGAGAGGAGGTTGCTGACGGCGTTATCGTCCAGGCCGGATTCGCGGAGGCGCTCCTGGGCCTTCTCCGGGGCGGCCGTCGACACGTCGCGGGAGAACTTGCCGAGCGCCTCGCCCAGTTCGGCGGGTCGTCCGATGCCGTCGCCGTGCCAGAACGGCACCTTTCCGGGCTGCCCGAACGCGGGAACGACGTTCACGCGGTCATGGGTGATCTCCACGATCCGCCAACTCGTGGTGCCGAGCGTGAACACGTCGTTGACGCGGGACTCGTAGACCATCTCCTCGTCGAGCTCGCCCACCCGGGCGTTCTGCGACTCGCCCGCGACGAACACCGCGAACAGTCCGCGGTCGGGGATGGTGCCTCCGCTGGTCACCGCCACGCGCTGCGCCCCGGGGCGGCCCGTCAGCGTGCCCGCGTCTCGATCCCACACCACGCGGGGGCGCAGCTCGGCGAACTCGTCGGACGGGTAGCGCCCCGCGAGGAGGTCGAGCGTCGCCTCGAACGCCGACCGGGGGAGGGAGCGGAACGGCGCGCTGCGTTTGACGGTGTCGAACCAGCCCTCGACGTCGATCGTCCCGAGCGCTGCCGCGGCGACCGTCTGCTGCGCGAGGATGTCGAGCGGATTCTGCGGCACGGCGATCGCCTCGATGCGACCGGCGAGCATGCGCTCGGTCACCACCGCGGTGTGCAGCACGTCGCTGCGATGCTTCGGGAAGAGTGCCGCACGACTGACTTCGCCCACCTGGTGGCCTGCGCGACCGACGCGCTGGAGGCCGGATGCGGCGCTCGGCGGCGCCTCCACCTGGATGACCAGATCGACCGCACCCATATCGATGCCGAGTTCGAGGCTGCTGGTGGCCACGACGCAGCGGAGCGTCCCCGACTTCAGCTCGTCTTCGACCTGGGCGCGCTGCTCCTTCGATACCGAGCCGTGGTGCGCTTTGGCGAGGATCGCCGGGGCTCCGGCGTTGGCGCCGGCCTGCGCCATCATGGCTGCCGGTACGGTCGGCTCGGGCAGGTCGATGCCGAGACGTTCGGCGTAGATCTCGTTGAGACGTCCGGTCAGCCGCTCGGCGAGGCGTCGCGAGTTGGAGAACACGATGGTGGAGCGATGCTGCAGGATGCGGTCGACGATCGCCTCCTCCACGTGCGGCCACACCGATCCGGTGACCTCGGTGTTCTCGGCGAACCAGTCCTCGCCGGCGTCGGCGGGGGGTGCCTGGGTGCCCGGGGGCGGGGGAGGGTTGAGCATGTCGTCGACGGGGACGATCACCTGCAGGTCGTAGGCCTTCGTCGCACGCGGGGCCACGATGTCGACCGGTTGCGCGCCCCCGAGGAACCGTGCGACCTCGTCGATGGGGCGGACCGTGGCCGACAGGCCGATGCGCTGCGCGGGGACGTGGTCGCGCCCCTCGGCGTCGGCTGCCCCTCGTCGGAGCGCGTCGAGGCGCTCGAGACTCACCGCGAGGTGGGCGCCGCGCTTGGTGGCGGCCACGGCGTGCACCTCGTCGACGATCACGGTGTGCACGTCGCGGAGGGTGTCGCCGGCCTGGCTGGTGAGCATCAGGTACAGCGACTCGGGCGTGGTGATGAGGATGTCGGGTGGTGAGGTGACGAGCTTGCGCCGGTCGGAGGAGGTCGTGTCGCCGGAGCGCACCCCGACGGAGAGGGCGGGGACTTCGAGGCCGAGGCGACGCGCCGAATGCCCGATCCCCACCAGCGGCGAGCGGAGGTTCCGCTCGACGTCGACGCCGAGGGCCTTCAGCGGGGAGATGTAGAGGACGCGCGTTCCGCGTCGGGGGGCGGCCGCAGCGCGCCGTCTTCCCCGCCCGGGCGGCGGCGCCGGCTCGGCCACGGGAGTCTCCCGGAACACCCGGTCGATGGCCCACAGGAACGCCGACAGCGTCTTGCCCGATCCGGTAGGAGCCACCACCAGCGCGTGGCGGCCGGCGGAGATGGCGTCCCAGGCGCCGACCTGCGCGTCGGTGGGCGCGGCGAACGCGCCACGGAACCAGTCCTGGGTGGCAGGGCTGAACCGCTCGAGCACGTCGCTCACCCCTCCATCCTCTCCCGTCCCGCCGACACCGGCTCGGGCTTGACGCGCCCGGCCCGCGCCGGTGACTCCGTCGCGTGGGGGAGGTGCGCGGCTGCTCGTCGTCATAGCGTCGGAGCATGACAGGACGCACGGGTGACCACTCGCGGGGATGGGCGTGGTTCGGCGGCATCGCCATGGGCGCTGCGCTGGGCGTCACCTTCGGGCTGACCCAGGGCAACGCGGCGCTGGGGATGGGGCTGGGCGCCTCGTTCGGGCTCACCTTCGCGTTGCTGTTCGGCGCAGCCTCGCCGGGCTCCCGTGCGGGCGGAGACGACGGCGGCGGAGCGGCGTCCGCCATCGATGGCGACGGGTCGGCCGCCTCGGCGGACTGATCTCCCGGTGCCCCGGGCACTCCGCGGCGCCGCAGTAGCAGCCCCGCTCCTCACCTCACCCGGGGAACGGAGGCTGCGCGGGGTTCATCGGGACGTCGTGTTCTCGAGCAGCGCGCGAGCCAGCGCGTCAGGGTGGGTGAGGAGTGCTTCGTGGGTGCCGGGCACCATGATCGGCTCGACGCCGAGGCGGGCGGCGAGTTCGGCGCCGGGAGCGGCCAGGCCCCGGTCGCGCTCGGCAAGCAGGTAGGTGATCGGCACGCCCAGGGTGTCCAGTCCATCGACGTCCAGGGTTTCCAGGACGTAGCCGCCGGGCTGGGGCGTCAGCTGATCGAACACGAGTCTCTGCAGCTCTTCCGGCTCGTCCTGCATCAGCCGGTCGCGGAACATGTCGAAATCCATGCCGATCGTGCCGTCCGGTGCCGCCTCGACCGTGGCGCGGATCCACGCGGCCAGATCGGGACCGAGCGCGTCGGCCATCGCTTCACCACGACGGGGGATGAAGGCGCTGAAGAACGCGAGGTGCGCGAGCCGGTCGGCGATGCGGGGGGCAGCGCCGGTGATCGGAATGCCGGCGAGGCTGTGACCGACGAGCACCACATCGTGGAGATCACGTCGTTCCACCTCGTGCACGATGTGGTCCACGGCATCCGCCAGGTGAAGTCCGGTCGGATCGTCGCCCATCGCGAGACCCGGCAACGTCAAGGGGTACACCGAATGACCGGCGGCCCGAACCCGCTGCCCTACGGGGTACCAGCACCATCCAGCGTGATTCACGCCGGGAACGAAGACGAAATTCATGGCGGGAGCGTACGCCATCGACCCGTGACGGAGACGTGCCGTCCCGTACAGACCCTTCCACGGCTGTAGCGGCCGCTACCACGCCCGCGGCCCCCGGACCGTCAGGGGGCAGTGTCTTCCAGGCGCTTGGTGAGGAAGGCGTGCACGTCGGCGAGCTCCTGCGCCGAAACGCTGTGCGTGAGCCCTGGATAGACGCGTCCGGTGAGCTCGGCATGGGCGGGCAGCCAGTCCACGGTGTGGGCGACGAGGGGCTCGGGGATGACGTCGTCACGGGTTCCGCGTCCCCAGAAGACCGGCGGCTTGCGCGCGGCAAGGGCCGGGTCTCCCGGGAGCGCGCCGGGTGTCGCGTATCCCGACAGGTTCACTGCGAAAGCGAAGCGCTCGGGATCCAGCCGCATCGCCTGCAGTGCCACCGCGGCGCCCTGCGAGAACCCGAGCAGTCCCACGCGTGCGGCCCCGGCTGCAGCATCCACCCACTCGACCACTCCCGCCGCGGCCGCTGTCACCGCCGACGCGTCGCGACCGGCCAAGCCCTCGATGGGGTACCAGGAGTACCCCGGCGACGGCCACGGCGGGGCCAACGGCGCCCGCACGGCGGCGAAGACGAATGCGTCGGGAAGGTGCTCCGTCAACGCGAACAGGTCGCGTTCGTCGGCCCCGTACCCGTGGAGCAGGACCAGGACGGGGCGGTCGGCGCGTTCCGCGGGTGAGGTGCTCCAGACGACGAGGTCGGCGTCGATTCGCGGCGTGTCGCTCATGCGGACCATCCTTCCAGGCTGCGCCGAAGCCGGAACATCCGTCCCGGATCAGCGCGATCTCGCGGCGGGTTGGTATACAGGGAGCATGCCTGTGCGCACCCCGGATCCCCACCCCGCCGACGGCAACGACGACGACGCGAACGGTGAGCCGCTCGGCTCGCCGTTCGACTCCGGCTCCGCGGGGGGACCGGCCGGCAATCCCGGGTGGCTGAGCGACGTCGAGCTCGCCGAGATCCGCCGGCGGATGCCGATCCTCTACGTCGAGGCGGTGCCCGTGCGCACCGACGGCATGGGTGCGGTCGTCCAGGTGGGCATCCTCCTGCGCTCGACACCGATAGGCGAGATGAGTCGCACCATCGTGTCGGGTCGCGTCAGGTACGGCGAGACGGTGCGTGACGCCCTCTTCCGCCACCTCGAGAACGACCTCGGGCCCATGGCGTTCCCGACGCTGCCGCCGCAGCCGACCCCGTTCACGGTGGCGGAGTACTTCCCGCTGCCGGGGATGACCGCATTCCACGACGACCGCCAGCACGCCGTGTCGCTCGCCTTCGTGGTGCCCGTGTCCGGAACCTGCGAGCCGCGGCAGGATGCGCTCGAGGTGACGTGGCTCTCGCCCGAGGAAGCGTCCTCCGACGCGCTCGCCGGCGAGATGGAGGGCGGCCGCGGCACCCTCATCCGCCTGGCGCTCGCGAGCGTGGGCGCGCTGCGCTGATCCGCCCTGCGCCGAGAAACGAAATCCCCGGCGAAACGCCCCGCAGCGCGTTGTGTCTCGCCGCAAATGCCCTGTTTCGCGCGGCGGGGCGGCTGCGAGGCGGGCGGCTGCGAGGCGGCGGCGGGGCGGGTCAGGCGACGGCGGCCGTGGTCTCGCGGCCGATGGCGGTGACGAACGCGTCGATGTCGTCTTCTGTGGTGTCGAAGCTGCACATCCACCGCACCTCGCCGAGTGTGGCATCCCAGTCGTAGAACCGGAAGCTCTCGCGGAGCCGGTCGGCGACACCGGCGGGCACGGTCGCGAACACGCCGTTGGCCTGCGTCGGCTGGGTGAAGGCGACACCGCGGATGGAGCCATCCGCCAATCCCGCCTCGACCCCGGAGCGCAGGCGCGCGGCCATCGCGTTGGCGTGCGAGGCGTTGCGCAGCCACAGGTCGCCCTCCAGCAGCGCGATCAGCTGCGCCGAGACGAACCGCATCTTGCTCGACAGCTGCATGTCGAGCTTGCGCAGGTAGGTCAGCCCCGCCGATGCCTCGGGGTCGAGCACGACGATGGCCTCCCCGATCATCGCGCCGTTCTTGGTGCCGCCGAAGCTCAGCACGTCGACGCCCACATCGCGCGTGAAGGCGCGCAACGGCAGGCCGAGGGATGCCGCGGCGTTGGCGATGCGCGCGCCGTCCATGTGCAGCCGCATCCCGCGCGCGTGGGCATGATCGGCGATGGCGCGGAGCTCGTCAACGCTGTAGAGGGTCCCGAGCTCGGTGGACTGCGTGATCGAGACCACGAGCGGCTGCGCACGGTGCTCGTCGCCCCATCCCCACGCCTCCCGGTCGATGAGCGCGGGCGTGAGCTTGCCGTCATCCGTGGGCACTGTGAGGAGCTTCATCCCGCCCACGCGCTCCGGCGCCCCGCCCTCGTCCACGTTGATGTGCGCGGTGGATGCGGTGATCACCGCGCCCCAGCGGGGGAGCATCGACTGCAGGCCCACGACGTTGGCGCCGGTGCCGTTGAACACCGGGTACGCCTCGACGCCCTCGCCCAGGTGCGCGGCGAACACCTCCTGCAACCGCTCGGTGTACACGTCTTCGCCGTAGGAGATCTGGTGCCCCTCGTTCGCGGCGGCGATGGCGGCGAGCACCTCCGGGTGCACCCCGGAGTAGTTGTCGGAGGCGAAGCCCCGCAGGGCGGCGTCATGCAGAGCGGTCACGACATCCCAGCCTAGGTGCGCCCGTCACGGACGGCGCCGGCGCCGAGAAACGACATGCGGGGCGAAACACGACGCGCCGCGCTGTTTCTCGTCCGGATCGTCGTTTCTCGCTGGGCCCAGGCGGGGGAGGCGGGGGAGGCGGGGGAGGCGGGGGGACGCGGGGGGCGCAGGGGGTCAGTCGCCGGTGCTGAGCTCCAGCACGGTGTGGTTCCACGCCTCGGCGTCGTCGTCCCAGAGCGCGATGAACGCGTCGGCGAGAGCGGCCTCCAGGCCCGCGAGGCTCTTCACGCGGAAGACCACGGCGGCCGCCGTCTGGGGCGTGCCGGCGTCGCGTGCCGCCTTGGCGTACCCCTCGCCGACGGCGCGCGTCCAGGCCTCGCTCGCGGCCTTGACCGCCGCGTAGTTCGCCCCGCCCGCCAGCGGACGGGCCACGGCGGTCGACGACACGATCGCCAGCCGTCCCGCCGCGGACGTGCGCAGGTCGGCGTCGAACGCGCGGGAGACGTGCCGCAAGGCGGTGAGCGACGCTTCGAGTGCCCGGAAGTCGGCATCGGTCTGACCGGCGAGCCCGCCGCCGCCGCGCCATCCCCCCACCAGGTGCAGCACCCCGTCGATGGGGCCGTGGGTGCTGCGCACGCGCTCGGCCAGCCCGCCCACCGACTCCTCGTCCGACAGATCGGAGACCTCGGTCGCGGCTGCGGGAAGCTCGGCACGGATGGCGTCGAGCTTGGCCGCATCCCGACCGGCGACGATCACTCGCGCCCCGGCGGCCAGCAGCGCGCGAGCCGCCGCCACCCCCGCGCCACTCGTACCACCGGCCAGCAGGACCACGCGGTCGGCGACGAGTTCGGCGGGGATGTCCACGGGGCCAGTGTAGGGCGCGGGATCAGTGCAGGAAGGGTGGCGGGAAGAAGCGATCCACGGCTGCGGTGCGCTCCCGCTCGATCACCGCCGCCCAGCGCTGGTGCGCGGCGGTGACGGCGTCGGAGGGGCGCATGTGCAGCACGCGGCCATGACCGGGAAGCAACATCGCGGCGTGCACGTTGTCCAGCGCCTCCAGCGACCGCCGCGCGAGCGAAGGATCGGCGTGGAACATCTCCGGCAGCAGTTGCGGGCCGACGTACGCGCTGGTGGGATGCGCCGAGACGAGCGCGTCCCCGGTGACGAGGACATTCGCCTCGGGCAGCAGATACGCGGTGTGACCCGTACTGTGCCCGGGTAGCGCCAACGGCGTGACGGTGAAGCCCGCAGCCCGGACGGGGTGTGCCGGCAGTGCCCGGACGGTGGGCACCCCCACCTCGGCCAGCGCCCCGGCGCGCACGGCCCGCCATGCCCACCGGAGGACGCGGGGCTTCCACAGGTGCGGCGCGATGTCGATCAGATTGGCCTGCTGGGTGATATCGCGGCGCACGTTGGGCACTTCCTCGGCGGAGGCGTACACGGTGCCGCCGTCGCGGCGCGCGAGGTCAGCGGCTCCGCCGATGTGGTCGCTGTGGCCGTGTGTGATGAAGATCGTCCGCAGCTCGAGCCCGTCGCCGCCCGCATCGGTGATGGACTGCTCGACCAGAGCACGGTCGGCGGGATAGCCGCTGTCGATCAGGGCGACCTCGCCGCTCCCGACCAGCACCACCCAGTTCGACCCCGGCCCCTGGACGAACACGGTCCCCTCCCCGATGGCGGTGGTGGTGATCCCGCGCGTCATCACGCCTCCACGAAGGGCGCGACGGCCGGTGCGAACAGGCCGTCCGGATCCACGTCGCGGCGCACCCTCTCCACGAGCACCTCCACGTCCGTTCCGAAGGTGCGGCTGGCCTGCGTGGTGGATTCGACGAGGCTCGGCAGCGTGAAGCCGGTGTCGCGATGTGACAGTGCCGCGCGCACGCGGGCCATCATCCCGCGATGGACGTCGTCGGTGATGCCGCCGCCGAGGGCGCCGATCTGCACGAGCGCGAACCGCGCGGGGGTGCCGTCGAAGGCGCCGCCGGCGAGCGCGGGCCGCGCGAACGCACCGCCGAGCTGTCGCAGCTCGACGACGGTGAGGGCGGAGCCCGAGTCGCGGCCGACGAGCCGGACCAGAGCGGTCAGATCCTCATCGGTCACCGACGACAGCAGCATGTGATCTCCGACGAAGGGCAGCGGCTCGGTGGGATCCATGTGCGTGAGCGGCAGTTCTGCCGGGCTGCGCATGCCCCACCCGTCCAGGAGCGGCTCGGCGATCGCGCGCAGCGGCTCCAGCAGCGACAGCGCGGTGGTGGCGCCGGTGGTGAGCTTCTCGGGACCCTGGACGGCGACCGCGCCGTCCAGCGCGATCACCGTGCGCCCGGCGAGGACGGGCGGCACGCCCGGGAGGGGCGGAAGGTTCATGACCCGCAGCGACGTGGTGATCGAGTCGGGGGCGGTCTCAGTCCAGGCGCGCCACGCCCGGGCTATGTCGTCCGCGTGCTCGGCGTCCCAGAACGTGATGCCGGTGAGCACTCGCCACATCGGGTACAGGCGCACGGTGATCGACGTCACAACGCCGAAACCGCCGCCCCCGCCCCGGATAGCCCAGAACAGGTCGGGCTCACGCTCGGGAGAGGCCGTGACGACCGACCCGTCCGCGCGCACGAGCGTGACCGACAGCACGCTGTTGGCGGCCACGCCGAGGAGGCGGCCGTAGAAGCTGATCCCCCCGCGCAGCAGGTAACCGACCGCGCTGACATTTCCGCTCGAGCCGTGCGGGGCGGCGAGGCCGTACCGGTCGGCCTCGTCCAGCACGCTCTGCCAGCGCGTGCCGGCCGGGATCGTCGCGGTGCGCGCCTCGGCGTCGATCCGCACCTGCTCGTCGAAGGCCGTGCGGATGAGGAGGGCGTCGGTCATGGGCTGGGCCGTGTGCGCGCTGTGACCGGTGGCGAGGACGGTCACCCGCAGTCCCGCCTCCCGCGCCAGCTGGATCGCTGCCTGGACGTCGGCTGTGGAACGGGCGATGACCGTCCGAGCGGGGCGTAGATCGGGATAAAGATTGTAGGAAGCTATCGCTTCGGAATAGTCGGGCGTGCCGGGTGCGGCCGCCGAGATGGTCGGGGTGATGTCCATGAGCACCAAGCTAGGAACCGCCGAGCCAGCGGGCATCCGAGAGATTACGCACGCGCCACGTAATTTCAGCTCGGGCCGAAGCGCGCTCCCCCCCGAGCGTGCCGTCGTCGCGAATGAACTCGCCGAGGGCCTGTGCCGTCCGGGCCGTGTCGTCATCCTGGCCGGAGAACCCGGGTCGGGCAAGAGCCGGGTTCTGGATGCGGCGCTGGAGACGGTGGCGGCGCGATGCCCGCAGCTCACCGTTCTGTTCGCGCGGGGGGTGCGCGCCGGCACGGCCAGCCCCTACCTCGGGCTGCAGGAGCTCTTCGCCGATGTCGACCTCGACACCCTGACTCTGCCCGGCGCCCAGGCCGGGGCGCTCGGGGTCGCTCTCGCGCGGACCGAGGCGACGGAGCAGACCTCCGCCGTCTCGGTCACGGGCGCCGCCCTCGCCGCCGTGCGTGCCCTGCTCGATGAGGGTCCGGTGGCCCTCGTCGTCGATGATCTGGACGACCTGGATGCGGAGACTGCGCAACTGGTCCGTTACCTCGCTTCCCGGCGCTACCAGGACGGACACGCGCCGTCTTTGCTGGCCACCCAGTCGGACGGGTCGGCCGCGCCGCTCACCGGAGCGGAGCTGCGCCGGCTCGCCCCCCTGAGCCGGGCGGGCGTCCACGCCGTGGTGCGCGGGCACGTCTCGACGCCCCTGTCGGCGGCCGACGTGGAGCGCGCATTCGCCGTCAGCGGCGGAAATCCGATGTGGGCGATCGAACTGGCCGCGCGCGGTGAGGTGCCTCCTGCCGATGGCCTCGGCGAGGAGATGCGCGGCCGCGTGGCGCGGGCCTCGGCGACGAGCTGCCGCGTCCTCCAGGCCGTCGCGGGGCTGGTGTCCGCCTCGTCGACGCAGGTGGCAGCGGTGCTCGGAGTATCCGCCGACGACGTCTCCGCAGCCGTCGACGAAGGGCTCGTCGTCGAACGGGCCGGGCGGCTGCAGGCAGCCCACCCCATGCTCGGCGAGACGGCGCTCGCCATGCTCTGCCACCGCGAACGCAAGCAGTTGCACGGGTCCCTCGCGAAGGTCGTGGATCACCCGCGCGCGCGCGCCGACCATCTCGACCGGTCGGTGGACGCCGGACCCGATGAGTACATAGCCGCCGTCCTGGCCGACGCTGCCGTGCACGCGCGGTCCTCGGGCGCCCTGGCGCCGGCGTTCGACCTCGCCCGGCGAGCGCTGGAGCGGACCGAGCCCAACGCCGGCGCCGCGTCCGCCCGCCGCATCCTGTTCGCCGAAATCGCCTTCCAATATGGCGACTACGAGGCGGCCTTCGACGCGATGGAAGCGGTCCCCCTGACCGACCTCCCGACGACGCAGTTGGACCGTGCGCTTCCGCTGCTGGTCAACGCCGCTGCCGCGGCGAAAGGCCATGTCGCCGCGCGCGCGACCCTACGGGTGGCGCTGTCGCCGACCGCGGACCCGGTGCGGCAGGCGATCTTCGACACCTACCTCGCCGAGTACAACGAAAATCCGTCGACCAGCGCCGACCGGGTCCGGCGCGCGTTGGAGGTGCTCCGTCGGACCGATGCCGCGCCCCTGACACGGCACCGCGCCCTCGGCGTCCTCATCCTGCGGAACGTGGATGCCGGCCGCGGGCTCGATCCCGAGCTCCTGGCGGAGAGAGAGGAGCAGGAGTCGCACATCGAGGTGCTCGCCGCGAACGACAGTGCACTGGCGGACCGCGGGCTGCACGGCTACCAGATCGGCGATCTGGCCACTTCGCGGGCCGCGCTCGAGGCGGCACGCGCGGCGGCGCTGGATAAAGGCGAGGAGCTCCTGGCCGGGCTGTTCGCCGTGCACCTGGCATCGACCGAGCTGTACGCCGGTCAGCGTGCGCGCGCCGATCACCTGCTGGCGGAGTGGGAGACGGTGGATCCCTGGCCTGGCACGCCGCCGCCGGCCGTCGTCACCGCGTACGGGCTGCGGGCCGTGCATGACGGAAACGAGGAGGAGCTGCGCCGCGTCGTCGATGCGCCGCACCGACCGGGGTCGGAGGAGCGAGGGCAGATCGTGCGGCGGGCATTGACCGGCTGCTTCGCGGCGCGGGCCGGACGGTGGGAGACGTCCGTCGCCGATCTGCTGGCAGCGCGTGATCTGGCCGAAAGCGTGGGCATCCGTGAGCCCGGCCGGCGCATGTGGCTCGATTTCCCCCTGGCCCGCGGCCTGCTGGAATTGGGCGAGACGGCGGAGGCTCTGCGCATCGCCGGTCAGCTGGAGGAGCTGTCGTCCGGACGGCGACCGCTCCTGGACGGCGTGGCCGCGCGGGTGCGAGGTCTCGCGGCAGCGGGGTCCGACCCCAAGGCGGCGGTGGCTCTGCTGCGCACGTCGGCCGCGCATCTCCTGCACTCCGGGTTCCCGAGCGAGCAGGCCGCGACCCAGTTCGAGCTGGCGTTGGCCTACTCCGACCAGCGTGCGCGCCAGAAGGCGGGGCGAGCGCTGGACGCCGCCGAATCCCTCGCGCGCTCGGCGTGGGATCAGAACTCTCTGGCCGTCATCGCGGCCGCCCGGTTGGCGATCGACCGGACGAGTGTCGATGCGAGTCTGTCGGCGCGTGAGCGGTCGGTCGCGTACTCCGCCGCCCGCGGGGCGAGCAACCGGGAGATCGCCGCCGAGAACCACCTGAGTGTGCGGACAGTCGAGACGCAATTGTCCTCGGCGTACCGGAAGCTCGGCATCCGCTCGCGTGGCGAACTCATCGCGATGCTGCGGGGCGCGGCCGGCGACTGATCCGCCGCCGTCAGCGCGGCCGGAGACTGATCGTCGCCGCCGTCAGCGCGACCGGGAGGCCAGGGTCACCCCGTTCCACCGGCCGGGCTCGTCCAGTTCGCCGTAAGCGAGGTCCACCCCGGCCGGGCCGACGGATGCGGCGCACACGAGCAGTGACAGCGTCGGAACCCCGTACGGCCGGTTGTCGCGGACGATGGCACGGTCGTCGGTGGGGGGCAGCTGCGCACTGCGGTCCAGCACCGCCATCCACGCACGCCACCACGGGTCGGTGGATGCGGCCGGCGCCGCGGCGAACTCGGGGAGCCACCGGGCGATGCGCGGTGTGTCGTGGTCGTCGACGTCGTCGTGCGCGATCATGTGCACGCCGGGCGGGAGCGGCGCCTCGCGCAGCGCGTCGCCGTCCCACGAGGTCACGCGGGTGCCGCGCTCGTCCACGACGACGAGGTTGAAGCCGTTGGTCCGTGGCGCGACGGGTGGTCGGCCGTCGACGGCGTCGAGCACGATGGCGCCCCGGGATTCGGTGGCCCCGGCCACCTCGCGGCGGTTGAGGATCACCGCGAACCGCGAGCGATCCGGGTCGGCGGCCAGCCACGCGCCGCCGGCACGCACGTCGCGGACACCGACGACGCCCGGATGGGTCTGCGGCCACCAGGGCCCCGGCGCATCCCACGGTCGTCCGGGATCCTCGTCCCGCACCGCCAGCACCCGCGTCGGCTCGGCCGGATCTCCCGGAACGGACACGATGACCGTGCACATGTGTTCGCTCTCCCGCCTGCGCCGGGCCCGTGGAAGGATGGGCGCGTGTTCATCGTCGTCGGCGTCACCGGTGGGATCGCCGCCTACAAGACCGTGCATCTGGTTCGACTCCTCGTGACCAACGGCCATGAGGTGCACGTGATTCCCACCGAGGATGCGCTGCGATTCGTCGGGCTGACCACGTGGGAGGCGATCAGTCGCCACCCCGTGTCCACCAGTGTGCACGACGATGTGGCGGAGGTGCGCCACGTCGCCCTGGGCCGCCGCGCCGACCTGGTGATCATCGCGCCGGCGACAGCCAACACCCTCGCGAGCATGGCCGCCGGCCTGGCCGCCGACCTGCTGGGCACGACGCTGCTGGCGACGTCCGCGCCGGTCGTGGTCGCGCCGGCGATGCACACCGAGATGTGGAAGCATCCCGCCACCCGCGCCAACGTCGCCACGCTCCGCTCCCGCGGAGTGCAGTTCGTCGGACCCGACGATGGACCGCTCACGGGCGGGGATGCCGGGCCCGGGCGGATGAGCGAGCCGGAGGCGATCGTTGCGTCTGCCCTCGCGCTCGTGCCGTCGCGAGCCGATCTGGCCGGGCTCGCCGTCGCGGTCTCCGCCGGGGGCACGCGCGAACCGATCGACCCCGTTCGCTTCGTCGGCAACCGCTCCAGCGGACGGCAGGGAGTCGCACTCGCGCAGGCCGCGGCCGACCGCGGGGCCGATGTCACGCTCGTGGCCGCGCACGTGGATGACGGCGTGATGGCCGAAGCGTCGCGTCATCCACGGATCCGCGTCGAGCGGGCCAGTACCGTCGATGAGCTGCAGGCGGCGATGGGCGCGGCCGCTGCGGTCGCCGACGTCGTCGTGATGGCCGCGGCGGTGTCGGATTACCGCGTCGCCGAGATCAGCGAGCACAAGCTCAGCAAAGAGGACGCCGACGGACCGGGCCTGACGCTCGAGTTCGTCCGCACGCCCGACATCGTCGCGGGGCTCGCCGAGCGACGCCGACCAGGACAGTCCGTCGTGGCCTTCGCCGCGGAGACCGAGGAGGACGACGCCGCGCTGCAAGAGCGGGCCGTGCGCAAGGCCGCCCGCAAGGGCGTGGACCTTCTCGTCGCCAACCGCGTGGGCTGGACCTCCGGCTTCGGGGCGACCCAGAACGCCGTCCTCGTGGTGTCGGGCGCCGGCGACGTGCTCGCCCGTGCCGAGGGCAGCAAACGCGAGGTCGCCGACGCCGTGTGGGACGCCGTCCTCGCCGCTCGACGCTGACCCCCGCCCGGCGCGGGCAGACGTGCCGCGGAGGCCGGCGTCAGTCGGTGCCGCGGATGCCGGCGGTGGACTCGATCACCGCGCGCATCTTCTTCTCCAGCGCCTCGTAGAACATCGACAGCGGGAACTCGTCATCCCGCACGGCGTCGGTGTAGCCCTTCGGGGCACCCGAGAGCACCTCATCCGGGAGGCCACGCGCCCACTGCGACGCCGGATGCGGCGTGAGAACGCCGCGCACGAGCTCATATGCCGCGAGCCAGTGCGCCGTCTTCGGCCGGTCGATCGAGCGCCAGTACAGCTCGTCGATCGCGTCTCCCAGCGCCACCACCGCCGCGGGGACCTCGTCCCAGTCGAAGGTGAGTGCGGTGTCGGTCCAGTGCAGCACGCCGCGCTGGTGCAGCCACGCGAACAGCAGTTGCCCCCCGAGCCCGTCGTAGTTGCGCACGCGCGACCCGGTGATCGCGAACCGGAAGATCCGGTCGAAGATCACCGCGTACTGCACGAGGGCGGCGTGCTCGAGCATGGCGGCTTCCGCAGCATCCAGCTCGTCCACCGGCTCGCCGGCCGAGGCTGACTGGAGCCGATCCTGCAACCGCTCCTGGATCGCGACGCTCTCGCGGAACGCCGTCAGATCGCACCGCAGCTCCTCCAGCGAGTAGAGGAAGAACGGCATGCGCTGCTTGATCATGAAGGGATCGAACGGCAGGTCGCCGCGCATGTGGGTGCGGTCGTGGATGAGGTCCCACATCACGAACGTCCGCTCGGCGAGCGCCTGGTCCTCCAGCATCCGCGCGGCCGCGTCGGGCAGCTCGAGCTTGGTGATCTCCGCCGCCGCACGCACGACGCGGCGGTAGCGGGCGGCCTCGCGGTCTTGGAAGATCGCGCCCCACGTGAAGGCCGGGATCTCCCGCATCGCGACGGTCTCGGGGAACAGCACCGCGGAGTTGGTGTCGTAGCCGGGCGTGAAGTCCACCAGGCGGAGCGACACGAACAGGCCGTTGGAGTAGTCCTGCTCGAGCCGCGCGACGAACTCCGGCCAGATGACCTCGGCCAGGACGGCTTCGAGGTGGCGGGCGCGCGAACCGTTCTGCGTGTACATGGGGAAGACGATCAGGTGGCGGATGCCGTCCACGCGGTGCCGCTGCGGCTGGAAGGCCACGAGGGAGTCGAGGAAATCGGGAACCCCGAAGTCCTCCGCCTTCCACCGGGCGAAGTCGGCGACGGAGGCGGCGAGGTAGTCGGCGTCGTGCGGGAAGCGCGGCGCCAGCTCCTCGACCGCCGCGATGATGGCGTCGACGAGGGATGCGGCGGAGGCGTGGTCCGCGGCATCCGGGACCGATCCGTCCTGCCCCTGCAGGGCCTGCAGCTCGATGGCCGCGCGCTTGAGCATCGCCCACGCGGGCGATCCCTCGACGCCGGCGGCCCGGCCGTCCTCGACGACCTCGGGCTCGCCGATGATCGCCTTGTGCTCACGAGAAGTGGCGGCGGAAATGGACATACGAACCTCCGATCTGCGGGGTCGGCCGGCGGGAGCGCGCGGTACCGGTCAGAATGCGGCCAGCCTACCTCCGGGGCGGTCGCGCTCCCCGGAGCCTGCCCGCGCCCCCCGCCGGGGCGGTCACGCACCCCGGAGTCCGCCCGCGCCCGCTACGGTCGGAGCATGCCCGATCAACGCTCAACGGCGCGGCCCGACGGCGAGGGACTGTTCCTCCTCGCCAACAGCAGTGCCGGCGACTCTGTGCTGCGCGCCGACCCCCTCCCGGAGATCCGGCGCCGGTTGCCGCGCGCCCGCATCCACGAACTCGGCCCCGACGACAGCCTGGACGAGGCCGTGGCTGCCGCGATGGCCTCGGACGAGCGTCCCGCCGCGCTCGGCGTGCTCGGCGGTGACGGGTCGGTCTCGCGCATGGCGCACCTGGCCCGGGGCTTCGACGTTCCCCTCCTCGTGCTCCCCGGGGGCACCTTCAACCACTTCGCGCGGGCGGCGGGCATCGACGAGATCGACACCGGCCTCGACGCGTTCGCCGGCGGCAGCATCCGGGACATCACCGTGGCCGAGCTGGTGGTGGACGGCGGGGACCCGGTCACCGTGCTCAACGCGGTGTCGCTCGGCGCATATCCACAGTTCCTCGCCGAACGCACGCGGCGCAGCAACCTGGGCAAGTGGCTCGGCGGCGTCGTGGCGACCTGGCGCGAACTGCACGGCTCGCGGCCGATCACCATCGTCCGCGGCGACCGGCGCGCGGCGGTGTGGTCGGTGTTCGTCAGCGTCGGACGCAACGACCCCGACCAGCACGCGATGATGCAGCGCGTGCACCTGGATGACCCGACCCTCGACATCCGGGTGCACCACGCCCGCGGGTCGCGGGTGCGCGCGATGACCTCGCTCGCCTTCGGACGCCGCACGGTCGCGGTGCTGCGGGCGCTGCGGCTCATGCCGCCCTCGTCCGACCTCGAGCGACTGGTCGAAGCGGAATGGTCCATCGACGTGCGCCCGGGCGACGCTCCCGCGGTGTACGTGCACGACGGTGAACTCGAGGAGGCGGATCCGGCCGGATTCAGCCTCCGGGTGCGCGCGGTGCCCGACGCGCTGCGCGTGTACGCCCCGTAGACCGCTGCGGCTATGTCGCCGCCGGGCGTGCGCAGAACTCAGGAGATCCCGGTGCCGTTACCGGTGACACGGCGCCCGGATCCGCGGATCTCCTGAGTTTTGAACAGCGACGGCGCCCCACCGTCGGCGCCGCGGATACATCTGCAGGCGGATGCTGCGTCCTCCCCGCCCCGCGTAACCTCGGTGACGATGTTCCGTTCGCTGCGCCGCCGCGTTCGCCGCCCTTGCGGAGTAGCCCCCCGCGAGAAACGACGATCCGGTCCAGACACAGCGCGTCGCGTGCCGTCTCGACCGGATCGTCGTTTCTCGCGTCAGCGGGCCATCCGGACCTCGTGCAGCACCTCGCCCCAGCGGGCGTCGTCGCGCAGCGCGCCGTCGAAGTCGAAACCGTGCTTGACGTAGAAAGCCTGCGCGCGGGGGTTGTCCTCCAGCACCCACAGGGTCGCCGGACGATCGCCGAGCGCGGCGTCGAGGAGGGCGGCTGCCGCGCCCGACCCATAGTGGGCGGCGAGCACGTAGATGGCGTATAGCTCGAGGTCGTCGAAGGTGCGGTCGGGGTCGCGGCAGGGACCGGATGAGGCGAAGCCGATGATCTCGTCGTCGCGGACGGCGACCCACGACCGCCCTGTGGGCTCGCCCGGGGGTCGCTGTCCGGCGAGGGTCTGCCCCCAGCGCTCGGTGTAGCGGGCCAGGTCCATCCGGTCCAGGAGCGAGGTCGGGATGCGGCCGGTGTAGGCCTCGCGCCAGCCCTGGACGTGCACGCGGGCGATGCCGGCCTCGTCGCCGAGCCCCGCCGGGCGTACGACGATCTCGCTCACCCGCCCGGCTCCGGCTCCGGGTTCTCGCCGCCGTCTGAGGGTTCCGGGTCGTGCGCCCACGACGGCGCGAGGGCGCGGATGCGGGCGCCGCGCCACTGCCACGCCGACCACAGCACGGGCCACAGGAGCGGCGCGGCCGGACCGCCGATGACCAGCCGGTCTCGCCAAAGCGTGCGGGTGGGGTCTCCCGGCGCCGGTGACACGGCCATCTGGTGGTCCCACACATCCAAGCGCGCCAGCGGACCGGTCAGCGGGATGCCGCTGTCGCGGAAGATGCGCACCCGTCCGTGCGCGTCGGTGGCCTCGCGCTCACTGACGGAGATGAGCTGGCGGCCCATCGGCAATGCTCCGGCTACCGAGAGTTGCACGGGGAGCTCCGTGCCCACCTCCCATGAGGTCGGGGCGGCCGCGAGCGGCTCCATCGCCAGGAGCGGGCCGTACAGCTCTGCCACCGCGCGCGGGGAGTGCAGCGCACGCCAAGCCGCGTCGGCGTCGCAGTCGATCACCAGCTTGAGCATGATGCGCATGCCTCATCCTCTCCCATCGCGGGTGCCGCGTCGCGGGGTCCTAGGCTCGTCGGGTGCCCGACAACACCCGTGCGTTCGACCAGTCCGTCTACCAGGTGCGCCTGGACTGGGGGGTGGACGGGCTCGCACGCCTGGCTCCCGCCGACATCGTCGTGGTCGTCGACGTGCTGCGGTTCGCCTCGAGCGTCACCGACGCCCTCGCCTCCGGCGCGGCGTACCCCCTGGATGACGCCGCGGATGCGGTCTCGCTCGGCGGTGCCGCCCTCGCCACCGCCGCCTCCGCCGGCCAGGGCACGGTCGTGCTGGGATGCCTGCGCAACGCTGCGGCCGTCGCCCGCTGGGTGCTCGGGCGCCAGGGCGAGCGCGGGGTGCGCACGAGCGTCGCGGTCATCGCGGCGGGGGAGCGGGTGCCACCGGATGCGGCGGAGCTGCGCTTCGCTGTCGAAGACCAGCTCGGCGCCGGCGCCGTCATCGCCGCGCTCGGCGACCTGGGCATCGACGCGTGCTCACCCGATGCCGCCGTCGCCGGCGAGGCCTTCCGCGCGCTCCGCGGCGCCACGCGGCACCTCCTGACCGCGAGCGGGTCGGGGCAGGAGCTCGCCGCCCTGGGCCGCCGCGACGAGGTGCTGTCGGCGGCGGTTGTGGATGCGGTATCCGTCGTGCCGGTGCTCCGTGACGGGCAGTTCGTCCCGGAGTGACGCCGCTGACTCCAGCCGGGGTCAGCGCGGGGTCTGCGCGGCGAGACGCGTCGCGGGAGTGATGTCGCGGCGCGTCCAGGTGAAGACGTGTCGCGGGTCGAACCGGGGTGCGCACTTCGCGCACGAGGTCGGCCGGGACGCGCGCCGGTGGCGGTACGCGACATGTCCGGCCGGGCACACCCCGACCCACGGCGCGAGCTCGTTGGCCGTCTCGCCGGCGTGGGTGGTCCCGCCGACGTAGCCGAGGTCGCGCGCGATGCGCTTCCACTGCGGTCCGTGACCCGCCGCGGGGCCGGCGAGCGCGTGGGCGACCTCATGCAGCAGCGTCTGGTGGTTCGTGTCGTCGTCGTAGCGGGCGGTGAGGTACCGGGACACGCTGATGCGGCGGCTGGTGTAGTCGCACAGGCCCGCCCGGCGCTTGGCGTTGTCGAACCCGAACGACCACGTCGCATCGAGGTGGAGGGAGATCAACGCCTCCGCCCACGTGCGCACCCGCTGCAGCTCCGACATGGACAACGAGCGTAGAGGCAGCGACCGACAGTCAGCTGGCGACCGACGTGCGAGCGCGGCGCCGGTCGGCGGCATCGATCGCCATCAGGGTCGACTCGAGCTGTTCGTCGGCGGCGCCGGCGTCCTGACGAAGGAACAGGGCGCGCTTGAAGTCGGTGCGCGCGTCGTCGTAGTCCCCGGCGTCGTAGGACACCTTGCCGCGGTGCTGATACGCGAACGCGGCGATACCCGACCACCCGGCGCCGTCCGCCTCGAGGGCGCAGGTGGTCAGCTCCTGCGCCGCCGCCGGTAGTGCGTCGCGCGCCTGCAGGACCGTCGCGTGCAGGACGCGCGCCCGCAGGAGGTCTTTGCGGGTTCCGGCCATCCGGGCCACGCGCACCGACTGGTCGGAGATCGACAGCGCCTCATCCAACCGGCCCAGCACCTTCAGCAGCCACACGCGCTCGAGGAGGGCGGGCAGACTCCGCTGGGGGCCGATCTCGTCGAGGCGTGCCTGGCACTCGGGGAGATCGACGATCTCGCGCAGCGTCTCCGGGTCGTATCCGCGGATGTAGCTCATCGTCGTCTCCCTTCGCCGTGCCGGTCGCCTGGCCTTCCGACTGCTTTCCCCAGTCTGCGTCAGGCGGGCCCGAGTCTCCCGGAAGGCACGCCGCCGATCACCGGTCGAACAGGGACGAGTTCGGTTTGGGAGAGGGTGTGGCATCCGCATCCGTCGCCGGAGAGGCCCCCCGGGTGAACTCGACGAGTTCGGCGCCGGAGGCCACCTTGGCCGGATGCGGCCCCGCCGCCATGAGCCGCGGCAGCCACTCCACCGGGAGAGGAGCCGGGGATGCCGCGATCACGAGGTTGCCGAATCTCCGGCCCTTGAGCACCTGCACCTCGGCGAGCACCGCGACGTGGGGGAGCACCGAGAGGACGGTAGCCACCTGCCGGCGCGCGAAGGCGAGGCCGGCGCCGTCGGCGACGTTGACCAGCAGCACGCCGTCGGGGGCGAGGATCCGCGCGGCGTCGCGGTAGAACTCCGCCGTCGTCAGGTGCGCGGGCGTCTGCGCGCCGGCGAACACGTCGCTGACGAGAAGGTCGACCGTGCCCACGATCCCGGCGGGCAGGCGTGCCAGCCCCGCCCGCGCGTCGCCGATGCGCACCCGGATCGAGGAGCCGCGCGGCAGCGGCAGGGTCGCGCGCACCAGGTCGACGAGCGGCTGCTCCAGTTCGATGACCTGCTGGCGCGAGCCCGGACGGGTCGCCTCGACGTACCGCGGCAGGGTGAACGCGCCCGCGCCGAGGTGCACCGCGGTCAGCGGCTGCCCGGGCAGGCGCAGGCGGTCGATCACCGCGGCCATGCGCGCGACGTATTCGAAGTGCAGGTGGGTGGCGTCATCCGGGTCGACGTGAGACTGCGGCGTGCCGTCCACCTCCAGCTCATACCCCGACGCGTACGGCGAGGGCACGATCCGAGCGATGGTCCCATCGGACAGACGCGTGGAGGCGATCTCGGCGGGTTCGACGCGGGCGCGGGCCATGCCCCCACGCTAGCCGCGCACGACCAGCAGGTGCCCGGCCGGTCGAAACACGATCGATACACACGAGCAACCGGCCCTCGATCGCTTGCGGGTACGGTCGGTACATCGGTTGAACGGGATGCGGCGCGTCGATCTGGAACCGCCGGCCCTGTCCTGACCCCCACATGGAAGGTGCACAGCACATGGCACACACGATGAGACGGCGCCTGCTCAGCGGCGCCGCCGCGGTCGCGATCGGCGCGATCGTCCTCTCCGGTTGCTCCAGCCAGCGCGGCGGCGGAGCAGAAGAGACCGAATCGGGCGATGTCGACTCGACGTTCGTCTTCGGCGCATCCGGAGACCCGTCCAGCCTCGACCCGGCCTTCGCCAGCGACGGCGAGTCCTTCCGCATCTCGCGGCAGATCTTCGAGGGTCTCGTCGGCGTCGAGGCGGGAACGGCTGACCCGGCGCCGCTCCTCGCCGAGAGCTGGGAGCAGTCCGAAGACGGACTGTCGTACACCTTCCAGCTCAAAGAGGGCGTGACCTTCCACGACGGCACCGAGTTCAACGCGGATGCGGTCTGCTTCAACTTCGACCGGCAGAACAACTTCACCGGTATCGCGCAGAGCGAGAGCCTGTCGTACTACTGGGGCAAGATCATGCGCGGCTACGCCGACACCGGCAGCTCGATCTACGAGAGCTGCGAGCCCGTCAGCGACACCGAGGTCACCGTGACCCTCAACGAGCCCTTCGCCGGCTTCATCCCGGCGCTGTCGCTCCCCGCGTTCGCCATGCAGAGCCCGGCCGCGCTCGAGGAGTACAACGCCGACGACGTGGGCGGCACCTCCGAGGCCCCGACGCTGAGCGAATACGCCACCGAGCACCCGACCGGCACCGGACCCTTCATGTTCGACTCGTGGGAGCCGGGCGCCGAGGCGACCGTCACCGCGTACGAGGACTACTGGGGCGAGCAGGGCCAGGTGCAGGAAGTCATCTTCCGCGTGATCGGTGACACCACCGCCCGCCGCCAGGCTCTCGAATCCGGCTCGATCGACGGCTACGACCTCGTCGCCCCCGCCGACCTCGGCGCACTCGAGGACGCGGGTTATACGCTCGTCAACCGCGAGCCGTTCAACATCCTGTACCTCGCCATGAACCAGGCCGACCCCGCGCTCGCCGACATCCGCGTGCGCCAGGCCCTCGCCCACGCCATCGACAAGGAGCAGCTGGTCAGCCAGGTGCTGCCCGAGGGCACCGTGGTCGCCGACCAGTTCATGCCGGAAAGCGTGATCGGCTTCAACGAGGACGTCACGGCGTACGAGTACGACGTCGAGGCGGCTCAGTCGCTGCTGGAGGAAGCCGGTTTCACCGAGGCGAACCCGCTGACGTTGACCTTCAACTACCCGGTCAACATCTCGCGCCCGTACATGCCGAACCCGGAGCAGATCTTCACGAACCTGCAGTCGCAGCTGGAGGCCGTGGGCGTGGTGCTCAACCCCGTCTCGAACGAATGGGCCGAGTACCTCGACCTCATCCAGGGCGGCAGCGAGCACGGCATCCACCTCCTCGGGTGGACCGGTGACTACAACGACCCCGACAACTTCGTGGGGACGTTCTTCGGTGCTCCCTCGAACGAGTGGGGCTTCGACAACGCCGAGCTGTTCTCGGCGCTGACCACCGCGCGCGGCCTCGCCACCGAGGACGAGCAGGACCCCGCCTACCAGGACATCAACGAGGAGATCGCGCAGTTCCTGCCCGGAATCCCGCTGGCAAGCCCCGTCCCGACCCTGGCGTTCGCCGAGCGAGTCACCTCGTACCCGGCGAGCCCCGTGCAGGACGAGGTCTACAACCTGATCGAACTGTCGGAGTGACGAACGGATGCTGCGACCCGGCCCGGGTCGCAGCATCCTCGTCTGCCCCACCTGTGTGAATCGGCTGCCTAGCCCGGCGCGAAGCAGCCGATTCACGCGGGTCGGGCTCCCCTTTATCCCGGAGTCTTCGTGCTACGCACCATCGGCAGGCGTCTGCTCCTGCTCATCCCCACGCTGTTCGGCCTGTCCGTGCTGCTGTTCTTCTGGGTGCGCGCGCTCCCGGGCGGACCGGCCGTCGCGCTGCTGGGCGAACGCGCCACCCCTGAGGCCGTCGAGCGCATCAACGAGCTGTACGGCTTCAACGAGCCGCTTTACGTGCAGTACTTCACGTGGCTCGGGCGCCTGATCACGGGCGACTTCGGGGCCTCGATCCAGACCGGACGCCCCGTGCTGGAGGAGTTCCTGCGGCGCTTCCCGGCCACCCTCGAGCTCTCGATCGCGGCGCTGATCATCGCCGTCGGGGTCGGTATCCCCCTCGGATACTGGGCCGCACGCAAGCACGGCAAGGCGTGGGATCACATCGCGGTCGTGCTGAGCCTCGTCGGCATCACGATCCCGGTGTTCTTCCTCGCATTCATCCTCAAGTACATCTTCGCGGTGCAGCTGGGATGGCTCCCGTCCGACGGGAGGCAGAACCCGCGGATAGACGCGACCCACTACACGAACCTGTACCTGCTCGACGGCCTCATCACGGGCGAACTCGACGCGACATGGGACGCGTTCCTGCACCTCATCCTCCCGGCGGTCGCTCTCGGCACCATCCCGCTCGCGATCATCGTGCGCATCACGCGCGCGTCGGTGCTGGACGTGCAGAACGCCGACTACGTCCGCACCGGTCGGGCCAAGGGCATCGGGCAGGGGACGCTGCGCAACCGATTCATCCTGCGCAACGCCATGCTCCCCGTGGTCACCACCGTGGGGCTGCAGGCGGGTCTGCTGATCTCCGGGGCGGTGCTCACCGAGACGGTGTTCGCCTTCCCCGGCATCGGGCAGTTCCTCGCGAGGGCCATCTTCACGCGTGACTTCCCGGTGCTCCAGGGCTTCATCATCTTCATCGCGATCCTGTATGCCCTCATCAACCTGCTCGTGGACGTGTCCTACAGCGTCATCGACCCGAGAGTGAGAGTGCAGTGAGCTCCAGCATCCTGCCCCCCGCCCCCAGCGGCGGCCCCGTCGACGACAACGCGATCGTCGATGCAGCGCTCCTCAGCGCCCAGACCCGCGGCGGGTTCTGGCGCGACGTCTTCCGGCGCCTGCGGCGCAACCCCACCGCGTGGATCGGCGCGGTGATCGTGGCGCTGTTCATCCTGGTGGCGCTCCTGGCCCCGCTCCTCACGCCGTACCCGGCCGAGTCGCTGCCGGGGCAGCGCTTCATCACCCCGACCGATATTCCGGGCCCGGGTGAGATGGCCGAGTTCCCTCTCGGCCTCGACCGCTTCGGCGGTGACGTGCTGTCGAAGCTGATCTGGGGCGCGCAGGCCTCGCTGATGATCGGCATCGTGTCCACCAGTTTCGGCCTCGTCGGCGGCATGCTGCTCGGCCTTCTGGCCGGCATGTTCGGCGGGTGGGTCGACAACGTCGTGATGCGCTTCGTCGACATCCTCCTCTCGGTGCCGAACCTGCTCCTGGCGGTGTCGATCGCGGCGATCCTCGGGCAGAGCCAGCTGGCGATCATGATCGCGATCGGAGCATCCCAGGTGCCGGTCTTCGCGCGGCTCCTCCGCGCCTCGCTCCTGCAGCAGCGCGGCGCGGACTACGTGCTCTCCGCGCAGACGCTGGGCCTCAGCCGCCGCTCGGTCACGATGAGCCACGTCCTGCCCAACAGCGTGGGGCCGGTCATCGTGCAGGGGACGCTGACGCTGGCCACCGCCGTCATCGACGCGGCCGCGCTGTCGTTCCTCGGCCTCGGCGGAGGGCTCCCGCAGACGGCCGAGTGGGGCCGCATGCTCACCTACGCGCAGTCGGAACTGGCGATCGCGCCGTGGCTGGCCTTCCTCCCCGGCATCTGCATCGCGGTCACCGCGCTCGGCTTCACGCTCCTCGGCGAGTCGCTGCGGGAGTCCATGGACCCCCGCACCCGCGCCCGCTGACCCGCCCGCTGACCCGCCCGCCCCGGCCCGTCCTGGAGGACCCGCCGGACCCGCGAGACTGCACGCTGCCGACGAGACATCGACATTCTGACGCGGTCTCGTCGGCACGCTGAAGTCTCGCGGCCCCGGCCGTGTGCGCGAAGCCCGGCAGGGGCGGGTCAGCCGGCGATGTCGAGCTCGTTGCCGGGGATCGAGGCGAGCAGGCGCCGCGTGTACGGGTCGCGCGCGTTCGTGAAGATCTCTTCACTGGATGCCGCCTCCACGAGCCGGCCGTCCTTCATGACGCACACGTAGTCGCTGATGAGACGCACCACGGCGAGGTCGTGGGAGATGAAGAGGTAGCTCAAGCCGTACTCGCGCTGCAGGTCGCCGAGGAGCGTGAGGATCTGGTCCTGCACGAGCACGTCGAGGGCCGAGACCGGCTCGTCGCACACGATGAGTTCGGGGGAGAGGGCGAGTGCACGGGCGATCGCGACCCGCTGGCGCTGGCCGCCCGACAGCTCCGAGGGGTAGCGGCGCAGCATCGACTGCGGCAGCGCCACGTCGTCCATGAGCTTCCGCACGCGCTCCGAGCGCTCCTTGGCCGAGCCGCGCTTGTAGAACGACAGCGGTTCCTCGATGATCCGCTCGATCGTGAACATGGGGTTCAGGCTCGAGTAGGGGTCCTGGAAGATCGGCTGCACCTTCTGCCGGAAGTCCCGCAGCGGCGCGCCCCTGAGGGCGGTGACATCCTGACCCTCGAACCGGATGGCCCCGCTCGTGGGCTCGACGACCTTCAGCAGCATCCGCGCGGTCGTGGTCTTGCCCGATCCCGACTCCCCGACGATCGCGACCGTCTGGCCGCGCGGGATCGCCAGCGACACGTCGTCGACGGCGCGGAAGTCGTCGCCGCGCCCGCGGGTGGGGTACACCTTCGTGAGGTGCTCGATCTCGACGATGTTGTCGGCCGTGGCCGTCGCCGCCTCGGCCGGATCGGGGACGATACCCAGGCGCGCCGCGCGGAAATCCTCGGGCCGCAGGCGCACGGCGGCGACCGACGGGGCGGCCGCCACGAGGGACTTCGTGTACGGATGCTGCGGCGCCTCGAGGATCTGCCGCGCCGGGCCCTGCTCGACCACACGCCCGCGGTGCATCACGATGACCCGGGCGGCGCGCTCGGCGGCGAGCCCGAGGTCGTGGGTGATGAGCAGCACCGAGGTGCCGAGCTCCGTGGTCATCCGGTCGATCTGGTCGAGGATGGTGCGCTGCACCGTCACGTCGAGGGCGCTGGTGGGCTCGTCGGCGATGAGCAGACGCGGGCTGCAGGCCATGCCGATCGCGATGAGCGCGCGCTGGCGCATCCCGCCGGAGAATTCGTGCGGGTACTGCTTGGCGCGGGCGGCCGCATCCGGGAGTCCCGCCGCCTCGAGGGTCTGGACGACCTTCCCCTGCACGTCCGACCGCGTGGCCAGGCCGTGGGCGAGGAGCGTCTCGGCCACCTGCGTGCCGATCTTGGCGACCGGATTGAGGTTCGACATCGGGTCCTGCGGCACCAGGCCGATCTGGCGGCCGCGCACCTCCCGCATCCGCGCCTCACTGAACTGCGTGAGATCCTCGCCCTCGATCAGGATGCTGCCGCGGGCGACCGACCCGCCGGAGGCGAGCAGCCCGATGATTGCCATCGCCGTGGTGGACTTCCCCGAGCCGGACTCGCCGACGATGGCGACGGTCTCTCCCGGGGCGATGTCGAAGTCGACGCCATCGACGGCGCGGACGGGACCGTCGATCGTCGAGAAGTCGACGGCCAGGTCGCGGACGGACAGCAGGGGCGCTGCGGCGGCGGAGGTCATCCGTCCATCCTGCCCCGCGCGCCGCGGCGACGCACGCGCTGGGGCGCATCGTCACGCACCCGTAACCGCGCCGCCTCGGCCCCGGGAGGGGCGGAGCCAGCACTGTCGCGGTCCCGGCACCGTCCGCCGGCGCCGGTAGCGTGTTCGCATGCGCGTGATCGACCTCAACGCCGACCTCGGCGAGACGGTCCGGGGCGTGCCGACCGCCGACGACGAGGCGATGTTCGCCGTCGTCTCCAGTGCGAGCGTCGCGTGCGGCGGCCACGCCGGGGATGCGGCATCCATGCGCGCGGCCGTGGAGCGCGCCGCGCGGTTCGATGTGGCCGTGGGTGCGCACCCCTCCTATCGCGATCCGGACAACTTCGGCCGGATCCACCGCGACCCCGCGCCCACGCAGCTGCGCGCCGAGGTCGCCGAACAGCTGCGGGCGCTGGTGGCCGCCGGGGCGCACGTGCGCTACGTCAAGCCGCACGGCGCGCTGTACCACGCGGTCACGGTCGAGGCGGAGCAGGCGGATGCGGTGGCGGCGGCCGTGGCCGACGTCTCGGCGGCGCTCGGCCGCGCCCTCCCCGTGCTGGGGCTCGGCGGAGAGATCGAGCGCGCCGCACGGGCGGCCGGCCTCCCCTTCGTCCGCGAGGCGTTCCTGGACCGCGGCTACACCGCGACGGGCGGGCTCGTGCGCCGCGGTGAGCCGGGTGATCTGCTGCACGAGGCCGCCGTCGTGGCCGAGCGGGCCGTCCGTCTGGCCGTCGACGGCCTGGTCGACACCGTCGACGGACCGCCGGTGGCCGCGGACGCCGCATCCCTGTGTCTGCACGGCGACACCCCGGCTGCCGTGGCGATGGCGCGTGCGGTGCGGGCGGCCCTGGAGGCTGAGGCGATCGTCGTGCGCCCACCATGGTGAACGTGGAGCTGCGGCCCATGGGGGAGCGGGCCGTCCTCGCCGAGACGGCGTCGCTCGCCGACGTCCTGGCGCTGTCGGCCGCGCTCGCCGCATCCCGGCCCGAGGGGATCGCCGACATCGTTCCCGCTGCCCGCACCGTGCTCGTGGCGTTCGACCCGGGGGTCGTCGCGCCCTCGGGCGTGCGGGCATGGATCCGCGCCGCCGCCGAGGAGGACGCTGCCGCGGGCGCGGCACCGTCGGGACCGCTCGTGGAGGTGCCGATCCGCTACGACGGGCCCGACCTCGCCGACACGGCCGGCCTGCTGGGGGTGAGTGCCTCCGAACTCGTCGCGCGGCACCGCGCCGCCGAGTGGAGCGTCGCCTTCACCGGATTCGCCCCCGGATTCGCGTACCTGGTGAGCGACGACTGGCCCTACGACGTGCCCAGGCTCGCGTCGCCGCGCACGCGCGTGCCGGCCGGCTCGGTGGGGATCGCGGGCGCCTTCTCCGGCGCGTACCCGCGCGAGACGCCCGGCGGATGGCGGCTGATCGGCGCGACGGATGCGCCGCTGTTCGACCCGCACGCCGCTCCGCCCGCGCTCCTCCCGCCCGGCGCCCGCGTGCGCTTCGTCGAGAAACGACATGCGGGACGAGAAACGGCGCGGCGCGTGGTTTCTCGTCCGGAACGTCGTTTCTCGCAGGCCGGGGAGGCGGGGGAGGCGGAGGGCGCCGGGGAGGCGGGGATCGGGGTCGTGGAGCCGGGGTTGCTCGCTACGGTGCAGGACCTCGGCCGGGCGGGGAACGCCGCCCTCGGGATCGCGCGATCGGGTGCGCTGGACCGCGAGGCGCTGCGACGTGCGAACCGGCTCGTCGGCAATGACGAGGGCGCCGCCGGGGTGGAGATCACCCTGGGCGGATTCCGCGCCGTCGCCCACCGACCCCTGTGGGTCGCGGTGGCCGGCGCCGTCGGCCCGATGACGCTCGACGGGCACGCGATCGATCCGCATACCGCGATCCGGTGGCCCGCCGGTGCCGAGCTGTCGGTCGGCTGGTTCGCCCAGGGGGCGCGCGGCTACCTCGCCGTTCGCGGCGGCATCGACGTACCGCCGGTCGCCGGATCCCGCGCCACCGACGTGCTCGCCGGCCTCGGCCCGGCACCGCTCCGCGCCGGCGACGTGGTGGCCGTGGGCGCCGACCCTGCCGCCGCCGTGCCGGTCGCCGACCTCGTGCCGTGGGGCGCGCCCGCCGACGCCGAGATCGAGGTCGAGCTGGCCCCGGGGCCACGCGCCGACTGGTTCGCCGCATCCGCGCACCGCGCCCTGTTCGAGGCGGTCTGGACCGTCTCCGACGCCGCCGACCGCGTCGGGATGCGGCTGGACGGGCCCGAGCTCGAGCGGGTGCAGGACGGTGAGGTGCCCAGCGAGGGGATGGTGCCGGGCGCGCTGCAGGTGCCGCCGTCCGGTCGCCCAACGATCCTCCTGGCCGACGGCCCGGTCACCGGTGGATACCCCGTGATCGCGGTGGCGACCGATGCCGCCCTCGACGCGCTCGCCCAGGCACGGCCGGGAACCCGCGTGCGCTTCCGCCACGCCCGCCCCGTGCCCTGACCCCGCGCAGATCCGGACCCGGCGCAGATCAGCGCTCGAGAGGTCGGGCCCCGGTGAGACGGGTCGGCGGGTGGGGAATTCCCTGTTTTCCCGGGCGACGGGCCGCGGTTATACCGCACGTCGGGGGACCCGTCAAGAATCCGGCTGGACACGGCGCGTCATCCGACGTATAGTCGTCTTTTGCGCTCCCCTTTCCCCTGCCCTCATATGGTGGTCGGCTGTTCCTGCACGTCCCCGCTCTCGCGGTGTGCGTCGTGTCAGGTTTCGGGGCCGGGAGCACTCCACCCTGACGACAAGGAAATCACGAGTCCTGCCCGGGCTCTGCGGAGGTTATTCCCTTGGCTGCTGCGCGCAACGCATCCACCCCCACCACCCCTAAGAACGGCCGCGGAGCATCCCGGCTTTCGTTCGCAAAAATCTCCGACACGCTGACGGTCCCCGACCTTCTCGCGTTGCAGACCGAGTCATTCGATTGGCTCGTCGGCAACGAAGCGTGGAAGACGCGTGTCGCCGAGGCTCTGGCCGCCGGTCGCACCGACGTCCCGGAGATCAGCGGACTGGAGGAGATCTTCGAGGAGATCTCGCCGATCGAAGACCTCAGCGAGACGATGCAGCTCTCGTTCACGAACCCGTACCTCGAGCCGGAGAAGTACTCGATCGAGGAGTGCAAGGAGCGCGGCAAGACCTACGCCGCCCCGCTGTACGTCGAGGCCGAGTTCATGAACCACCAGACCGGTGAGATCAAGACCCAGACGGTCTTCATGGGCGACTTCCCCCTGCAGACGGGCAAGGGAACGTTCATCATCAACGGCACGGAGCGTGTCGTCGTGTCGCAGCTGGTCCGTTCGCCGGGCGTGTACTTCGACAAGACCCCCGACAAGACGTCCGACAAGGACATCGTGTCGGCCCGCATCATTCCCAGCCGCGGTGCGTGGCTGGAGTTCGAGATCGACAAGCGCGATCAGGTCGGCGTCCGCATCGACCGCAAGCGCAAGCAGTCGGTCACCGTCTTCCTGAAGGCCCTGGGCCTCACCAGCGAAGACATCCTCGCCGAGTTCGCCGGCTTCGACTCGATCGAAGACACGCTGTCCAAGGACACGATCCTCACCAAGGAGGACGCGCTCCGCGACATCTACCGCAAGCTCCGTCCGGGCGAGCAGGTCGCCGCCGAGGCTGCCCGCGCGCTCCTGGACAACTTCTACTTCAACTCCAAGCGCTACGACCTGGCGAAGGTCGGCCGGTACAAGATCAACCAGAAGCTGGGCCTCGACCTGCCGCTGAGCGACTCGGTCCTGACCGTCGACGACATCGTCGCGACGATCAAGTACCTCGTCCGCCTGCACCGCGGCGACGACACCTTCTCCGGCACGCGCGGCGGGAAGACCGCCGAGATCCGCCTGGACATCGACGACATCGACAACTTCGGCAACCGCCGCATCCGCGCGGTGGGCGAGCTGATCCAGAACCAGGTCCGCACGGGCCTGTCGCGCATGGAGCGTGTCGTCCGCGAGCGGATGACCACGCAGGACATCGAGGCGATCACGCCGCAGACCCTGATCAACGTGCGCCCCGTCGTCGCCGCGATCAAGGAGTTCTTCGGCACCTCGCAGCTGTCGCAGTTCATGGACCAGAACAACCCGCTCGCGGGCCTGACCCACAAGCGGCGCCTGTCCGCGCTCGGCCCCGGCGGTCTGTCGCGTGAGCGTGCCGGCGTCGAGGTCCGTGACGTGCACCCCTCGCACTACGGCCGCATGTGCCCGATCGAGACGCCGGAAGGCCCGAACATCGGCCTGATCGGCTCGCTCGCATCGTTCGCCCGCATCAACGCGTTCGGCTTCATCGAGACGCCGTACCGCCGCGTCGTGAACGGCCGGGTCACCGACCAGATCGACTACCTGACCGCGAGCGAAGAGGCCGACTTCATCGTCGCCCAGGCCAACGCGCCGCTGAAGGCCGACGGTCACTTCCAGGAGGATCGGGTCCTTGCCCGCAAGATCGGCGGCGAGGTCGACCTCATCCCCGCCGGCGAGATCGGCTACATGGACGTCTCCCCGCGCCAGATGGTGTCGGTGGCGACCTCGCTCATCCCGTTCCTCGAGCACGACGACGCGAACCGCGCCCTCATGGGTGCGAACATGCAGCGTCAGGCCGTGCCGCTGGTTCGCAGCGACTCGCCGCTGGTGGGTACCGGTATGGAGGGCTACGCCGCGGTCGACGCCGGCGACGTGATCACCGCCGAGAAGGCCGGTGTCGTCCTGGAGGTCTCGGCCGACGTCGTGACCGTGCAGCTGGATGAGGGCGGCACGCAGGACTACTTCCTGCGCAAGTTCGACCGCTCCAACCAGGGCACGTCCTACAACCAGCGGGTCGTCGTATCCGCCGGCGAGCGCATCGAGGTCGGCGAGGTCATCGCCGACGGACCCGCGACGGAGAACGGCGAGCTCGCGCTCGGCAAGAACCTGCTCGTGGCGTTCATGACGTGGGAAGGCCACAACTTCGAGGACGCGATCATCCTCAGCCAGGAGCTGGTCAAGAACGACACCCTCTCCTCGATTCACATCGAGGAGTACGAGGTGGATGCTCGCGACACCAAGCTGGGCAAGGAGGAGATCACCCGTGATCTCCCCAACGTCAGCCCCGACCTGCTGAAGGACCTCGACGAGCGCGGCATTGTCCGCATCGGCGCCGAGGTCCGCCCCGGTGACATCCTCGTCGGCAAGGTCACGCCCAAGGGCGAGACCGAGCTCAGCGCCGAGGAGCGCCTGCTCCGTGCGATCTTCAACGAGAAGAGCCGCGAGGTTCGCGACACGTCGCTGAAGGTTCCCCACGGTGAGCAGGGCACGATCATCGCGGTCAAGGAGTTCAACGCCGAGGACGGCGATGACGAGCTCGGCTCCGGCGTCAACCGCCGCGTCGTGGTCTACATCGCCCAGAAGCGCAAGATCACCGAGGGCGACAAGCTCGCCGGACGCCACGGCAACAAGGGTGTCATCGCGAAGATCCTCCCCGTCGAGGACATGCCCTTCCTCGCCGACGGCACGCCCGTCGACGTGGTGCTCAACCCGCTCGGAATCCCCGGTCGCATGAACTTCGGTCAGGTGCTGGAGCTTCACCTCGGGTGGATCGCCCAGCAGGGCTGGAAGGTCGAGGGCACCCCGGAGTGGGCCGTCCGTCTGCCGGAGCAGGCCTTCGAGGCCGCCCCCGGCACGAAGGTCGCCACCCCGGTGTTCGACGGTGCGAGCGAGGAGGAGATCGCGGGTCTGCTGGACTCGACGTTCCCCACGCGCGACGGCGACCGGCTCATCGGCTCCTCGGGCAAGACGCTGCTGTTCGACGGTCGCTCCGGCGATCCGTTCCCGGCTCCCGTCTCGGTCGGCTACATGTACATCTTGAAGCTGCACCACCTCGTCGACGACAAGATCCACGCCCGCTCGACCGGTCCGTACTCGATGATCACCCAGCAGCCGCTCGGTGGTAAGGCGCAGTTCGGTGGCCAGCGCTTCGGTGAGATGGAGGTGTGGGCGCTCGAGGCCTACGGCGCCGCATACGCGCTCCAGGAGCTCCTCACGATCAAGTCCGACGACATCCTCGGCCGCGTCAAGGTGTACGAGGCGATCGTCAAGGGCGAGAACATCCAGGAGCCCGGCATCCCCGAGTCCTTCAAGGTGCTGATGAAGGAGATGCAGTCGCTCTGCCTGAACGTCGAGGTCCTCTCGGCCGACGGCACCGCGGTCAACCTCCGCGACACCGACGATGACGCCTTCCGTGCTGCCGAAGAACTCGGCATCAACATCTCCAGCCGCTTCGAGTCCTCGTCCATCGACGAGATCTGACCCGGCCCCTTCGACAAGCTCAGGGACCGCGTCCCAAAATTTCCGACACAGGAGAAGTAGTGCTCGAATCAAACACTTTCGATCAGCTTCGAATCGGTCTGGCCACCGCTGACGACATCCGTCGTTGGTCGTTCGGCGAGGTCAAGAAGCCCGAAACCATCAATTACCGCACGCTCAAGCCCGAGAAGGACGGCCTCTTCGGGGAGCAGATCTTCGGTCCCTCGCGGGACTGGGAGTGCGCGTGCGGCAAGTACAAGCGCGTCCGCTTCAAGGGCATCGTCTGCGAGCGCTGCGGCGTGGAGGTCACCAAGTCCTCCGTCCGCCGCGAGCGGATGGGCCACATCGAGCTGGCCGCTCCCGTCACCCACATCTGGTACTTCAAGGGCGTCCCGTCGCGCCTGGGGTACCTCCTGGACATGGCGCCGAAGGACCTCGAGAAGGTCATCTACTTCGCCGCCTACATGGTCATCTCCGTCGACGAGGAGGCGCGTCACCGCGACCTCCCCACGCAGGAGAACAACATCCGTCTCGAGCTGAAGACCCTCGGCGACCGTCGCGATGCCCGCATCGCCGCTCGCATGGCCAAGCTGGAGGAGGAGCTCGCCGCCCTGGAGGCGGAGGGTGCCAAGGCCGACCAGAAGAAGAAGGTCAAGGACGCCGCCGAGAAGGACATGTCGCAGGCCCGCAAGGCCGCCGACGAGCAGATCGCCAAGCTCGAGCGCGTGTGGGAAGACTTCCGCTCGCTCGAGGTCGGCACGCTCAAGCCCGAGGACGACGTCTTCCACGAGCTGCAGGACCGGTTCGGTCAGTACTTCGAGGCCCACATGGGCGCGGAGTCGATCAAGCGCCGCCTGGAGGCCTTCGACCTGGCCGCCGAGTCGGAGAACCTGCACCTGCAGATCTCCGAGGGCAAGGGCCAGCGCAAGATCCGCGCGATCAAGCGACTGAAGGTCGTCAACTCCTTCCTGCAGACGGGCATGAGCCCGGCTGCGATGGTGCTTGACGTCGTTCCGGTCATCCCGCCGGAGCTGCGCCCGATGGTGCAGCTGGACGGTGGCCGCTTCGCGACCAGCGACCTCAACGACCTGTACCGTCGCGTGATCAACCGCAACAACCGTCTCCGTCGCCTGATCGACCTCGGTGCCCCCGAGATCATCGTCAACAACGAGAAGCGGATGCTGCAGGAGGCCGTCGACGCACTGTTCGACAACGGCCGCCGTGGTCGCCCCGTCACCGGTACCGGTAACCGTGCGCTGAAGTCGCTGTCCGACATGCTCAAGGGCAAGCAGGGCCGGTTCCGCCAGAACCTGCTCGGCAAGCGCGTGGACTACTCGGGCCGTTCGGTCATCGTCGTGGGTCCCCAGCTGAAGCTGCACCAGTGCGGTCTGCCCAAGCAGATGGCTCTGGAGCTGTTCAAGCCGTTCGTGATCAAGCGCCTCATCGACCTCGGTCACTCGCAGAACATCAAGGCCGCCAAGCGTGCCGTCGAGCGCACCCGTCCCGAGGTCTGGGACGTGCTCGAGGAGATCATCCGCGAGCGTCCGGTTCTGCTGAACCGTGCGCCCACGCTCCACCGCCTCGGCATCCAGGCCTTCGAGCCTCAGCTCGTGGAGGGCAAGGCCATCCAGCTGCACCCGCTCGTATGTGCCGCGTTCAACGCGGACTTCGACGGTGACCAGATGGCTGTGCACCTGCCGCTGTCGGTCGAGGCGCAGGCCGAGGCCCGCATCCTCATGCTGGCCTCCAACAACATCCTGAAGCCGTCGGACGGCCGTCCGGTGACCCTGCCCTCGCAGGACATGATCATCGGTCTGCACCACCTGACGACCCTCAAGGAGGGCGCAGCCGGTGAGGGCCGCGTGTTCGGCTCCGTCGGTGAGGCGATCCTGGCCAAGGACGAGGGCACCCTCGACCTGCAGGCCAAGGTCCGCATCCGCATCCCGGGTCTTTCGTTCCTCGAGGGCCAGGCGCCCGAGGGCTACGAGCGTCACGGCATCGTGGACGCCTCGCTCGGTCAGGCGATCTTCAACGACACCCTCCCCAAGGGCTACCCGTTCGTACGCGAGCAGGCAGACAAGGGCAAGCTGTCGCAGATCGTCAACAAGCTGGCCGAGGAGTACCCGAAGGTGGAGGTCGCCGCGACGCTGGACCGCATCAAGGACGCCGGCTTCTACTGGGCGACGCGTTCGGGTGTGACCGTGGCGCTGAGCGACGTTCTGACCCCGCCGAACAAGAAGGAAATCGTCGCGGGCTACGAGAAGCAGGCCGCGAAGGTCCAGGCGCAGTACGAGAAGGGTCTGACGACCGACTCGGAGCGGCGCCAGGAGCTCATCAAGATCTGGACCGAAGCGACCGACGAGGTCCAGAAGGCGATGCGCGACAACTTCCCGGAGGACAACACCATCAACCGCATGGTGTCGTCTGGCGCTCGTGGTAACTGGCTGCAGATCCGGAACATCGCCGGTATGCGAGGCCTGGTGAACAACCCCAAGGGTGAGATCATCCCCCGTCCGATCATCTCCTCGTACCGCGAGGGGCTGTCGGTGGCGGAGTACTTCATCGCGACGCACGGTGCCCGTAAGGGTCTGGCCGACACGGCCCTCCGTACGGCCGACTCGGGGTACCTCACGCGTCGTCTCGTGGACGTCTCGCAGGATGTCATCATCCGCGAGGAGGACTGCGGCACGTCGAAGGGCCTCGAGCTCCCGATCGCCGCAGCGGGCGTCGACGGCAGCCTCGTCAAGGACGCGAACGTCGAGAACTCGGTGTTCGCCCGTACCCTCGCCGCCGACGTGGTCGACGCGCAGGGCACGGTCCTGGCCGAGGCCGGCGACGACGTGGGTGACGTGCTCATCAACAAGCTCGTCGATGCCGGTGTTGAGAACATCAAGGTCCGTTCGGTCCTGACGTGCGACTCGGCGGTCGGTGTGTGCGCGAAGTGCTACGGCCGTTCGCTGGCCACCGGCAAGATGGTCGACATCGGCGAGGCGGTCGGCATCATCGCCGCCCAGTCGATCGGCGAGCCCGGCACCCAGCTGACGATGCGTACCTTCCACACCGGTGGGTCGGCGTCGGCGGAAGACATCACGCAGGGTCTTCCCCGTGTGCAGGAGCTGTTCGAGGCGCGCACCCCGAAGGGTGCCTCGCCGATCGCTGAGGCCGATGGCCGCATCACGATCGACGAGACCGAGAAGGCCAAGAAGGTCATCCTCACGCCCGACAACGGCGACGAGCCCGTGGTCTACCCCGTCCTGAAGCGCGCGACGCTTCTGGTCGAGGACGGCCAGCACGTCACCGTCGGCGAGCCGCTCCTGGTCGGAACGCTCGACCCCAAGGAGGTCATGCGAGTCATGGGCGCCCGCGAGGTGCAGCGCTACCTCGTCAACGGCGTTCAGGGCGTGTACCGCTCCCAGGGTGTGCCGATCCACGACAAGCACATCGAGGTCATCGTGCGCCAGATGCTGCGGAAGGTCACCGTGGTCGACCACGCGGACACGACGCTGCTTCCGGGTGAGCTGGTCGACTTCAAGAAGTACCAGAACATCAACCGCGAGACGGTGGCGGCGGGCAAGCGCCCGGCGTCGGGTCGACCGGAGCTGATGGGTATCACGAAGGCGTCGCTCGCGACGGAGTCGTGGCTGTCGGCGGCATCGTTCCAGGAGACCACCCGCGTCCTGACGCAGGCGGCCATGGAGGGCAAGAGCGACCCGCTCGTCGGTCTCAAGGAGAACGTCATCATCGGAAAGCTCATCCCCGCCGGAACCGGACTTGCGAAGTACCGCAACGTCACGGTCGAGGCGACGGAAGAGGCCAAGAGCGAGCGGTACCCCAACCGCATCTTCGCCTCGGACGGCGCCTACAGCGACGCCGACCTGAGCTACGTCGATTTCGACAGCTTCTCGACGGACGACTTCACGCCCGGCACGTACAACTGATCGGGTCGGGATGCGGCTGACCGCCGCATCCCGTCCGCCCGAAGGCCCCCGTCCCTGCGCACGTCGCAGGGTCGGGGGCCTTCGTCGTTCCCGGGCGTCTGCGGGGTGAGGCAGGCGTGGCAGCGGGGGGAATCCGCGCGAGCGCGGCTACCGTGGGTGGGGAGGGGATGACATGGCTCGGGTGAGCGGACGTAGCCTGTGGATCGCGTGGCCGGTCGGCGTGATCTGCGCCGCCGTCGTGGGCGCGCTCGTGTGGATCGCCGCCCCCGGGGTGCCCGTGGTCATCGACTTCGTGGGGAACACCCTGCGGAGTGCGAGCTCGCCCCCGGCCGCGGTGGAGGAGGATTCCGCCGCGACACCTCCCACGGCGGACTCCGACTGCCGGAGCCTGTACCCCGACCGCCTCTGGGCCGAGCTGACGTGGACGCCGGAGGCGCTGCTGTCGCAGAACGCGGCGGCGCCGGCGACGGAGTCCACGCTGGCCACGGCCCTCGCCCCGGCCGTGCGTCTCACCTGCTCGTGGCGCGCGGACGACGGCCGGTCGGCCTCCACGACGGTGGCGACGGTCGCTGCGGATGCGGCGCAGGTGGCCCACGCGGCACTCTCGGCCGAGGGCTTCGTCTGCACGAGCGAGGAATCCGCCGTGCACTGCGAGCGCAGGAAGGGCTCCGTGCACGAGATCCACGATCTGCGCGGCGACGTGTGGCTCTCCAGCATGCTGACCGCCTGGCTGCCGGAGGGCTACGGCGCGCAGGTGGCGTCGCGCGTCTTCGGGCGCGGGTGAGTCAGTCGAAGATCGCCGCGACGATGCTGTCGGTGTAGCCCGACGGGGCGAGGTTGGAGAACTCGGTGTCGATGAGGATGCCGTCCCGCCAGAACAGGGTGCGTCCGTCGGTGACGGGGTACTGCGGGTTGGCCCACGTCTTCTCGCAGCGCGTGCCGGCGTCGGGGGTGTAGCAGGCGAAGCCCTCCGTGTCGGCGAGGGCGTTGAGCATGTCCAGGGCGGGACCCCGGTTCATCCGGGTGATCTCCGTGGCGAGGTACGTCGTGTCTGCCCGCGGATCGCGCCAGAGGCAGATGAGGGAGCCGTCGGACTGCACTCCCACCGGACCGAAACCCTCCGGGTTCAGCGGAGTCTCGCCGAGTTGCGCGAGCACCGGGTCGGCGAGGATCGCGCGGCAGTCGGTGGGAACGACCGCGGATGCCGTCGCCGACGCCGACGGGGTGGGAGAGGCGGTCGCACCGGAGGACGTCGGGCTTGCGGCCGGCGTGGGACCCGCCGTGCGCGTGGACGACCCCGCCTCGGGCGCGCAGGCCGCCATCGCCAGCATCCCGACCGCCAGCGTCCCGACTGCCAGTGTCGCGATCAGCGCTGCGCGGACGGGGGAGCGTCGAACACCGGCGATCATGGCCACACCATAGCCCTTCGGGGGCGACGGACATCGACACACGGCGGCACGCCTCCCAGGAGCGGCGGGAAGCGCACGTTAGCCTTCGAACGCGGGGATATACCCCGCGTGAGGAGTGCTGGGCGATGAGTGATTCCAAGTCGTCGTACGGCGACCCGGTCGACGAACCGACGGACGCAGACCGCGACGCCGACGTGGTCGGCCGTGCGCGCGAGGCTCTGGCCGAAGCCGAGGCTGCACGCGCGGAGGTTCCCGCCGATGCTGCGACACCCGTGTCCGCCGAGCGTCCGGCCGCAGACGAGCCCGAGACCGTCGTGATCGAGGAGACCGTGGTCGTCGAAGATCGCACCGAAGACCCCGATGACGCGCGCTGGGCGATGTACGCCGCGTCTGCCGAGGCGGACGCCCGTGCCGAGGAGGCCCGCGCCGACCAGGCGCGCGCCGACGCCCGTGCCGAGGAGGCCCGCGCCGACCAGGCGCGCGCCGACGACACCCGTGTCCAGGACGCCCGGAGGGACGAGACCCCGACGGTGGCCGCGACGCCCGTGGTCACTCCGAGCGAGCCCGTCCCCGAGCGCGCCGCGGCGTACGGCGGTGCGCAGCCCATCTTCGTCCAGGCCCCCGAGGCCCCGCGCCCCCGCGGGAACCGCGGAGCAGCCGGGGCGATCGGCCTGCTGGCCACCCTCGTCTTCGCCGTCCTCTACCTCGCCGCGACCCTGGGTCTCGGACTCCTCAACCGCGAATTCGAGCTCTCCGGGGTCGTCGAAGCGACGACGCAGGCGGTGACCACGTGGGCGTTCTGGGTGCCCGTGGTCGTCTTCTTCCTCGCGTTCTGGCTCCTCGGCGCGGTCATCAACCGCGGACGTTGGGGTCACTGGGTCGTGTGGGGCATCCTCGTCGGGCTCGCCGCGTACGCCGGTCACCTCCTCGGCGCGCTCTTCCAGGAGCCCTTCTGGATGCTGACCGCCCGCGAAGGCGCCGAGCTCCTGGAGGGCGCGGTGCTCGCGCCCCTGGCGATCGTCGCCTTCGTGCTCGGTCGTGAGCTGACGATCTGGTTCGGTGCGTGGGTCGCCGCCCGCGGACGCCGGATGACCGAGCTCAACGAGGAAGCCCAGCGCGAGTACGAGCGCACGCTCGAAGCCGGTCCGCAGCTGCACCGCGCCTGACGATGACCCGCGACGCGGCGGGCTCGGGCGGCGGGCCGGTCGCACCCGCCGTCGCCCTGGCCTTCGCCGTCGTGGGTTTCGTCGCCGTCGCCATCGCGGGCCTGGGGCTGACGAGCCTCGCCCTCGACGCGGATGTCATCGCCGTGCGGGGGCTCGGACAGATCCCCGGCGTCATCGGGATGCTGCTGGCCACCGCGGGGTTCGCCGCGGCCCTGTGGTCGGGGCTGAGGGCGGAGCATCCGTCGTTCTGGACCGCCGTCATCACGGCGCTGTGCGCGTACCTCGGTGAGGTCGTCGGCGTCGCCGTCGGAGCGCTGATCAGCGGCAGCGACCCGGCGCTCGCCTTCGCCGCGGCCGGCGCCGTCGCCATCGGCTGGCCCGGCGTGGTGATCGCCGTCACCGGCCTGATCGGCGGATGGGCGGGCATCGCGCTCGTCCGCACGCGCGCCCGCCGTCCGCGCTGGCCGTGGGAGCGCGACGAGGACGACTCGTGACGCGCCCGCGGGGACTAGCGTAGGAAACCGTGGAGCGGTCGATCGAGACCCAGGTCAGCCAGGCGGTGGACGCTTGGCTGCGGTGGCTGCCGCGGTGGGAGCCCGCGACGCACCGCGGCCGGGTGGCCCCGTGCCGCCGCTGCTTCGGATCGCCGGTGCTCTCGGCGGCGGGGCTCGGCGCGGATGTCCCCCACGGCGTGCAGCACGGGCTCTCCACGCGCGTGAAGACGATCATCGACACCTCGGTGGCCGAGTACACCGCGCGCAACCTGCCGATGCTGCAGGCCGAGCTCGACCAGCAGTCCGCCCGCAACCGCGCGCGCAGTTACCGTCCCGCTGAGGGACTGGAGCCGGAGTTCGAGGGCCTGCCCCTGGATCCCGATCCGGTGCCCGGCGCACCGTTCCTGTTCACCGTCTCGGGCATGGCTGCGGAGGAAGAGGCGGCGATCCCCGACCTGCCGCCCCTCACCGATGAGGCCAAGGCGGCCCTCCGCCAGGAGGTGGGGCTCGCCGACGACTACGCGAACATGATCGGGCGCGAGGTGTGCGCGGTGCTGCTGCACCATCGCCTCCGCATCCAGAGCGCTGTCGCCGAGTACGTCGAGCCGCAGATCGCGGCGATGCTGGAAGAGCTGACGCGGTCGCTGGACTCGCCGTTCGACCCCAACGACCCCGGCCTGCCCACCGTCTGACCCCGCCGGAAGCGCTCGGGACGCGTCACGCGTTCCTGCGGGATCCGGTGGGTTGGTACCATGACCGGGCTTGTACTGTGATGCGCCGCCGACGGCGCTATGGGCTATACCGACCGGGGGAGGCGGGGTTGCCGACACGCCTGCCCGCTGTGCCCCCGATCCTGCCGGGGCTGGCGTACATCCGGCCGCTCGGCTCGGGGGGCTTCGCCGATGTGTTCCTGTACGAGCAGGACATGCCGCGCCGCAGCGTCGCGGTGAAGGTGCTGCCCAGCGACGTGCGCGACCCCGACCTGCTGCGCATGTTCAACGCCGAGGCCGATGTGCTGGCTCATCTGTCGGCGCATCCGTCGATCGTCACGGTGTACCAGGCGGGTATCTCCGCCGACGGACGGCCCTACATCGTCATGGAGTTCTGCCCCGGCTCACTCGCGCAGCGCTACCGGGTGGAGCGCATCCCCGTCCCCGAAGTGCTCTCGATCGGGGTCAAGATGGCCAGCGCCCTCGAATCCGCGCACCGGGCGGGCCTCGTGCACCGCGACGTGAAGCCGAGCAACATCCTCATCACGACCTTCGGCACCCCCGTGCTCGCCGACTTCGGCATCGCCTCGGCCCTCGCGCGCCAGAGTGCCGATGAGGTTCTCGCGATGAGCGTGCCGTGGAGCGCCCCCGAGGTGGTGGCCGAGCAGACCGCGGGCACGATCTCCAGCGAGGTGTGGAGCCTGGGGGCGACGGTCTATTCGCTCCTGGCCGGGCACAGCCCCTTCGAGCGCCTGGAGCGCGGCCAGAACACCCGCGAGCAGCTGCGGCGGCGTATCGCCCGCGCGAGCTACACCGAGATCGCCCGGGCCGATGTCCCGCGGTCGCTCCAGCTCCTCCTCGCCCGCACCATGAGCCGCGACGCGCGCCACCGCCACGCCAGCGCGATCGAGGTCGGCGAGGCGCTGCGCGCCGTGCAGGCGGAACTGGGCCTCGCGGTGACCCCGTTGGAGGTCGCGGCGGAAGAGTGGCGTCCGGGCGCGCGTCCCGTGGACTTCTCCGACACCTCGCTCCGCGGCCCCGTGCGCAGCGCCGTCGAGCACAGCGGCCGGCGGAAGGTGCGCTCGGCGACGGGCGTCGCCTCGCTCGCGCGCGATGAGGACACCGGCATCTCCGGTCCGGATCGGCGGGCCCGTCCTCTGATTCCGTGGGTCCTCGGGGGCGCGGCCCTCCTCGCGGCGTCCGCCGTGACGGTGGCGGCGCTGCTGGCGACGGGAATCCTCTGATGCGCAAGCGCTCGATCGCGGCCGTGGCCGCCGGCGCGGCAGCCGTGGCCCTCATCGTCGGGGTGAGCATCGTCTGGCCGGGGCTCGACGCGCAGGAGACCCCGGAGGTGGACACGGCGGTGTGGGCGTTGCAGACGGGGGAGGGGCGCCGCTATGCGCGGGTGAACACCTCCATCGGCGAACTCGACACCGTGCGCAGCGTCAGCAACCCCAGCTCGGTGGCGCAGTCGGGCGAGGGCGCGTTCCTCTTCTCCGACAGCTTCAGCAAGCTCACTCGCATCAACGAGGCGCTGCCGCAGGATCTGGATGAGGAGACCGTGCGCGCGTCCCCGTCCACGCCGGCGGGAACGACGGATGTCGTCACCTCGGGCGACTTCGTGGCCTACCGCACCGACTCCGGTACCGTGCACGCCGGCCGGCTGTCGACGGGCGAGACGATGCCGGTGGATCCGTTCGCCACGGAAGACGAGGACGAGGACACCCCGCCGTACACCGCCGATGCGCTCGCGGTGAACCGCGACGGGATGCTGTTCGCCTACTCGTCGGACGACGAGTCGGTGCTGCGCTACGACCTGCGCCGGGGCGAGATGAGCGGCCGCGACCCGCTGCCCGCCGACCTGGCGAGCCCCGCCCTCACGGCCATGGGGGAGATCTGGGCGCTGATCGACCGCGACACCGGCGAGGTGCATCTGCGCGGCCGCGACGAGCCGGTGCCCGTGGAGGTGTCGGGCGACGTCCGCGTCGGCGAGGCAGACCCCGACGGCGACGCGGTCTACCTCGCGGACGAGACCGGGCTGGTCGCGGTCTCGCGCGACGGCACGGTCACCGCGGAGGTCGATCGCGGCGCGTCCGTGCTCGGTACGCCGGCAGCTCCCGTCGTGCACGACGGCGAGGTCTTCGCCGCGTGGCTCGGACCCACCGACGGGGGCGGAGTGCTGTGGCGTTCGCGCTCGGGCGAGACGGTGCTCGACTACGGCGCGGAGACGATCCCCGACGAGCGGCGACCGGTGTTCGTGGCCACCGACGAGGCCGTCATCCTGAACGAAACGCGCACCGGATGGGTCTGGACCGTCCCCGGCGGAGAGCTCGTCCCCTCCAGCCAGGACTGGTCGCTGGATGACCGCACCGATCCGGCCGCCGTCCCCAGCGAAGAACAGCTGAGCGTGGTGCTCGACCCCAAGCCTCCGATCGCCGAGGCCGACTCCTTCGGCGTGCGGGCCGGGCGCCTGGCGACCCTGCCCGTGCTGCTGAACGACCACGACCCCAACGAAGACGTGCTCAGCGTCGACCCCGCCTCGGTCACCGGATTGGACCCCGGCTTCGGCGTGGTCACCGTGACCGACGACGCCCAGCGTCTCGCCGTGCGGCTCGAGCCCGGCGCATCCGGGTCTGCGACCTTCCAGTACGCCGTGACCGACGGAACCGCCGCCGACGGGTTGCGCTCGGAACCGGCGAGCGTCACCCTCACCGTGTCGGGCGGCGACGGCGCCCCGCAGTGGTGCGGTGTGGAGGGATGCCTCGTCGAATGGCCGACCCCCGAGGTCGCGCGCGGCGGGACGGTCACCGTGCCCGTCCTCCCCGGATGGGTGGACCCCGACGGCGACCCCCTCCTGCTGCTGTCGGTGGAGAACGCCTCCGGCATCGGGACGGTGGCCTCCACCCCCGGCGGAGACATCGTGTACCAGCACGCCGACGACGGGTCGGGGGGTGAGCAGCTGATCGAGCTGAACGCCACGGTCGCCGACACGGCGGGGCAGGTCTCGACCAAACCCCTTCTCGTCCGGGTGAGCCCCGACCCCGCACTGGCCGTCCAGTCCTTCGCCGTCGTCGACACCGTCGGCGCCGGGCTCACCGTCGACGTCGCCCCGCACGTCACCGGAACCGCGGGCACGCTCGCCGTCACCTCGGTCCGGGTGCTCGACGACGCCGCGGCCACCGCGACGGTCCTCGGCGGCACGACCACGTTCGACTTCTCCGCGTCCGGGCCCGGCACCTACCGCGTGGGCTTCACGGTGACCGATGGGCGAACGGATGCCACCGGCACGGCGCGCCTCACGGTGCTCCCCGCCGACGCACCCGCCCAGCTGGCGACCTCGCCGGTCGTCGCGTTCGTGCATCCGCAGCAGGACGCGACGCTCGACGTGTTCGCCGCAGTGTCCAACCCCACGCGGCGGGTGCTGCTGCTCAGCGACGTCGCGGCCACGGCCGATGACGGGGCGACCCTGTCGGTGGATGCGGTGGGGCAGAACAACCTCCGCGTTTCGGGCACCACGGCCGACGGCGCCCCCGGGCGCCTCGGCACGGTGGCGTACACCGTCAGCGACGGCACCGAGGACGCCGGCGCGCGCGTGGTCGGGGAGGCCACGGTCTACCTGCTGCCTCCCGCGCCGGAGATCGCCCCGATCGCCGTCGACGACGCCGTGACGGTCCGCGCGGGCTCGCAGATCGACATCCCGGTGCTCGACAACGACATCTCCCCGGCCGGTGGTCGCCCGAGCCTGGACCCGTCGTCGGTGACCTCGAGCTCGCCCGACGCCCTCGCCTTCGCCTCCGCCGGTGTGCTGCGCTATCTGGCTCCGGCCGAGCCCGGCGACTACGGCGTGGACTACTCCGTCTATACGACGGGCTCGCCCTCGCTCCGCGACACCGCCACGGTCCGCATCCGAGTCCTCCCCGAGGACGAGAACCGCGCCCCCTCCCCGCACACCCTCGAGGGGCGGGTGCTCAGCGGAGGCACCACCGCCATCGAGTTCGACGGTTTCGGAATGGACCCCGACGGCGACGTGGTCACCCTGGACCGCATCCTCGAGCAGCCCGCGCGCGGCTCGGCCACGATCTCGGCCGACGGCGCGTCCATCGTCTACTCGGCGCTCCCGGGAGACCGCGGCCAGGTGTCCTTCCGCTACCGCGTCGAGGATGCCGCGGGGGAGACGGGCGAGGGGACCGTCCGCATCGGCGTGCTCGACACGGAGGCGAACCCGAGCCCGGTGACCTTCACCGACTACGTCGAAGTGCAAGCCGGCGAAGACAACACCATCCGGGTCAGCCCCCTCGCCAACGACATCGATCCCACCCAGGGCGCTCTGCGGCTCACCGACGTCCGGCCCGACCTGCCCGAGGTGCTCGCGGACGGCAGCGAGAACGCCGAGCACGCGCGCCTTGCGGAGCACATCCTCTCCACCAGCGACACCGGGGTGGTGCTGGCGGCCGGCGAGGCTCCCGCGACGATGTCGTTCCTGTACGACGTCGAGTCCGACTCGGGCAACACCGGCCGCGGCCTCATCGTCGTCCGGGTCGTCCGGGAGAGCGTGCCCGATTACCCGATCGTCGCCGACACCGTGCTGTCGGTGGAGAACCGCGACGAGTTCGAGTCGGGGGTGGACGTGCTCACCGGCAAGGCGACATGGTCGCGCGGTGAGGTCGACGACCTCGAGGTGAGCCTGTGGGGCCAGCCGGAGGGCGTGGAGGTGGGCGGGCGCCGGCTGAGCGGTGCGCTACCGGCCTCCACGCGCGTCATCCCGTTCGCCGTCACCGCCACGGTGGGCGACGACGAGATCACGACCTACGCCTTCCTCCGGGTCCCCGGCGACGACGACCTGGACCTTGCCCTGCGCACCGGCACCCCGCCCCAGGAAGTGCCCGAGCTCGAGTCGGTGGCGTTCGACATGGACGACCTCGTCGCGCTGCCGCGCGATGCCACCCTCGAGGTCGGCGACGACGTGCGCGCCTCGGGAGCGCGCCCCGACGCGGTGTGCGCGCGGGAATCGGGCACGCGCGTGCGCTACGACGCGGGAGCGGGAGCGCCGTGGACGGACTCGTGCCAGGTGCCCGTGCGCCTGGCCGGCACCGACGAGTGGACCTCCGTCTCGGTGCCTCTCGCCGTGGTCGCACGCGATCCGCAGCCGGAGCTCCGCCCCGGGTCCCTCACGGTCGGGCCGGGGGAGACGGCGACGTTCGATCTGCGCAACATGACGACGTGGCAGCTCGCGCGCGAGGACTGGGACGCCATCCAGTACAGCCTCGAACCCGCGGGCGGCGCCTTCGAGGTGTCGCTGGCCGGATCGATCGTGACGGTCGTGGGCGCTGACCGCGCGGTACCCGGCACCGAAACGGCGGCTCTCGTAGGCGTCACCAGTCATCCGTCGGTCGCCCCGGCCCGCCTCGTGCTCAGGGTCGGCGCGGCGCCGTCGACCCTCCCGCAGGGTGGATCCGTGACGCAGCAGTGCTCGCAGGCTGCGGGCGTCTCCTGCACCCTGACGGTCATCGGCGCGGGCGGGGAGGTCAACCCGCTGCCGCGCACGCCCCTCGAAGTCGTGGACGTCCGGCCCACCGGAGCGTGCGCGGGCGTGAGCTTCCGTGTCGCCTCCGCCTCCGCGGTGACGGCCTCGTGGACACCGGATGCCCCGGGGGCGACCTGCACGGCATCCTTCTCCGTGCGCGACGCGCAGGGGCGCACCACCGCCTCCGAGCGCGACGGACGCATCCTGCTCGATCTCCAGGGGTACCCGAAGGCTCCCGCCAGCATCCGCCAGACCGCCTACGGCGACGGCACCGTGACCCTTCGCGTTGATGCGGGCGAGGCGCGCCTGGCCTACCCGGGGTTGTCGGGCTTCGTGGTCCGCAGCGCCGGCGCCGAGGTGACGCGCTGCTCCGCCGACGGCGCGTGCCCGGTGATCACCGCTCCCAACGGCGAGCAGCGCGTGTACGAGGCGTGGGCCGTGAACGCCGTCGGTGAATCGCGCGCGAGCGTGCGCACGACGGCGTGGGCGTACGCGACACCGGCGACCCCGCGGAACCTGTCCGCCACCCCCGTCGTCACCGGCGGCGAAGGCAAGCGCGTCGCCCTCGTCATCGGGGATGTGGACTCCGCCACCACCGGATCGCTGGAGATCACCAGCCCCGCGGGGGAGAGACGGACCGTGACGGTCGTTCCGGGGCGCAATCGCGTGGAGGTGCCCGACTACGTCGTCGGTTCGAACACCTCCGCCACGATCTCCGTCACGCCGGTATCGCGGTTCGCGCTCCCGCCGGGGCTCGGGGGAAGTCTCACCGGCGGTGCGGCGCTGGTCCAGGGCAACGGCATCGGCGCGCCGACCGAGCTCAGCCTCACGCTCTCCAGCGAGTCCATCGGCGACCGGCAGGCGCGCATCACCGCGCGCGGGTCTGCCAACCGCAATGGAGACGGCGCCGAGCTGCGCTACGCGTTCTCCACCCCCGCGCAGGGAGCGGCCGGTGCGTGCGGCCCCGCGAGTACGGCTCCCTCCGCCACGTGGACCGTCGACGCCGGGAGCCAGTACGCCGTCCGGATGTGCGTGGAGACGTGGTTCGCCGGCCAGCGGTTCGGTGTGGAACAGGCCGTCGGCGAGGTCCGGGCCATCCAGCGCGCCGACGCGCCGACGGGCTTCCGCTTCGTGGTGGATTCCACGCCGCGGGTCGACGGGCGCTCCGCGTTCTGGACGATCCGTGACCTGCCGACGTCGTCCGAGTCCGCGCCGGCCTTCAACGAGCCGCGCTTCAACAAGTCGCTTCCGCTCAGCGAGATCGGCAACGACCCGGGCCTCCAGGTGCGGTGGTGCCACACGCTGTGGGAGACGTGCGGCAATTGGGGCACCGTCGCTCCCGCCGACGGGCGAGCGCCCTACCAGCTGCGCGCGGACTGGCAGGTCACCCGCTGCGAGGGCGGGTTCCCGCTCGCCGCCGGCGGTACCGTCACGGGCGGAAACGGTGCGGTCTCCGCCGCGGTGACCGCAGGCGGCGTGACCTTCCTCGACGCTGCCGGGAACACCCTGGTGCGGCCCGAGGACGGCACGGTGCCCTTCGATGCCGTGGAGGTCCGCGGCATCCCGGTCACCGTGAGCATCGGCAAGTGGGGGCTGAACGACGCGTCCTCGACCTTCGGCGGCCCCTGCTCCCCCAACCTTCCTCCGACCTCGCCCGCCCCATGACCCACGCAACCCCCACAGAAGGACCGCACCGATGACCCTCACCCAGGAGCAGGCGACCTGGTTCGCCACGACCTTCGCGCAGATCGCCGACAACGTCGAGCGGGCCGTCCTCGGCAAGCGCCACGTCGTCGAGCTGGTGCTCACCGCGATGCTCAGCGACGGTCATGTGCTCCTGGAAGACGTCCCCGGCACGGGGAAGACGTCGCTGGCTCGCGCGATCGGGCAGTCGGTGCAGGGAACGAACACCCGCATCCAGTTCACGCCCGACCTCCTCCCCGGCGACATCACCGGCATCACCGTCTACGACCAGAAGACCGGGCAGTTCGAGTTCCACTCCGGCCCGATCTTCGCGAACATCGTGCTGGCCGACGAGATCAACCGCGCGAGCCCGAAGACCCAGTCCGCGCTGCTGGAGGTCATGGAGGAGGCGCGCGTCACGGTGGACGGCGTCACCCGGCCCGTCGGCGTGCCCTTCCTCGTCCTCGCCACGCAGAACCCCATCGAGCAGGCCGGCACCTACCGGCTCCCTGAGGCGCAGCTCGACCGCTTCCTGATGCGCACGTCACTGGGGTACCCCGACCACGCCGCCACCGTCCGCATCCTCGACGGCGCGGCGCTCGCCACCGACGAGCTGTCTCCCGTGATCACGCCCCAGGCCCTCGTCGGGATGGCCGACCTCGCCGCCGACACGTACGTCGACGCCCTCGTGCTGGATTACATCGCGCGGCTCGTGGATGCCACGCGCTCGGCCGACGAGGTGCGCCTGGGCGTCAGCATCCGCGGCGCCCTCGCCCTCACCCGTGCCTCACGCACCCGCGCCGTCTCGCAGGGGCGGACCTATGTCACGCCCGAGGACGTTAAGGCGCTCGCCGTCGCCGTGCTCTCGCACCGCCTGATCCTCCACCCCGAGGCGGAGTTCGACGGCGTCACCCAGGAGGCGGTCATCGGCCAGGTGCTGCTGGATGTGGCCCCGCCCCTGCAACGCGAGGCCGTATGAGTTCGACCGAGTCGCGCTTCACCCGCACGTCCGCCGTCACCGGCGCGACCACACGCTCGTCGGTCACGTCGGCGACGACGACCGCACGACGCGGGCGTGCGCTCGTGCGCGCCGCGGTGTGGGCGAGCGCGGCATGGCGGGCGATCGTGGCGTGGGCCGCGGCGGCGGTGCGATGGTGCGCGCGCACGGTGCGGCCGGCCGGCGCGCTCGTGGCGGTGGCTGCCACGGCGGGGCTCGCACTCGGGATGCTGTTCGGGTGGGTCGAGTGGATGGTGGCGGGCGCGGTGTCGCTGCTGCTGCTCGCCATGAGCGTGCCGTTCCTCTTCGGTGCCCGCGCGTACGACGTCGATCTCACCCTCGCGCACGAACGCATCGTCGCGGGGGAGGGCGTGGAGGGAGAGGTCGTCGTCCGCAACGACGGGCGGCGGATCGCGCTCCCCGGGCGCCTGGACATCCCCGTCGGCCGCGGACTGGTCGAATTCGGTGTACCGCTCCTCCGCCCGGGGCACACCGTCGCCCAGCCGCTGGAGATCCCGGCGCTTCCGCGCGGCGTCGTGCGCGTGGGACCGGTCACCACCGTCCGCAGCGACCCGATCGGGCTGCTGCGCCGCGAGCACGCCTTCCAGGACGTGCATGAGCTGTTCGTGCATCCGCGCACGGTGCTCCTCCCCTCCACGAGCGCCGGGCTGATCCGCGACCTCGAGGGCAACCCCACCCGGCGGCTCGTGAACGCCGACATGTCGTTCCACGCCATCCGCGAATACGCGCCGGGTGATGCGCGACGTCAGATCCACTGGAAATCCACCGCGAAGACCGGCCAGCTGATGGTGCGGCAGTTCGAGGAGTCCCGCCGCTCCCGGATGGCCGTGGTCCTCGCCACCGCGCAGCAGGAGTACGCCGACGCCGACGAGTTCGAGCTGGCCGTCAGCGCCGCCGCGTCCCTGGGGCTGCGCGCCGTCCGTGACGCGCGCGACCTCGACATCGTCACCGGCTCGGAGATCCCCCGCGTCGTCCGCGGGCGCCTGCGTGCCATCTCCCACGTCCCCACCGTCTCCCCGCGGGCGATGCTCGACGGCTTCAGCGCCGTCGAACGCCTCGAGAACACGATGAGCGTCGAGGACGTCTGTCGCCTGACCTCCGAGGCGAACGAACGCCTGTCGATCGCGTTCGTGGTCGTCGGCTCGCTCGTGGCGCTCGGCCGCCTGCGCTCGGCCGCGTTGGCGTTCCCGGTCGACACCACCGTCGTCGCCGTGGTGTGCGACGAGCGCGCCCACCCGCGGATGCAGGCGCTGTCGGGCATCTCCGTGCTCACCGTGGGAACCACCGAGGACCTCTCCGGACTCCTCCTCCGCGGGGCCACGTCGTGAACGCGCGGCGGGTGGTGGGCGGGTCGCTCTCGGTGGGCGTCACGGTCGTTCTCGCCGCGATCGCCGCCTGGCCGATCTACGCCTCGGGGGCGTTCGTCGTCCTCGCGGTGGTGGCGTCGGTCGTCGGCGCGGCCATCGCCGCCGCCGTGTCCTGGCGTCGGTGGGGAGGCTGGGTCGCGGCGGGACTCCTCGCCGCCGCCTTCGTGGTGCTGTCCGTGCCGCTGGCCGTGCCCTCGCGACTGGGTGGACCGCTCGAGATCGTGCGGGGACTCGGCGACGCGGCCGTGGGCGTCGTCCTCGCGTGGAAGGACCTCGTCACCGTCGACCTCCCCGTCGGCGCCTACCGCAACCTGCTCGTCCCCGCCCTCGTGGTCTTCCTCGTCGGCACCTGCCTCGCCCTGATGCTGTCGTGGCGGGCGGATCACTGGGCCGTCGCGGCGGTGCCGGTGGGCTTCGGGATGCTGGCCTTCGGGCTCTTCTTCGGGCGCACGGCCGTCAGCGATCCGCTGCCGGTGGGGACGTTCGCGCTGCACGCACCGGTGGAGACGGCACTCGGCGCCGCCGGCCTCGTCTCGGCGCTCCTGTGGCTCGCGTGGCGCACGCACGACGAGCGGGTGCGGGCGCTTCACCGCGCGGCGTCGGCGAGCGGCGTGCGCGTGTCGCGGCGACCCTCCCGCACCGATCGCCGCCGCACGGCCCTGGGTGCAGGGATGGTCGTCGTCGCGCTCGTGGGCGCGGTGGCCGTCGTGCCGTGGATGGCCCGCGGCGCCGACCGTGATGTCCTCCGCTCGGTCGCCGGCCCCGAGCGCGACATCGCCGCTGCCGTGAGTCCGCTCGCCGAATACCGGTCGCTCTTCGCCGCCGACCGCTCCGACGAGGTGCTGTTCCGTGTCTCCGGTGACGGGCCGATGCCCGAGCGGGTGCGGGTGGCGACGCTGGACGCCTACGACGGGGAGACCTTCCGCGCCGGCGGGGAGGCGGATACCCCGACGTTCGTCCGCGTGCCCTCGACGCGGGACGCAGGGGAGGGGCGCCCGGTCGACGTCGACGTGACCGTGGAGGATCTCCAGGGCATCTGGGTGCCCACCGCGGGCCGGCTCGTCGCCGTCGATTTCTCCGGCGAGCGTGCGGCCGCGCTGGCCGACCGGTTCTTCTACAGTGCCGCCGGTCAGGCCGGCGTCGTGACGGCCGACGGGGGCCTCCGCCCGGGTGACTCGTACCGGCTGCGTGCCGTGGACCCGTCGCCGCGGGAGCTGGCCGCCGTCGATGCGCCCGGCGGTGACCCCACCGGCCCTGAGGCGCCCGACAACCTCCGGAGGTGGGTCGAACAGCACGCCACCGGGTCGGACGGGGCGGCGCTGGCCGGGCTGGTCGGGCTGCTCCGCGACCGCGGATTCCTCAGCCACGCGCTGTCGGTGTCGGAGGAGGCGCCGCCGTCGTGGATGACGTCGCTCACCGGGTACCGGTTCCAGCCCAGCGCCGCGGGGCACTCCCTCGCGCGCATCGACACGATGTTCTCCCGTCTCCTGGAGCGCGAGAGCGATCCCCGCGCCGAACAGTCCGGCAACTACGTCGCCGCCGTCGGCGACGACGAGCAGTTCGCTGTGGCGACCGCGCTCATCGCCGGGGAACTGGGGTTTCCCGCCCGCGTCGTCGTCGGTGCACGGCTGACCGCCGCCGACCCGGGCGTCGTCACGTGCGAGGGCGGACAGTGCCGGGCTCGCGACCTCTCCGCGTGGACCGAGGTGCTCTCCGACGACGGTGCGTGGATCCCCATCGACGTCACCCCCCAGTGGACGCAGGCGCCGAGCCTGGAAGTGACCGAGCAGCGCGATCCGGAGAACGTCACCGAGGTGCGCCCCGACAGCGTCGAGGAGGTCGTTCCGCCCGAGCCGGTGCAGGACGATACCGCGCGCGACGACGACGGCGACGACGCCGCGGGGTGGGATCTGTCGTGGCTGTGGCCGATCCTGCGCATCACGGGCCTCGTCGTCCTCGTCCTCCTCGTGCTGCTCGGCCCTTTCCTCCTCGTCGTCGCCGCGAAGGCCGTCCGGCGTCGTGGTCGCCGCCGCGCCGCCGAGCCGGCACGCAGCATCGCCGGCGGATGGGACGAGTACGTCGACGCCGGGGTGGATGCGCGACGCCCGGCACCTCCCACGGGCACCAGGCCGGAGGTCGCCGCCGCATTCGGCACGGCCGCCGGCGCGCACCTGGCGTCCGTCGCCGACCGCGCCGTTTTCTCGGGCCAGAACACCACCGAGGACGACGCGGAGGAGTTCTGGCGCATCGTGGAGGCGGAGCGACGCGCCCTGACCCGCGGCGGGGGGCTCCGGCGGAGCATCCTCGCGGCCGTATCGTGGAGATCGTTCGTGCGCCTCGTGGCGCCGCAGGCGTCGACGGGGAAGTCGCGCATCGTTGAGAGGGGGAAGCGCCGGGCCGTCGGTCGCGGGCGCACAACGTCATGAACACGGAAAGCATCACGATCGCGCTGGGAGTGACCTCGGTCGTCCTCGCCATCGTCCTATACGTCTGGATGGCGCTCGCATTGGCGGCGCTGTTCCGCAAGGCCGGCGAACAGGGGTGGAAGGGCTGGGTGCCGTTCCTCAACCAGGCCGTCGTGCTGCAGCTGGGCGCATTCTCCCCGTGGCTCATCCTGCTGGTGCTCATCCCGGTTCTCGGTCAGCTCGCCGTCTGGGTGCTGATCGTGATCTCGGCGCATCGGATCAACCGCTCCTTCGGGTACGGCGGCGGGATGACGGTGCTCGCCGCGCTGCTGTTCCTCATCTGGGCGAGCGTCCTGGGGTTCGGCTCGGCCCGCTGGATCGGGGCGCCCGCCGGGGGTCCCGCTCGTGCGGCGGCACCCCCCGCGCCGCCGGCGCCGCCCCTCGTGGGCGGGTGGACGCCCTCGGCGCAGCCCCCGCCCGTCCCGCCCCTCGGACCGGCGCGCGCCCCCTCGGCCGCACCGGCCGCCGAGCCGGCGTCCTGGGCCCCCGCCTTCCCGTCCGAGCCCGTTGCGCGCGTCGTGCCGACGCTGGACCGCGAGGTCGAAGACAGCGCCGTGGATCCCGGAGACCGCCTGGAGCCCGCGCCGCGCCGCTCCGGTTCGTTCACGCCCCCGCCGGTTCCTCCCGCGCCGCCCGCGCCCGGCGAGCCGGTCGTCCCCATCTCCTCGGTGCCGGGAACGCGGTCGGCTCCGCCGCCGGCACCCGCTCCCGCTCCGGTGGAGAGCGTCCCCGCTCCGCCGCCGGTCGCCGAAGCGCGCGAGCCGTGGTCGGCGGATCGGCACGCGCCGGATGACAGCTTCCCCGAGCCCTCCGAAGCGATCTCGGCTGTCGTCGGTGCCCCCGATGCCGGTGCGCCGCGTTCTGCGCGCTCCTCCGTGTCGGCGTTGTACGCGCAGCCGGAGATCCCCGATGACGAGGTCGGCCCCGACGTCGACGACGACGAGCCCATCGATCAGACGATCATCGCCAAGCGGCGTCGCACGCCGTGGACGCTCGTGCCGCCGATCGGCACGCCCATCGAGATCGCCTCGGACGTGGTCATCCTCGGTCGCCGCCCGGCGCCTGACCCGGCGTATCCCGACGCGCAACTGGTGTCGATCCCCGACGAGACGCGCACCGTCTCCAAGACCCACGCGCGGCTGGAACTGCGCGGCGAGACCTGGTTCGTCACCGACCTCGGATCCACCAACGGCGTGCTGTTCGCCACCCTCATGGGCACGGAGGTCGAGGCGCAGCCCGGGCAGGAGCTCGAAGCCGGCGAGCGGTTCTTCCTCGGCGACGCCGAGGTGCGTCTGCGCCGCAGCGACACGTGAGGCGGATCGGCCCGTGAGTGAGCGCGAGGACGAGGACGACGTCACGATCTGGGCGGGGCGTCTTCGGGGCTGGCCCGCCGCCGAACCGGACCCGGACGCCGACCTGGACGATGCCACCACCCTCGCCGCGCGCCAACCGGCCGGCCCGCGCCGCCGCGGCGGAGAGCCGCTTCCGCCCCGATCGGACGAAGCCGACGGTGCGCCCGAGGAGGCCACCGGCCCCCGTGCCACGGGCGGCCGCGCCCTGCCCCCGGCCGCCGGTCGCGCCCTGCCCCCCGGTGCCCGCCCCGTTCCGCAGGCCCCCGCCGAGGGGCGACGCGGGGCGCAGGTGCCCGACGCGGGGTCGCGCGAGATCTATCGCCCGCGCCCTCCCGAGCCGGAGATCGTGGAGCGACGACCTGCCGCGCGACGGGCGCCGCAGCATCCGGCCGGCGATGCGGCGGGGGTTTCGCGCGGTCGCCGCGGACGCCGCCTCGTCTGGATGCTCGTGGCGGGGGCAGGCGCGTTCATCGCCCTCGCCGTGGCGGTGCTCGTCCTCGTGCTCGCTGTGGGCTGAACCGCAGGTTTGCCACCCCCCGGCCAGGCGCGTATCATTAAGTAGGTGTGCGCACGTGCGCGCTCTGCGTCGTGCCTCGGCCGCTGCAGGCGAGCCGGCGCTGCATCTCAGGGAAACGGCCTGCGAACAGGCCACCCCCACGGCATACCCACCACCAGAACGCGCCGGATTTCCGGGCGCGCCGGCGGGTCTGTGGTGAAACCACACGGCTGTCACCGTGCAGCATTATCAAGGAGAGAACGTGCCAACCATTCAGCAGTTGGTTCGCAAGGGGCGTGCGCCGAAGGTCTCGAAGACCAAGGCTCCCGCGCTGAAGTCGAACCCGCAGCAGGCCGGCGTCTGCACCCGCGTGTACACGACCACGCCCAAGAAGCCGAACTCGGCGATGCGCAAGGTCGCCCGTGTCAAGCTGCGCAACGGCGCCGAGGTCACCGCGTACATCCCCGGTGAGGGCCACAACCTGCAGGAGCACTCGCTCGTGCTCGTCCGCGGCGGTCGTGTGAAAGACCTCCCCGGTGTCCGCTACAAGATCGTCCGCGGTGCGCTCGACACCCAGGCCGTCAAGAACCGTAAGCAGGCTCGCAGCCGCTACGGCGCCAAGAAGGGTTGAGTTAGATGCCTCGTAAGGGTCCCGCTCCCAAGCGTCCCGTTGTCAACGATCCCGTCTACGGCGCTCCGATCGTCACGCAGCTCGTGAACAAGATCCTCGTCGATGGCAAGAAGTCCATCGCCGAATCGATCGTGTACACCGCGCTCCGCGGCGTCGAGGCCAAGAACAGCCAGGACGCCGTCGCCACCCTCAAGAAGGCGCTCGACAACGTGCGCCCCACCCTCGAGGTCAAGAGCCGCCGCGTCGGTGGTTCGACCTACCAGGTGCCGGTCGAGGTCAAGCCTCACCGCGCCAACACGCTCGCGCTGCGCTGGCTCGTCAGCTACGCGAAGGGCCGCCGTGAGAAGACCATGACCGAGCGCCTCCAGAACGAGATCCTGGATGCCTCGAACGGCCTGGGTGCCGCGGTGAAGCGCCGCGAAGACACTCACAAGATGGCCGAGTCGAACCGCGCGTTCGCGCACTACCGCTGGTAAACAGCTTTTCTGCATCCGGCCGGGGACACTGTCCCCGGCCGGATGCACCCCACAAGACGTAAAGGAAAACCCCGTGGCACAAGAAGTGCTCACCGACCTCACCAAGGTCCGCAACATCGGCATCATGGCGCACATCGATGCCGGCAAGACGACGACGACCGAGCGCATCCTGTACTACACCGGAACCAACCACAAGATCGGCGAGACGCACGATGGCGCGTCCACGACCGACTGGATGGAGCAGGAGCAGGAGCGCGGCATCACGATCACCTCGGCCGCCGTAACCTGCTTCTGGGACAAGAACCAGATCAACATCATCGACACCCCCGGCCACGTCGACTTCACGGTCGAGGTCGAGCGTTCGCTCCGCGTCCTCGACGGCGCCGTCGCGGTGTTCGACGGCAAGGAGGGCGTTGAGCCCCAGTCCGAGACGGTGTGGCGCCAGGCCGACAAGTACGACGTACCGCGCATCTGCTTCGTCAACAAGATGGACAAGCTCGGTGCCGACTTCTACTTCACCGTCGACACGATCGTCAACAAGCTCAAGGCGAAGCCGCTCGTCATCCAGCTCCCCATCGGCGCCGAGAACGACTTCGTCGGCGTGGTCGACCTCGTCGAGATGCGCGCCCTCGTGTGGGCCGGTGACGCCAAGGGTGATGTGACCATGGGCGCCAAGTACGACGTGCAGGAGATCCCGGCAGACATGGCCGAGATCGTCGCGAAGTATCGCGAGATGCTGCTCGAGACGGTGGCCGAGTCCGACGAGGCCCTGCTCGAGAAGCACTTCGGTGGCGAGGGCCTCACCGTCGCCGAGATCAAGGCCGCCATCCGGAAGATGACCGTCAACTCGGAGCTCTACCCCGTGCTCTGCGGATCGGCGTTCAAGAACCGCGGCGTGCAGCCGATGCTCGACGCCGTCATCGACTACCTCCCGTCTCCCCTCGACGTGCCCGCGATCGAGGCGCACGACCCGAAGAACGAAGAGAACATCATCGAGCGTCACGCCGACCGCGATGAGCCGTTCACGGCGCTCGCGTTCAAGATCGTGACGCACCCGTTCTTCGGTCGCCTGACCTACATCCGCGTCTACTCGGGTCACCTCGACTCGGGGAGCCAGGTGGTCAACTCGACCAAGAGCAAGAAAGAGCGCATCGGGAAGATCTTCCAGATGTACGCGAACAAGGAGAACCCGGTCGACGCCGTCACCGCGGGGCACATCTATGCCGTCATCGGGCTCAAGGACACCACGACCGGTGACACGCTCTCCGATGCGCAGCACCAGGTCGTGCTCGAGTCGATGACGTTCCCCGAGCCGGTCATCGAGGTCGCCATCGAGCCGAAGACGAAGGCCGACCAGGAGAAGCTGGGTCTCGCGATCCAGAAGCTCGCGGAGGAGGACCCGACGTTCCGCGTCGAGCAGAACTCCGACACCGGTCAGACGGTCATCCGCGGCATGGGCGAGCTGCACCTCGACATCCTTGTGGACCGCATGAAGCGGGAGTTCAAGGTCGAGGCCAATGTCGGCAAGCCCCAGGTGGCGTACCGCGAGACGATCAAGAAGGCCGTCGAGCGTCACGACTACACGCACAAGAAGCAGACCGGTGGGTCGGGTCAGTTCGCGAAGATCCAGTTCGCGCTGGCACCTCTCGAGGTCACGGCCGACAAGACGTACGAGTTCGAGAACAAGGTCAGTGGTGGCCGGATCCCGCGCGAGTACATCGAGCCGACCAACCAGGGCTTCCAGGATGCGATGGCCGTGGGCGTGCTCGCGGGCTACCCCATGGTCGGCGTCAAGGCGACGCTGACCGATGGTGCCGCGCACGACGTCGACTCCTCGGAGATGGCGTTCAAGATCGCCGGTTCCATGGGCTTCAAGGAGGCCGTTCGCAAGGCCAACCCGGTCATCCTCGAGCCGATCATGGCCGTCGAGGTGCGCACGCCCGAGGAGTACATGGGCGACGTCATCGGCGACCTGAACTCCCGTCGTGGCCAGATCCAGTCGATGGAGGACGCCGCCGGCGTCAAGGTCGTCCGGGCCAACGTCCCGCTGTCGGAGATGTTCGGCTACATCGGCGACCTCCGCTCGAAGACCTCGGGCCGCGCCGTCTACTCGATGGAGTTCGACAGCTACGCCGAGGTTCCTCGCGCCGTCGCCGACGAGATCATCCAGAAGACCAAGGGCGAGTAACACTCGCCCGGATGCCGGGGGCTCCGAGCCTGGCGACGAGCCCCCGCCATCCAGCAAACTCAATACCCACTCTCTAGTAATCTGAGAACCATCCCCGTAGCTGACCGGTCGCAATCCAGTGCCCGGAAGTCCTACAAGAACGTCCTGAGGAGGACCCAGTGGCTAAGGCCAAGTTCGAGCGCACCAAGCCGCACGTGAACATCGGAACGATCGGTCACGTCGACCACGGCAAGACCACGCTCACCGCCGCAATCTCGAAGGTGCTCGCCGACAAGTACCCGTCGTCGACCAACGTTCAGCGCGACTTCGCGTCGATCGACTCGGCGCCCGAAGAGCGCCAGCGCGGCATCACCATCAACATCTCGCACGTCGAGTACGAGACCCCGAAGCGTCACTACGCCCACGTCGACGCCCCGGGCCACGCTGACTACATCAAGAACATGATCACCGGTGCCGCTCAGATGGACGGCGCGATCCTCGTGGTCGCGGCGACCGACGGCCCGATGGCTCAGACCCGCGAGCACGTTCTGCTGGCCAAGCAGGTCGGCGTGCCGTACCTGCTCGTCGCCCTGAACAAGGCCGACATGGTCGATGACGAGGAGATCCTGGAGCTCGTCGAGCTCGAGGTCCGCGAACTGCTCTCCAGCCAGGACTTCGACGGCGACAACGCCCCCGTCGTCCGCGTCTCGGGCCTCAAGGCTCTCGAGGGCGACGAGAAGTGGGTCAACTCCATCGTCGAGCTCATGGAAGCCGTCGACGAGTCGATCCCCGACCCGGTGCGCGACAAGGACAAGCCGTTCCTGATGCCCATCGAGGACGTCTTCACGATCACCGGTCGTGGCACCGTCGTCACGGGTCGCGCCGAGCGTGGCACGCTGGCCATCAACTCCGAGGTCGAGATCGTCGGCATCCGCCCGACGCAGAAGACCACGGTCACCGGTATCGAGATGTTCCACAAGCAGCTCGACGAGGCATGGGCCGGCGAGAACTGCGGTCTGCTGCTCCGCGGCACCAAGCGTGATGACGTCGAGCGCGGCCAGGTCGTCGTGAAGCCCGGTTCGGTCACCCCTCACACCAACTTCGAGGGCACCGCGTACATCCTGTCCAAGGACGAGGGTGGGCGTCACAACCCGTTCTTCACGAACTACCGCCCGCAGTTCTACTTCCGCACCACGGACGTCACGGGCGTCATCTCGCTGCCCGAGGGCACCGAGATGGTCATGCCCGGTGACACCACCGAGATGTCGGTCGAGCTCATCCAGCCGATCGCCATGGAAGAGGGCCTCGGCTTCGCGATCCGTGAGGGTGGCCGCACGGTCGGCGCCGGCACGGTGACGAAGATCCTCAAGTAACACGTCGCACAAGGCGGTAGGGGTCGGACCTTCGGGTCCGGCCCCTTCGTCGTTTCCGGGTCGCAACTGGCCGGATTGTTACGCGCCGATGAAGAGTTCCTGACCCTGGATCATCCAAACTTGTGCTTTTCCTGAGAACCCCGATAGCCTGACGCGAGAAGTGGTGGGAAGGTGCCGTATCCCCCACGCCGCGCGACATCGGACGGATCCCCGTCCTCCTTCGCAGCTCACCGCACGTCACAAGCATCGGAGTACTGTATGAAGAACTTTCGGACCAAGTTTGCGGCGGTAGTCATCGCCGCCGCCGCCATCACCGCTGTTCCTGCCGTCGCCATGGCGGACACCCAGGACGGGTCGTACAACTCTCCGACCCCCGCCTCGGGTCCGGCCGTCCTGGCTCCCGGCGCCAGCGGCACGTACACGTTCGGCGGCTTCGCGCCTGGCGAGGACGTCACCTTCACCCTGACGGGTGAGAGCGTCGCCGATCAGCACCTGGCGCTCGTGCGCGCCGCAGTGACGTCGACGACCGAGGTCAAGATTGCCGCGGCCGACGGCACCGCCTCTGTGGTGGTCACCCTTCCGGCCAACGCCACGGGCACTTACACGCTCACCGCCGACAGCGCGTCGACGAACGCCGGCTCGGTCATGATCAGCTTGGCCGCCGCCGGCGGCCTCCCCGCGACCGGTATCGACGCGGCCTCCATGACGAGCGTCTGGATCGGTGGCGGCGCGCTGCTGGCCGCCGGTATCGCCGTCACGAGCGTTGCGATGATCCGTCGTCGCCAGGCTCAGGAGAGCTGAACTCAGCACTGACACTCAGCACTGCACGAAGGCCCCTCGTCCACGGACGGGGGGCCTTCGTCATGTTCACGCGTCTGGGCCGGAGAGCGGCCCGGCCGCTAGCGCGGGTTCTGCTCGCGCAGGCGGGCCACTTCCCGGGCCACCTGGTCCTGGCGCACCCGGAACGGTGCTCCGCCGTAGATCACCAAGCCCGCCACGATGACGACGACAGCCGTGCCGAGGATGGGCCATACCGGCCAGAAGTACCCGCCCGGCGTGGTCAGCCCCCAGATCAGCAGCATTCCGGCGGCGAGGACGACCCAGAGGCCGGCGACCGCCTTGTAGACGTTCTTCGCTATGACGATCGCGCGGGCGCGGTGTTCCAGGGTGTATTGGTCGTTACTCATGATGTTGCTCCGTTGTTCTGGCCGCGGATGCCCGCGGCGCGTTGGTGTGGTGTGGATGGAACGCCCTCGGTCATGACGACACGAGGGACGAGGGGCGGGGGTGGCGGCTGAATGCCGGCACCCGTCCGTACGCGATGGTGGCGAGCACCCCGAGGGCGATGCCGATGGCGCCGCCGATGCCGACGCTCAGCCAGGCGTCGGACAGTCCCGCCGCCGGGTTGCCGTCGAAGTAGAACAGGGCGCGCACCCCGTCGACGATGGGGCGGAACGGGGCGAAGCCCGAGACCCACTGGAAGAACGGGGGAGTGGCCTCCAGGGGCACGGTTCCCCCGGACGAGGTCATGGCCAGTGCGATGAAGAAGACGGTGTTCACGAGCGCACCGAGGCCGGGACCGAAGATCGCGAAGACCGACAGGGCGCCGGCTCCCACGGCCGCGATGACCGCGCTGGAGAACAGCCAGAGGATCAACGGATCCGCGGTGGGAACGCCGATCACCTGAGTGGCCATCAGCTGCGTCGCGATCGCCGCCACGGGTGAGGCGACCAGGAGGATCGCGAGCTTTCCGAGGTAGGTCTGAAGCCGGGAGGCGGGCACATAGGGTCGTCGCTCCACCCTGGGTCCGACCTCGCTCGGGGCGAATCCGAGCGCCGAGTCCACGAGCGGTCCCACGAGGGATGCGCCGATGAAGGCGATGAGAACGAGGATCAGTGCGTAGTAGAAGGCGCTCGTTCCGAGGCCCGCATTCGCCGGCAACTCTGCGAATGCCGTCGTGGTGACGTGGAACGGCTGCTCCAGCAGTGCCGCGTTGGCCGCGGGCAGTGGGGTCTCGCCGGCTCCGGCGGTGAGCCGCGCACCGACATCGGTGGCGACGCCGTGCAGCACCGGTACGAGGTTGCCCGTCAGGAGGCCGTTACTGAGGCCGCCGTCACCGGCGTTCGTGAGGATAGTCACCACCGGGACGGAAACGGGCGCGCCGGTCGGGAGGAGGCTAACGATCCCCTCATCGAAGCCCGCCGGGATGACGACGGCTCCCGCGATGCGGTCCTCCTCCATCGCGCGGGTCATGTCCTCCTCGGTCATCCGGGTGAAGGCGATTTTGTCGCCGACGCCGTCCTCAAGGGCGTCGGCGACGGTGCCCGCGAGAGGCGGCGCGACTCCGGACTGCTCCTCGAGCACGAGACCGACGGGAAGACCCTCGAGGTTCGACTGCGGGTCGGTCGTTCCCGAGAGATAGATGGTGGGGAACAGTGCGGCGATCCCGATGATGAGCATCAGCGGGATGAGCCACGTGCGGTAGTGGGTGAGGACTCGTGCAGCGGACATGTTGGCCGCTCCTTTCGTAGATAGTAAGCTATCTAGCTACAAGATAGTATAAATATCTACAGGAGGCAAGGTGCGAATTTCCGAACTGGTCAGCCGAGCTGATGTGCCGTTGGCGACGGTGAAGTTCTACATCCGGGAGGGCATGCTCCCGTCGGGCCGTGTGACCAGCGCCCGGCGTGCGGAGTACGACGAAGCGCACCTCGAGCGTCTCCGCCTCATCCGGTCGCTCACCGTCGTCGCGGGGCTGCCGCTGAACCGCGCGAAGCGGATCCTCGACATCATCGACCACCCGGAGGGCTCGCTCTACGCGACGCTGGGGCGCGCGATCGACGCTCTGGCCGACCGGCCCGCCGCCGACGCGACCGGCGAGGGGGAGGAGGGGACGTCCTATCCGCGAGCGAGGGCGGCGTTGCCGGCCCTCGGGGAGGCGTACGCGAGATCGGCCGAGCACATGGCGGCCTTCGCACAGCTGGACGATGCCCTCCGGGCAGCCCAGGAGGCCGGCATCGTGCTCGATGAGGAGAGCCTGCGCATCTACGGTGAGCACGTCGCGGCGATCGCCCGCGCAGAGGTCGAGCGAATGCCGCGGGATGACCCGCGGGCGACCGTCCAGTACGCGGTCCTCGGCACGGCGTTGGGGGAGCCCGTTCTGGCTGCCCTCCGCCGCCTTGCGCACCAGAATCTGGCGGCGGCCATCACCTCCGAGGCCGACTGACCCGTGCCAGGAACGGGGACCAACGACCCGGGCCCTTCGTCGTGTCTTTCGACCTGTTTCTGCCCGCTTCGCGCGCCGCCGAGGTGCGTACTCATGGGCCCGCGCTGCGGGCCGGATCCCTGAAAATACGCGGGCCACGGCCCTCGACAGCGCTCACCACAGCCAGGATGATCAGTCGGCGGGGGACGGGTGTAACGGGTCGAACGCACCTTGACCGCGTGGAAAATCCCCCCCTATCGTCGCCCCCAAGAGGCGGCATGCCAGGAGACGTCTGGGGCCTCGTCACAGTCCCCCCCCCCGATAGGCGTTAGCCGAGGTAGTCATGGGTGCAAAGGCACGCCCGTCCGGGCCCCCGAGCCATTCGCTCCGCCGCCGGGCCCGGAGAAGGACGAACGACGCTCGTGCGCAGCGCGGACGCCCGCTCTCCATCGCCCTCTCGGCCCTGCTGACGGCGGTGCTGGTCCTCACCGGCACGCCCGCGCTGGCGGCGGTCGAGCCGCCCGCCCCGGCCGGTTCCACGGCGGCCGTTCCGCCGACCGAAGGCCCCCCGGCGGCGCCGGAGACGCCTTCCGCGCCCGCCGAGCCGGCCGAGGAACCCGCCCCGCCAGCCCCGCCCGCCCCGCCGGCCCCGCCCGCGCCGACGCCCGCCCCTGAGCCCGTGACGCCCCCCAGCCCGCCGACCCCCGCGCCGGAGGAGCCGAGTGCCGAGCCCACCGCGGCGCCGTCCGACGAGGCGCCCGCCCCGGGTCCGGCCGACGATGCCGTCCCCGACGTCGGGGTCCTCGCCGTGCCCGCCCCGGGGACGACCACCGCGGTCATCACCGTGAAGGTGGGGTCGGACCGCACGGGTATCACCGGGGTGACGAACCTCGCCGGCGTGGTGCTCCTGCTGAACGAGGGCGGTGCGTCCGGGCCGAACGGCGTGCGCCCGGACGGGGTGGCCGGCACCGCCGACGGATGGGCCAAGTGCACGTCGGATGCCGCCGGGGACTGCTCGTTCGTCGTGCCCGACACCGGCGTGGGGCCGTTCGGCTTCCCCCAGGCCAACCGAGACGACCGGTACTGGGTGGTTCAGTCCAGCGTGCCGGAGGGGTACTACGCCAACCCGTCGCTGCGCACCGGGCCCGGCACCGGAGGAGGCACGGCCACCGCGTACCAATTCCGTACCGGTACCCAGTTGCGGGCCGGCAACGTCTACAGCTCGCAGAACGCGAGCGACTTCATGCTGTCATCCGGATCGCAGGCCACGGCGTCCGGCGGGATCTGGCAGCAGTCGCGCAACAATCCGCCCCTGGGCGCCTCCTGCGGCCTGGACGTCGCCCTGATCCTCGATCTGTCGGGATCGGTCGGATCCAGCACCGGGCAGTTGAAGGCCGCCGCGGATACCTTCGTGAACTCCCTCCAAGGCACCCCGTCCCGCATGTCGCTCTTCTCTTTCTCCACCGTGTCGCCGGCCCAGGGTGCAACCGCGAATTACCCCAGCCTGACCTCCGTGGCCACCTCCACCCAGGCCGACGCCTTCAAGAACCGCTACGCGAACTGGACGGCGGTGGGCGGCACGAACTGGGACCGGGGACTCGGCGTGGCGGCCGCGGCGAACACGGCGGCGAACAACTTCGACCTCGCCGTGGTCATCACCGACGGCGATCCCACCTTCTACAACCAGCCCTCCCAGGGGCCGGGCAACTTCAATCGCTTCCGCGAGACCGAGAACGGCATCTTCTCCGCCAACGCGCTGAAGGCGGGCCCGGCCGGCGGATCCCCCACACGGCTCGTCGCGTTCGGCGTCGGTGACGGAGCGAGCGGCGCCGCAACGGCGCTGAACCTCCGCGCCATCTCGGGCCCCACCGCCTACGACGGTTCCAACGGCACGTCGGCCGACTACTACCAGACCGCGAATTACGCCGCAGTCGGGACGGCGCTGCGCACTCTCGCCCTCGGCAACTGCGAGGGAGACCTGACCGTCACCAAGCAGATCGTCCCCGCGTCCGCCCCCGCCGGCTCGATCGAGGGGGCGACGCCCGCCGGCGCCGGCTGGCAGTTCACGAGCGACATCGGCACGCCCGGCGTCACGACGCCCGATCCGGTGCTCACGACGACCGCGAACGGCACGGGCACGGTCAGCTACCGGCTGCAGTACCCCGGCGGAACGGAGGCGGCCTCGGTCACCGTCACCGAGGCGCAGCAGCCCGGATTCACGCTGCAGCCGGTGGACGCGCAGAACGCGGTGTGCACGAATCTGAACACCGGCGATCCGGTCCAACCCACTGCCTCGCCGACGGACGGCTTCACGGTCACCGTGCCCAGCACGCAGGCGGTCAACTGCACCGTCTACAACCGTGCGCCCAGCCCGGAGGCCGATATCACCGTGACGAAGAACTGGGTGGTCAACGGCGTCGCCTATGAAGAGGGCGCCCAGCCGGGGAACCTGTCCGCACAGCTTCAGCTGACCGGACCCGGCGACGCGGAGGCGAGCGGCCAAGGATGGGGCGTGACCCGGTCCGGGTACGCGCAGGGCGACACCGTCACGCTGTCCGAGCAGGTCACCCTGATCGACTCCACCCTGTGCACCGACGACGCGGTCGTGACGAGCCTCAACGGGTCCGCCGTGGACTTCCCGCTCGGCGACGGGTACGACGTGGAGCTGACGCAGGCGCAGAACACCGCGACGATCACGAATACCGTCACCTGCGAGAGCCGACTCACCCTGGCCAAGCAGGTGGACGGCGGTGATGCCGATCCGACCAGCTGGACCCTCAACGCGTCCTTCCTACCCGACGCACCGGTTGCCGAGGGACTCCCCGGGTTCTCCGGCTCCTCGGGCGAGGAGGCGACGACGTCGCAGGAGGTCACCCCCAACGCCCGCTACCAACTCTTCGAGACGGGCGGCGACGCACGGTACATCCAGGTCGACGAGCGGACGGACCTGCAGTCCAACCCCCTGTCCACGGGTTCGGCGACGTGCATCCGCGTCGACGAGAACGGCGACAGATATCCCGACAGCGGATACTCGGACGGCATCAACGGCGGCGTGAACGTGCCGCTGGGCTACCGCGTGCAGTGCACCTTCGTGAACCAGGACGCGCAGGTGACGCTCCTGAAGAACGTCGTCAACGACAACGGTGGTTCCACGCCCGCCGAGGAGTGGGACTTGACCGCCACACCCGCCCCGCGGGAGGGGCTGACAGCCACGACCGTGACGGGATCCGAGGACATCGTCGCCCCCAGCATCATCCAGGTGCGCCCCGACCACGTGTACACGCTCACCGAGTCCGCCGAGGAGGGGTACGAGTTCTCGCGTCTGCAGCAGCGCGTGGGCGAGGAGTGGGTGGATGTCGAGGCCAACCCCGATCCGGCCGGCTACCCGCGGCAGAACGCCGCCGGAGACTGGGAGATCACGGTCCCGGCTCTCGGCAACCCGGTGTACCGCTTCGTCAACGACGACGTCGCCCCCACCCTCACCCTGGTGAAGGAGGTCGTCAACGACGCCGGCGGCACCGCGGAGGAGCCGGAGTGGACCCTCACGGCGACGACCCCGGACGGCCCGAACCTGAGCGGCGCGACCGGGACGTCGGGGGCGGTGGCCGCCGGCGCTGTGTACACGATCGGGGAGACTGGCCCGCCCGGATACGACTGGACGACCCTGAGCTGCACGGGATATCCCGACACGACGAGGGCCGCTCCGGAGCTGACCCTGGAGCCCGGCGACGCCGTCACCTGCACGCTGACCAACGACGATGTCGTCGTCCCGGTGATCATCGAGAAGTCCGACGGCGCGGCGGCGCAGTCCGCCGACGGGGTATGGACCATCCGCTACCCCGTCGTCGTCACCAACACCAGCAGCACCCTGCCCACGAGGTACTCGCTCACCGACGTGCCCGGCTTCGACGCCAGCTTCACCGTCCTCACGCAGGGGTGGGACGGCGCGCCCGATGTGACCGACGTGCCTCTCGAGGCCGGCGGCACCGACGAGTACACGTACGTGGTCACGGCGGAGGCGAACCGCACCCCGGTCGACGCGTCGGCACTGCAGTGCTCGACGACCGGAGGCGGATTCTTCAACACCGCCGAGGCGACGTACCCGGGCGGCGTGGCGAGTGACACCGGATGCGCCGTCCCGGCCGCTCCGACCGTCGAGAAGATCGCGCAGCCCTCGGTGCAGAACCTCACCACGGGGGAGTGGACGCTCAGCTACCGGGTCGCGGTGGCCAACCCCAGCCAGATCGAGCTGGCCTACGACCTCACCGATATTGCCGCGGAACTGCCCGCCGGCGTCACCGGGGGCACATGGACGGCCTCGGATCCCGTCGCCGTCGGCGGTGGCACGTTCGTGCGCAGTGCCGACCCGGTGGGTGACGGGCCGCTCGCGACCGGCACGCTTCCCGCCGGTGCGACGCACACCTACACGCTCTCGCGCACCGTGACGGTGGCGGCATCCATCGCCGACGAGGCGCTCACCTGCGGCCCGGTCATCGGCGAGGGCGGCGGCGTGTGGAACACCGCGACGGTCACGAACGGAATCGCCGAGCCCTCCTCCTCCGACTGCGCTCAGATCGAGCGCCCCGACGCCGACGTCACCAAGACGGTCACCTCGACGCTGCAGCTGGCGGACGGCACGTGGCAGATCACGTACGACATCGCGGTGGCGAACGCCTCGGATACGCTCGCGGCGGTCTACAGCCTCGACGACGCGCTGCAGTTCGGCGGCGACATCACGGTCGAGGGGGCCACGTGGACGGGCCCCACGGGCACCGGCGACTTCGCCGCCGACGGCACGGCCACGCTCGCGACGGACCGCGCACTGGCGCCGGGCACCACGGAGACGTACACCGTCGTGGCGCGGGCCGGCATCGACGCGGCCGCGTGGGAGGGTGGCGACCTCGCGTGCGAGGATACGGCGGCCGGCGGATTCCTGAACACCGCGACGGTCACCGTCGCCGGCGAGGAGGTTCCGGCCTCCGACTGCTCCGAGCCCGCCCTGCCGACGATCGAGAAGGTCGGCGTCGCGGTGACCCAGGACCCCGACGCACCCACGCGATGGACGGTCACGTACGACCTCACCGTCACCTCGGGCGGCTACGACACCTTCTACTCGCTCGCGGACAGCCCGTCCTTCCCGGAAGGCGTCGCTCTCGGCGCCGGGACGGCCCAGCGCACCGACACGGAGGTCCAGCCGCTCCTGCCCGTGACGCGCGGCGTGGACTTCGTCACCGGCGTCCCGCTGGCCGCCGGCGCGACCCACGTGTACCGCGTGACGTGGCAGGTCGAGCTCACCGATGCCTACAGCGAGGATGACGCCGCCTGCACCGGCGAGGCCGGCAGCGGGTTCTTCAACGCCGCCCTGCTGCAGGTCGGCGACATCCCGATCGACGCCACCGACTGCATCCCCGTCGACGAGCGGGTGTACCCGGCCGTGGCGAAGACGGTGACGACCACCGAGCAGGACCCGCAGACGGGCCTCTGGACCATCGAGTACGACCTCGAGGTGACCCTGCCCCCGCTCGGCGAAGACAACCCGAGGGGGCTGTCGGCGGCGTACGACCTCACCGACACGCTCCAGTTCGGCGGAGACATCGACATCCGCAGCGCCTCCTGGTCGGGTGAGTCCTCCGGGGACTTCACGTTCTCGCCCGACCCGGCCGTGCTCGCGTCGGACAAGGCGATCGCCGCCGGGGTCACGCACACCTACACCGTGCGCGTGGTGGCCGCCGTCACCGCCGCCGCGGTGGAGGGTGGCACCACCGCGTGCCTGCCCGACGGGGCGGGCGGGTTCCTCAACACCGCGCAGCTGACCTCGGCGACCGTGGAGACCGACGTGCGCGCGTGCTCCGAGCCGGTGTTCCCGGAGGTGGAGAAGACCGCCGTGGGCGAGGCGGTGCTCGACCCCGACACCGGGCTGTGGTCGGTGGTCTACGACATCGCCGTGCGCTATCCCGACGCCGCCGACCCCCTTCCGCCCCTCGGGTACGTCCTCACCGACGTCCCCGACCTGCCTGAGGGCGTCGAGCTGGCCGGCGAATGGACCGCGGAGGCGGGCACGACCGACACGCCGGCACCGGACCAGCCCTCGTGGGACGGCACCGGCACCTGGACGATCGTGACGGGCGCCTTCGACCCCGCCGTCGACGGAGTGCGGGAGCACCTGTTCACCATCACCGCGCAGGTGCGCATCACGGCGACGCCGACCGGCGAGCCGGTGCAGTGCGACGACATCGAGGCGCCGGGCGTCCCCATCGCCAACACCGCGACCGTCGTGTCGGGCGGGTACCGCGCCGACGACGACGCGTGCGAGCTCGTGCCCTTCGACGACGTCGGGATCGTCAAGACCACCGACGGCGTGGAAGGACCGCTGGAAGCCGGCGCCACGTTCGACTACGTGCTCACGGTGACGAACAACGGCACCCTGGATGCGACGGACGTGAGGGTCGCCGACCCCGTTCCGAGTCGCCTGACCGTGACCGCGATCGACCTCTCCGCGGCTCCAGGATGGTCGAACGACAACGCGCCCGCGCTCGTGGACGAGGACAACGGCGTGGCACTGAGCGCGGCGCGGCTGGCGGTGGGTGCGAGCGTGCAGATCCGGCTCTCGGTGACGGTGGACGCGCTGCCTGCCCCCGACGTGGTCGCCCTCGGCCCCGACGACCCCGCGCCCACCCCCGAGCTGCCCGACAGCACGCTGACCAACGAGGCATGTGTGACCGCCGTGGGCGACAGCGACCCCTCCAACGACTGCGGCGATGTCACAGTAGGGACTCGCGACATCGCCGCAGCCGTCTTCACGCGCTGCGTGTCGGACGTCCCCAGCATCGGCTTCACGCTGGTCAAGACCCAGAACCTCGTGGCCGAGCCGGTCGAGCTGTCGTGGACGCCGGATGGCGCGAGCACGGCGACCGATCCGGCCGCTGTCGAGCGGTCCTACCCCGGGGGGTCGACGGTCCACACGGACGAGTTCCCGTGGGTGGGAGCGACCTCCACGCCCGCCGGCATCGGGATCGACAACGCCGGTCTGCGCCCGCTCCGCGCGTCGGACTACGCGCCCGGTGGCGGCTACTACCTCCCCGGCACCACGACCGTCATGACGCCGGAGCAGCAGGCGGAACTGGTTGTCAACGGACTCATCGTCGATCCCAGCGAGGCCGACTTCGCCTGGCGCGGCCCCACCACCCTGACCCTCACCGTCAACCCGAGCCAGACCTTCCAGATCGCCGAGATGCCCGCAGGCGGAGACTGCGCGGCCGCCCGCCACTCGGAGGTGCGGATCGAGAAGACCACCGCCGTCGAACGCGTGGCGCCCGGGGGGGAGTTCTCCTACCAGCTGGAGACGGCCAACGTCAGCGACCACTCCGCGGCAGAGGGGGTCGTCGTCACCGACGAGATCCCGTCGGAGATCCGCATCACCGGCGTGTCGTGGCCGGGGCAGGGCGACCCCGACGTGTTCCCGAACTGGCGCACGTGCGCCGTGACGGGCCAGAGCAGCACCGGATACGGCGGAACGCTGCGCTGTGAGCTGCTCGGGCCGCTGCATCCGGCCGGAGCGGGGCTCGGCGCCTCCAGCGCCCCGACCATCACGCTCGAGGCCACCGTCGATCCCGGCGCCGGCTCGACCACCATCCGCAACGTCGCCGTCGTGGAACACCAGACCTTCGGAGACCCGGGCGATCGCGGCACGGACAGCGACGACGCGGTCGTGCGCGTGTTGACGCTGCCGGCCACCGGCGGCTCGCCCCTGCTCGCACTCGTCCTGTTCGCTCTGCTGGCCCTGGGCGGGGGAGCGGCGGGGCTCCTCGTACGGGATCGACGCCGGGAGGCGGGTGCGCCGACGCCCTGAGGCCTGCGGGGCGGGTCGCGACACGCCCGGGTTTGCGACACGCCCGGGCTGCACGTAGACTAGTTCAGTTCCACATTCCGACTTGCTTCGTGCAAGTCCGGATCACTGCCAGGGCAGTGCATAGGCAGCGCGCAAGCGTACGACCTAGGCCGCGGGCAGCAGAACATCACACCGACCCCCTCCTCCTCACGGAGACGTGCGTCCGCGCGCGGGTGGGTCGGGCCGGATGCGAAAGCGTGCGGTTTGACACCTGAACAGCGGTGCAGCATCGCCCGAGAGGGCGGCGAAGTGCCCGGCGCGCAAGCGCCACCGTGCGTCCAATGCCCGTGTTCCGAATGAGCACAGCGGTATGACGCGAGAAAGAGAGTGAGCAGACAATGGCGGGACAGAAGATCCGCATTCGCCTGAAGTCGTACGATCACGCCGGACTGGACTCGTCCGCGCGCAAGATCGTCGACACCGTGACCCGAGCCGGCGCGACCGTTGTCGGACCGGTGCCGCTGCCGACCGAGAAGAACGTCGTCGTCGTCATCCGGTCGCCGCACAAGTACAAGGACAGCCGCGAGCACTTCGAGATGCGCACCCACAAGCGCCTCATCGACATCATCGACCCGACGCCCAAGGCCGTCGACTCGCTGATGCGTCTCGACCTCCCGGCTGACGTCAACATCGAGATCAAGCTCTGAGGTCCGACATGGCACAGTCACATTCAGAACAGGTCAACTCCAAGGTTTCCAAGGGACTGCTGGGCACGAAGCTCGGCATGACCCAGGTCTGGGACGCGAACGGCAAGCTCGTTCCCGTCACCGTCATCGAGGTCGCTCCGAACGTGGTCACCCAGGTGCGCACGCCGGAGAAGGACGGCTACAACGCCGTTCAGATCGCCTACGGGCAGATCGACCCCCGCAAGGTGAACAAGCCGCTCACCGCCCACTTCGAGGCGGCCGGCGTGACTCCCCGTCGCCACCTCACCGAGATCCGCACCGCGGATGCCGCTGACTACTCACTCGGTCAGGAGCTCACCGCGGACGGTCTCTTCGAGGCCGGCCAGCTGGTCGACGTCGTCGGCACCAGCAAGGGCAAGGGCACGGCGGGTGTCATGAAGCGTCACAACTTCAAGGGTGTCTCCGCCTCGCACGGTTCGCACCGCAACCACCGCAAGCCCGGTTCGATCGGCGCCTCGTCGACCCCGAGCCGCGTGTTCAAGGGCATGCGCATGGCCGGCCGTATGGGTGGCGAGCGCGTGACCGTCCTCAACCTCACGGTGCACGCCGTCGACGCCGAGAAGGGTCTGCTGCTCGTCAAGGGCGCCGTCCCCGGCGCACGCGGCCGCATCGTCTACGTCCGCAACGCAGTGAAGGGTGCCTGATTACGATGGCTGACTCGACTCTCGCGCTCGACGTCGTGAAGGCAGACGGCAAGAAGGCCGGCTCCGTGGAGCTGCCCGCCGCTCTGTTCGACGTCAAGACGAACATTCCGCTCATCCACCAGGTCGTCGTCGCGCAGCGCGCGGCGGCTCGCCAGGGCACGCACTCGACCAAGCGTCGTGGCGAGGTCTCCGGCGCCGGCCGCAAGCCCTTCAAGCAGAAGGGCACCGGTAACGCCCGTCAGGGCTCCATCCGGGCGCCCCAGATGACCGGTGGTGGCATCGTGCACGGCCCGAAGCCCCGCGACTACGGCCAGCGCACCCCCAAGAAGATGATCGCCGCTGCGCTTCTGGGTGCACTGAGCGACCGTGCCCGCGGTGACCGTCTCCACGTCGTGGACTCGTTCGCCATCGAGGGCGCACCGTCCACGAAGGCTGCAGCCGCCGTGCTCTCCACGCTCGCCCCGGCGCAGAAGAGGGTGCTCGTCGTGATCGAGCGCGGTGACGAACTGACCATCAAGAGCGTGCGCAACCTCGCGTACGTCCACGTGCTCAGCTTCGACCAGTTGAACGCCTACGACGTGCTCGTCTCCGACGACATCGTCTTCACCAAGGCCGCCTACGACGCGTTCGTCGCGTCCAAGGGCGGCACCACCGAGGAGGTCTCGGCATGAGCAACATCGCCGTCAACAAGGACCCGCGCGACGTGATCCTGCGGCCGGTCGTCTCCGAGAAGAGCTACGGGCTCATCGACGAGGGCAAGTACACGTTCTACGTGGACACCCGCGCCACCAAGACCGAGATCAAGCTGGCGATCGAGAAGATCTTCGGTGTCAAGGTCGCCTCGGTGAACACGCTCAACCGGGCCGGTAAGACACGCCGCACCCGCTTCGGGACGGGAAAGCGCAAGGACACCAAGCGCGCCATCGTCACGCTGAAGTCGGGCACCATCGACATCTTCACGGCTGTCGGCTGACGGTCGGGACAGAAGGACACCAACTATGGCTATTCGCAAGTACAAGCCCACGACCCCCGGTCGCCGCGGCTCGTCGGTGGCGGACTTCGCTGAGATCACCCGATCGACGCCTGAGAAGTCTCTCCTCCGCCCGCTGTCCAAGACCGGTGGTCGCAACAACCAGGGTCGCATCACGACGCGTCACATCGGTGGTGGTCACAAGCGTCAGTACCGTCTGATCGACTTCCGTCGTAACGACAAGGACGGCGTCGACGCCAAGGTCGCGCACATCGAGTACGACCCCAACCGCACCGCGCGCATCGCGCTCCTGCACTACGTGGACGGCGAGAAGCGCTACATCCTCGCGCCGAACAAGCTGAAGCAGGGCGATGTCGTCGAGTCCGGTGCCGGCGCCGACATCAAGCCGGGCAACAACCTGCCGCTGCGCAACATCCCCACCGGTACCGTCATCCACGCCATCGAGCTCCGCCCCGGCGGCGGCGCGAAGATGGCCCGGTCGGCCGGCGCTTCGGTGCGTCTGGTCGCCAAGGACGGCCCGTACGCGCAGCTGCGTCTGCCCTCCGGCGAGATCCGCAACGTCGACTCGCGCTGCCGCGCCACCATCGGCGAGGTCGGCAACGCCGAGCAGTCGAACATCAACTGGGGCAAGGCCGGCCGCAAGCGCTGGAAAGGCGTGCGCCCGACCGTCCGTGGTGTCGCGATGAACCCGGTCGACCACCCGCACGGTGGTGGTGAGGGTAAGACCTCCGGTGGGCGTCACCCGGTGACGCCGTGGGGTCAGCCTGAGGGCCGCACCCGCCACGCCAACAAGGAAAGCGACAAGCTCATCGTCCGCCGTCGCACCGCCAGCAAGAAGCGCAAGTAGGTAGGAACAGAAGATGCCACGCAGTCTCAAGAAGGGCCCCTTCGTCGACGAGCACCTGCTTCGCAAGGTCGTGTCGCAGAACGAAGCCGGTACCAAGAACGTCATCAAGACCTGGTCTCGCCGATCGATGATCATCCCGGCGATGCTGGGCCACACGATCGCCGTCCACGACGGTCGCAAGCACATCCCCGTGTTCGTGACCGAGACCATGGTCGGCCACAAGCTCGGCGAATTCGCGCCCACCCGCACCTTCCGCGGCCATGTGAAGGACGACAAGAAGGGCCGCCGCCGCTGACGCGGAGGCGTAAGAGGAGAGAGAAATGGTGGAGTCCATCGCACGCGTGCGACACATCCGCGTGACCCCTCAGAAGGCTCGTCGTGTCGTCGCGCTCATCAAGGGCAAGCAGGCTCAGGAGGCCTTGGCCATCCTGAAGTTCGCGCCGCAGGGCGCCAGCGAGCCGATCTACAAGCTCGTCGCGTCGGCTATGGCCAACGCGCGAGTCACGGCCGACAAGACCAACGAGTTCCTGGATGACGCCGACCTGTACGTGTCCAACGCGTACGTCGACGAGGGCACGACGCTCAAGCGTTTCCAGCCCCGCGCGCAGGGTCGTGCGTTCCAGATCAAGAAGCGCACGAGCCACATCACGGTCGTGCTCTCGACGCCGGAGGTCGCGGACGCATCGACAGGCGCCGACGCCGGCACCACAAAGAAGGCGAGCAAGTAATGGGCCAGAAAGTCAACCCGTACGGCTTCCGCCTCGGTATCACCACGGACCACGTGTCCCGTTGGTTCTCGGATTCGACGAAGCCGGGACAGCGCTACGCCGACTACGTTGCCGAGGACATCAAGATCCGTCAGTTGCTGAAGACGCAGCTCGACCGTGCCGGTGTGAGCAACATCGAGATCGAGCGCACGCGTGACCGCGTCCGCGTCGACATCCACACCGCCCGCCCGGGCATCGTGATCGGCCGCCGCGGCGCCGAGGCCGAGCGCATCCGCTCCGACCTCGAGAAGCTCACCGGCAAGCAGATCCAGCTGAACATCCTCGAGGTCAAGAACCCCGAGGCCGACGCTCAGCTGGTCGCTCAGGGTATCGCCGAGCAGCTCTCCGCCCGCGTGGCCTTCCGCCGCGCGATGCGAAAGGGTCTGCAGGGCGCCCAGCGCGCTGGTGCCAAGGGTGTCCGCATCCAGGTCTCCGGCCGCCTCGGCGGCGCCGAGATGAGCCGGTCGGAGTTCTACCGCGAGGGTCGCGTGCCGCTGCACACCCTTCGCGCGAACATCGACTACGGCTTCTACGAGGCGAAGACCACCTTCGGTCGCATCGGCGTGAAGGTCTGGATCTACAAGGGCGATCTCACCAACAAGGAGCTCGCGCGCGAGCAGGCCAACGCCCCGAAGGCCCCCCGCGGTCGTGACGACCGTGGTGGAGACCGTCGCCGTAGCCCCCGCACCGATGCCCCCGTCGCAGAAGGAGCGTCTGCCTGATGCTTATCCCCCGCAAGGTCAAGTACCGCAAGCAGCACCACCCGGGTCGCTCCGGGCAGGCCACCGGTGGCACGCAGGTCTCCTTCGGAGACTTCGGCATCCAGGCGCTCACGCCCGCGTATGTGACGAACCGTCAGATCGAGTCCGCTCGTATCGCGATGACCCGTCACATCAAGCGTGGCGGCAAGGTGTGGATCAACATCTACCCCGACCGGCCGCTCACCAAGAAGCCTGCCGAAACCCGCATGGGTTCCGGTAAGGGTTCGCCGGAGTGGTGGGTCGCCAACGTCAAGCCGGGCCGTGTCCTCTTCGAGGTCGCGGGCGTCAGCGAGGAACTTGCTCGTGAGGCGCTGACCCGTGCCATTCACAAGCTGCCTCTGAAGGCACGCATCATCAAGCGCGAGGAGGGCGACGCGTAATGGCGATCGGCACCAAGACGCTCGCACCCAGCGAGCTCGACACGTTCGAAGACTCCCGTCTCGTGGAGGAGCTCCGCAAGGCCAAGGAAGAGCTGTTCAACCTGCGCTTCCAGTCGGCCACCGGCCAGCTCGAGAGCCACGGCCGCATCCGTGCGGTCAAGCGCGACATCGCGCGGCTGTACACCGTGATCCGCGAGCGCGAGCTCGGGATCCGGGCCACGCCGGCGCCGGTTGCTGCCCCGAAGGCGAAGAAGTCCACGAGGGCCAAGAAGGCGGATACCGCTGACGAGGCCGTGAAGGAAGAGGCTGAGTGATGGCCACCACCAAGAAGACCGCTGAGGTCGCCCCCGAGGCAGCCGGGCACGAGAGCTCCGCGCACGACGTGCGCGACGCCGACGCCCGCGGGTACCGCAAGTCCCGCCGCGGCTACGTCGTGAGCGACAAGATGGACAAGACGATCGTCGTCGAGGTCGAGGACCGCGTGAAGCACCCGCTCTACGGCAAGGTCATCCGCCGCACCTCCAAGGTGAAGGCGCACGATGAGGCGAACTCGGCCGGCATCGGCGACCTCGTCCTGATCAACGAGACCCGTCCGCTCAGCGCCACCAAGCGCTGGCGCCTGGTCGAGATTCTCGAGAAGGCCAAGTGATCGCATGATTCAGAACGAATCCCGAATCAAGGTCGCCGACAACACCGGCGCCAAGGAGCTGCTCACCATCCGTGTGCTCGGTGGCTCCAACCGTCGGTACGCGGGCCTGGGCGACGTCATCGTCGCCACGGTCAAGGACGCGATTCCCGGCGGCAACGTCAAGAAGGGCGATGTCGTCAAGGCAGTCGTCGTTCGCGTCGTGAAGCAGACCCGCCGTCCCGACGGCTCATACATCAAGTTCGACGAGAACGCCGCCGTGATCCTGAAGAGCGACGGGGAGCCGCGTGGCACCCGCATCTTCGGGCCGGTCGGTCGTGAACTTCGCGACAAGAAGTTCATGAAGATCGTCTCGCTCGCCCCGGAGGTCATTTGATCATGGCGAAGATCAAGAAGGGCGACCTGGTTCAGGTCATCTCGGGCCCCAAGCCCGAGCGCGGCGGAGATCGCGGTAAGCAGGGCAAGGTCCTCGAGGTCCTCGTCGAGCAGAACCGCGTGATCGTCGAAGGCGTGAACTACGTCACCAAGCACAACCGCGTGGGTCAGACCCAGCGCGGAACCAAGACGGGCGGCATCGAAACCTTCGAAGCCCCCATCCACATCTCCAACGTCGCCCTGGTCGACCCCGAGACCAAGAAGCCGACCCGCGTCGGCCACCGGGTCGAGGAGCAGGTCAAGGACGGCGTCAAGCGCACGGTTCGCGTGCGCTTCGCGAAGAAGTCAGGCAAGGACCTCTGAATATGAGCACCGCGACTGCCGCGGAGGCTGGCAAGATCCAGCCCCGCCTGAAGCAGAAGTACCGGAACGAGATCCAGCAGAAACTGCGGGAAGAGTTCGGGTACACCAACGTCATGCAGATCCCCGGCCTGGTCAAGGTCGTGGTGAACACCGGCGTCGGCGAGGCTGCTCGTGACAGCAAGGTGATCGATGGTGCGGTCGACGACCTCACCAAGATCACCGGCCAGAAGCCGCTCGTCACGAAGGCCCGCAAGTCCATCGCGCAGTTCAAGCTGCGCGAGGGCCAGCCCATCGGCGCACACGTCACCCTCCGCGGTGACCGTGCGTGGGAGTTCATCGACCGTCTCGTGAACCTCGCGCTTCCCCGCATCCGCGACTTCCGTGGCCTGTCGGACCGTCAGTTCGACGGCACCGGCAACTACACGTTCGGACTCCAGGAGCAGGCCGTGTTCCACGAGATCGACCAGGACCGGATCGACCGGGTCCGCGGTTTCGACATCACCATCGTCACCACGGCGAAGACCGATGAAGAGGGCCGCTCGCTGCTGCGTCAGCTGGGCTTCCCCTTCCGTTCCGCCGAGCAGGCCTGACAACTCCACAATCCAAGCCCCGTCCCCGAGCCTGTCGGAGGGACGAGGCATCCATGGAAGGTCGTCTGCCGCGTAACGGCAGCCGAAACCTCATGATCGAAAGAAGCAACCCATGACGATGACAGACCCGGTCGCAGACATGCTGACCCGTCTGCGCAACGCGAACTCGGCGCACCACGACTCCGTGTCGCTGCCGAGCTCCAAGCTCAAGACCCACATCGCCGACATCCTCCAGCAGGAGGGCTACATCGCCGGGTGGACCGTCGAGGACGCCCGCGTCGGCCAGACGCTCACGCTGCAGCTGAAGTACGGCCCGAACCGCGAGCGGTCGATCGCCGGCATCAAGCGCGTGTCCAAGCCCGGTCTGCGCGTGTACGCACGTTCGACCGAGATCCCCACCGTCCTCGGTGGCCTCGGCGTCGCCATCCTGTCCACCTCCTCCGGTCTGCTCACAGACCGCCAGGCCGAGCAGAAGGGCGTGGGCGGGGAAGTTCTCGCCTACGTGTGGTGATCTGACATGTCGCGTATCGGACGTCTTCCCATCGACATCCCCTCCGACGTCACCGTCACGGTGACCGGCTCGGATGTCGCCGTCAAGGGCCCCCGGGGCGAGCTTTCGCTCACCGTGGCGCGCCCCATCGAGGTCAAGGTCGAGGACAACCAGGTCTTCGTCTCCCGTCCCGACGACGAGCGCGAGTCGCGGTCGCTTCACGGCCTGACCCGCACGCTCATCAACAACAACATCATCGGTGTCACCCAGGGCTACACCAAGGGCCTCGAGGTCGTCGGCACGGGTTACCGTGTCGCCCAGCGGGGCAGCTTGATCGAGTTCGCGCTCGGTTTCTCCCACCCCGTGCTCGTGGAGCCGCCCGCCGGCATCACGTTCACGGTCGAGGGCAACAACCGCGTGACCGTGACCGGCATCGACAAGCAGGCCGTCGGCGAGGCCGCAGCCAACATCCGCAAGATCCGCAAGCCCGAGCCCTACAAGGGCAAGGGTGTGCGTTACGCGGGCGAGGTCGTCCGTCGCAAGGCCGGAAAGAGTGGTAAGTAGCCATGGCTCTCAAGTCAAAGTCTGACGCCCGTAGCCGTCGTCACACGCGCCTTCGCAAGAAGGTCGTGGGCAGCGAGGCTCGTCCTCGCCTCGTCGTGACCCGCTCGGCGCGCCACGTCTTCGTCCAGCTGGTGGACGACAGCAAGGGTCACACCGTGGCCTCCGCATCCACCCTCGAGACCGACCTCCGGGCGCTCGATGGGGACAAGACCGCCAAGGCGCGCAAGGTCGGCGAACTCGTCGCCGAGCGTGCAAAGGCCGCCGGGGTCACCGACGTGGTCTTCGACCGCGGTGGTAACCGGTACGCCGGTCGCGTCGCCGCGATCGCCGAAGGCGCCCGCGAAGGAGGGCTGAACCTGTGAGTGACAACAAGGAGACCGAAGTGACCGATGCGTCCCAGGCCGCACCGGCCACGGCCGAGACGGCCACCGCCGGCACGGCCGACGCCAGCCGCGAGCCTCGTGAGGCCCGCCGCGGCGGGCGCGAGCGCAACCCGAACCGCGGTGACCGCGGATCGCGCGACCGCAACGAGAGCCAGTTCCTCGAGCGCGTCGTGACGATCAACCGCGTGTCGAAGGTCGTCAAGGGCGGCCGCCGGTTCAGCTTCACGGCCCTCGTGGTCGTGGGCGACGGAAACGGCGTCGTCGGCGTCGGATACGGCAAGGCCCGCGAGGTGCCCCTGGCGATCTCGAAGGGCGTCGAAGAGGCCAAGCGCAACTTCTTCCGCGTGCCGCGCGTCGGCTCGACCATCCCGCACCCCGTGCAGGGTGAGGCCGCCGCCGGTGTCGTGCTGCTTCGTCCCGCCGCTGCCGGTACCGGTGTCATCGCCGGTGGTCCGGTGCGTGCGGTGCTGGAGTGCGCCGGCATCCACGACATCCTGTCGAAGTCGCTCGGCTCGTCGAACACGATCAACATCGTGCACGCGACCGTCGCCGCGCTGAAGCAGCTCGAAGAGCCCCGCGCCGTGGCCGCCCGCCGTGGCCTGGAGTACGACGCGGTCGTCCCCGGCATCATCATCCGCAACGAGGCCAAGGCCGCCGCTGCGGCGAAGGCAGGTGTCTGATGGCGAGCCGACTCAAGGTGACCCAGATCAAGTCCAAGGTGAGCGAGAAGCAGAACCAGCGTGACACGCTGCGCAGCCTCGGTCTCAAGCGGATCGGCGACGCCGTCGTCCGTCCCGACGACGCGCAGACGCGCGGCTACGTCAAGACCGTCGCCCACCTCGTGAAGGTTGAGGAGATCGACTGATGGCTGACAACGACAACGTCGCTGCCGACAAGCCCGCCAAGAAGGCGCCCGCGCGCAAGCCCGCGGCCGCCAGGGCGACCAAGCCCGCCGCCGCCCAGGCCGCCGCTCCGGCGACGCGTCCGGGTGTGCTGAAGGTGCACCACCTGCGTCCGGTCCCCGGCGCCCACACCGCCAAGACCCGTGTCGGTCGCGGTGAGGGCTCCAAGGGTAAGACCGCGGGCCGTGGCACCAAGGGCACCAAGGCCCGCTACTCGGTGCGCATCGGCTTCGAGGGTGGCCAGATGCCGCTGCACATGCGGACGCCGAAGCTGCGCGGGTTCAAGAACCCGTTCCGCGTCGAGTACCAGGTCGTGAACCTGGACAAGCTCGCGGATCTGTACCCCTCCGGTGGCGACGTGACCGTGAGCGACCTGGTCGCCAAGGGCGCCGTGCGCAAGAACGAGAAGGTCAAGGTGCTCGGCACCGGCGACATCTCGGTGAAGCTGAACGTGACGGTCGACAAGGTCTCGGGTTCTGCCGAGCAGAAGATCGTCGCGGCGGGCGGCTCGGTCAACTGACCTCGCCTGCATCTCAGAGGGCCGGAGCGCGCTAGCTCCGGCCCTCTGGGTTACCCTGGTTGTCTGTGCGCCTCTGCGCGCCGGAACCACTCTGGAGGAATCCACTTGTTCAGCGCCATCGCGCGGGTCTTCCGCACGCCTGACCTGCGTCGCAAGATCGCCTTCACCCTGGGCATCATCGCGATCTACCGGTTCGGCGCACACATTCCGACGCCGTTCGTGGACTTCCCGAACGTGCAGTCCTGTCTCGACCAGCAGGGGAGCACCGAGGGGCTGCTGTCCCTGGTGAACCTCTTCTCCGGTGGTGCGCTGCTGCAACTGTCGATCTTCGCGCTGGGCGTCATGCCCTACATCACCGCGACGATCATCGTGCAGCTCCTGCGCGTGGTCATCCCGCACTTCGAGACCCTCTACAAGGAGGGCCAGGCCGGGCAGTCGCGTCTGACCCAGTACACGCGCTACCTCACGATCGCGCTGGCACTGCTGCAGTCCACGACCCTCGTGACGGTCGCCCGCAGCGGACAGCTGCTGGGCGTCGGCATCCCGGAGTGCGAGAACCTCCTCACCAACGACGTGTGGTGGGCCCAGCTACTCATGATCATCACCATGACCGCCGGTACCGGCCTCATCATGTGGTTCGCCGAGCTGGTCACCGAGCGCGGTGTCGGCAACGGCATGTCGATCCTCATCTTCACCTCGATCGCCGCGACCTTCCCGGCCGCGATGTGGTCGATCTGGCAGGCCCGCGGCTTCGAGATCTTCCTCCTCGTGCTGGCCGTCGGAATCCTCGTCGTCGCTCTCGTCGTCTTCGTCGAGCAGTCCCAGCGCCGCATCCCGGTGCAGTACGCCCGGCGGATGGTGGGACGCCGGACCTACGGCGGAACCAACACGTACATCCCGATCAAGGTCAACATGGCCGGTGTCGTCCCGGTCATCTTCGCCTCGTCGCTGCTGTACATCCCCGCGCTGATCGCGCAGTTCAACCAGCCGCAGGCAGGGCAGGAGACCCCGGGCTGGGTGGTGTGGATCTCGCAGTACTTCACGACGGGCGACCACCCGCTGTACATGCTGGTCTACTTCCTCCTCATCATCGGCTTCACCTACTTCTACGTCGCGATCACCTTCAACCCGGTCGACGTCGCCGACAACATGAAGCGCTACGGCGGCTTCATCCCCGGCATCCGCGCGGGGCGGCCCACGGCCGAGTACCTCGACTACGTCCTCACCCGCATCACGCTGCCCGGATCGATCTACCTGGGCCTCATCGCCCTCCTGCCGCTCATCGCCCTCGCCACCGTCGGCGCCAACCAGAACTTCCCGTTCGGCGGCGCGTCGATCCTGATCATCGTCGGTGTGGGCCTGGAGACCGTGAAGCAGATCGACGCCCAGCTGCAGCAGCGTCACTACGAAGGGCTCCTCCGCTGATGGCTCAGGCTGTGCGTCTCCTCATCGTCGGTCCGCAGGGTTCGGGGAAGGGCACTCAGGGCGTCCGCATCGCCGAGGCCTTCGGCATCCCCGTCGTCTCCACCGGCGACGTCTTCCGCGCCAACGTGGCCGAGCGCACCGAGCTGGGCCTGCAGGTGCGCGAGATCATCGACGCCGGCCGGCTCGTCCCCGACGAGCTCACCAGCGCCGTCGTGCGCGACCGGCTGTCGAAGGAGGATGCCGCGGGCGGGTTCCTCCTCGACGGGTACCCCCGCAACCTCGGGCAGGTGATGCACCTGGACGAGTTCCTCGGCGGGCGCGACGAGAGCCTGGACGCCGTCCTGGCGCTCGTGGTGCCCCGCGAGGAGTCCATCGAGCGGCTCACAAAGCGTGCGCAGGAGCAGGGCCGCGCGGATGACACCGAAGAGGCCATCGCGCACCGTCTGGCGATCTACGACTCCGAGACCGCGCCGATCCTCGGCGTGTACGGCGCACGGGGCATCGTCGACGAGGTCGACGGCATCGGCACCCTCGACGAGGTCACCGAGCGGATCTTCGCTGCGCTCGAGGCCCGCGGCCTCGCGCGCACGGCCGCGGCCTGACGTGGTGTTCCGCTCGTCCGCATACAAGACGCCCGCGCAGCTGCGGGCGATGGTGGAGCCGGGGCTCATCACGGCGGCGGCCCTGGACGCGGTGCGCGCCCTGGTCGCACCCGGTGTGACGACGCTCGAGTTGGACGCCGAGGCATCCCGCGTCATCCTCTCCCGCGGCGCCCGCTCGAACTTCCAGCTCGTGCGGGGCTACCGGCACACTCTCTGCACGTCGGTGAACGAAGAGGTCGTGCACGGCATCCCCGGTGACCGGGTGCTGCAGGCCGGCGACCTCGTCTCGATCGACGCCGGCGCCGAGCTGCGCGGATGGAACGGCGACTCGGCGATCAGCGTCATCGTGCCGGGGGAGGTGCCCACCGATGTCGTGGCGGCGCGCCGGCGGCTCTCCGAGGTCACGGAGGGGTCGCTCTGGGCCGGCATCGCGAGGCTCGCGACCGCATCGCACCTCGGCGAGGTGGGCTCGGCCATCCAGGACTACATCGACGAGCACGCGCCCGAGGGCGGGTACGGCATCCTGCGCGACTACGTCGGGCACGGCATCGGCCGCAAGATGCACGAGTCGCCGAGCGTGTTCAACTACCGCACGCCCGACCCCGGCGCGCCCGTGCGACCGGGCCTCGCCGTCGCGATCGAGCCGATGGTGGTCGCCGGTGACCAGGAGACCTTCGTCGAGGACGACGGCTGGACCGTGTCGACCGTCGACGGGTCGGACGGCTCACACTGGGAACATAGCGTGGCCGTGCATGATGGAGGGGTCTGGGTGCTCACCGCCCCCGACGGCGGTGCCGAGAAGCTCGCGCCGTTCGGAGTCGTCCCGAAGGAGATCTGACCGTCATGGCCGCCCCCCGGAAGGTCAATTGGTTCGCGATCGGCGTCAGCATCGCCGTCGTGGTCGTGCTGATCGGTGTCGGCGCCGCGGTGTGGTGGGGAAACGCCGTGGCGAACTCCGCCGGTGAGGTGCCCGACACTCCCGCGGTGAACGCGGAGACCGGCGCCATCGCGGTGGGCGAGGGCCCCGACACGGTGGACACCTACGTGGACTTCATGTGCCCGGTCTGCAACGACTTCGAGCAGGCCTACGGCCCCACCCTCGAAGAGCTCGCCGCCGACGGCACCATCACGCTCAACATCCACCCCATCACGATCCTCGACCGTTTCTCCGGCGGCACGGAGTACTCCACGCGTTCTGCCGGCGCGGCGTACTGCGTGGCAGAGGACGACCCGGCCAACGTCCTCCCCTTCGTCCAGGCGATGTTCGCGAACCAGCCCGCCGAGAACTCCTCGGGCCTCACCGACGACGAGATCATCGCGATCGCCGAGCAGTCCGGAGCATCCCCCGATGCCGCCGAATGCATCGCGGACGGCACCTACACGCGATTCGCGACGGCGATGACCCGCGAGACGCCCGTGCAGGAGGGGTCGTCCGGCATCGCGACCCCGACCGTCGTGGTGAACGGGGAGGTTCTCTCGAACCAGACCGACCTGACCGGCGACCCCCAGGCCGACATCGTCGCCCGCCTGGGCTGAGCGCCCCCCCGTCCCCCGTCCCCCCGTCATCCGCCGAGAAACGACGTTCCGGACGAGAAACGGCGCGCCGCGTCCTGTCTCGTCCGGAACGTCGTTTCTCGCTCAGCGGGAGCGCGGATTGCGGCGGAGAGTCGCCAGCATCGGATGCTGCGGCGCGAAGGGCTGCGGCACCCCGGCGTGCGTCAGGGCGGTGCAGAGGGGCGTGACGCGCATCGCAGCCGCCAGATCCCAGCGGGCGAAACCGCGCTCGTGACGGCGGAGTCGGTCTTCGCGCTGCTTCTCCGTGCGGATCCGCCGCGCCGCCTCTCCGGGGTCGTCGGTGTACTTGTCGTAGCCGTCGGATTCGCCGATCGCGCGGTACGCCGCCCAGTAGAAGTCGGAGCGATCCCCTCGTAGTGGAACACCTGCTGCAGTTCGGGCGGGGGGAAGCCGCACCACTGGATCACCGCCCGGCTGACGGATTCGCCGACCGACTCGGCGCGCGCATCCAGGTGGGGGAGCACCCAGCGCAGGCGCCTGCTCCCGCGCCCGTTCACCTGCGCGGCCGCGATGTCTCCGAGAAGCCCGGGGCTCACGCTGTCGGGGAATCCCCGGAGGGCAGCGTCGCCCACCGCGAGGCCGAACGCCGGCGGAAGGGCGCGGATGAGATCGACCGTCGTGTCCTCCGGCGACGTGACCGAGAGGGCGCCGACGCTCACGACCCGCGGGTCGGCGCTGGTATGGACGGCCACGTCCCCGAAGCGGTGCGACCGATCCCGGCCAGGGTCGTACACGTGGATGTCCCGGGGCTCGCCGAACAGCGGAAGGCCGAGAAGGGCGGCCGCGGATTCGAGGCAGAAGACGGCCCCGGGCGAGACGGACGCGAAAGCGTGCACCCGCGCCAGATAGCGCTCCCAGGGTTTCAGGTCTTCCCACGCCTGGCGGGGCGCGTACACCCCGGGTCTCACCCTCACGCGGCGATCGTCCTCGCGAAGGCGCAGGCCCGCCTCCTCGGCATCCCGCGCCCGCAGGAGGGGCAGAGGGGATGGCATCAGCGGGTCACCGGGTACAAGCAGCATCCCGACATGGTGGCCCGCGACACGCGCGCCGCCCGCGCGCATCCCGCGTCCCGTGGACAACCCGCCCGAATCAGCCCCGGGGGAGGAGTGGTCGGGCGCGCCTTCCCTGCCGCCGGGTGCCCCGAGAAACTACGGGCGGGACGAGACGTAACGCGCCGCGCCGTTTTTCGCCCGCATCGTCGTTTCTCGCCGGGGGAGAGGGGAGGAGCGGGGGGCGGGGGCCGGCGAGCGGCGGGGAGGAGCGGGGGGCTGGTTTGCCGGGGGGCGCAATACCACGTATGATTGGTCGTTGGTGCTTTGCGCCTCTATTGGCGTGTCGAAGCACCGAATCCCATCCACCGCAGACCGACCGGTCTGCAACAAGCGATAGCGAGTATATGGCGAAGAAAGACGGTGTCATCGAGATCGAGGGTGTCATCTCCGAGGCCCTGCCCAACGCGATGTTCCGCGTCGAGCTGACCAACGGACACAAGGTGCTCGCCACGATCTCCGGCAAGATGCGGCAGAACTACATCCGCATCATCCCCGAAGACCGTGTCGTCGTGGAACTCAGCCCCTACGACCTCACCCGGGGCCGGATCGTCTATCGCTACCGCTAGGCCGGTCGAGAAGTAACGACCGTGCTTCGAAAGCTCAGCAGCCGAAGCGCGGTACGAAGACAGCGAACAGGAACATCATGAAGGTCAATCCCAGCGTCAAGCCCATCTGCGATCACTGCAAGGTCATCCGCCGTCACGGCCGGGTGATGGTGATCTGCAAGAGCAACCCGCGCCACAAGCAGCGCCAGGGCTGAGGCTTCGACAAGCTCAGCCACCGGCTGGCAGCTCGGCCACCGGCTGAGCCACTCACAACTGAATACATAACGGCAGGATCAGATCTCCCGCTCCCGGACCCCTCGACAAGCTCGGGGACCGCGATCGGGAGGGACACCTCGGGGCGGAGGCCCGGGCACCGATCCTGCTCCACACCTCCACGACACTCCTTTGGAGATCCGCATGGCACGTCTCGCCGGCGTCGACATCCCGCGCGACAAGCGCGTGGTCATCGCCCTGACCTACATCTACGGCGTTGGCCGTACCCGCTCGAACGAGATCCTCACGGCAACCGGCATCGGCCCGGATGTCCGCGTCAAGGACCTGACCGACGACCAGTTGATCGCGCTGCGCGATCACATCGAAGGCACCTACAAGGTGGAGGGTGACCTCCGCCGCGAGGTCGCCGCCGACATCCGCCGCAAGGTCGAGATCGGCTCCTACGAGGGCATCCGCCACCGTCGCGGCCTTCCGGTGCGCGGCCAGCGCACGAAGACCAACGCGCGCACCCGCAAGGGTCCGAAGCGCACGGTCGCCGGCAAGAAGAAGGCGCGCTAGGCCTCCGCCGGCGCCCCAGGATTTAGGGAGAACGGACACCATGGCACAGGCCAAGTCCGCGGCGCGCAAGCCGCGTCGCAAGGAGAAGAAGAACATCGCGCTGGGCCACGCCCACATCAAGTCGACGTTCAACAACACGATCGTCTCGATCACGGACCCGTCCGGCGCTGTCATCAGCTGGGCGTCCTCGGGTGGCGTGGGCTTCAAGGGCTCGCGCAAGTCGACGCCCTACGCCGCAGGCATGGCCGCAGAGTCGGCCGCCCGCCAGGCGCAGGAGCACGGCGTGAAGAAGGTCGACGTCTTCGTGAAGGGTCCGGGTTCGGGCCGCGAGACCGCGATCCGCTCGCTGACGGCCGCCGGCCTCGAGGTGGGGTCCATCCAGGACGTCACCCCCCAGGCGCACAACGGCTGCCGCCCGCCCAAGCGCCGCCGCGTCTGACGCTTCGCCGCCCAGATTTCCTCGCGGATGCCGCGGGTTCCGCTCCGGCGGACCCTCGGCATCCCTGAACACAACTCAACATTTCACCCACCGCACGTGTCATATAGCGGGCACGTGATCGAAAGGAACCCATAGTGCTCATCGCACAGCGTCCCACTCTGACCGAGGAGAAGATCGGGGAGTTCCGCAGCCGCTTCGTCATCGAGCCGCTCGAACCCGGCTTCGGTTACACGATCGGCAACGCGCTGCGTCGCAGCCTCCTGTCCTCCATCCCCGGCGCCGCCGTCACCAGCATCCGCATCGACGGCGTGCTGCACGAGTTCAGCACCATCCCGGGCGTGAAGGAGGATGTCACCGAGATCATCCTCAACATCAAGCAGCTGGTCGTCTCCAGCGAGCGTGACGAGCCCATCACGGCGTACCTGCGCAAGACCGGCGCCGGTGAGGTCACCGCCGCCGACATCTCCGCCCCAGCCGGCGTCGAGGTGCACAACCCCGAACTCGTCATCGCGACCCTGAACGACACCGCGAAGTTCGAGCTCGAGCTCACCATCGAGCGTGGCCGCGGCTACGTCTCGGCGACCCAGAACCGCAACGAGTACGCCGAGGCGGGCCAGATCCCGATCGACTCGATCTACTCGCCCGTGCTCAAGGTCAGCTACCGCGTGGATGCCACGCGCGCCGGGGAGCGCACCGACTTCGACAAGCTCGTGCTGGACGTCGAGAGCAAGTCCTCGATGGCCCCGCGCGACGCGGTCGCGTCGGCCGGTCGCACCCTGACCGAGCTGTTCGGTCTCGCCCGCGAGCTGAACGTCGAGGCCGAGGGCATCGAGATCGGCCCCGCGCCGGTGGAGACCGTCCTCTCCAACGAACTCGCCATGCCGATCGAAGACCTCGACCTGTCGGTGCGTTCGTACAACTGCCTCAAGCGCGAGGGCATCAACACCGTGTCGGAGCTCGTCGCCCTCTCGGAGACGCAGCTCATGAACATCCGCAACTTCGGTCAGAAGTCGGTCGACGAGGTGCGCGACAAGCTCACCTCGCTCGGTCTGTCGCTGAAGGACTCGGTGCCCGGTTTCGACGGCGCCCAGTTCTACGGCGGCTACGACGAAGAGACCGTCTGACCGCGGCCGCCCGACACGAGACCTTCCAGGAGTAACTGAGACATGCCTAAGCCCACGAAGGGTCCCCGCCTCGGCGGCGGCCCCGCCCACGAGCGTCTGCTGCTTGCCAACCTCGCCGCGGCCCTGTTCACCCACCGCTCGATCCAGACGACCGAGACGAAGGCCAAGCGCCTGCGTCCGCTCGCCGAGCGCCTGGTCACCTTCGCCAAGCGCGGCGACCTGCACGCGCGCCGCCGCGTGCTGAGCGTCATCGGCGACAAGGAAGTGGTGCACGTTCTCTTCACCGAGATCGCGCCGCTGGTCGCCGACCGCCCGGGTGGTTACACGCGCATCACCAAGATCGGCAACCGCAAGGGCGACAACGCCCCGATGGCCGTCATCGAGCTGGTTCTCGAGCCGGTGACCCCGAAGGTGAAGTCCTCCAGGAACTCCGCCGCACCGGCCGCCGCCGCGCCCGCCGCGGAGGAGCCGGCCACCGAGGATGCCGCCGAGACCGAGGCCACCGATGAGGTCGCCGAGGTGGAACCCGCCGAGGATGCTGTCGCCGACGGCGACGCAGACGCCGGTGCCGAGTCGCCCGAGGAGGGCGCCGCGGCCGAGGCTGCTGCCGAGGACGCACAGAAGTAACGTTCTCCCGGTTCGATCGAGACCCCCGTCCTTCGTGGACGGGGGTCTCGTCGTAGGCTGGAGCAGTGGACGCCACACCCCTGTCCGCGCGGGTGACGGCTCCGGCGCACATTCCCGCCCCGCAGCATCCCGAGGTCGCGCAGTGGCGGGGAGCCACCGCCGACGACATCGACGCGCTGCACGCCCTCTTCGCCGCCGCCGGGCGCGTGGATCACCCGACCTACACGATCCCGCGCGAGGAGGTCGCCGACGGCTTCACGCTGCCGCATATCGATCAGGCGCGCGACACGATCCTCGCCCTCGACGACGCCGGACGTCTCCTGGCGGCCTCCAGCGCGATCCTGCACCCGTCGCGGGACGTCGCCGCCAAGGCGCACCTCGACGGGGCCGTCCACCCGGAGCACCGCCGCCGTGGCATCGGCACCGTCGCGATGCGGTGGGCCTACGACCGCGCGCTGCAGCAGCTGGCGTCGGTGGATGCGGCGGTTCCCGGCCAGGTGGCTCTGTACACGCCGGAGCGCAACGCGGATGCGGCGGCGATCGCCGAGCGGCTGGGGCTCCAGACGGAGCGGTGGTTCACCACGATGGTGCGCGACCTCGACGCGCCGGCGGAAGCGCGCCCGGCACCCGAGGGCACCGCGCTCGTGACGTATACGCCGGACCGAGCGTTGGACGCCCTCGCAGCCCGCAACGACGCCTTCCGCGACCACTGGGGGAGCCTCCCATCGGTGGAGGAGTCGTGGCGCACGTTCGTGGACGGCCCCTTCCTCCGGCCCGACCTGTCGACGCTGCTGGTGGAGGACGGCCGGATCGTGGCCTTCTGCCTGGCCTCGGTGAACGAGGACGACTGGGAGGCGCTGGGGGCATCCCACGCCTACATCGACCTGATCGGCGTGGTCCGCGATCGTCGGGGCCGCGGCTATGCTCCCACGGTGATCGCGCGCACGCTGGAGGCTGCTCGTGCGGCGGGGCTGGAGAAGGCCGTGCTCGATGTGGACACCGCGAGCCCCACCGGCGCGCACGGTCTGTACGAGCGCCTCGGATTCGCCGCGACCGATCGCGACCGCGTCCTGACGCAGAACTTCTGACGCAGCACTTCTGACGCAGCACTTCTGACGCAGAACTTCTGACGCAGCACTTCCGACGCAGCAGCGCGGCGCCGGCCGACCAGCGCGCAGGAGGCGCCGATTAGGCTGGGCGGGTGCGCATCCGTCTCGACATCTCCTACGACGGCACGCACTTCCGGGGGTGGGCGGCCCAGCCGGGCCTGCGGACCGTCCAGGGAACCCTCGAGGACGCCCTCACCCGGATTCTCGGCAGCCGCCCGCGCCTCGTCGTGGCGGGACGCACCGACGCCGGTGTGCACGCGTCGGGCCAGGTGGCCCACATCGACCTCGACGAGACGCAGCAGGCGCGGCTGCCGCGGGGCCGCCGCGACGGCGACCCGGTGACGGCGTTCGCCGGACGGCTGCGCGGCGTCCTCGGCGCGTACCCCGACGTGACGGTCACGGCCACCAGCGCGGCGCCCGACGGGTTCGATGCGCGGTTCTCCGCTGTCTGGCGCCGGTACCGGTACCGGCTCGCCGACGGGGCCGCCGGCTACGACCCGCTCGAGCGGCACCGGACCACCAGCATCCGCGCCGCGCTGGATGACACCGCGATGGATGCCGCGGCGCGCTCCCTCATCGGATTGCACGACTTCGCCGCCTACTGCAAACCGCGTGACGAGGCGACGACGATCCGCACGCTGCTGGATTTCCGGTGGCACCGAGACGCGTCCGGCGTGCTCGTGGCCGAGGTGAAGGCCGACGCGTTCTGCCACAGCATGGTGCGTGCCCTCGTCGGCGCGTGCGCGGCCGTGGGCGAGGGGCGCCTGGACGTGGCCGACGTGGCCGCGATCCGGGATGCGGGCACCCGCACGGCCGCGACGAAGGTGCTGGCCGCCCGGGGCCTGACCCTCGTGGAGGTCGGATACCCCGCCGACGATCTGCTCGCCCAGCGCGCCGATCAGACCCGCAACCGCCGCGACCTCGAGTGATTCCGTCGACACTTGGGGGTCGCTGAGGGTCGCTGTCAATACTCCGCTCCGACGGGTGCGGTGTGCCAGGGTGGAACAGCCATGAGAGTCATCTCGTACAACCTGCGCAAGCATCGCGCCGCCGGCGAATTGGCCACGCTCGTCGAACGCCACGGTGCGGACGTCCTGTGTCTGCAGGAATGCGACACGCGGGAGATGCCCGAGGAGATCTCCGGGCTGCGCCTGGCCGAGGCCACGCAGCGCAACCGGCTCGGTCTGGCGGTGTACTACCGCGCGAACACGTTCCGCGCCGTGGATGTCCGCGCCATGGCGCTGAAGAAGTCGCTGCACGACTACGTGCTGAAGCCGGCCGAGGAGCGCCTACTCGGGGTGCGCCTGCACGACATCGACCACGGGCGGGACATCATCGTCGCGTCGTTCCACGCGGCGCCGCTCACGGCGCTCAACTCACTGCGCAGGCACCAGATCCGAACGGCCCTGGCCGAGCTGCAGAAGCTCGGGGAGGGGCTGCCGGCGCTCATGGTGGGCGACTACAACTACCCGATCTTCAAGGAGAATCTGGGGCAGCAGGTGCGGGCGCAGGGGTATGAGCTGACTCTCAGCGACGCGCGCACCTACACCCGCTACCGGTTCTTCCGCGGCCACTACGACTTCGCGACGTCGTACCTGTTCGACATCCAGCACGTGAGCACACTGCCGCAGGGGTCGAGCGACCACCTCCCGATCCTGGTCACGGCCGAGCTGTCCGCCGCGCGCGCGGCGGACGTCGCCTGACCGGGCGGGTCCTCACGCCGCGTCGCGGCGCCGTCGTACCACCGCGGTCGACACGGCCACAGCGCCACCTGCCAGCACCAGTGCGCCACCGCCGACCCAGATGCCGAGGTACGGACCGAAGTCCGCTCCGGTGGCACTGAGCCCGTTGACGGTGACCGTGACGGTGTCGCCGGGCGACGAAGAGGTGAAGACGGCGATCGTGTACGCACCGCGCGCATCGGCGGGGAAGGTCAGGCGCACGGGGTCCAGTCCGCCCCGCTCGGTGGTCGTGGCATCGCGGAACGTCGCCGTGGACACCGCCGCGCGCACCATGCCGAAGGTCACGTCCGCGCCGTTCTCGCCGGTGACCGTGATGGTGGCCGCCTCGTTCGCGCCGAAGGTGCCGTCCGCCACCGTGAGCGTCACCGTGCCGCCCGGCTCGACGACGGCACTGGAGATGCTCGCCGCATCCTGGGCGGGGTACGCGGCGGCGGCAGCCGGAACGGCGAACACGGCGCCGGCCGCGAGGGCGGCGATCACGGCGGCACGGGGGAGGGACTTCATCATCGAACCGCTTCCGGGAACTGGTGGACCTCTGCGGGGGCGAGCTCAGTCTATCCGCGGGACGCGGAGCACGCCGCGGATGTCTCGGCGGATTCGATGGGCCCGATCGTCGGTGTGACCAGGGCTTCCAGGGCCGGCGTCGTCGCCGGCATGCGGACCCGCACCGTGGCGGTGGCCTCCTCGCCCGGTTGGAGCCTCGTTCCCCACGTGAGGACGCGGAGACCGTCATGGATGCCGCCCCCGAACCCGGGCTCGGGCTCCGCGGCGGTCGGGGTCGCCACGGCCGCGACGATCTCCGCCCCATCCGGCAGGTACAGGTACGCCACCGTGTCGGTGAGGCCCGGCGGCGTACCGAAGGCGCCGCCACCGGTGATGTAGGCCGGGAGCGCTGCGGCGTCGGCCGGGGCGTCGCTGCGCAACCGCACCGTCAACTCCGCCTCCGCGGTCCCTTCGGTGTCGGTGCACCAGCCGGTCGCGGCCGCCGCGGTCATGTAATAGTCCATCTTCGAGCCGGTGCCGTCGCTGAGGTAGACGCCGAAGCGGGTCGTCTCCGCGTCCGACACCGGCAGCCGGCCCTGCAGGCTCGTGCCGTCGAGCACGGCCTGATCGGCCGCATCCGCGCTCCACAGGTAGAGGCGCCGTTCCTCGCCCGCCCGCGCGAGCGCAGCGACCAGCTTGGCGGGATCGACCGCCCCCGACGACAGCGTTCCGAACACGGCCGCCGTCGCGGCGGCGAAGAACGCGTCCTGATCGGCGGGCCGCTCATACCTCTGGTACACCTCGTTGAGCAGCAGGGGAACGGCCGTCTCGGCGGAGAGCACGTCGCCGGTGGGAAGCGTGACCGGGCCCGTCGCCTCCAGGAGGTACGACAGTGTCACGGGGTCCACGGCGATCACCCCGTTCACCTCGGTGCCGAATTCGCGTTTCCACATCTCGCGGGCGAGCGGCGCGCCGACGGTGAAGTCGGGCACCTGCGTGACGTTCTGCACGAACACGGCCGGCCGCTCGTCGTAGACGGCTTCGACGTCGGGAGCAAGCGCAAGCACGGGCTCGGGGTACCGCTGGAAGTCGCGGGTGGAGCCCTGCGCGCTCAGCGACATGACGCCGTCCTCGGTGTGCATCACCGCCATCGCGCCGGCGATGCCGCCCAGTGGTCGCCACTCGGCGTTGTTCTGGAACAGCACCAGGTAGTCCCGTGGTCCGTTCGCGCCCAGCATCGCCGGCATCAGCGCCGTCGCGCGCCGCAGCGCGTCGGCCCCGGTCGTGACATCCGCGAACAGGGTCTGCACGTCGCCCACCGCCGTACGCAGGGGCGGGAGGAGCGCCTCGGAGGGGATGCCGGCGACGTCGGCGGATGCTTCGGCGAGGCGGGCGGCGCTGCGGGTGGCCGGTTCGTTCAGCGCGGCCAGAGTGGCGACGTCGAATCGGCCGTTCTGCGGACGCAGCGAATCGACCGAGAACGACGTCGCGACCTCCGCCAGCGGCGCGATCGCGTCGGTGGCGACGTCGTCGGCGGCGTGCGTGATCGTGGAGATCGCGCTGAGCTGCGGGCCGATCCACGGCAGCCCCTCGGCGAGCGCCCAGATCGGGTCGCTCGTGAGGGCGCGTGCCGCGGAGGTGTCGTCGGAGAGCCGCTCGATCACCCCGGCGGCCTGGGCCGGGTCGGACAGGGCCGCCTGGGCATCGGCGGCCGAGGCGCGAGCATCGTCGAGGTGCCCGTAGGCGAGCGCTCCGCGCGCGCCGATCCACACCGCGCCGAGCACGAGAACCGCGAGGATCGCGGCCAGGGTCCACGCGACGACGCGGCCCGCGATGCGACGAGGCGTGCTCACAGGGTACTCAGTCACCCGATCACGCGCCGATCCGCTGCCACCGGTCGCCGCCGCGTTCGCCGGCCTCGTCGCACGCGCGCTGCGCCGCGGACAGGAGCGACGCGAAGTCGTAGCCGACGATGTCGGCCGGCGCCCAGCCGACGCTCGCGGACAGTTGCACCGAGATCGGCTGCGCCGCATCCATCTCGGTGATCTCCCGCAGGAGCGTGCGGACATGCTCGCGCAGCACCGGCCCCGGCCGGGCGATGAGGACGACCATGTGCCCGCGCCCCTCGCGGCCGATGTCGGCTTCGGCGGGGAAACTGCGGCGGACCGTGCTCTCGAAGCGCTCGAGGATGCCGCTGAAGGAGGAGTCGCCCGCCGCCGCGCGGATCTCCTCGGGGTCGTCGAGGCGTACGGCCAGGAGAGCCCATGAGGTCTCGCCCGCCGCGTGCGCGCGCTCGAGACGGTCGGTGGCGGTGACGGTGAACTGCGGCCAGGATGCGGCGGTGTGCACCCCGGTCGCGGAGACCGAGGTGAAGAAGAGGAGCGTCACCGTACCGCACACGAGGTAGATGAGCATGCCGAGCGAGTTGAGGGTGCGCAGGAAAGTGAGGTCGTCGCCGCCGCCGAAGAGGAACAGCCCCGCGAGGAGGACGAATGTGCCGAGGACGAGGAAGGCCGCCGATGCCAGCGCGAGGGGCAGCACCAAGCGGTCGTACCGGTCGGCGGATCGGCGGATCTCCAGCAGCGTCAGGCCGGCGAACACGGCTGCCCCGAAGAACAGGGCGCGGAAGATCAGGCTGTAGACGTCGGTGTACCCGCCCAGGACGAGCCCCACGCCCGAGACCACTGACTGCACGACGGCGATCCAGGGCAGCGCCCGCGCGCGGCGCCGCGCCCGGAACCCCGACCAGATGAGAGCGGGCGCACCGAGCATGAGCCCGAGGCCCAGTCGTCGCACCGGCTCGTTGCCCAGTGCCTCTCCTGCCACGCTCACCCAGGTGCTCACCATCGCCAGGATGAACGCGAGAGACCACAGCAGCGATGCGCGCGACGGACGCTGGATGAAGCCGAGTCCGATGATCATCACCGTGCCGAGAGCGGCGACGGTGGCCTGTGCGATTCCGAGGTCGGCGACGGAGATCGACCCCATGGGCCCGGTCATGCGTCGACACCGGCGGGCAGGCTGATGGTGACGGTGGTTCCCGTGCCCTGCTCGCTCTCGACGTGAACCGTGCCGCGGTGCTCCTGGATGATCGTCTGCACGATGCCCATGCCGAGCCCGGTGCCGGGGGTCGGGCTCTCCCGCGCGGCGCGCGCACGGAAGTAGGGGTCGAAGATGCGGGGGACGTCTTCGGGGGCGATGCCGATCCCGGTGTCGGCGAAGTCGACGACGACGTGACCGTCGCGCTGTGCGGCGGCGATGCGCACAGACCCGCCCCCGGGGGTGTACTTGATGGCGTTGCTGAGGACGTTGTCGATCGCCTGACGCAGGCGGAACGCATCCCCCCGCACGGGCAGCGAGCTGGGGGCGTCGATGGTCACCTGCACGCGCCGCCCGTCGGCGGCGGGCCGGAAGGATTCCAGCGACGCGTCGAGGATGCGGCGGGCGTCGGCGGAGGAATCCGCCTTGTTCTCGCGTGCGTCGGCGCGCGACCCCGCGAGGATCTCGGAGATCAGCGTCTGCATGCGAACCGCGGCGTTCTCGATGACCTGCAGCTGCTCGCGCGTCTTGGGCGGAAGCCCCACGCCGTCCAGGGCGAGTTCGGCGTGGCCCATGATCGCCGTCAGCGGGTTGCGCAGCTCATGGGAGACGACCGCGGCCAATCGCTCGCGGGCGCGCTCGGCCTCGATGAGGGCGGTGATGTCGTGCACGATGAGGAGAATGCTGTCGGGCTCGTCGGTGGACGGCGTGAGACGCCGCGTCGAGGCGGACAGCGCGTGCCATTCGCCCTCGGTGTCGAACAGCCAGACACGCTCGTCCTCGAAGAGCTCGCCCCGCGCCGCACGCGCGAAGGGGCGTTCGGACTCGGGGAGGGGGTCGCCGCGGAGCGCGGCGTACTCCACCGAGCCGCCCGGCCGTTTCGGGTCGTCGCGATCGACGGCGTACAGCGACAAGTAGGTCTCGTTCAGCGCGAGCACCTCGCCGCCGCGGGAGAGGCGCGCGATGCCGGTGTCGAGCCCGTTGAGCATCTGGGAGACCCGCCGCTCCTGCCCGCTCACCCGTGACAGGGTGCCCTGCAGCCGGGCCGCCTGGCGCCGGAGCAGGTGCTTGAACGCGCGACTCTGCCGGGCGGCGAGATACGTGGTGAGGCCGATGAAGGTGAGGGCCAGGAGCACCACCATGAGCCGCACGATGGTGTCCGAACCCGGGCCGGTGAGGGCCGCGTCCAGGATGATGACGATGGCCACGATGACCAGCGCCGTCACCAGGGCCGCCAGGGTGAAGTGCGTGGCGATCCACGTGATGGGGAACACCCAGAAGAACCCGAACCGCAGTTCGCTGTCGAAGGCGAGGAAGCTCACCCCGACCAGGTCGCCGAAGGGCACGAGGAGAACGAGACTGCGTGGCACCCGCGCCCACGGGACGACGAGCGCCGTTGCCGTCAGCGCGATGATGACGGCAACGCCGGTGGAGAAGGTCCATACCGCGAACAGCCCGGGCTCCATCGCCTGGACGACGAGGACGGTGACCACGACGCTCGCCGCGAGGACGAGCTGCAGCAGCCAGATCGACCGGGTGCGGCTCTCGGGCGAGTCGCTTTCGTCTTCGAGGACGAGGTCTTCGGCAGGCGACGTCGCCGGGAGGGCGTTCGCGGCTGCCATAGGTGAAGTCTAGTGACCGGAATGCGCCGATCTATCCGAACGGGACCGCGAATCGACGCGTCGCGCGGGGAACCGGTTCGGGGCGCTGGCGGAGGAACCATGACGGAAACCGACGCGGTCCCCGGCCCGACATTCGATTCGGACTTTCTTGCGGAAACGTTGCGGCGGCACTGGTTGGACGTGGGGCGTTCCTCGCGGCGGGTCGACGAATGTGGTCAGTGCCGGCCCCGCAGCCGGCGCCGCCACACAGGAAGCAGAACCGTGAACGAACCGCGCAACGCACTCGCCCCCGCGGCGGATGCACGTCGTTCCGCGCAGGTCGACCGGTCGACCATCGGCTGCATCATCCCCGCGTACAACGAGGAGGAGTCCATCGCCGCGGTGCTCCTGGCGATGCTGAGCCAGAGCCGGGTGCCCGACGTCATCCACGTGGTGGTCAACAACACCTCCGACGAGACGGTCACCGTCGCCTCGCCGTACAGCGGCCCGCACCTGATGCTGACCGACGCGGGCGAGCAGTTCACCGAGGTCTTCATCCACGACATCGGGACGAACCCCGACAAGCGGGTCGGTGCTCTCAACTACGGCTACTCGCTCGTCGAGGGCTATGACTATCTGCTCGGCGTCGACGGCGACACCATCGCCGACCCGAAGGCCGTCGAGTACCTCGAGTGCGAGGCCGTCTCCGACTCCCGCATCGGCGGCATCTCGGCCATCTCGGTCGAGCGCAGGCCGGTCACAGGCGCCATGGCGTGGTTCGCCAATCTGCTGCACGGCCGCACCATGGCGGTTCTGGGCGGCCCGTTCTCCATCCTCGCGATGAACGCCCTGCGCGACGTCATGAAGCAGAACCACCGGCGCTCGCCGTGGGTGCGTGGCCGCGAGGACGCGGACTCGCTGCTGTCGCTGCAGGTCAACCGGGCCGGCTATCTCACCAAGACCAGCCCGTCTGCCCGCGCGAGGCGCTTCCTGTCACGCACGAACACCGGCACGCGCCGGGGGGCGCCGCAGAGCGTCCTCGGGAGTGGAAAGTTCATCCGTCGCTCACACGGATACAAGATCTGATGCGACCCGAACGCATCAGAAACAGGGATGCTCCGATCCTGGGGAGGGTCGGAGCATCCGGAAGAAACCTCTGCTGTTTGGGGCAGGAGAGGCTGGGGAAGGCCATGGGGGTGGCCTAGGGGGAACGTCGGGGAGGGAGAGTGCACGGGGAGGCCGGAAGTCGTCCTCCGGAGTGCCCCTCCCTCCCGACGCGCATCCCGTGGGGGAGGGGTGCGCGACGCGGTTACGGCGCGAGGTGCTCGGAGGTGAGGCGATAGCCCACGCCGCGCACGGTTTCGATGTACCGCGGGGTCGTGGGGTTGTCGCCGAGCTTGCGGCGGAGGTTGGTCATGTGCGCCTCGATCGCCCGCTTGTCGGCGTCGCCGACGAAGTAGCTGGTGACGTAGGACTCGCCGCGCAGGACGAGGGTGAGGTCGGCCTTGCTGCGCACGCGTCGCTTCGATTCCAGGAGCGTTGCCAGCAGGTCGAACTCGGTGCGGGTGAGGTCCAGCTCTTCCCCGCCGAGCAGCACGATGCGGCTGTCGGGGTCGAGCTGCAGGTCGCGGTGGATGAGCCAGCTGGCATCGACCGGCACGAGTTCGCCGGTCATGGTCACAGCCAGCTCCACGCCCAGCGCCGCCGTCTCCGGCTGGGCGTCGGGCGGGACGGGGAAGATCATCGGCTGCGTCGCCGGCGGGCGGTCCTCCTGGACGGCCGGCGCGGACAGCGGGGTGGGGGCGGGCTCTCCCGGCCCGGCGACCGCCGGGGCGCCGCCGCGGGGCCGGCGCAGGAGCGCCTCGATGCGCGCACGCAGTTCGCGGGGGCGGAAGGGCTTCACGACGTATTCGTCGGCACCCGCACCGAGGCCGAGGACGACGTCGGCTTCATCCTCGAGTCCGGTCAGCATGATGATGTAGGTATCGGACTGGGCGCGGATGCGGCGGGCCGCTTCGAAGCCGTCGATCCCCGGCATGTTGACGTCGAGCGTGGTGACGAGGGGCTGATATGCGATGACGGCGCGCACGCCGTCGATGCCGTTGCCGACGGACACCGTGGAGAAACCGGCGGACTCGAGAACTTCAACGAGAAGATGCCGGATATCCGGATCGTCCTCGACGATCACGGCGGTCTTCTGCGCGTCCGCGGAGTCGCTCATCCTTGTGTCCGCCTCATTCGATCCACCCCTGGGTCGTGCGCAATCCTCGCATACTTCGGCGCGCCGACGATACGCGTGAATACAGGCGCGCCGGAGCGGATGTCAACGCGCCTGTCGAATGGACTGGACGGCCACCTCAGGCCGCTCCGACACGTAAGAAAAGCCCCCGGCGGCGGACCGAAGTCGACGCCGTCAGGGGCCTCAGCGGCCGGTGCCGGGCCGCCTGTTGAAGTGTACGCGCTCTGTCCCCCATATGGGGGACAGAATTCCGGGGCTTGCGCGCGCCTTCATTCACTTGCTGAATAGCTAGTCTGCCTAGTAACGTGTCGAGCGACAGACCAATCGCTTTGCAGCGAGAGAGGACGACGCCATGGGGTACCTGTTCTACGGCAACGCCGCCCAGCCCATTGAGATCCCCGACCGACTGCTGGCGCACATCAAGGTGGTGACGGCGACGAAGCTGCGCCGGAGCGAGAGTTTCACCTTGTCATGGCGCCACCCCGACGACATCCCGGGAGGTCGGTCGACGATCTGGCTCCAGCCGTCGATCCCGCTGCGCTTCGTGTTCACCTCGGCCGAGCCGGAGACACTCAACCCCGCCTTCCTGAAGGACCTCGCCAACGCGGCGAATTCGTCGGGCGGCCTCACGGTCGACTTCGCGACCCCCGTTCCGACTAACGACGAGGCCCCCGCTCAGGCCACTCGCGTTCCGGTCGGCGCACGCGCCGCCGCCTGATCTCCACCCGGCGCTGAGGCGCCGGTTACGTCGAAGGGCTCGTCGGAGTTCCCACGGGAACCCGAAGAGCCCTTTGCCGTGTCGCTGGACTAGCTTCGACCCCCCTGCGTGTCAACCCCGTCGCGTGCGTCGGCGCCGGTGCCGATGGTGGGGTGCTGGGGGGAGAACCAGAAAACGGAGCACCTCATGTATCACTCGAAAGAGCCGTGGCGCCGGCCGATCGAGATCCCGCATTTACCGCCGTTGGCGTGCGGGGGACGAGCGACCGTCGCGCAGTCGACCCTCAAGGAGGAAGACAAGACCCCGCCGCCGCCGAACCGTTCGGTCCTCGCCTGACCAGAGGCGGGCGGCGGTCGCCGAGCGGGGGGGATGCCGGTCGACGACCACGCGCCCTTCCCGTCGGAGCGTGGCACCTGCTCCACGACGGGAACCTGGGGGCCCATCGTTGTCGCTGAAGCAACGATGTGACGATTGTGTCCGTCTCCGATGTGTCTGTCGGGGGGTTGACGAGACGGGCGTCGCGAGTTTCAATACCGCGCGCCACTTGCCCACGAGACCGGGGTAGCGTCGCCGGAGTGACGACGCCCGAGGATTCTCCACGCAGGATGCGGCTCGTGTGGCCGTTGCTCGGCGTGGTCGTCGCCGCCGTGGCCGTCGTCGTCGTGCTGATGCTGGCTCTTGCTCAGGGGGGCGTCCAGTCTGCGGGCGTATCCCAGACAGCCGCCGGGAACTCTGCGGGCCCGACCACGCCAGCGCCGGACCCGGCCGTACGGATGGCCGTCGTGGGTGACTCGATCAGCCACGGCGACAGCGCGGATTTCCCCGGCGGTGCGCTCGGAGACTTCTCGTGGGTGCGCTGGGCGGTGGACGAGCGGCTCGCCTTCGCCGGCGGGTGGGCGGTGCCCGGCGCCGTGACCGAGACGATGGCCGAGAACGTGCGGCCGTATGAGGCGGACGTCCTGGTGATCCTCGCCGGTACGAACGACCTCGCCTTCGGCATTCCGCTCCGCGAGACCGCGGAGAACCTTGCACGCATAGCCGCGACGGCCGGAGTGCCCCGAGTGGTGCTCGTCGGCATTCCGCCCAACGACGTCGTTGCCGAGGCGGTGACCGGGTACAACGCCGCGCTGCGGCGCCTCGCCGATGAACGCGGGTGGGAGTTCGCCGATGCGACGTCGCCTCTGCGCACCGAGCGCAACACGTACCGCGAGGGCATGTCGTGGGACGGTGTACACCCGACCGTCGACGGCGCGCGCCTCCTCGGGGAGGGGATCCGCGCGCATGTACTGGGCTGACCGCGACCGTTCCGGGCAGAGTGACGAAGGAGACGAGATGCGCACATTCGCTCGATGGCTGCTGGGCGGCACCATGCTGCTCGCCGGACTCAGCCACCTGTTCTGGGCTCGCCGCGACTTCCAGGCGCAGGTGCCGGACTGGGCGGTGGAGGCAGGTCCCCTCGACAAGGACGCCGTGGTGGTGGCCTCGGGCGTCGTGGAGATGGCGTTCGGGGCGGCACTGATCGCCCTGCCGCGCGAGCGTCGGCGGGTCGGCGCGGCGCTCGCCGCCTTCTTCGTCGCGGTCTTCCCCGGGAACATCGACCAGTGGCGCAAGGGCCGGTCGGCGTTCGGCCTCGACACCGACCGCAAGCGTCTGGTGCGGCTCTTCTTCCAGCCCGCGCTCGTCGCGTGGGCGTGGTGGTCCACGCGCTAACAGCGTTCGAAGACGTAACCCGCCTCGGAGGGGGTGGACAGGGCGCGATCGCGCAGGACGAGGGAGTCCGGCACCGCCGGATCGGCGCACACCTCGGCGAACGGGCGGGGGAGGGCGTCGGTGTACTCGATGTCGAACACGTGCGGCCCGTACGCGTCGGTGTAGGCCCCGCACTCGTCGAACACCGCGCACTCCTCGGTGATGGCGAAGTCGAAGCCCGCCTGCCGCGAGAACCTCCCCGCGAACTCGGCGGCGTTCTTCTGCGCGGCGGCGAGGCCCACGCGATGGGCGACGTCGACGAGCTCGGTGGCGAGGGCGACGTTGTCCTCGGCCGTCAACGCGCCGCCGGACCGGGTGAAGGTGTCGAGGTTGTCGAATTCGACCGCGTCGAACCCGGCGTCGGCGCAGCCTCGGATCCATCCGGTCACGGTGGCGGCGATCGCGGATCGGCGCTCCGCCGTGGAGGTGTCGAGGAGGATCTCATCCGGCCAGTCGGGGTCGATGACCGGTTCGCCGTCGCGGACGAGCAGCGTCTCGCGCGGCCACGCGTCCTCCTCGCCGGGCTGGGTCTGGAAGCCGTTGACGTAACAGATCGAATAGGCCTCCTCGACCGGCGGCGCAGACCGATCCCGCACGACCACCTCGACGCCGTCGGACGGGGGATAGGCGCCGCCCAGCTGGTAGTCGAATGCGGCGCCGGCGGGAGGGAGGACGGGCCGCTCCTCGTCGGATGCGGCGCATCCGGCCAGCAGCGCCGCTGCGCACCCGAAAAGCACGAGGAGCGGCAAGCGGCGCCCCCCGGTCACCGTGTCGTCGACGAGGGCGAGTCTTCCCGCTCCTTGAGCGTCCGGGTGCGCAACAGACTCGCCACCGTCGCCACGGTGACCGTCACCGCGATGAACGTCAGCGAGAACCAGATCGGGATCTCCGGCGCCCACGCGACGGCCTCGCCCCCGTTGACGAACGGGAGTTCGTTCTCGTGCAGGGCGTGGAAGACGAGTCTCACGCCGATGAAGGCGAGGATCACCGCGAGGCCCTGAGCGAGGTACACGAGCCGCTGGAGCAGCCCGCCGATGAGGAAGAAGAGCTGGCGGAGCCCCATGAGCGCGAACGCGTTGGCGACGAAGACGATGTACGCCTGCTCGGTGAGGCCGTACACGGCGGGGATGGAGTCGACCGCGAAGATCAGGTCGACGAAGCCGATCGCGATGATGGTCAGCAGCAGCGGGGTGGCGTACCGGCGGCCGTCTCTCTTCAGTGTCAGGCGCGCGCCGTCGTACTCCTCGGTGACCGGGAGATGGCGGCGGACGAACCGCATGCCGCGGCCATCGGTGGGATTGCTGTCATGGTGCACGAACGCCTGACGGTAGGCCAGAACCAGCAGCAGCGCCCCGAAGAGGTAGAAGATCCACGAGAAATTCTCGATGAGGGTCGCCCCGATCGCGATGAAGGCGCCGCGCAGGATGAGCGCGATCACGATGCCGATCATCAGCACTTTCTGCTGGTAGATCCTCGGCACCGCGAACCCGGTCATCACGATGAGGAACACGAAGAGGTTGTCGATCGACAGCGCCTTCTCGGTGAGGTAACCGGCGTAGTACTCCCCGCCGTACTGCCAGCCCCACACCGTGCCGACGACGATGCCGAACAGCAGCGCGAGTCCGATGTAGAACGCCGACCACCGCGCGGATTCGCCGATGCTGGGCGCATGGGCCCTGCGGACGTGAGCGAAGAACTCGTAGATGAAGAACGCGATCGTGACGGCGATCGTGATCACCCAGACGAGGAACGAAACATGCATCGGGACTCCAAGGAGTGGTCGGCGTTAATGACGCCAAGGTCTCCTCCACCCGGAAAAACCGGGCCGACGGGCCGGGACGCTACGTAGAGTCCGTATTGACGATTCCGCCGCGACGGGAGTACTCCCCTTGCTGCAACGACCATAGCCCATTCCCCGACGGCGAGGGCGGTGGATGTGGAAGGCCCTGCCGCGAAAGGATCAGCGGCCGTCGGTCTTCGAACTGGCGGCAACATGTAACCACCGCGACACCGCCGTGGAGTACCGTCTGACCCATGGCTAGCCGCAAGGGAAAATCGCGCTCGCGAGTGCACATCCGTTCGCCCTATCGCCAGCCCATCTGGCTCATCGTCGGGGTGTGCATCATCGCGCTCGGCACGATCGTGCTGGTCGTCGCCGCGTTCCTCACCTTCGGCCGCTGACCGCCCGGCCTTCGGGCCGAACGGTCAGCGGCGCGGGTGGAGATCACAGGGCGCGGAGCTTCTCCAGAAGTGGCTCGGCGACCTCGGAGACGAAGCGGTCCTGCTCCTCGTCGCCCACCTGGATGATCGCGATGTCGGTGAACCCGGCGTCGACGTAGGGGCGGACGCTCTCGGCGAGCTCGTCGAGGTCGGGCCCGGTCGCGATGGATTCGGCGACGTCTTCCGGCCTCACGAACTGGGAGGCGGCGGCAAAGCCCGCCGGGGTCGGCAGGTCGGCGTTGACGGCCCAGCCTCCGCCGAACCACCGGAACTGCTCGTGCGCGCGCTCGATGGCCTTCTCCGGGTCGGGGTCCCAGCTGATGGGGATCTGCCCGATCTTGCGCGACTCGCCCGACTCGGAGCCGCCCAGCGGAGACACCGCGTTCCACTTCTCGACCAGTTCGGCGTCGGGTTCGACGGCGATCATGTGCTCGGCGAGGTCGACGAAGCTGTCGATCGACTTGTCGCCGGAGACGGCCACCCCGATCGGCACGCCCCCGTCGGGGCAGTCCCAGATGCGTGCGGAGTCGACGCGGAAGTAGTTGCCGTCGTAGGTCACGAGGTCTCCGCTGTGCAGCTCGCGGATGATCTCGAGGGCTTCCACCAGCATGTCCTGGCGCACCGAGACCGCGGGCCAGCCTTCGCCGACGACGTGCTCGTTGAGGTTCTCGCCCGAGCCGACCCCGAGGGTGAACCGGCCCTCCGACAACAGCTGCAGGGTCGCGGCCTTCTGCGCCACGACGGCGGGGTGGTACCGGATGGTGGGGCAGGTCACGTACGTCATGAGACCGATGTCGCTGGTGGCGTAGGCGACCGCGCCCAGGACGCTCCAGGCGTAGGCCGAGTGACCCTGCGACGTGAGCCACGGCGAGTAGTGGTCGCTGGACACCAGGAAGTCGAAGCCGGCCTCCTCGGCCTTCACGGCGTAGTCCACGAGCTGACGGGGGCCGCTCTGCTCGGTCATGAGGGTGTATCCGAATCGCGTCATGAGTGCACGTTACGAAGAACCGCCCGCCGTCTGCAGGGGCTTGACGGCGTCGCGAGGGGCCAGACTTGTGGGATGCCCATCATTGACAACGCCGTGTACGTCGACGGCCGTCGCATCGAGAACCCGGTGAGCCTCGAGCAGACCTTCGAGCACATGCGCGCGAACCACGGGATGGCCTGGATCGGTCTGTTCCGCCCCACCCGCGAGGAGATCGAGAAGGTCGCCGCCGAGTTCTCGCTGCATCCCCTCGCCGTCGAGGATGCGCTCTCGGGGCACCAGCGGGCGAAGCTCGAGCGCTACGGCGAGATCCTCTTCACCGTGCTGCGCCCGGCCCGCTACATCGACGAGACCGAGACGATCGAGTTCGGTGAACTGCATGTGTTCGTGGGACCCGACTTCGTCGTGACCGTGCGCCACGCCGAAGTGCCCGACCTCGCGCGGGTGCGGCGCCGCCTGGAGAGCCAGCACGAGCTGCTGAAAGCGGGGCCGGAGGCGGTGCTCTACGCGATCCTGGACGAGGTGGTCGACGAGTACGCGCCGGTGACCGCAGGCCTCCTCAACGACGTCGACGAGATCGAAGACCAGCTCTTCTCCAACAGCAGTTCTGCCCTCTCGCGCCGCATCTACGAGCTCTCCCGCGAGGTCATCCTCTTCCAGCGCGCGACCGAGCCCCTCAAGGGGATGCTCGAGTCGCTCCTGCGCGGTGCGGAGAAGTACGGCGTCGACCTGGAACTGCAGCGGTCGTTGCGCGACGTGCTGGACCACGCGCTGCGGACCACCGACAAGCTCGGGTCGCTGCGGGCGATCCTGCAGAACGCCCTGACGGTGAACGCGACGCTCGAGTCGCAGCGCCAGACAGAGACAGCGCTCACCCAGAACGAGCAGGTGAAGAAGATCTCGGGGTGGGCGGCGATCCTCTTCGGACCGACCCTGGTGGGCACGGTCTACGGCATGAACTTCACCCACATGCCCGAACTGGACTGGGTGTGGGGGTATCCCATGGCCCTTGGACTCATGGCGGCGACCTCCGTGACACTGTGGAAAGTGTTCCGCAAGCGCCACTGGCTCTGAGCCGGCGCTCGCCGCCTACGGGATGCGGTAGCCCGCGGCGCGGGTGAGGGCGTACCACTCCGGCCGGGTGAGCGGCAGGTCGGAGCCGAGCGCGGCTCCCGCCACGCGCTCGGGCGTGGTGGTGCCGAGCACGACCTGGATGCCCGCGGGGTGGCGCGTGATCCAGGCCGTGGCGATCGCGATCGGCGGGATGTCGTACTTCGCGGCGAGTTCGTCGATCACGGCGTTCAGGTCGACGTAGTCGGGGGATCCGAGGAAGACGCCCTCGAAGAATCCGGCCTGGAACGGCGACCACGCCTGCACGGTGATGCGGTTGAGGCGGCAGTAGTCCAGGATGCCGCCGGCATCGCGCGTGACCGACTGGTCGATGTCCATGTTGGCGGCCAGCCCCTGCGTCACGGTCGGCGCGTGCGCGATCGACAGCTGCAGCTGGTTCGCGACGATCGGCTGCTGCACCGCCGAGCGCAGCAGGTCGATCTGCCGCGGCGTGTGGTTGGAGACGCCGAAGGCGCGCACCTTGCCGGCGGCCTCGAGCTCGTCGAACGCGCGCGCGACCTCCTCCGGCTCCACCAGGGCGTCGGGCCGGTGCAGCAGCAGGATGTCGATGTAGTCGGTGCGCAGCGCCTGCAGCGACCCTTCCACCGAGCGCACGAGGTGCTCGTAGGAGAAGTCGAAGTACGGCCCGTCCTTGACGATGCCGGCCTTGGTCTGGATGGTGATCTCGCCGCGCTCGGCCGGCGACAGCTGCAGCGCCTCGGCGAAGCGCCGCTCGCACTGGTGGGTGTCGGTGCCATAGATGTCGGCGTGGTCGAAGAAGTCGATGCCGGCGTCGCGGGCGGTGGACACCAGTGCGCGGACCTCTTCGTCGCTCTTGTCGGCGATGCGCATCATGCCGGCCACGACGTTGGGTGCGCGCAGGTCGCCTGGGCCGAGGGGAACGGTTCTCATTGCCCCACGCTATCGCCGCCGCGCCCGCGGGTCACTAGGTTCGGGGTATGACCGATCTGACGCGTCCGCAGACTCCCGATCCGTATCCGCTCCTTCCCGCGGTGCCGTCGTTCTCGCTGACGAGCGACGACGTCGTGGACGGTCAGCCGCTCGATCTCGCGCAGGTCGCGGGCTCTTCCACAGGCTCAGGGACCGGTGTCTCGCCGCACCTGCGGTGGTCGGGAGCGCCGGAGGGCACGAAGTCGTTCGTCGTGACGTGCTTCGACCCGGATGCTCCGACTCCGAGCGGCTTCTGGCACTGGGTGCTCGTCGACCTCCCCGCATCCGTCACCGAGCTGCCCGCCGGCGCTGCCTCCGCGCCGCTTCCCGGTGGCGCCTTCCACGTGCGCAACGACGGCGGGGACGCCGGGTTCGCCGGTGCCGCGCCGCCGGAGGGCGACCAGGTGCACCGTTATTTCTTCGTCGTGCACGCCGTCGGGTCGGAGACGCTCGGCGTCACCCCCGATGTCACCCCGGCGGTCGTGTCGTTCACCCTCGTCTTCCAGACGCTCGGGCGCGCGATCATCCACGGCACCTACCAGCACTGAAGAAACGAGCGGACATGACCTGGACCGAACGACTCGGCGCCCTGGGCGTCTGGATGCGGGGGAGCGACCTCGAGCCGTCGCTGGCCGTCGACCTGGAACGCCGCGGCTACGGCACGCTCTGGCTGGGCAGCTCGCCTCCCGCCGACCTGCGGCACGCAGAGGAGCTGCTGGATGCCACGGAGTCGGTGGTCGTTGCCACCGGCATCGTGAACATCTGGAAGTCGGATGCGGGAGACCTCGCCGACGCGTACCACCGCATCGTGGCGAAGCATCCGGGTCGCCTCCTGCTGGGGGTGGGGACGGGGCACCCCGAGGCGACGCCGCATCGCGCCCGCCCGTTGCAGGCGATGTCGGACTACCTCGACGTGCTCGATGAGCGCGGCGTCCCGATCGATGATCGGGTGCTCTCGGCGCTGGGCCCCCGGATGCTGCAGATGGCTGCCGCGCGGAGCGGGGGGACGCACCCCTACCTGACCGTGCCGAGTCAGTCGCGCGACGCACGGGAGGCGCTCGGCGACGGCAAGCTCGTGGCGCCGGAGCAGACGGTGGTGCTCGACACCGACGTCGAGGGCGCGCGGCGTTCGGCACGCGCGTTCCTGCGGAACTATCTGCGGCTGGTGAACTACACCGGCAACATGCTCCGCGCCGGTTTCACCGAGGCCGACATCGCCGGCGAGGGAAGCGACGAGCTCGTCGACCGCATCGTCGTCCACGGAGCCGCCGACGACCTGGTGACCGCGGTGCGGGCGCACCTGGATGCCGGCGCCGACCACGTGTGCGTGCAGGTGCAGCCTGCCTCGGATGCGCCGCGGGCCCTGCCGGAGATCGCTGCCGCGTTCGCGTCGTAGCCGCGCCGGTTCCACGCTGCCGAAGGGCGCGGAACATGCCGGGGCCTGGACTCCCTCCGGCAGGGAGTCCAGGCCCCGTCATCGACGTTCCGTCACTTGCGTGACCCCCAGATTTGGAACGTCGCAGTTCCCCAGCTCCCACCCCCAGGCGGGAGCCCCGCATTCCGCCCCAGACGGAGGCGCAGGTGTCCCGTGTGATGAGACGGAGACGGCGCCCTTCTATTACGCGATTCGAAGGAAATCCTCCGGGGAATGCGACCCACGTGTCGGTGCGGCACAATTGGGAGCGCTGCGTGCCGGCGACCGGGGGTCGCTGTGCGGGCGCCGCGCATCTCGCATGTTCGGGGGAGCATGCTCAGGGGGAGACATGACGCAGGATCACGCCGCCATGGGGGCTGCCCGCGACGCGCCGTCGGACGCGGATCTCATCGACCGTTCCCGGACGGGGGACACCGGTGCGTTCGCCGAGCTGTGGAGCCGGCACTACGTCTCCGGTCTCGCCGTCGCCCGGTCGATCACGTCGACCTTCGACGCCGACGATCTCGTGCAGGAGGCGTTCTCCCGCATCTTCCAGTCGGTGCAGCGCGGAGGCGGACCCACCGGATCGTTTCGCGCGTACCTGTTCACCAGCATCCGCAACACCGCTGTCGACTGGGGTCGTTCGCGCCTGGACACGGCGACGGATGACGTCGAGGAGGTGGCCGACCCGGATGCGGCGAGCCACGTCACCGATGAGGCGCTCGATCGCGCCCTCACGCACGAGGCGTTCCGGAGCCTGCCCCCGCGCTGGCAAGAGGTGCTCTGGTACACCGAGATCGAGGGGATGAAGCCGGGCGAAGTGGCGCCCCTTCTCGGGATGAAGCCGTCGGCCGTGGCGCAGCTGGCCTTCCGGGCGCGGGAGGGTCTGCGCGAAGCGTGGATCCAGGCGCACCTGCAGGACGTGCGCGACGACGCCGAGTGCCAGTGGGCCGGCGAGCGTCTCGGTGCGTACACGCGCGGAAACCTCGGCGCGCGTGACCTCGGCCGCATGAAGAAGCACCTGGCAGGATGCGACCGCTGCTCGGGGGCCGCCTCCGAGGCCACGGAGGTCTCCCGGCGTCTGGCGCTCGTGCTGCTGCCGCTCATCGTGGGGTCGGGCGCCACCGTCGCCACGCTCGCCGCGCTTCGCGCGGGCGCCGGCTCGGCGGTCGCGGCTGCGGCGATGCCCTCGACCGTGGTGGGCGGGCCCGCGGCATCCGCCTCGGTCGGGGCGAGCGGTGCGCCGGTGGTCGTCAGCGGCGCCGCATCCGCCGCGGCAAGTGGCGCGGCCGCGACTGCCGGTGCGACGGGCGGCGCGCTCGCCGGTGTCGGGACGTCGGTGGCCCTGCTGGCGGCGGGGGTCGCTGTGGTCGCCGGGGTGTCGCTGACGGTGGCGCAGAGCATGTCACGGCCGCCGGCGGATCCGCTCGTCGCCGTCTCCGAGGCGGAGTCAGCGCGGGATGCGGCCGCATCGCCGTCGCCTCGCCCCGTTCCGGCGTCGTCGACGCCCCCTCCCGGGTCGCTGTTCGCTCAGCCCTCATCGACCGGTGGGCCGACTCCCGCCTCTTCTGCGCGACCCACGCCGGCGGACACGCTGCCGCGGAACGCGCCGCCGCCGGCCGTGGACCCCGTGCCGAGCGGGGAGCCTGCGCCGAGCCAACCACCGGCTCCCGAACCTGCGCCGGTACCTGCGCCTGTGCCCGCACCTGCGCCGGCGCCGGAACCTGAGCCGAGCCCCGAACCGGCGCCGGTGCCGGAGCCGACCCCCGAGCCGGCGCCAGAACCTGAGCTGAGCCCCGAGCCGGTGCCGCTGCCGGCTCCCGATCCGGCGCCCGCGCCCACACCGGCTCCCGACCCCGCTCCGGCGCCGGAGCCGGGGCCGGTTCTGCCGGAGGGTGCTCCGTCGATCTCGAGCACCGACACCACGTTCGTCGATGGCGTGCGGGTGGAGGTGCGGATCTCGGTCTCCGGCGAGCCGGGCGCGACGGTGCAGGTCCTGTTCGATGACGTGGTGCAGCGGAGCACGACGCTGGATGAATCCGGCGTCGGGTGGGTGGCGGTGCGCCCGAGCCTGGAGGAGATCGCCCGCGATGTGTCGGTCGGGCTCCGCTACGTCGTGGATGCGCAGACGGGCGAGCTGGCGAGCACCCGCCTGAGCCACCTCGTCGGGCTGTAGGTTCGCGCCCGCGGGTGGGCGGGGGTGTTGCGAGGCGGCGCGGGAGTCCGCGGAGCGTCAGGACGGTGGTGGCTCTCACCTCCGTGGCCCACACCGCGTCGACGCCGTCGCGTCACCCTCCGGCAGGCGCTTTCGAGATTTCGCTGATGTAGTCATCGACGATGGCGGCCCGCAGGAGGTGCCGCCGTTGACCTCGGAGATGGCGTCGTCGGGGGAGGGGCTCGAACCTGGCCGGTATCTGCGCCGTGCAGATGCTCACCGAGGGCGTCGCGTGGACGCTGATGGAGGCGGGGGAAGACGGCTTCGGTCTACCGCTCCTTGGACCTCCGCGACGGGATCAGCGCAACGCGCGGGCCATCGCCGCCTTCGGGGGAGCGGTGGTGGTGGGCCGGTGGTGCTTAGAACGGTGGCGGATCGCCGTCGGCGATGAACATCACCCGGGGCGGGGGCTCGTCGGTGTAGAGGTTTCCGAGTGGGCTGGTGAACTCGAGCGTGCCGTTGTCCAGTTGCCGGACGGTCCAGTCGGTTTCGCTCTTGAGCGTGTGATGTCGCGTGCAGAGGTGCGCGAGGTTGCCGACCGCCGTGGGACCGCCCTCGTGGTGCTCGTGGTTGTGGTCGAGTTGGCAGCGGTGCGCGGGCTGGCGGCATCCGAAGCCCCGGCAGTGCTGGTCGCGGGCGCGGAGGAACCGTTGCTGGTCGGCACCCGCGGTGTAGCGATCGACTTCGAGGACCGTGCCGGTGATCGGGTCGCACATGACCCGATCCCACCCGGGAGCGTCTCCGGCGAGGCGCCGGGCTGTGTCGGGGTCGATGGGGATCTGGCCGTGGAGGCTCGCTCCCGCATCGGTCTTGCCGGCGAGAGTGAGGACCGGCACGACCACCTGCACGTGCGCGCGGATCGCGCCGAGGCCGCCCGGGCTCCGATCGCCGCTCGGGTCGATGGCCGGAGCCCCGGTGAGCAGCATGTCCGCCACCAGGTCGGCGGAGATCTGCGCGCTGGTGCGTCGGTCGTCTACCCCCGGCTCCGCCGCATCCCCCGCGGTGCTCGTCTCGTCCTCGGGCCCCGCAGCATCCTCCGTGGTGCGTCGGTCGTCGCCCAGCCGCTCCGCAGCATCCGCCGCGGTGCGTGTGTCGGCCTCCGGCTCCGCAGCATCCACGACGGCGTCCGTCGCGGCGGCGTCGCCCTTCTCCGCTGCCCGGCGTGCCCGCTCGGCGTTCGCCGCGTTGCGGATGATGCGCGCCTGCTGGCGGATGCGGTCTCGAATGCCGTAGGCGAGGGCGGCGGGAAGCCGCACCTGCAGGAGCGCCATCCCGTCGTCCAGGTCGACGATGCTCACACCCCGTGTCTCGCTCGCCTTCGCGTGGCGTTCGGTCATTCCGATGGGGTTGACCGCCTCGGCGAGTTCGCGGGCGAATGCGCGAGTGCGCCCGGGGGTCTCGCGGGCCGCGCGGTCCAAGACGGTGTGCTCCCACGCCTCCCGCACGTCGTCGTTGTCGATGGACGCTCCGACCTCGAGGATCACGTCGGCATGCCGCTTGGAGATCAGGGCATCCTCGAGTGCGGTCACTGTCGCCGGAAAGCGGGTGACGAGTTCGTGGGAGTCGTTGAGTTCCTTCTGCGCGGTCAGATCATGCACGTGGGTGGCGAACGCGATCTCCGCCGATACCGAGCGCATGGGCATCTCCCGCTCACGCGAGGCACGCGAGGTCATCCGTGCGATCTGTTCCATCGCGACCGCGGCGAGCTCCGCCTGATGGCGGATGAGAGCCGCCTGCGCCCTCGCTAGCGCCGCCTTCTGCTCCAGCACACCGGCGAGACCCGCGCGCATCCGCGTGGCGTCATCCGGCGAGGTTTCCCCAGGCCCGGGGCTGGTTTCCATACTTCGAAACTACTCGGGGCCACCGACATTCCCTGGCCGGCTGCCGCGCTCTGGGCAACCCTGTGGATAAGTGGTGGTTTCCACCATCCAGGTGGGGCCCGATGCGGTTTCCGACACCGATGGCGGCGAAGTGTGGCGGCGACCCCCGCCCGTCGGAGGGCCACCACTCCCCGCCGTCCGTCCTCCCATGTCCAGCCGGCGCAAGTGTTCGCCGCGATCCTCCCCGCGGCGCTCTTCGGGGTGGTGATCTTCCTAGTCTTCGGGTGGCTGCGGACGCTGTTCGTGGGGCGGTGGACCCAGATCGCGTGCAGCCCGGCACGCCGCGGTGTACCGCCCCCGGCTAGATCAGGGCCGACCCATGCCGTAGTACGTCCAGCCGGCCGCGCGCCAGGCGGCTGCGTCGAGGCAGTTGCGCCCATCCACGACGACCTTGCCGTTTACGAGCGATCCGGCGTGCTCGGGGGAGAGTTCCCGTCGGTATTCGTCCCACTCCGTGACGACGATCACGGCATCCGCTCCGCGGAGGGCTTCGTCGCGGTCTTCGACGTAGTTGAGCTGGGGATGGATGCGGCGAGCGTTGTCGATGGCGGCCGGGTCGGTGATCGTCACCCAAGCCCCCAGCCCGTGGAGCCTCACGGCGACGTCGAGAGCGGGCGAGTCGCGGATGTCGTCGCTGTGCGGCTTGAACGAGGCACCGAGCACGGTGATGTTCTTCTGGAACACCGACCCGCCCATCGCGCTGACGACGAGGTCGACGGCGCGGTCGCGGCGGCGGAGGTTGATCGCGTCCACCTCATGGAGGAAGGCCACCGACTCTCCGCGGCCGAGCTCTTCGGCGCGAGCCGAGAACGCGCGGATATCTTTCGGCAAGCAACCGCCGCCGAACCCGATCCCAGCGCCGAGGAAGCGGCGGCCGATCCGCGCGTCGTGGCCGATCGCATCGGCAAGGGTCGTGACGTCGGCGCCGGTCACCTCGGCGATCTCCGCCATCGCGTTGATGAAGGATCTTGGTGGCGAGGAAGGCGTTCGCCGCCATCTTGACGAGTTCAGCGGTGGCGTAGTCGGTGACGATGAAGGGCGTGTTCTTCGCGATCGAGTGGTGGTAGACCTCGCGCAGGATGTCGGCGGCACGATCGCCTTCAGCTGTGGGGCCCGAGTCTGTCGAGGGGACACCGGCGACCAGGCGGTCGGGGTCGATGGTGTCCTGCACCGCCCATCCTTCCCGGAGGAATTCCGGGTTCCACACGAGGGGTCGCGCCGGTCGGGGTGATGCGGGCAGCGAGGGCCGCTGCCGTGCCGATGGGGACGGTTGACGCGCCAGCGACGATGTCGCCGGCCGAAGAGGTACGGGAGAAGTCCATCGATCGCGGCGTTGACGAAGGTGAGGTCGGCCGCGTGCCCGTGAGCGTGCTGGGCGTGTTCACGGCCAGAAAATGGGCCCTCGCTCCCGCGACGGCGGAGATTTCGGTCGTGAATCGCAGCTTCCGGAGCCGACGCCTGCCGCCAGGAGGTCCTGAAAGCCTGGCTCAAAGAACGGTGCCGGCCAGAGGTGAGTGCGCTCACTCGTCGGGTGTCGGCGTCCACGCCAACGACCTCGTGGCCTGAGAGGCGATCACGGAGGCATGCACCGCCCCGAGATACCGGCAGCCGATGACAGGAAATCGCATGATGTCTTCTTCGTAGCGCCAGCGAATGAGAGCGTCATCACTGTCCAGGAACGCCTCCTGTACGGAGGAAGGACAGGGCGCCAATGTCTCGGAGCCCACACTTGGTTGGCTCCGCCCCTGGGCGGGACGATTATGTCTGCGTAGACCTCGCCGAGGCGCTCATCGGTGCGCACAGAGGCGAAACGGGGGATGCAGAGCATGCCGATGAACGGGGCGCCCTCTTGGGCTTGGACGTGCGCATCTCTCGGGAGCTAAAGGCGCCCGCCCAAGGACAGGAACGATTTCAATCGAGAAGATTCGGTGGGGCGCTCCGCGCATCGTCGAACATAACTGGTCGTTGACTCGCCCGCCGATCCGAGTAAGGTTGCCGCAGCACTCGGGCGGGGGGTCCGGGGCGTACCGGGGGGTACGGAATGCGTTCCGGCCTATTCATAGTTGGCAGTCGCGCCATTGCGAGTCTTGCGCAGGCAGCGATGATCTTGTTGGTTGCGCGTCTGACACAACCTGACTCATTCGGAGCACTGAGCGCGCTCCTGGGCGTTGGAGCTTTCCTCTCGGTCGTCTTCGACCTGGGGCTCACCAGCTACTCGCTTCGCCAAGAGCTCCGGCCCCGGGATGATCCTCGCGCGCATCGCATCCACGCACTCTCTCACTGGCTTGGTGTTGGCACCGCAGCCGTTCTCCTCGGGCTCGTACTGGTCGGCCTCATCCCCGGCATCTCGGTGCTCGATGCGACGCTGATCGCGGCGTGGCTGGCCAGCGAGCGTATCGGAGAACAGCAGATCGCGCTGCTGATTTCAGATGACCGCCAACGCGCAGCGACACTGCTCGTACTTATCCGGCGCGTCCTCCCTCTGGGCGTATTTGTCTTCCTCCTCTTCGCGGCTGTGGCTCCCGTTACGGGGTATGCGATCTCACTGCTTGGCGGCGGTCTCGTAGGACTGGCGCTCGGTTACGCATGTCTCCGCCATCTCCCCAAGGACAAGGAAAACGGACCCCGAATCGCCACCATTGCCCGCCACGCACTCCCGTTCTGGGCCTCGTCAGTCTCTGCCCAGGCTCGGGAACTTGAGACCTGGTTCTTCCAGCTCGCATTCGGCAACTTCGCCGCCAGTATGTATGGGCTCGCGTACAGGCTGGGCAAGCCCGCCCAGGTGCTAGCCGCCGCGGTCGCCCAGGTCATCATCCCCGCCGCAACCCGAAGCGACCGCGCCTTTTCGCAGCGTGCTCTGGTCAGAATCGCCGTTGTCTCGGCAAGCATCACGGTGCTCGGCCTCTGCCTTGCACCGTTCGTCCCGATGCTCATCACGCTCGTGGTGGGAGCGGACTACCTTCCCGCGACACTTATGATCCAGGCGACCATCGTCGCCGCTGGAGTGATCGCCATGACCTCACCGCTTGATGGCATTGGTCAGGCCGCGGGGCTGGAGAAGCCGATCGCGCGGCTTGGATGGGGCACAGTCGTGCTCGCTCTTGCGTCGATCTTCATCTGCGCCGCATTGGGTGTGCCCGCCACGCTCGCCGCAATCGTTCTGCTGTGCGCATACAGCATCCGCAACCTCTACTGCTGGCTCTACCTATGGTTCCGTCTGCGGAGGACTCTCGAGGACGCAAGCCTTCAGATCCGGTCTGTGACGTAGCGGGCTAGGGCCCACTCTCGCGCGCATTTCCAAGGCTCATAGACCGCCCCGCTTTCGCCTAGGGCTCATAGACCGCCTCCGTTTTCGTCTAATGACGGGAGCCGAAACGCGATCGACACGCGAGACCGCTACTCTTCGGAGCATGAGATCCGGGCCCACCCTGGCGCAAGGTTTCGACCCCCGCGCCAACGGACTCAATTTCGTCCGACTCTTGCTGGCGCTCGGGGTCATCGTCTGGCACTCCTTCCCGCTCAGCGGAAACGACATGCCCGATGGGCCGATCCGTCAGCTTCTCGGTTCGATCTTCGTCGACAGCTTCTTCGCCATTTCCGGTTTTCTCATCGTGGGTAGCTGGATGCGTGATCCCAGCTGGCTGCGGTATCTCGCCGCCCGCGCCTTGCGCATCTACCCCGCGTATTGGGTCTGCCTTCTTGTGACGGCAGCGGCCCTGGCACCACTCGGTAATCTTCTCGCATCGGGGACGCCGGCGTATTCGATCGCGAACGTGGGCTACGTGATTCGCAATGCGACGCTGCTCATCACGCAAACCGACATCGGGGGGACGCCGAGCGTGGCCCCCTATCCCGGAGCGTGGAATGGTTCTCTTTGGACGCTCCAGTGGGAGTTTCTTTGCTACCTCGGCGTACTCGCGCTGGGGGCGGCGGGCCTCATTTGGCGGAGGTGGGTGTTTCCTGCCTTGTTCGCTGCGGCGACGATCGCTTCGGTCGCTCTCATCTTCCTCCCGACGTCCATCGAGGCGCTAGCGTTCGCGGCCAGATTCGCTCTGATGTTCATGGCCGGGGCGTTGGTGTTCCGGTTTCAGGGGCGCATCCGCCTCTCCCCGGCTTGGATGGTTGTCGCTCTGGCGATTGTTATCGCCTCGCTTTTTCTACCTGACTACCGAGTGCTGGGGGCGCTGCCGGTCGCCTACCTGATGATCTCTAGCGGAGCGATTATCAAGACACCGCTGTTGAGGCTACGCAACGACATCTCCTACGGGACGTACGTGTACGGTTTTCCGATTCAGCAGGTACTGGCGAGCGGCGGGCTCGCCGCGATGGGGGTTCCCCTGTTCGCGGTGGGCTCCGTGTTGGCGACGCTGCCACTGGCAGCGCTAAGTTGGCTACTCATCGAGAAGCCAGCGCTGAAGTTGAAGCCCGGCCGGCGACGAAAGCACGCCACCGTACAAGAGATCGCCGTGCAGAGATAGGGATGCCTCACTGACATGACAATCAGTCTCGTCGGGTTGGTGACCCTGGCCTTGGCCCTCGGGTTCGGGTTGTTCGCGCGTCACCGCCTCCCGTGGGTGCTCTCCATCTCCACTCCGTTTCAAACCACGGCTGCCGTGACCATCGGCGAGAACTCGATCCCACCGTTTTACGTGCTCGCATTCGTCGCTACGGCGATCGCGGGGACTCGGTGGCTGAGCGGGGTGCGCACACATCGCCCGTTATTGAATGTGCTTGGCTTCGCGGCGGTATGGGCGACACTGGTGACCGCAATCGCGCCTGCCATTTTCGCCGGTATGGGAGTCCTCCGCCCACGATCTGGGGTGGACTCCCAGGTCTTCGACCCCACGCCGCTGGCCTACGACATCTCGATGGTGGCGCAACTCATCTATCTCTGGCTTGCCGCTGGCACGGTCCTATTCCTTGCGCAACAGAAGTCGATCAGCCCGGCGTTGCTTATGCCTGGGTTCTTTGCCGGGGCGGCGCTAAGTGCGCTGCGTCTTGTGCCCGGCGCGCCTGATCTCCTGGACGGACTCTTTCGCAACTACACGTCGGCGGGATTCAACCCCTACGAGACCAGGCACTTTGGGGTGTTCGCCGAGCCGTCATACCTCGCGGTGTACTCGATTGCCAGCCTCGCCTTCTGCCTGTACTTTGTTGGTCGTGCAAGGGGCTGGGTGCGCGTGGTCACGCTGGTCACCGCGGCTCTGTCGATCTTGAATCTGGCGTTGAGCGCATCTGGAACAGCGGCTCTCGCCACGGTGGTGCTCACGGGAGTCGCCGTCCTCGCGTACGCGGCGATGTTCCTGTTCGGCAAGATGAAGCTCCCGGTCATTGGGATCTTCGTGCCCATCATCCTCGCGATTTCGTTGCTGGTACCAAACCCGTTGTCCACCGCGTTAAGTGAAACCATCACGGACAGGTCCTCTTCCAGCGGTTCCCTACGGGTCCGCAGCTCGGCCGACTTGTTGTCGCTTCAGATCACGGGCGACACGCTGGGTTTCGGCGTGGGCTTGGGTGGAAATCGCCCCTCGAGCATGGTCACCCTCTTATTGAGCAACGTAGGCCTCATCGGGGCGTTCTTAATTCTCTCGGTATTCGTTGTCGCCATCTTTCGAGGGGCGAGGCTGAAGGAGTGGCGGGCCACGAGTATGGCGCTTCTGGCGACCGTTGTGGCGAAGGCGATTGCCGACCCGAACTTGACCACCCCGATCATGTGGCTGGCACTGGCCGGGCTGATTTATGCCATGGGTCCAGCCCAGGGTGAGGCCGATGGGGCCTCCCTGCGCGCAGCCTCGTCGCCCGCGACACGCGCACTACACACTCGGGTGCAATGATGCGCGGCATGGACTACATCCATTCCCTCTGGCGCGCCGTCGCACTGAATGGCTGCGCATCCTGGTCTATCGTTCCGCCGCGATATAGATGGCGAGTGCTTCGCCTCTTTGGCATGGATGTTGCGCGATCCACTATCGCCCCCGCGATCTGGTTTGGCAGCACCAGGGTCACGATCGGGGAGGGCACATTCGTGAACCGCGAATGCATGTTCTCGACTCACGAACGCATCACGCTTGGACGCAATGTTGACATCGGAATGCGTGTCACCTTCATAACCGCCAGCCACGAGATCGGTGATCGCAGTCACCGCGCTGGTGAGATGACTCAAGCACCGATTGCGGTAGGCGACGGAGCCTGGATTGGCGCTGGCGTAACTATCCTGCCAGGGGTAACGATCGGACCGGGAGCGATCATCGCCGCCGGCGCCGTTGTCACTTCCGACTGCAGAGCTGACGCCGTCTATGGCGGCGTGCCGGCTCGCGAGATACGCCGGATCGCCTGACGGCTACCCGTTCGTCTCGAGCGCAGTCACGACCGGCGACTGCACGTTCGCTGCCGAGGCAATCAGCCCGCAATCATTCGCGTGATGCCTTTCACGATAGGTGTTCGGTTGTCGGACGCGGCATGCTATCGGCGGTGGCACCGCGGCGACGAGCGCGTAACCAGCCGCCTACCGCCGCGCGCAAATTTGCGTACGGATGGCCGAGCGTTCGGCGGACGATCCCGTAGCCCCGATACCTTGGAACCGGCTTCAACGCAAGGGCTCGCCCGACGACTCTCCCCCCCAGCGCCTTCCGGCGTTGAGACTGCAGGGGCTGTATGGCTGCTACAGCGTCGAGACTGATTTCGCTGAGGGTTAACACACCGTCACGCATGGCCTCCTGAACGATGCGTGCGCCCCTCGGAGTTCGCGCCAACAAGACGGAACTGCCTGGGGCGTCCTCGAAAACAGGAAAACCCCGGTCGTCAGCGCGCCAATAGTCACCTACAGATATATCCGCTGCCTCCCCAGTCCCGTCGGGGCATATCTTGCATCGGTCCTGGAGCTGACGCCCCAAGTGTCCCCCCCATGACTCGTCGTACGAGAGTTCCCCGCGCAAACCGTTGGCCCCCGACGCCGAGAAGCTCCCGGGCCAGCCTTCCCCGCGATACCTCAGCGAAGAGAGTGGCCGCTCCACCCCCAGCGAATCGACTAGGGATTCGGTCGCGTGCTGGCTAGGGGTGCCGGCGCAGAAGAAGGAGACAATTAGCGGTTGTGGACGCGCGCCGGTGTCGTTCAGGCGACGTACTGCCGCTGCTTCACACGGTTTGCCGATGATCGCCTCAGCGGTCTGGATGTTCGTATTCTCGAGCGCAGACGCAGGGGCGTACCGTGAGCCGCTGGCGCGGAGCGCCTCTTCCCGGGAGGTGATGGTCACTGGCACCGATCGGCTGGGAGCACGCGGTGAAGAAGCGATGCCAGTCACCGAGTCGCCTCTCTTATTCAACCAGGCTGCGAGCGCGGTGATTACCCCACCACTACTTCCCGCCGTCCTCACCTCCGGGTCGCTTGCATGCGCTTCCCACGCTCCCTCATACCGGCCGAATAACCAGTGATGATGTGACGATCTGGCTGGAGGCTCGAGTGCGAAGCCCGGACACACGCGCCGGAAACGATCAGCGGCCTCGCGCGATTCATCATGGTCAGTCCCAACGGCAGGTCGCGCGAACCCAGCGTCGTTGAGCCTCATATCGATACCAGAACTGATCTGCGTACAAGCGCCGCAACCGGTGCAATTACCGGAGGTGACCACCTGCGCTACAAGCGTGGCAAGCGACCCCGACCTACCCATCACTCTTCTCCCTTCAGGCGTGGCCGCCTGCTCCGTTCTTCGTGACGAATTCCATCGAAACCGTCGCGCAGCAGCGCAACGGCGTATCCTGCGTCCCGGGGACGAGGCGCCCACTCGCGGGGAGCTAGACGAAGGAATCGGATCACATACACCATCGCTGCGCATCCTCCGACTATCGCCGCGATGGCGGCCCCCGTTGCTCCCCACGGGGGACCAGCGACGAACAGGGCTGCTGTTCCCACTAAGAGGCCGACCAGCTGAACGAGCGACATGATGTGTCCGCGCCCGCCCCCTCCGATCGCCTGGGAGGCCGTGAAGAGGGCGACCGCCAGGGCTGAGCCGACGAGAAGGATCGCAGTTGGGAGCCCCGCCGCTCTGAACTCCTCGCCAAACAGCAACGGGATAAGAAATGGTGAGACGGCGGCACCTGGCAATCCAACCAGGAGCGCGAGGGCAGTGCTGTCGCGCAAGGCGGCACCCACTAGAGCACGGCGCGTCTGATCGGTGGCAGCAACGAACTGCGCGAAGTAGGCCCCGCTAACGGCGTGTCCGATGGCGATCGGCACAGTCCCTATAGCGACGGCTACGGAGTACAGGCCAGACTGGAAAGCGCCAAGGAGCGGGAGCGCGAGCACCTGATCCACTCGATTACTTGCGGCCTCGGCTGCGGCGCTCCCCCAATATGGCGCCGAAGCCCGCGCTAGGGCGAAGGGACGCACGCGCTGACCGCGGCGACTGGGCCGCACGAGAAACCATCCCACGATAGCCGTGGCCGCATTACCAGCTAATGCGGCCAACAGTACTGTGGAGACGGTCGCCAAGTCGGTCACCCACAATATGACCACAGCGAGCAGGTAGATGCTCGGCTGGCAAATCTGAAGAAAGAAAATCGCCCGAAAGCGTCCCTGAGCGACGAGCGCGCTATTGTCGCACATCCAGCTAATCGTGAGAGGTGTTAACGCCACGACGACGGCGCTGGTGAGACGGGCCTCCTGGTCGAATACCGTGAAGTATGTGCTCCAAAGAACGATCGCCGTGAGCGCACATGGCGCGAGCGCCATGAGGCAAATCCACCGCGCGGCCACGATGGTCGCCCCACCCCCCGACGCCGCCACCTGCCTCCGAACTTCGAACGGCACGCCCATCCCTACCAATATGGGCACAAGATAGGCCAAGGCTAGGACGGCGGCAGTCTCGCCACGTCCTTCCGGCCCGATCGCACGCGCTACTACCGGTGCACTCAACAGGCTCAGAGTCAGTGCCGTCACTCTCGCGAGGAGGATCCAGGTGGGACCGCTGCGCCTGTGATCGGCGAGAGGCGGAGTCAATCCTCGACTCCGGCGAGGCGCGCCACGACGCCTTCTATGCTCGCCTTCGCCCTAGATCGGACATGGTCCACCTCGGTTTTGAGCTGGCCAAGGTTATCCAGCGCCCGCCTAGTGGCCGCCACTAGGGTGTCGGATGAGGAGGACAGCGGCTGAGTGTGGGACCAACCCAAATCGGTCATCAAAGGGGCAAATTTTCGGGAGTATGCCCACGGTAGCGCGGGAACCCCGACTGAGAGCGCGTTCAAGCACGCGTGCATTCGCGCGCCAATCAAGAGATTGGAGCCTGCTATGGCCGCACGCGCCTCCCACAGATCGCCTGGAACGACGACCGAGACATCTCCGCCGAATTCATTCGCCACCGCGTGTACCGCGGGGACATCGTCATCCGCCGTACCGTTTTCCAGTACGTGTGCCAGCAATGCCACCCGTCGTCCGTCTTCAAGAAGCGCCGAGATTTGATTCCGAATCGCGGTCCGATAGAGGTCGCTGGGGACGTGGCGATTGGGGCCCCACAGTAGACCGGACACATTCACCATGACGTCGTACTTGGGCTCGACGTTATCCCGCGGGGTCGGCAGTGCAAAGACCACGTCGGTCGACAACGTCACGTCTGACCTCCCAAGGACTCGGCGCGCATAGTTCCGACTTTCCGGATCCCGTGAGATGACGTGGTAGGCATGCCGCAACGACCGGCGGGCGAGAAGCCGGCCAAGACGAGACTCGAATGGTCCGAGCGTCTGCGGGCCAAGCACCGTGGGGACACGCATGCGGTTGGAGCGTTCGTGAACGTAGGCGATCGTTGCTAGACGCTTAATCCCGTACATATCCGTGAAGCTGTCGCCGGCCCCTGAGTCCAGGATGACGTCAAATGAGCCAATCCGGTCCGAAATCGGGGAGCGAGAAAACACATCCCTGATCACCGACCTTCCGCCGAATGCGATACCGCGGGAGGTCGCGGCAAAGTCTTGGAATTCGACGTGCGCGTCATCACCCCAAGCCATTCGGGCTACCCTCTCCATGCCGAATGCAAGAACCCGCACGCCGAGGTTAGGGGATTCGGGGTTCGCCCAGGTGATGAGCACTCGCCTCATATGTGTGTCCTTTTGCGTGATTGTTTAACCGGCAGTACAGCGCGTGAATAGTATTCGCGGACGATGGCGGCCATGTAACCGAGCGCCATCCACATGGTGGGTTGCGTCCGCAGTAAGCGAGCGCCGACGGCCACGGCGACTAATGCCAGGACTCCCGAGTCGAAACCCGCTGACATGCGTACGGCACGGATCGTCGGCCCCGCGAGAAGCATGAGGAACGCCCCCCGGGAGGCCACTGCGTGCTCAGCGCCGACTTGCTTATGGGTTCTCCACGGTAACGGGGGCCCGACTCGGCACCAAAGCCGCCGCGTAGGGTGAGCTAGCACGAGCGTTGATCCTGATCTACAAGCGAACCAATAGCCCAGGATGGGGAGGGGCGGCTTGTGAACCAGAGCACGTCCAACCCCGCCGACAAGGTGTGCTCGCGAAGTTGCTCCGAGCCCGAGTCGCTGATGGCGGATAGCAACCCGGAGCCCGCGATGATCACCATTCGCGCGGCTATATGACACTGAGCCCCACGGCCCTAGCGGAGTTCCGTCGCGCCCGACGACATTGCGGATATAGCGGCGCCCGATGGCCCTCGGTGGTTTCGTGCCGAAGAAGCTGCGGCGCACCTAGACCGTTAGAACGCACCATGAGACTCTCTGCGCTGCAAACCAGCAAGCGAACCCCGCACTACGGCGACGGCTCTACTGGTACGGCCCGCACCTTCGCGAAGGAGCGCGTACGCGAGCAGGCGCGCGGTATTCCACGCTCCGCGTCCCATGACTATTCCTAGCCCTCTCGACCCCGGCTGGCGGCAGACCCAAATACGGTTGCGACTCGTGAAGAAATACACCGCCGCGCGTGAGCTCCGCTTGCCCTTCGACGATCCACCCTCCGCGTGGAACAGCACGCTCGAGGTTACGACTGCCAGGGACATCCCGGAGGCGCGTGCTCGGAGACTGAGTTCTACATCCTCCCAGTAAAGGAATAGAGAGTCGTCGAATCCGCCCAGCCGGTCCCAAGTTTCGCGGCGCATCATCGGCGCGGCTCCCGTGATGAACTCGGTCGACAGAAAAATCGGAGCGTCACGTAGTGCGACGGGGTCTCGTCCCAGCTGACTTTCTTCGACTCGCCCGGCGGAGCGATCGATCCGGCCGCCACTGAACCAGATCCGGTCAACCGCGCCTCGGCTGTGAACTATCACCGGGGATACGATGTCCGCCACCCGATTCGTAAGGGCATCGACCAGGGGCTTGACGGTTCCCTGGCTCACTAGCGTGTCGGGGTTGAGCAGCCACACCACCTCATCTCTCGCGCGCGGGGTCACGCGAGAGAGTTCGTTATGTCCACCCCCGAACCCCAGGTTGTGTTCGGACCGGTAGACCTGGGCGGACTCGTAGCGGGAAGCGACTTCCACGAGGGCAGCGAAGTCGGCTTCGGAGGAGGCATTGTCGAGAATGGCCACGCGATCCACCGACGTGATGAGCCCGGGCAGGCAAGCGGCGACGTGTTGAGCGGATTCGTAATTGACAATCCAGGCCGTAACTGGTGGGCGATGCGGGGGCGTGACTGCGCCATCAATACTCATGCTGCGACCTGTGCGTCCATGAGAGCTCTAAGTTGTGCGGCCGAGTCCACCCAGCGAGGGAGGGCGCGCGTCTCGGAGTGGGCGGGTGGATTATCCAGAGCCCGGGCGATCTGATAGCTAAGCTCCGCGGGGTTGGGCGCGGCGACTAGTACCGAGTCCCCGAAAATATCCGCCATGCCGCTGTCGCTGGTCACAACCGCGGGTATGCCGAGAAACTCGGCTTCCGCAACGGGCAGTCCGAAGCCCTCGTCCGACGACGGCATCACGATTACCGAGGAACCTGCGATGATTTGTTGGTATATTCGATCGGTTACGAATCCAGGGAATGTCACCTTCGCGGTCGGTGCCACTTCCCGTGCAAGGCGCGCGAGTTCCTCCGCATATTTACCTCGTGCGCCAAGCACTGTCAGTGCTACGGGTTCTCGAGTAGAGAGTGGTAACTCTCCGAGCGCACGAATGACCAACTCCGGGCGCTTGTTGTTGTGATGACCGAAGGTCGTGATCGCCCTCTTGCCGACCTGGGTTGCCGTGAGCCCCCAGTCCCGTGCGTGGTCGCGGCCGTTCTCTACGACGGCCGTGTTAGCGGATGGCACATACTGGCGAGTTTCTGCCTCGGCCTTACGGGAGATGCATATGTTGAGTCCGGCGCGCCGCGCCGAAATCTCCCAGAGCTTTCTGTAGAGCCTTTGGAACCACGGGAACTCCTCCGGATTCTTCTTATGTCGCCAGTCGTGCTGGAAACAAACCGCTCGCGCACGCGGTATCAGCGGCGAGACGATCGGACTCAGCGATACGACGATGTCGGCGCGAGCACGCCGTGCGATGACCGGAAGCCGCAGGATCTGCCCCACACTCCGGCCAGCGACAGATTCGTTGTTGACAACTTCCACGACAGTGCCAAACGGTGCGAAATGGTCGACGCCCCACGGTCCCGTCACAACGGTCACTTCGTCGCATGGATAGGTGGCGATGTAGGCGCGAATGAGTTCCGTGGCGTGGAGCTTCATACCACCTGAGTGAGTGGTGGCGGCCAGCGCGTCGAAAACTACTCTCATGGGGTGCACCAGCCGCTCTGCTGTAGTCGCTTCTGAGTCCAGCGGGGGGCCGGCGAGAGCAGAGCCGGGTAGCGGAGGTAGAACTTGGTCATCGAAGCGAGCTCCAGACGCCAGGCGGAAAGATTGGCACCGGTCGCCTCGCGCGCCCATCCATGTACCCAGCTGAGTCGTCCGAGCACCACGGAGGTGCCTCCGCCAGCCCTATTACGAAGACACATATCGGTGTCTTCGTAATAGACAAAGAACGTCTCGTCCCATGGCCCGAGTTCCGCGAACCGACTTCGCGCTCCGGCAATTACGGCCCCCGTGAGCCAGCTCACCTCTATCTCGGCGTCGGCTGGCGCTATTAACCGGTATGTGCCCTCAAGTCGCGACGGCGCAAGCCGATGCACTATTTTTGCCGCTAGGAACGGCACTCCCCGCCCGTTCGGTTGGGCGCTTCCGTCGGGGAAGCGAAGTTGCGGCGCAACGAGGGCTCGCGGATTCACGGCGAGATACTCGGCCATCCGGTCGAGATCCTCAAGCTCAGGCGTGACATCCGGGTTGACGAACGCAATCAGTGGGGCGGCCGCTCTGGCAAACCCCAGGTTATTCGCGGCGCCGAAACCGATATTGCGACCAAGGGGAATCGTCGTTGCGCCCAATGCGGACGCTACCGCCAGCGTGTCATCGCTGGAGCCATTGTCGATGACGATCCACTCGACGTCTGGCGGGAGAGATACATTTCCCCAATACTGCTTCAGCTTGCTGGCCGAGTTGTACGAGACAGTGATGAGTGACCAGCGTGCAGCTGGGGGCTCGGCGGCTTCCGATGACGCGGGGTGCGGGGATCTCATTGCTCTAGTTCCTCGGCTGGCTGATGTAGTGCACAAACCCCCGCTGGTAGGCGCCCGTGCAAAGGGAGCGCGCTACCGAACTGACGAACGGCGATCAATGGGCTGTTCCTCCGGGCCAGAAAGCTGCGCGCGCCGTTCTCGCCAGTATGACAATGTCCCCCATGAGGGACCAATTTTCTACGTACGACAAGTCCAGACGCACTGTGTCCTCCCATGACAACGAGGAGCGTCCGCTGACCTGCCACAGACCCGTTATGCCGGGCTTGGCAAGGAACCGACGGTGCACATGGTCCGCGTACTTCGCGACTTCGGAGGGCAGGGGCGGACGGGGCCCGACCAGGGACATCGAGCCGCCGATGACGTTAAACAGCTGGGGTAACTCGTCCAAGCTGAACTTCCGCATAACACGGCCCACTGGCGTCACCCGAGGATCGTTCTTCATCTTGAACATGACTTCGTTTCCCACGTCTCGATGCTGCTCCGCGAGCTGCTCAAGGAGGTCCTCCGCATTGACGACCATGGACCGGAACTTCAGCATGGTGAACTCTTTGCCACGGAGGCCTATACGGGTCTGGCGGAAAAGCACGGGGCCCGGGCTCGTGAAGCGCACCGTCATAGCCAGAAGGAGCAGTACGGGGCTCAGAACGATGACGCCTAGGATGCTTGCTGCCAGATCGACTGTTCGCTTCAGGAAGATTTGCCCCTTGCTGAAGCGCGGGGTCTCCACGTGGATCAATGGCAAGCCAGCCACCGGGCGGGCGTGAAGCCGCGGGCCGGCAATATCGATGATGCTGGGCGCCAGCACGAGGTGCTGACGTCCGGCTTCGAGACTCCACGAGATCTGCTTAACCTTGTCCGGAGGCAGCTCGTCGGTGCTCGTCACGGCCACTGTGTCCGCCCCCGTCGCCGCGATAGCCTGCTCGATGGCATCCACGTTGCCCATCACCGGGATGCGCGTCCCCGGGATTGTGTCTGCGACCTTCCCGGACGGAACGCAGGCGCCGACGACGCGGTAGCCGGCGCTGCTCGAGCGCTGCAACTCGCGGGCGATCTGGGTCACCGAGTTAAGCGAACCAACCAGGAGCACATTCGCGGAGAACTCGCCACGTTGTCGCTTCATGATGAGCCATTGGCGCCACACCCAGCGACCGATCACGAGCGTCACGATGCCGAGAGGGAGGCTGATAAGCAAGTACCCACGAGCGACTTCGGTCTGCGTGAGGAAGGCGACGATGGCGATGAGCCCGAACAGGCGAAAGCTCGCGTCCGCGACGCGGATGTACTCCTGGGAGCCCCAGCCGATGACGCGTTCGCTCCGCGAATCGATGAGAGACAGCGCCCAGAACCACGCCACGATCAGGAAGGTTGAGAATGCCCAGTAGGACAGGTCGGTGATCCTTGCATCGTGGGCGATCGCCACCTCGACGTTGCCGGCACCGAACCACGCGATCTGCGCCCCGTAGACGACCCACACGAGCACGAGGAGATCCGTGAGCATCAGTCGTCGCGCGTAGGCGCGGCGCCATCTCGACGGCTTATCGGGCACCTTCGTCAGGCTAGCCGATAGGTCAAGAGCGCCCGTGGTTATGGAGCGCTCAGCGTGGTTCTCGGTACTCTGCGACGGCGGTGTCGCGTCGACCCGCAGGTCTGACGTCACAGTAGTTTCCTTCCGTCGTCCGGTGCCCCAACGGATTGTTCCAGGCGTCACGCTAGCACCGGTTTGTGTCGCCGAAATGACGTAATGGGGGACACGTGGGGGACAAAGGTTGACGGCACGGCGGCCCACGCCGTCATAGGGATTGGGTCGAATCACGGGAGTCGGATCAGCGACTCCCCTGACCAGAGGAGGGCGTCATCGCCGGTCGCTGCGACCGCGACGGGCGTCGCCGGGTCGACAGCAGCGCAGCCGAGTGGGGTGGACTCGGAGAACCCGCCGCCCGAGAGGGCGGAGACCTCGAGGCCCTGGCACGCCGCCGACCGTGCGGCGACCAGGAGTTCGTCGCCCGAGATGGCGACGGCCGCCGCATCCGGGATCGGGAGGGGAAGCCATTCGCGGTCGGCGCCCAACACGTACGCAGTGCCCTCGCACACCAGGGCCACGGTGGCGCCGGCGGCGCGCACGCTGCGGGGGTCGGCGCACGGCGCATCGACCTGGCCGCCCGGGGTGATGAGACTGTTCGGTTCGGTCGGGTCGAGGTAGCGGGATGCGGCGAGCACCTCGGGGTACGGCTCCCAGAACTCGCCCTGCGTGAAGGTGCGGAGGGCCTGCGTTTCGCACTCGTCGCCCATGCCCGCGACCATCTCGGCCTCGGTGCCGGCGAAGGCGTCGAGGGCGAGGAGCTGCCCGATTCCCCGGTAGGCCGGGGTGACGTCTTCCCAGGTGTCACCGCCGTCGGTCGAGCGCTCGATCAGCGGGGCTGCTGCGCCGCATTCACCGGCGATTCCGCGCCACATCCCGCCCGACCCGACAGAGAGGAATCGCTCCTCCGCGCGCGGGTACGCCGCACCGGCGACGGGCGCTGGCGGCGACGATGGCGTCGGCGCGGTCGTCGCCCCGCCCCCGAAGGTGAACGTCGGGGCGGGAGCGGCCTCTCCCGCGGTCTGCGGTGCGCGCACCCGATCGACGGCGATGACGGCGAGCACGATCGTGCCGATGGCCAGCACGGCGACCAGCACGCCGGCGAGCCATCGCGCGGAAGTGCTGACGCCGGGCGGACGTCGGGCCATCACACTCCTAGTCAGGGAAGCAGGCTGGAAGCGCCGGTTTCGGTGGCGGGCTGAGCTCCTGCGCGCCCGGAGCGGCGGCGGGCGGCACGGCGGGGCTTGTCGGACTTCGACGGGGTCTGCGACTCCACGTAGTTGCCGTAGCCGCCGTAGCCGTAGCCATACCCGTATCCATAGGCATCGGGTCCGCGCGTCGGCACCATCGTCATGACGACGCCGGCGACCTTGCCGCCCACCGTCTCCAGAGCCTCGAAGGCACCGCTGAGCTGGTGAGTGGTGGTGCGCCCCGCCGCGACGATGACGATGGCCCCGGCGGTGGAGCGGGAGAGGATCGCCGCATCCGTCACGGGAAGAAGCGGGGGAGCGTCGCACAGGACGACGTCGAACTCTTTCGAGAGCGCCTCGAGCAGCTGCCCCATCTGCTTCGAGCCGAGCAGCTCGCTGGGGTTCGGCGGGATCTTCCCGGCCGGAAGGATGTAGAGCGGGCGCTTGCCCCAGGGGAACATGACGTCGGCGACGCGGGCCCGGCCGATGAGGACGTCGGTGAGGCCCGCGCCGCCCTCGATGTTCAGGTACTCCGACACCTTCGGCTTGCGCAGATCGCAGTCGATGAGCGCGACGCGCTTGCCGGCGTCGGCGAGGGCGACGGCCAGGTTGATCGTCGTCGTCGACTTGCCCTCGCTCGGCAGGCTGGAGGTGACGACGAAGCTGTGGCCCCCGTCCATCTCGAGGAACTGGAGGTTGGTGCGGAGTGACCGGAACGCCTCGGAGCGGGTGTTGTGCGGGTCGGCCTCGAGGATCAGGGGCCGCTCGCTCGCCTTCGGGTCGAACGGGATGGCTCCGATGAGGGGCCGGTCGGTGAGGGCCTCGACGTCGCGGGCGTTGCGCACCCGGTTGTCGAGCACCGAGCGGAGCACCGAGATCCCGAGCCCGGCAGCGAGGCCGATCAGCCCGCCCAGGGCGAGGTTCAGGGGCACGTTCGGGCTCACCGGCTTGAGCGGGGGCAGCGCGTCTTTCACCCGGCTGAGCTGCACCGGGCTGGTGGGCTGGCCTTCGCGCGTCTCGATCGTCTCGACCGCCGCGGTCAGGCTCGCCGAAATCGCGTTGGCGAGGTCGGCTGCCATGACGGGGTCGGCGTCTTCGACAGAGATGTCGATGAGGAAGGAGTTGAGGGGGGTCGACGACGTCACCTGCTCGGCGAGGGCGTCGGCGGTGCCCTCCAAGCCGAGCTCGGCGATGACGGGATTGAGGACGAGCGGGCTCTCGGCGAGTTGGACGTACGTGCCCACGCGCTGGAGGGCGAAGCTACCGCCCTGCTGCAGCTCGGCGACGCTGCCGCCGGCCTCCGTCGAGACGAAGACGCGAGTGGATGCCTCATAGAGAGGAGTGCGCGTGAGGGAGTACCCGGCAGCCACCGCGATCCCGAGGAGAGTCGTGGCGAGGATCACGAGCCAACTCTTGCGGAGGATGCGGATGTAGTCGCTGAGCTCCATGACGCCTCTCGGGGGTGCGTGGGGTACGCGATCATCCTGCCATACAGAGTGTTTCCAATCCGTGACGGCGGCACGCCGTTCCGATCAGGTCAGAACCGCCCGCAGAACCCGTGTGATGTCCCCCAGTCCGGGGAGCAGCTGAGCGGTCGAACGCTGGTACGTCTCCCATGACCGACGGTAGGGATCGATCACGTCATCGGCGGCCGGATCGGAGGGCGCCTCGACCCCGCCGCGGCGGGCGTTCAGCACCTCCAGCGCTGCACGGACGCGGACGTGCGGGTCGGTGCCGGCAGCATCCGCCGCCCCCGTCAGTTCCGAGTCGGTGACCCCGGACGCGAGACGCTCGAACTCGCGCACGGTGAAGGTCGACCGCATCCGCGCGGGGGAGAGCTCCACGATGCGCTTCCGGTGCTCGCGCGTCATGGCGATCACGAGGTCGGGCGTGACCAGTTCGCGCTCGCTCAGCCAGCGGCCGCGGTGGGCGGCGCTGTCGTCGGCCGCGACGCCGAGGGATGCGGCCATCCGCGCGGCTTCTGGTGTCATCGGGGAATCGATCATCGCGCTGGTGCCGGCGCTGGCGACCCGGACGTCGAGGGGACTCAGGCGCGCGCGCAGCATCTGCTCGGCCAGCGGCGAGCGGCAGATGTTGCCGGTGCAGACGGTGAGGATCTCGATGGTCGGCGACGACGATGTGTCGCCCTGCGGGGCGAACAGGCCGCTCAGGTCCAGGTCGAGCATCCCGTCCCTTATCTGTCGGCGTGGGGGCGCTTCGTCTCGCTTCGCCCGCCCGGCGAACCGGGGGAGGCGGAGGTTGCTCCTCGGCGACCGGCGGCGGGCCGGTAACGTGGGCGTCGATGTCCGAGTCTACCGACGCCGCGCGCCGTGACCTCCTTGTGTCGGAGGTCGATGTCGAGACTGCGGAGACGGTCGAGGAGGCACCTGGCGAGCGGTCGAGCCGCCGCCGGTCGCCGCGCCGGCACCGCACCTGGATCGAGGGCGGCACCTCGGTGCAGCGCTGGGGCTGGGAGATGCTCGGCTGGGCGGTGCTCAGCCTCGGCGCCGGCATCGTCGCCGCGGCAGCGCTCAACGAATTCGCTCCCCAGCCGCTCGGGTCGACCCTGTCGCTCGTGGTGCTGTGGATCGCCTTCGCCGCACCCGTCGTCGTCGCGTTCGTCCGGTCGCGCCCGCGGGCGCTGCTGCGCTTCCGCCCGCTCGACCTCCTCTACGGCATCACCCTCGGCATCCTGTTGCGCTTCGCGCAGGGAGGGCTGGAGATGCTCGCCGGCGGCAGCGGAGCCTGGCCGTCGTACCCCTCCGCCGGTGGCGGCCTGCCGGCGGGATGGTTCTTCGACCAGCTGCTCGGTGCCACTCTTATAGCGCCGGTGCTGGAGGAGTTCTTCTTCCGCGGGCTCGTGCTGGTCGCCGTCTACACGGCGGTGCGCCGGATCGCCGGGCGCGGCGTCGCCGGATTCGCCGCGGCCCTCGTCTCCACCGGCCTCTTCGTCGTGGCGCATGCGGTGCTCGCGCCGATCCCGTGGGACGCCGCGGTCTCGCTGACGCTCGTCGGACTCGTCAACAGCCTCCTCGTGCTGCTGACGGGACGCATCTGGGCCGCCGTGCTCGTGCACATCGTCTACAACGGCCTCTGGGTGGCGCTCTCCACCGCCGGCACGCTGCTCGGCGGATCGAGCGGGCCCAGCCTCAGCTGAGCCGCTGGCCGCGGATGACGCGGGGGTGGGTCAGCGGGCGCCGGCGGGTGCGGGCGCCGGGCGTGTCAGCCGGGCGATGAGGAGCGCGAGGACGACGCCGGCGGCCGTGCCGAGGGAGTTGGCGGCGACATCCCACGCGCTCGCCGTCCGTCCCGGGAGCGCCAGGTCTTGCACGACCTCGATCGCCAGCGACGCCGCGACGCCCAGCGCGAGGGTGACCGGTGCCGAGCGCACGAGCGGTGTCAGCAGCAGCCCGAACGGCAGGAAGAGCGCGATGTTCGCCGTGAACTCCAGGCGCCGATGCGTCGCCCACGGCAGGAGACGCTCGATCGCCGCGAGCAGCGGTCCGGCGTCGCGGTCGACGTGCGTCGGCCAGAAGGCGATCAGCGCCAGAACCAGCACGTACACGCCCAGAGCGACCACGAGCAGGCCCCGCACGCGCGGATCGACGGGTGCTCGGAGCATCCCGTCACGATAGACGCTCGCGGTTACCCCCGCGTTTCGGGCCGGACGCTTCGACAGGCTCAGCGACCGGCCCTGGGCTCAGCGGTGTCACGATCGGTGATGTTTGGCTGCAGCATCCGCATGCCGTAAGCTATTCGTTTGGTGCTCGCCGACTGCTGGCGGCACTGCGAACGTGAGCCCTCCACTGGTGTCTTCGCTCTTCCGCCCCTCGACAAGCTCGGGGACCGACAGAGAAAGCCCCCGGAGCGGGATTCACGAACACCTCCGTTCGAATCAGAAAGCAGCATTACTGTGACGCGCACTTACACCCCCAAAGCTGGCGAAGCCCAGCGCGACTGGCTCGTGATCGACGCCACCGACGTGGTTCTCGGCCGCCTCGCCTCCCACGCCGCCGTGCTCCTCCGCGGCAAGCACAAGCCGACCTTCGCCAACCACATGGACGCCGGCGACTTCGTCATCATCATCAACGCCGACAAGGTCGCGCTGACGGGCCAGAAGCTCCAGAAGAAGAAGGCGTACCGCCACTCGGGTTACCCGGGCGGTCTCAAGTCGGTCACCTACGAGGAGCTTCTCGCGAAGAACCCCGAGCGCGCCGTCGAGAAGGCCGTTCGCGGCATGCTCCCGAAGAACAGCCTGGGCGCTCAGCAGCTCTCCAAGCTCAAGGTCTACCGCGGCGCAGAGCACCCCCACGGTGCGCAGCAGCCCAAGACGTACACCTTCGACCAGGTCGCCCAGTAAGCGCCGATTAAGGATCACTCGTGTCGAACATCGAGAACTACTCAACCGAGACGCCGGCTGACCAGACCGTCGTCGCCGCCGAGCGCCCCGTCCTGAGCGTGCCGGGCGCCGCAGTGGGCCGCCGCAAGCAGGCCATCGCCCGCGTGCGCATCGTCCCCGGCACCGGCGTCATCACCGTCAACGGCCGCACGTTCGAGGACTACTTCCCGAACAAGCTGCACCAGCAGCTCGTGAAGGACCCCTTCACCGTGCTCAACCTCACCGATGCGTACGACGTCATCGCGCGCATCTCCGGCGGTGGCCCCTCGGGTCAGGCCGGCGCGCTGCGCCTGGGCATCGCCCGCTCGCTCAACGGGATCGACGTGGAGAACAACCGCGCCGCCCTGAAGAAGGCCGGCTTCCTCTCCCGTGACGCTCGCGTCAAGGAGCGCAAGAAGGCCGGTCTCAAGAAGGCCCGCAAGGCGCCTCAGTACTCCAAGCGCTGAGTTCGGCTCGTTCCATGCCGCTGTTCGGCACGGACGGGGTGCGGGGGCTGGCCAACGGCCCCCTCACCGCCGACCTCGCACTTCACCTGGCCCAGGCGACCGCCGTCGTCCTGGGCCAGGGCCGTACGGCCGCGGCGCGCCGCGCCGAGGGACGGCGGCTCACCGCCGTGGTCGCCCGTGATCCGCGCGTGTCGGGCGAGTTCATCTCCGCCGCCGTCGCGGCCGGGCTCGCCTCATCCGGTGTCGACGTGCTCGATGCGGGCGTCATCCCGACCCCCGCTGCCGCGTACCTGATCGGCGACATCGACGCCGACTTCGGCGTGATGGTGTCGGCCTCGCACAACCCGGCGCCCGACAACGGCATCAAGATCTTCGCCCGCGGCGGCGTGAAGCTCCCCGACATCGTCGAGCAGCGCATCGAAGCCGCCCTCGAGTGGGACAAGCTGCAGCCCACCGGCGCCGGTGTCGGCCGCATCCGCCGCTTCGCCGACGCGGAAGACCGTTACGTCGTGCACCTGCTGGCCTCGCTGCCGCACCGGCTCGACGGCATCCATGTCGTGCTCGACTGCGCGCACGGTGCCGCTGCCGGTGTGTCGCCCGAGACGTTCCGCGACGCCGGAGCCCAGGTCACCGTCATCGGCGCCGACCCCGACGGCCTCAACATCAACGACGGCGTCGGCTCGACGCACCTCGACCAGCTCGCGACGAAGGTGCTCGAAGTGGGCGCCGACGTCGGAATCGCCCACGACGGCGACGCCGACCGGTGCCTCGCCGTAGACGCGGCGGGCCGCATCGTCGACGGCGACCAGATCATGGCGATCCTCGCGGTGGCGATGAAAGACCGTGGGCGCCTCGTGGACGACACCCTGGTGGCGACCGTGATGAGCAACCTGGGCCTTCACCGCGCCATGAAGGAACACGGCATCGACGTCGTGCAGACCGGCGTGGGCGACCGCTACGTGCTCGAGGCGATGAACAAGAACGGCTACTCCCTCGGCGGCGAGCAGTCGGGTCACGTCATCATGAGCGATTTCGCCACCACCGGCGACGGGCTGCTCACGGGCCTGCACCTCGTGGCCGAGATGGCGCGGCAGGGGAAGACGCTCGCCGAGCTCGCCTCGGTCATGACCGTGTTCCCCCAGGTGCTCGTGAACGTGCGCGACGTCGACCGCACCCGCGTCGCGACCGACGAGGTACTGCAGGCCGAGGTGAAGGCCGTGACCGGCGAACTCGGCGACACCGGACGCGTGCTGCTGCGCGCATCCGGAACCGAAGCCCTCGTGCGCGTCATGGTCGAGGCCGCGGACGCCGAGTCGGCCCAGGCCTACGCCGACCGCATCGCGACGGTCGTGCGCGAGCGCCTCGCCGCGTAGAGCGCGGCTGCGCGCGTGCGTCGTGCGTGGGTCGTGCGTGCATGCCGGGGATGACGCGGGTTACCTGTGCGAAACATCCGCGGCGTATCCTGGTGGAGCAACGTAAGCCGTTGCGGGCCACCGGGACAAAAAACCTCGGTGGAACAAGAGAGAGACGTCGGTGTCGCTCGAACCCCGCCTGCTTTCGGGTGCGTTCGGCGACCGCGCGTCTCACCTTCCTGCCAACCGGTGAAAGTGTGAGTAAGACATGACAGTGAAAGTCTCGGTCGTCGTCGGCAATCCGAAGCCGCAATCGCGAACCCTGAAGGTGGCCACGACCCTGGTCGAGAGCCTGCTCGGCCCCGGCACCTACGACCTGACGGTGATCGACCTCGCCGACTACGAAGCCGACATCTTCGCGTGGCCGTCGGAGACGATGGCGGCGCTGAACGCCGCCGTCGCCGGAAGCGACCTCGCGGTCTTCGCCTCGCCGACCTACAAGGCGACGTTCACGGGCCTCCTGAAGGCCTTCCTCGATCGGTACCCTGCGAACGGGCTGTCGGGCGTCGTCGCGATCCCGGTTCTCACCGGGGCCGACCAGACCCACTCGATGGGTCCGACGCACACCCTGGCGCCGCTCCTCGCGGAGCTCGGCGCCATCGTCCCTGGCCGCGGTTTCTACTTCATCTCGAGCCAGATGGACCGCCTCGACGACCTCGTGGATGCGGCGGCCGCCGAGTACCGCGGAAACCTCGCGCGACTGGCATCCCTCGCCGGCGCCACGCGGGTGGAAGCGCCGGCAGGCGTGGACGCGGAGGTGGCGCGATGAGCACCGTCGACCCCCGAGCCTTCCGCGACACCCTCGGGCACTTCGCATCCGGAATCACCATCGTCAGCGGCGTCGACGACGACGGCCCCATCGGCTTCACGTGCCAGTCGTTCTACAGCGTGTCGATGGATCCGCCGCTCATCTCCTTCAGCGTCATGACGACGTCGACGACGTACCCCCGCATCCGCGATACCGGCCGGTTCGCCGTCAACGTGCTCTCGCACCATCAGCACGACGTGTCGAGCCAGTTCGCCCGCAAGGGATCGGACAAGTGGGCGGGGGTCGCGTGGACGCCGACCGAGGCGGGGAATCCGGTGATCAACGACACCCTCATGTGGCTGGATTGCGAGATCTGGGCCGAGCATGAGGCGGGCGATCACCTCATCGTGATCGGCAAGGTTGTCGAGCTGAGCCCGCCGGAGTGGCACCGCCACGAGCCGCTGCTGTTCTTCAAGGGCGCCTACCGGCACCTCCGCGACCTCGTGAGCTGACGCGAGGTCGGTCCGTTCCCGGACGCTTCGACAAGCTCAGCGACCGGGAGCGGGCTCAGCGACCGGGAGCGGGCTCCGTGTCGCTTGCGCTTCGACGGGCTCAGCGGGGGTTACATCGCGAGGGACTCGATGTAGCGCAGCAGCACGCCCTCGCGAAGCGCCCACGGCGCCACCTCGAGTTCCTCGACGCGCATCGCCTTCATCGCCTGGTGGAGCACGACGGCGGCCGCGACGATCTGGGTCGCGCGGTCGGCGGTGATGCCGGGGAGCTCCTGGCGGGCCTCGGCCGGGATGCGGGCCAGCCGCGGGATCCACGCCTTCAGCTCGCGGCGGGGGAGCACCATCCGCTCGATGCCCGACCAGCCGGGCACCGGGTATCCGGCCAGCGTCGCGAGCGAGCGGATCGCCTTGGACGACCCCACGACGTGGTCGGGACGCGGGAGGGTCGCGAAGCGCTCCGCGACCGGCGAGAGGACGGATGCGGCGTGCCGGCGCAGCGCCTCGAGCTGGAAGTCGTTCGGAGGATCGTCGGGGAGGAAATCGATGGTCATCCGTCCGGCGCCCAGCGCCACGGAGTCGGCCAGATCGGGCAGCTCGTCTGCGCCACCGGCGAGCTCGAGCGATCCGCCGCCGATGTCGAACAGCAGGATCTGTCCCGCCGACCAGCCGAACCACCGGCGGACCGCGAGGAACGTGAACCGTGCCTCGGTGTCACCGCCGAGCACCTGCAGCGGCTGGCCGAGGGCCTCCTCGATGCGGGCGATCACGGCGGGGCCGTTCGTCGCCTCGCGCACCGCCGAGGTCGCCGTGGCGAGCAGTTCGTCCACCCCCTCGGCCGCGGCCTTCGCACGGGCCTCGGTGACCGCATCCACGAGCGCCGCGACGCCGGCGGCATCGATCGCACCGTCGGGCGTGAGGTGGCGCATGAGCCGCAGCACGGTGCGGTGGCTCGTGGTCGCGGTCGGACGTCCGCCGGGGCGGGCATTGGCGACCAGGAGATGGACCGTGTTCGAACCGATGTCAAGAACCCCGAGGCGCACCCGTTGAGCGTAGCGGTCGCGGCGCTTCGTCTCGCTCCGCTCGCTCAGCGACCGGGGACGGCGCCCTCGCTCAGCAACCGGGCGCGGGCGGCAAAGGAAAGGGCGCTTCGGACGGCGAAGGAACGGCAGTGCGGGTCAGCGGTGGCGCGGGAATCGAGGAATTCTCGCGGATCGAGGATGGATGCGGGCCGGAGGGTCCTCGATTCGCGAGATGTCCTCGATCCGCGCGGGCCCGGAGGGGCGCAACCGGGAGGGGGGGTGCGCGGCGCGCGCTTGCGTACCCGCGGTTGCGCCAGCCCGCGCGGATTAGTGGGGTGTCACGCGACGGACGAGCGGGTACAGCCCCGCGGCGAGGGCGAGGACACCGGCGATGACGAAGTCGATCCGCAGTCCGGCGATGTCCACGAGCACACCGCCAAGGAGGGATCCGAGCGCGATGGACCCCTGCATGGTGGAGACCAGCACAGCGGATGCTGCTTCCGGCGCGCCCGGTTGGGAGGCCATCATCCAGGTCTGCAGGGAGAGCGGGACGATGCCCCACAGGAGCCCCCACACGGTGAACAGTGCGCCGACGACGACGCCCCACCCGGCGATGAGCGGCAGCAGCACCAGGAGCGCTCCAAGAACGAGTGACACACCTGCAAGCGTCGCCAACCGGTTCTTCGCAATGAGGTAGCCGCCGAGCAGAGTGCCGAACACGCCCGCGACACCGTACGCGACGAACAGGGCCGTGACGACCCCGGCTGCCAGGTGTGCTTCGTCCACCAGGAAGGGGGTGATGAACGTCGACGCTGCGAACTGACCGGTGGCCACCAGAACAGAGGCGATCAGCGCGACTCGGGCGGGTGGCGACTGGAACACCCGGCTCAATTGACGCCACTTCATGCCGACGGTCGGGCCGATCCGGGGCAGCAGCACAAGCTGCGCGAGAAGCACGATCGCCGACAGTGCCGCAGCGCTCAGAAACACCGCGCGCCAGCCCGCGAGCTGGCCGATGAACTGTCCCGCGGGCAGACCGATCACGGTCCCTGCGGAGATGCCCGCCAAGATGATCGACGTCGCTTTCGTACCGTTCTTCTCACCTGCGAGGCGGAACCCCAGTGAGGGCACGACCGCCCAGAAACCGCCCAGCGCGACCCCGACCAGCACGCGACCCAGAAGCAGGATCGCGAAGGTGGGAGCGAACGCTCCGATGATGTTCGCCAGGAGCAGCAGCAGGCCGAGAAGAAGCACGAGCCGGTTTCGGGGGATACGTGCCAGGCCCACCACGACCAGCGGTGCGGAAATCGCCGCAACCAGCCCGGGAACCAGAATCATCAACCCCGCGGTTCCGGTCGTGACCTCCAACTCCTCGGCGATCTGCGGCAGTACGCCGATGGGGAGGAACTCGGTGGCGACGAGGATGAACGCGCCGAGGGCGAGGGAGGCGACCGCCCACCACATCCGCATCCCCGGGAGGGGCGGTGTGTGTGCTCGCGTCGAACCGGTGTTGCGTGTGGTGGTGCTGTCCATTAGCTCTCCGATGGCAGTAGTGCGCGAGAAAGTTCGGCCCACTCGTGGCGGGGGAAACCGCGGTTGTCCGTCAGGACCTGGATGGCGACGTGGTCGGCGCCCGCAGCGTGCTGCTCCGAAACCCGCCGGGCGACGGCATCCATGTCTCCCCAGGCGACGGTGGCGTCGATGAGCCGGTCGCTGCCGCCCTGAAGGAAGTCGTCATCGGCGAAGCCGGCTCGGCGCAGGTTCGCCTGATAACTGGGGAAGCCGAAATACATGCCAATTCCGGCGCGGGCGGTGGCTCGTGCTCGAGCCGGGTCGGTCTCCAGAACGACCGCTTGGTGGGGCGCGATGAGAGGTTCAGGTCCCAGCAGCGCACGGTAGTTAGACGTCAGAACGGGGGTGACCAGGAAAGGGTGGATGCCTGCGGTGCGGTCGCCGGCGAGGGACACCATGTGCGGTCCGAGCGCCCCGACGAGCCGCTCTTGCCGTGGCGGTTCGCCGGCATCCGCGTCCAGCTCGTCGAGGAAACGTCGCATCTCGGAAAGAGGGCTCGCGAACGTGTGTCCGCTGGCGGCTGCCGCCTGCGGGTTGCTCACCCCGAACCCGGTGAGAAGACGCGTGCCGTACTGGTCTCGCAGCCTGGCGTGCTCCGAGGATGCGCGGCGTCCGTCCTCCGACCAGATACTCACAACTCCGAGGGCCACACTCGTGCGCGAACCGGCCGCGAGGAGCCGTTCGGCGCTGGCCCAGATCCCGGGGCCGCCGGCGCCGGCAATCCACATCGCACCCCACCCCTGATCGTTGAGTTCCGCGGCTACCTGGTCGACCTCCGGGTTGCGGCTACGGAGCTCCAAGCTCCAGATGCCTACCGGCCCGATCGGTACGGAACTGTTCATGGCTGCTGCCTCTCTCAGAGTGCATCGGGGAGCGCAGTCCATAATTTGATACTGCGCAGTACACAAACGCAAGGGCAACGTCCCTATTCCGAACAAGCCGTATTTGTATTCCTGACAGTACAGAAGAGGCGGGCGGTATGCCGCACATCGCCTCCCCCCGCGCCGCCCGGGCGCTGATCGCGCGGGAGTAGCATGGGCGCGTGCCCGCCGCTGAGACCGCCGTGCCCGCTCCGTCGTTGAGTCCGTACCGCGAGATCGATCGAGCCGAGTGGGCGCGGCTGGCCGCCGGGATGCCGCAGCCCCTCACCGAGACCGAGGTCGTGCAGCTGCGGGGCCTGGGTGACCGGCTGGATCTCCGCGAGGTGCACGAGGTCTACCTGCCGCTCAGCCGCCTCCTGAGCCTGTACGCCAACGCCACCAAGCGGCTCGGAGCGGACACCGCATCCTTCCTCGGCGAGCAGGATGTCACGACGCCGTTCGTCATCGGTGTCGCCGGGTCGGTCGCGGTGGGCAAGTCGACGATCGCCCGCCTGCTGCGCGAGCTCATGAGCCGCTGGGCCGACACCCCGCGGGTGGAGCTCGTCACCACCGACGGGTTCCTCTACCCGAACGCCGAGCTGGAGCGGCGCGGGTTGATGGACCGCAAGGGCTTCCCGGAGTCGTACGACCGCCGCGCGCTGGTGAACTTCCTCCGCCAAGTGAAGAGCGGCGCCGAAGAGGCGCGTGCGCCGTTCTACTCGCACATGCGGTACGACATCATGCCCGACGCGCACGTCACGGTCCGCCGGCCCGATGTCGTGATCGTCGAGGGACTCAACGTGCTGCAGCCCCCGCCGGCGCCGAACGATGTGGCCGTCAGCGACCTGTTCGACTTCTCGATCTACGTCCACGCCGATCCCGCGCACGTGGAGCAGTGGTACGTCGACCGGTTCCTGGCCCTCCGGAAGGCCTCGTTCAGCAATCCGAACTCGTACTTCCGGGTGTTCGCCGACATCAGCGACGAGGAGGCGGTGGAGCGCGCGCTCGGGTACTGGCGCGACATCAACCTGCCGAACCTCCTGGAGAACGTGCTGCCCACGCGCCACAGGGCGAGCCTCATCCTGCAGAAGGCCGCCGACCACACGGTCGAGCGGGTCCAGCTCCGCAAGCTCTAGCCCGGCGCGGCCTCCCGTCGAGTCGCCAGGAAACGCGCATTTTCGCGCGAAAACCGGACGTTTGCTGGCGAGTCGACGGCGGTTGCGGGTCGCGGGCGGCCCGAGGGGTCAGGGGAGGGGATGCAGCGTGCCGGCGGATTCGCGGTAGCGCTCGCCGGTCGCGGGGCAGACCCAGTCCTCGCCCTCCTGCGTGAGCGGGCGGCCGGCCCGGCCGACCCAGCCGATACGCCGTGCCGGCACGCCGACGACGAGCGCGTAGTCGGGGACGTCCTTCGTGACGACCGCGCCGGCGGCCACCAGCGCCCAGGACCCCACCCGCACCGGTGCGATGCAGACGGCGCGGGCGCCGATCGAGGCGCCGTCGCCGATCTCGACGCCGACGGCCTCCCAGTCATCCGCCGACTTCAGCTGCAGGTCGGGGGTCACGGCGCGGGGGAACTCGTCGTTGGTGAGCACCGCGGCCGGTCCGATGAAAACGCCCCGCCCGAGCCGGGCCGGCTCGTAGACGAGGGCGTAGTTCTGGAGCTTGCAGCCGTCGCCGATCTCGACGCCGGGGCCCACATACGCCCCGCGCCCCACGATGCAGTCGGCACCCACGACGGCGTCCTCCCGCACCTGGGCGAGGTGCCAGATCTTGGTGCGGTCGCCGATGCGCGCGGCCTCCGCGACGTCGGCGGTGGCGGCGATGAACGGCTGATCTTTCTGCGAAACCATGGGTGCTCCCTCTCCGTGCCGGCGGATTCTTGAAATTGCTCGTGCACGCCTCCCGACAAACGCTATACTCGCGGCGGGGAGACGCACGACTTCTGCACCGCTCGCCGGCGCAGACGGTCTGTCGTCATCGTTATCCGCCTTCGGGCGGACTGGGGTCCGCCGGGGGGCGGGAAGCCCGCAAGCGCTCTGCGCAGCGGGTGGTATGGGGAAAAATGGGGAACTCGACGCTCGTCGTCCACGCTCGACGTTCAGTGCGCGCGCGCGTCGTCGCGCTCGCCGCACTGGCCGCGCTCGTCATGTCGCTCCTCGTCGCGCTTCCGCCGGCGGCCCGGGCCGAAGCATCCAGCCCCTGCGGCGCCGACGTCAATGCGATCGAGTGCGAGAACCGCAAGCCGGGCACGTCTCCCGAGGTGTGGGACATCACCGGTGCCGGCGACCCCAGCATCCAGGGCTTCGCCACCGACATCAGCGTCAACGTCGGTCAGCGCATCGACTTCAAGATCGACACGGATGCGGCCGGCTACGACATCGACATCTACCGCACCGGCTGGTACCAGGGCCTGGGAGCGCGCCTGGTCGACAGCGTGAAGCCATCCGTAACGCTGCCGCAGATCCAGGACGAGTGCCTGTCCGACCTCAGCACCGAGCTGTACGACTGCGGTACGTGGGACGTGTCGGCCTCGTGGGACGTGCCGGCCGATGCCGTCTCCGGCGTCTACGTCGCGCGGCTCGAGCGCGCCGACACCGGCGGCGCGAGCCACATCATCTTCATCGTCCGCAAGGACGGCAACACCTCCGACGTGGTCTTCCAGACCTCCGACCCGACCTGGCACGCCTACAACAAGTACGGCGGATCCGACTTCTACCAGGGCGCCGCGAACGGCCGCGCCTACAAGATCAGCTACAACCGTCCGTTCGCGACGCGGGGCGGTATCGAGAAGCGTGACTTCTACTTCAGTTCCGAGTACGCCACGGTGCGCTTCATGGAGCGCAACGGCTACGACATGAGCTACATCGCCGGGATCGACACCGACCGTCGCGGACAGGAGCTGCTCAACCACAAGGTCTTCCTCTCCGTCGGACACGACGAGTACTGGTCCGGCGCACAGCGGGCCAACATCGAAGCCGCCCGCGACGCGGGAGTGAACCTGCAGTTCCTCACGGGCAACGAGGGATACTGGCGCACGCGCTACGAGCCCTCGACGGTCGGCGAACAGGGCGACAAGCGCACGCTCGTGTCGTACAAGGAGACGTGGGGCTGGGGGAAGATCGACACGAGCAGTCGGGAGTGGACGGGCACGTGGCGCGATCCGCGCTACGCGGACGCTTCTCAGGGTGGTCACCTCCCTGAGAACCAGCTCACCGGCACGATGTACATGGTCAACAGCATCCACCTCCCTGTCACCGTCAGCGCGGAAGAGGGCAAGACCCGGCTGTGGCGTCACACGGACCTCGCCGATCTGGCATCCGGGACCTCGGTCGAGCTGGCCGACCAGACGGTGGGCTACGAGTCCAACGAGGACGTCGACAACGGATTCCGACCTGAGGGCCTGATCCGGCTCTCCACCACGGTGGGCGAGTCGCGCGAATACGTCCGCGACTATGGGAACACAGTGGGACCCGGAACGACCGAGCACCACCTCACGCTTTATCGCGCTGACAGCGGCGCTTTGGTCTTCTCATCTGCGAGCGTGCAGTGGGGCTGGGGTCTCGACTCGACGCACGACGGCACTCGGGTGGCCACTGATCGGAGAATGCAGCAGGCGCAGGTCAACCTGCTGGCCGACATGGGCGCGCAACCGGGATCACTGATGCCGGGGCTGGTGCCCGCTGCACCCAGCGCCGACACCGTCGCCCCCGCCACGACGATCTCGTCACCGTCGCCGGGGCAGGTCATCCCGCACGGCACGAGCATCACCGTGACCGGGACTGCAGCCGACACCGGAGGGCGCGTCGCGGGCGTCGAGGTCTCCACGGACGGCGGCGAGTCCTGGCATCCCGCTTCCGGTACGAACCAGTGGACCTACTCGTACGTGCAGCAGGGATACGGCACAGCCACCGTCCTCGCTCGGGCTATCGACGACAGCGCCAACTTCGCGCGGTCCGGCACTTCGGTGGAGGTCGCCGTACCCGGCCCGTACTCCGTCTTCGGTTCCGAGGCACCGGCCCGTGCCTCCTCCGCCGACACGCAGGCGGTGGAGCTCGGACAGCGCTTCACGGCTGACGCGGACGGATTCGTCTCGGGCGTGCGCTTCTTCAAGGGCACCCGCAACACCGGCACGCACACGGGCACCCTCTGGAGTTCAGACGGCGATCCGCTGGCCTCCGTGCAGTTCCGCGGCGAGTCACCGGACGGGTGGCAGTCGGCACTCTTCGAGGCGCCCGTGCCGGTGACGGCAGGGTCGCAGTACGTCGTTTCCTACACCGCTCCCAACGGCGGCTACGCGTACGTGGACGACTATTGGCCGTACGCGAATAGGGCCAGCACCCCCCTGTCGGTGAACCCGGGCGTCGGCCAAGCCAGCCCGGGGCTGCACGCGAGCGCGGGGGAGTTCCCGTGGCGCACCTGGGGCAACTCGAACTATTACGTCGACGCCATTTACGAGGCATCCACCGCGTCTCCGGTGCGCCTCGCGGCTCGGACGCCCGGTATCGGCGCGGGGAGCGTCCCGGTCGACACGGCCGTGACCGCGGTGTTCACTCGCGACATGCAGCCGTCGTCGGTCGCCCTTTCGCTGCGCGCCGCCTCCGGTGAGCAGGTCGTGGGAACGGCGTCGTACGACCGCGTGACGCGCGTCGTCCGGTTCGCGCCGGCTGAGCCATTGTCTGACTTCACCGAGTACACCGTGACGGTTGCCGGGACACCCGCGGACGGCAGCACCTTGGATGCCGGCGAACCGTGGACGTTCCGCACTGCGGCGGCGGTCGTGCCCGAAGGTCAGTGCCCCTGCTCGCTTTACAGCGACGCCGACCGTCCGATGGTGTCGTCGGACCCCGACCGGGCCTCCGTGACGATCGGTACGCGATTCACCGTCGCCGAACCCGGCGTCGTGTCGGGTATGCGGTTCTTCAAGGGCACGTCCAACACCGGTACGCATGTCGGAAGCCTCTGGGATGCCGCTGGCGGCCGTGAGCTCGGTCGCGTGACATTCATCGACGAGACCGCCTCCGGGTGGCAGACGGCCACGTTCGACCGCGCGATCGCCGTCGAGCCGGGCAAGGAATACGTCGTGTCGTATGTCGCGCCCAGCGGCGGCTACGCCGTCACCGTCGAAGCACTTGCCGACGGATTCACGCGCGGCCCGCTCACCGCGGTGCCGCGGGGCGGCTCGTTCACCTACCAGGGGGGATTCCCCGCCCAGCGATCGATGACGAGTTACTTCGTCGACGTGGTGTTCGATCGTTCCGCCGCAGGTCCAGGCCTGGTCACCACGACGCCGGCGGCGGACGCAACCGATGTGCCAGGTTCCTCCGACATCACTGCGACGTTCGACGTGCCCCTGACGGCAGCACCCACGGTCACCGTCTCCATCGACGGGGAGGCCGTGACCGGAACGACGGCCCTCTCGGCAGATCGCACCTCCGTCACCTTCGATCCCGCATCCTCCCTCCCGGCAGGCGCATCCGTGACTGTCCGGCTGTCAGGCCCGGAGTCGGCCGCCGGCATCGGCGCCGACCGTGCCTGGTCCTTCCGTGTACGCGGTGACTCAAGCACCGGCGCCGTGTCGTTCTTCGGCTCGGCGACTCCCTCCGCGCACGGTGCGAACGACGGGACCTCGGTCGAACTCGGGATGGCGTTCACCACATCCGTCCCCGGACAGATCAGTGCTCTCCGATTCTTCAAGGCGGAAGGCGACACGGCGGCTCACACCGGCACACTGTGGTCAAGCAATGGCCAAGCTCTGGCCACGGTCCGGTTCGCGGACGAGTCCGCCTCCGGTTGGCAGCGGGCGAGCCTGTCCGTTCCCGTGTCCATCGAAGCCGGACAGACATACACCGTCTCCTATCTGTCGCCGCAAGGGCGATACGTGTACGCGGCGGACTACTTCTCGGCACCCGTCTCGAGCGGACCGTTGACGGCCCTCGCGCCCGACAACGGAACCTTCCGCTACGGGCCCGGCGGCGAGCGGCCGGCGGGCAGCTGGCGTTCCTCGAACTACTTCGTGGATGTCGAATTCGTAGCCGGAAGCGGCGACCAGCCCGTCGCAACGGTGTCCGCGAAGACGCCGACCGGTGACGAGGTGCCCACGGACGAAGCCGTGACCGCGACACTGTCTCTGGATGCGCCTTCGCCCACCCTCTCGCTGTCGACCGGCGGCACGGCAGTGCCCGGTGCCTCGACATACGTGAGCGCATCGCGCACACTGACCTTCATCGCCGAGTCGCGTCTCGCGGAGGCGACGACCTACACCGCAACGGTCCGGATCGGCGGTCAGGTCCTTGACCAGTGGACCTTCACCACCGTCGAGCCCGAACTGCCCGGCTCCATCAATACGGTCTTCGGCGACGCGACGCCCGAAATCGCCTCGGTGGTCGAAACCGACGCTGTGGAGGTCGGCACCGCGTTCACCGTGGCGCGCGCCGGGCTCGTCTCCGCCCTGCGCTTCTACAAGGGGGCAGGCAACGGCGGGGTCCATGTCGGCTCCCTCTGGGACGCCGCCACGGGAGAGCGCCTCGCCCAGGTGGCCTTCGAGAACGAGACGGCCACCGGATGGCAGAGGGCAGCTCTGTCGCAGCCCGTCTCGGTGAAGCCGGGGACCACCTACATCGCGTCCTATTACGCTCCGTCGGGGCGGTATGCGATGCAGGCCCTCTACTTCGCCGAGGCGCACACGAACGGGTCGATCACGGCACCGGGCGGGCGCAACGGCCGGTTCCTTTACGGTGCCGGCGGCGGCATGCCGACCGGGTCGTGGAACGCATCCGCATACTTCGTGGACGCGGAGATCGTCTTCGGTGCTCCGGCGGCCACGCCGACGCCGACGCCGACGCCCGAGCCGACGCCCACGCCCACGCCTGAGCCGACGCCGACGCCGACGCCGACGCCTGAGCCGACGCCCACGCCCACGCCTGAGCCGACGCCGACGCCGACGCCCACGCCTGAGCCGACGCCGACGCCCACGCCTGAGCCCACCCCGAGCGAGCCGCCGGTCGTCACTGCGACGAGCGAGTACGCTCCCAGCGGCGGGGCGGTGGACGTGGCACCGACCGCGACCCTCTCCGCCTCGCTCGATCCGGCGCCCGCGGATGCCACTCTGAGCGTCACAGGACCGTCGGGGCCCGTTGCGGGAGTCACCGGGTACGACGCTGCGACCGGCGTGGTGACGTTCGCGCCCGCGGAGCCACTGGCCTGGGCCACGGCCTACACCGCGACCGTGGCGACCACCGTCGGCACGGTGACCGGTGCAGCGTGGAGCTTCACCACGGTAGCCGAGCCTCCGGTGGTCCAGGTGGAAACGATCTTCGGAGACGCGACGCCTCAGCATCCCTGGTGGGCCGATCCTGACGGTGTGCAGGTGGCCACCCGCTTCACGGTGAACAGCGCCGGGCACGCGACAGGAGTGCGCTTCTACAAGGGCGAGGCGAACACGGGGCAGCACACCGGCTACCTGTGGAACGCTGCCGGCGAGCGCCTCGGCGAAGTGGAGTTCGTGAGCGAGTCGCCCGACGGGTGGCAGACGGCCGAATTCGCGACGTCGATCGCGCTGGAGGCCGGGGTCGAGTACCGCGTGGGCCTGTACAGCACGACCGGACGATACGCGGTTGACCTGGGGACGCTCGCGTGGGAGACGCAGGTCGGACCGTTCACGATCCCGGCTCAGGGCAGCGCGCACAACTATGGCCGGGAGTATCCGGACAAGCTTTCGACCCACAACTACTGGGTCGACATCACGTTCGACGGCGCCGGCTAAACGGCTCGTCGTTCATCTGGGGAATCACAAACGTGGATTGGGGAATCCGTGACTGACAGGAAGAACATCGCCGTCATCGGCGCTGGCTATTGGGGACCGAACCTGGCGCGGAACTTCCGCAACAGCAACGACTGGAATCTGGCCGCGATCTGCGACCTCGACATCGACCGCGCCCGCCGGGTGGCGGAAAGCGTCGGGGGCGCGCCGGTCACGACGAGCCTCGCCGACGTGCTGAGCGATCCACTCATCGATGCGATCGCGATCGCGACGCCGGCCGGCACGCATCACCGCATCGTGATGGCGGCGCTGGATGCGGGCAAGCACGTCATCGTCGAGAAGCCACTGGCCGACAGCCGTGAGGCGGGCAGGGAGATGGTCAGCCGCGCGGCCGAGCGGGGTCTCGTGCTGATGGCCGACCACACCTACTGCTACACGCCGGCGGTGCTGAAGATCCGCGAGCTCATCGCCGACGGGTTCCTCGGAGACATCCTCTTCGTCGACAGCGTCCGCATCAACCTGGGTCTCATCCAGCCCGACGTCGACGTCTTCTGGGACCTTGCGCCCCACGACCTCTCGATCATGGACTTCGTGCTCCCCGGTGGACTGGACGTGACGAGCGTCTCGGCGCACGGAGCCGACCCGCTTCAGACCGGCAAGGCGTGCGTGGGCTACCTCGCCATGCCGCTCGCCGGCGGCGCCATGGCGCACGTGCACGTCAACTGGCTGAGCCCGACGAAGATCCGTCAGATGGTCATCGGCGGAACCAAGCGGACGCTCGTGTGGGACGACCTCAATCCGCAGCAGCGGGTGAGCGTGTACGACCGGGGCGTCGACATCGCGGAGGTCTCGAAGGCCACCACCACCGATGCGCGCTCCGCGCACATCTCGTACCGTCTCGGCGACACCTGGGCTCCGGCTCTGCCCGAGGGCGAAGCGCTCGCGGGCGTTGCGACGGAGTTCGCCGCCGCCATCCGCGAGGGGCGTCCGGCACGCACGGACGGGCGAGCCGGCCTCCGGGTACTGTCGGTGCTCGAAGCGGCGAACGACAGCCTCAACGCCTCCGGTGCTCCGCAGCTCATGACGGCGCCCGTCGCCGCCTCGTTCACGAATTCATAGGGGAGAGATTCGAATGGTGAACATTCAGAATGCCGACGTGCTCGTCACCGGCGGCGCAGGAACCATCGGCTCGACGCTGGTCGACCAGCTGATCGCCGCAGGAGCAGGCCGTGTGCAGGTGCTCGACAACCTCGTACGGGGCCGCCGGGCGAACCTCGACGACGCCCTCGCTACCGGGCGCGTCGAACTGATCGACGGCGACATCCGCGACGCCGCCCTGGTGGACGAGCTCGTTGCGGGCAAGGACATCGTGTTCCACCAGGCCGCCATCCGCATCACGCAGTGCGCGGAAGAACCGCGGCTTGCGCTGGAGGTCCTCGTCGACGGGACATTCAATGTCGTCGAGGCCGCGGCACGCCATCGCGTGGGCAAGCTGGTGGCTGCATCCAGCGCTTCCGTCTACGGCATGGCGGAGGAGTTCCCGACGGGGGAGCGCCACCACCACCACAACAACGACACGCTCTACGGGGCAGCCAAGTCGTTCAATGAGGGGCTGATCCGCAGCTTCCGTGCGATGCAGGGGCTCGACTACGTCGTCCTGCGCTACTTCAACGTGTACGGACCCCGCATGGATGTGCACGGCCTGTACACCGAGGTGCTCGTGCGGTGGATGGAGCGGATCGCCGACGGCCGCCCGCCGCTCATCTTCGGCGACGGTCAGCAGACGATGGACTTCGTCTGCGTGCCCGACATCGCGCGGGCGAACCTTCTCGCGGCCGAGAGTGACGTCGTTGAGGGTGTCTACAACATCGCCAGCGGATCCGAAACGAGCCTGCTGGGTCTCGCCGAGGCGCTCCTCCGCGCGATGGACTCCGACCTCGACGTCGAGCACGGACCGGAGCGTGCCGTGAACGGTGTCGTCCGCCGCCTGGCCGACACCGAGGCCGCCCGCCGAGACCTCGGCTTCGAGTCGCGCATCGAACTGGAAGAGGGCCTGCGGATGCTGGTGGACTGGTGGCGTCCGCTGCGCGACGAGATCTCCCTCGGACGGACGGTGGTGTCGGCATGAGCGTCACCCAGGAGTCGCGCATCAACGTGATGACCCCCTGGCTGGGCGCCGAAGAGGTCGCCGCGGTTACCGCGGTGATCGAGTCCGGATGGGTGGCACAGGGCCCCAAGGTGGCCGAGTTCGAGTCCGCCTTCGCGGAGGCCATGCGGGCGCGGGAAGCCGTGGCCGTGTCGAACTGCACCACGGCCCTGCACCTCGCACTGGTCGTCGCCGGCATCGGACCGGGAGACGACGTGGTCGTCCCTTCGTTCTCCTTCATCGCCACGTCGAACGCGCCCACGTATGTGGGTGCGCGGCCCGTGTTCGCCGACGTCGACGCAACGACGGGCAACGTCACGGGCGAAACGGTGCGGGCGGCGTTGACGCCTGAGACGCGGGCCGTCATCGTCGTCGACCAGGGCGGAATCCCCGTCGACCTCGATGAAGTGCGCGCGGTGTGCGATCCGCTCGGCATCGTCGTGATCGAGGATGCGGCGTGTGGAGCCGGCTCCACCTACAAGGGCCGACCGGTGGGTGCCGGCGCGGAACTTGCCGCGTGGTCGTTCCACCCGCGCAAGATCCTCACCACCGGTGAGGGCGGCATGCTCACGACGAGCAACCCGAAGTGGGCAGCACGGGCCCGCGCGCTTCGCGAGCACGCAATGAGCATCTCGGCCGCCGACCGGCACGCCAGCCTGGTGTCGCCGCCCGAGGAGTACGCCGAGATCGGGTACAACTTCCGCATGACCGACCTTCAGGCGGCCGTCGGCATCGTGCAGCTGTCGAAGCTGCCGGAGGTCGTCGGGCGCCGCCGAGTCAACGCCGCACGCTACCGCCGCGCGATCGAAGACATCCGTGGCCTGCGTCTCGTGGACGACCCGGAATGGGGAACGAGCAACTTCCAGTCACTGTGGATCGAGGTGGACGAGTCCTATCCGCTGGACCGGGAGCAGCTTCTTGTCGCGCTCGCCGACGCCGGCATCTCCGCGCGGCGCGGCATCATGGCCGCGCACCGGCACGCCCCCTACCGGCACCTGGCGCCCGAGGGTGCGCTGCCCGTCACCGAGCGGCTGACCGACCGGACCCTCATCCTTCCGCTGTTCCACACGCTCACCACCGCCGATCAGGACCGCGTGATCGCGGTACTGCGCGGTCCCGGAGGGTGACCGTGGGAGCGGAAGGAGTGCTGCTCGTGGGCGCGAGCGGCCTCGCGCGCGAGGTGCTGGCGGCCGGGATGACCGGGGTCGCCGGCATGCTCGACGACGACACGTCGTTGCACGGCACCGAGATCGGCGGAGTGCCGGTGCTCGGGTCCGTCGCGGATGCGGCGGAGCGGGATGAGCAGCTCCTCGTCTGCATCGGACCCAGCGGTAGCCGCTGCGAGGTCGTCCGCAGTCTCGGCCGGCTGGGCGTCGGGGCGGGCCGTTACGCGACGTATGTGGCGCGGTCGGCCCGGGTCGGTTCCACGAGCGATGTCGGGCCCGGGAGCATCCTGCTCGACGGCGTCGTGGTGACCGCGGACGCGCGTATCGGCTCCCACGTGGTGGTGATGCCGAACTGCGTCATCACGCACGACGACGTCCTGGAAGACTTCGCCACGCTGACCTCGGGGGTCGCGCTGGCGGGCGGTGTGCGGGTGGGGGAAGCTGCATACATCGGAATGAATGCGGCGGTGCGGCAGGGGTTGTCGATCGGAGCCGCCGCGACGGTGGGGATGGGAGCAGCAGTGCTCTCCGATGTCCCCGCCGGTGAGATCTGGGCCGGTGTGCCGGCCCGCAAACTGGGGGAGAAGAAATGACCGAGAACGTGCCATTCCTGGATCTGTCCGCGCAGCAGGCGGAGATCATCGACGAGGTGCTGCCGAAGTGGCGCGAGCAGTTCCGCTCGGCCGCATTCATGGGCGGGCCCGAGGTCGCCGCCTTCGAGGAGGAGTACGCCGCGTATCTCGGCGTGAACTGCGTGGTCGGGGTGTCCAACGGCACCGACGCGCTCGAACTGGCGTACCGCGCCGCCGGTGTCGGCCCGGGCGACGAGGTCATCATGCCGGCCAACACCTTCATCGCCACCGCCGAGGCCGCCTCGCGCATCGGCGCGGTCCCGGTGTTCGTCGACGTCGAGGACGAGCACCTCCTCATCGACGCCGCCGCCGTGGCGGCAGCCGTCACCGAGCGCACGCGCGCCATCGTCCCCGTGCACCTGTTCGGCCAGACCGCCCCGATCGAGCAGCTTTCCGCGATCGCCGAACGCCACGGCATCCCGATCATCGAAGACGCCGCGCAGTCGCAGGGCGCCGCATCCGCCGCGGGCCGGGCCGGCTCGCTCGGCAGCGTGGCCGCCACGAGCTTCTACCCCGGCAAGAACCTCGGCGCCGCCGGCGACGGCGGGGCCGTCATGACGAACGACCCCGAGATCGCCCGCACCGTGCGCGACATGGCGGCACACGGCAGCGCCGTGAAGTACGTGCACCACCGGGTGGGATTCAACGCCCGCCTGGATGCGGTGCAGGCCACCGTGCTGCGGGCCAAGCTGCGGCGCCTGGACGCGTGGAACTCCGCGCGCCAGGAGGCAGCGGCCTGGTACCAGCAGATCCTCGGCGGCATCGAGGGCGTTCGACTCCCGTCGGTGCGACCGGGCAACTCCGATGTGTGGCACCTCTACGTGATCCGCGTGGAGGAGCGCGACCGGGTGCTCGCCGAGCTCACCGCCGACGGCATCGGCGCGGGCATCCACTACCCGACGCCCGTGCACCTGAGCGAGGCCTACGCGCACCTCGGATACCGCCGCGGGCAGTTCCCCGTCGCCGAGGCCGCCGCCGACCGCATCCTGTCGCTGCCGATGTTCCCGCACCTGCTCGAGGAGCAGCAGGAACGGGTTGCCGCGGCGGTGTCTGCGGCGATGAGCCGCGCACTCGTCCCGGTGGCCTGAGTGAGCATGGCGACGCGGCCGCCTTCGACCGTCACACCGCCGGGTGCGCGGCGCGCCCTCGTGTGGAGTTTCGCGAACACGGCCTTCGGAAAGTTCGGCACACTCCTCATCTCGATCCTGATTGCGCGCGTGCTCGGTCCGGAGGAGTTCGGGACGTACGCCGTCGCGCTCGTCGCGCTCATGGCAGTCCTGAGTGTCAACGAGCTCGGCGTCAGCCTCGCCATCGTGCGCTGGGAAGAAGACCCGCGGCACATCGCCCCCACGGTCACGACGATCTCGGTCGCCGCGAGCCTGATCTTCTTCGGGGTCGCCTACGCGGCGACGCCGGCCTTCACAGCAGCCATGGGTGATCCTCAGGCCACCGACGTCGTGAGGCTCATGCTCGTGTGCGTGCCCCTGAACGGACTGGTCGCCACGGCGGCAGCGCTGCTGCAGCGGCAGTTCCAGCAGGGCCGCCGCACCGCTGCCGACCAGGTGAACATCTGGCTCGGCGCCGGAATCTCGGTCGCCCTGGCGCTGACCGGGTTCGGGGCGATGAGCCTCGCCATCGGGCGCGTCGTGGCGACGGTCGTGTTCTCTCTCATGCTGCTGGTGTTCTCGCCGCTGCCGCTGCGCTTCGGCTGGGATCGCACCTACGCCGGCGCACTGCTCCGATTCGGCCTGCCGCTGGCCGGTGCGAGCATCGTCGTCTTCGCGGTGGGCTACTCCGACCAGCTGGTCGTGGGCGCGGTTCTCGGCGCTCAGGCGCTGGGGTTCTACCTCCTCGCATTCAACCTGGCCTCGTGGCCGGTGAGCATGCTGTCGCAGCCCGTTCGCGCCGTCGCGCCGGCCGCGTTCGCGCGCATCCAGAACGACCCTGAGCGCATGGATGCGGGCTTCCGTGCCGCCTTCCGGCTCCTGCTCGTGGCCGCCCTCCCCGTCTGCACCTTCGTCGCGGGCGCCGCACTCCCGATCGTGACGTTCGTCTATGGGGAGGTATGGGCGCCGGCGGCGCTCGCGCTGCAGTGGCTCGCCCTGCACGCGGTGCTGCGGATCGCGTTCGAGCTCGCGTACGACTTCCTCGCGGTGCGTCGCCGCTCGACGACCCTCATGGTCATCCAGACCATCTGGGTGCTCGCGCTCATCCCCGCCCTCGTGGTCGGTGCGAACATGGGTGGCATGCAGGGCGTCGCGATCGCGCAGCTGGCCGTGGCTGCCGTGGTGCTCGTCGGATGCTACGCCTGGGCGCTGGCGCGCGCAGGCGTGAAGGTCGGCGCGCTCGTCCGCACGTCGATCGTCCCGGTTCTCGGCGGTGGCGTGGCCGGTGTCGGCGCGCTCCTGGCCGCACACGTGATCACGTCCGACCTCCTGGCCGCACTGGCCGCCGGGACGTTCGCGCTCGCGGTGATCGGGGGAACCCTCGCGTTGTCCCGCGACAGCATCCGCATCCTGCGACCTGATGCGGCCGTTGCGGAGGAGGCGTCATGAGGGTGCTCGTCTACCCCCACGAGCTGGGGATGGGCGGCAGTCAGCTGAACGCCATCGAACTCGCCGGCGCCGTGCGCGATCTGGGCCATGACGTCGTGATCTTCGGCCGTCCCGGGGTACTGCTGAGTCGTGTGGAGGAGCTCGGACTGGAGTTCATCGAGGCGCCCCCACCAGGGAAACGTCCCTCCCCCTCGACCGCCCGCGCCCTGCAGAGGGTCGTCCGCGACCGTCGCATCGATGTCATACACGGGTATGAGTGGCCACCGACCCTCGACGCGGTCCTCGCATTCCCCGGCGGTCGGGGGGTGCCCGTCGTCTCGACGGTGATGTCGATGTCTGTACCGCCATTCATTCCCCGGTCGGTCAACCTGATCGTCGGTACGGAGCAGATCGCCGCTGCCGAGCGGCGGATCGGTCGCGCTCGCGTCGCCGTCATCGAGCCACCGGTCGACCTCGCGCACAACGATCCTGCGGGCGGCGGCGATGTCCAGGCTTTCCGCCAAGCGCATCGGCTCCAGGAAGACGCCATCACCGTGGTGTCGGTCGCGCGGTTCGCACGCGAGCTGAAACTCGAGGGAACCCTCGCGGCCATCAAGACCATCGGAGAGCTGGCTCGCGACACTGCCGTCCAGCTGGTGCTCGTCGGGGATGGTCCCGCTCGCGACGACGTCGAGCGGGCAGCGGCGGCGGCGAACGCAGATGCGGGTCGTCGGGCGGTCCTGCTCACCGGACAGCTCGAGGACCCACGGGTTGCTTACGCCGCAGCCGATATCTCCCTGGGAATGGGCGGCTCGGCCTTGCGTGCACTCGCCTTTGGCGCGCCCCTCGTCGTCCAGGGCGAACAGGGTTTCTGGCGAACCCTGGAGCCGGCGACTCTCGAGGGCTTCCTGTGGGCGGGATGGTACGGCGTCGGCGATGGGCCTCATACCGGCCCGGCGGCGCTCCGCCGTGAGCTCGCCCCGCTCCTCACCGACATCGCGCGTCGGGCGGAGCTCGGTGCGTACGGCATGGATCTCGTACGCCGCCGCTTCTCCCTGACGCGCGCGGCCGAGGTCCAGGCCGCGATCTACACCGAGGCCCTCGCCGAGCGTGCACCGCACGCGTGGGTGGCGGAGAGTGCGGCGTACGCACGGTACGCCCGCTACTACGGTATGAAGCGTGTGCGACGTGCGCTCGGCCGTGAGTCGACAGACGACTTCAACGCCAATCCGGTGGCGGCGAGAGGACCCGCACGATGAGCGGTGAACCGATCGTCTGGTGCGCGGGCGTCCGCTGGGATGACCCGGCGGGCACAGATCGCCGCATTGTGGAAGCACTCGCTTCCCAGCGGACCGTGCATTGGGTGGATCCGCCCTCATCGGCGTTGCGGACGGATCGTCGCGCGCGCACGGAGATCGCCGGAGTGGTTCGCCACCGCGTCGCGGCCCCGCCAGGACAGACGCGATGGCCCGCTCGCCTCATGGTGGGGGCGCTGAGACGCCGCGCCGTGGAGCGGATCGTCGCGCAGACCGACGCCGACGTCGTGGTAGTGGCTAACCCGCTCGGCCGTTTTCCTCGGGGTCGTGTACGGCGCATCCTGTACGTCACCGATGACTGGACGGCCGGGGCGGGCTTGATGGGTCTGTCCTCGAGCCACGTTGCGGCCAGCGTGGCGCGGATGCGCACCGAGGCGGATGCGACCGCCGTGGTGAGCCCGCAATTGGCGCGTGAGGGAGACCTCGTGCTGCCGAACGGGGGCCCGCGTCCGAGCCCGTCGAGGTCGACCGTCCGTGCCGAAGTCGCGGTGCTGATCGGGCAACTGAACGAGCGGCTGGATCTTGCAGCGCTGGAGGCAGTGACAGCAGCCGGCATTCCGGTACGCGTTGTCGGTCGGCGGGTCGATCGCGACACCGAGTTCTCGGCCCGCCTCGATCGCTGGCTGCAGAATCCGCTGGTCCACGCGAGGGGCCCCGTGCCTGCCGCTGAGGTGCCTGACATCCTGGCAGAGGCGGGAGTGGGGCTGACGCCGTACGCCGACAGCGACTTCAACCGCGCCAGCTCGCCGCTGAAGACCTACGACTACCTGGCGGCCGGGCTTGCCGTGGTCTCGAGCGACCTGCCGGCCTCCCGCTGGTTCGCCTCACGTCACGTGGCGGTGGCGGGCGGCCCCGAAGCATTCGCTGACGCTGTACGGGTTGCGCTCGGGCGCCGGGGCGACCGAGCTTCGGACCTCGAGCGACGGGTGCTCGCAGCGGACCATACATGGGAGCGTCGGGCCGAAGAGCTGATGAGCTTCATCGAGGAACGTCCCGGACCGTCGGGGAGGGTCAGCCTGGCGGACGGACGACCGACGGCGACCAGGCGTGTTCGATGAACAGCTCGGGGTCGGCTGACCCGTCGGCGGCCAGGCTCCAGACGTCGCTGTCTCCCACCGCATCGGTTCGCGGCATCCCGTACAGGATGGTGTCGTCATCCAGCCATTCGATTTGATCGTCGATGGTGCGCGGCTCAGGCAGTTCCGTCACCTCTCCGGTCGCGATCGTGAAGATGGCCGGAGTCCAGTGCACTGACGGGCCGCCGCCGGGCGTGACTCGTTTGAACGCGATGCGGGTGCCGTCGGGTGACAGGGATGGGCACTCGACGTTGCCTGCCACGGTCGTGAGCGTGCGGGTCGGGATGTCACCGTGCACCAGGTAGGTCCGCCCCGCGGAGGTCATCCCCACCGTCGCGTAGAAGGTCTTGTCGTCGACGAAGGTCACGCCCCAGAAGTTCCGGTCCGAAGGAGCGCTCGGCACCCCGTCCACCAGAAGTGTCCAGGACTCGAGGTTCCCGAAGTCGGCACCGCCGCGGTCATGGATGACCGTTTCGGTGGAGAAACCCATCGTGGCGTACGAGTGACCCGTCACGAAGGCTGTCGTGGCGACGAGGTTCCCGTCCGGCGACAGCCGCGTTCGGCTCGGGATCCCGGGGAGCGGCCATTGACCCTCGGTATCACCTGACGCGTCGTAGACCGTGGCGGAGTACGAGGGGACCACGCCCCGCTCCGCGCGCAGGCACGACAGGAAGTCCGGGGACGCGTCCACCCGGTCGCAGACATGGGAGTCGACGAACCGTTCACCGGAAGGGTCGGTCAAGCGCACCGAAGCGACGTGCCCGTACCCCTCTCCCGAAGCGGTGTTACGAAAGACGATCCGCTCGCCCGTCGGCGTGTGAGCGCTGACGTCGACCGTCGACGGAGCCGAGGCGCGATCCTGGTACTGCCGCCACGATGCGAATCCGACGACGGCCGTGACGAGCACTGCGACCGCAGCGACGGATGCGACGATCGCCCACCGGATGCGGTCGCTCATGCGGACGTCGCCGTCGGCGACAGGAGAGGCCGCAGGACGATCGCGACGACGGGAATCGCGACGAGGAGAAGGGCCGCTACGACGAGCACCGACGCCTCACGTCCGATCGCGAACCACAGGATGCCGAAAGCCGATGCCGCGACGAATCGGGACACCGCGACAACGGTCTGGGCGGCTGCGATACCGGTCCCGCGTGTCTCCGCGGTGGTGAACTCCGATGCCAAGGCGGACAGCACACCATCCGTGGCGGCGTAGAAGGCGCCGAGGAAGCCCAAGCAGAGAACCGTCGCGACGATATCGTCCACCGGCAACGTCGCCACAACGTAGGCGGCCAGGAGGCCGATGTGACCGATGACGAAAACCTTCGCGCGGCCGACGCGGTCGGCCAGGCGACCGAGGGGTAGGGCGAAAGCAAGAAAAGCCACGTTCGTCCCCACGTACAGGAGGGGGAACCACTGGGCGGCGAAATCGCTGCGGGACTGCAGAACCAGGTACACGAAACCGTCACCGATCGTCAGCAGACCCAGGATCCCTGCAGCGGCGAGAACGCGCCTCATCGGACCCCGCGTCACGAACTTCCACGACCACCGTTGACGCTGTGCACCGCCCGCCGCCTCGCCGCCACTGTCGCGGCGCGGCCGAGAGCGGAGGTTCGGGACGACGAGCGCCATGAGCACGACGCCCACTATGGCGAAGCAGAGCGACGCAACGAAGATGGTGGAGAACCCATCGGGGATGACCAGAAGGATGACGAACGCGATCAGCGGGCCGAGGGCGGCCCCGATGTTGTCCAGCATCCGGTGCACGCCGAAGGCCGCGGCGAGGTGCGAGGGATCGCTGGCCGTCGTGATGAGTGCGTCGCGCGGCGCCGTCCGTATCCCCTTACCGATCCGGTCGGTGGTGATGACGGCGACGAGCGCGCCGAACCCGGTCGACACGAGCAGCCCGACACGCGCGACTGCTGCCAGTGCATAGCCGGTGAACGCGACCCACTTCGGTTGATCGAGGCGGTCGGAGGTGTAGCCCGCGCCTATCCGAACGAGAGCGCTCACGCCCTGATACATCCCGTCGATGAGACCGAAAGCGACGGTGGAGAGGCCCAGCATCCCCGTGATGTAGAGCGGGAGGATGGCGGCGACGGACTCCGAGGAGATATCGGTGAGCATCGACACGACGCCGAGCGTGACAACCGTCGAGGAGACCGTCCGGACGCCTCGCGGACCGCGTCCCCTGCGTCGACCGGAGGGGGGAATCGGGCCATCGAGCGCAGCGTCGGCGCCGTCCGCCCCCTGCTCGGGGGTCGGGGAGTTCGTCAGCGAGATATACATGTTCAGCCTGCCCGAAGCACGCCGTGAACCGAGTACAGGACGCCCGTGCCGCCGGCTTCCGCCGTCACTGTCACTGAGGAGTATGCGTCCCGATACGACAGTGCGGACGCCTCCGTGGCGGCCGGGGCCAGGCCCAGATGTATCCACTGCTCGCGATAGTGCGCCAAGAGCTCGTCTGCCGAACCGGTTGTATGCGCGCGGAGCGTGAACTGCATGACGCCACCTTCGCTGGTGACCGTGGTGTCGAGCACCTCGGATCCGTCCGCGGGCCCCGCCAGGTCGGCGGGGAACCCCGTGACCAGTCCAGCCTCCTGTGTTCCCGAGGCCGGCAGCGGCACGGTGACGCGGGGCGCCGTCGGTTCGACAGGCGGCAGGTGTTCGGTGGTCACGACCGACTCCGCGGGGGGCAGCACTTCGCTCCCGTCGACCGCGGCAGCATCCGGATCCGCTCCCGACACGCGGCCCGAGTCGACCGACGTCTCCGATCCTGGGTCGCTCGGAGCTAGCGGCGGTGTCGACAACAACCACGTGCCGAGAACCCCCGCCACCAACACGACGCCGATGCCGGCCGTGGTGAGTGTCGCGCGGTTGCGACGGCCTCGCGTCGCTCCGCGCGTACGATCGACAGCTGAATCCCCCATGAGCATCCCCAATGTCCGGCAACGGCGCTGCTCGATCGTCGTCGCACTTCCCCAAAGCTCTGGGCCCCCCGGCCCGGCGTCGTCAGTCTACTCGTTCCTTCCGTCACACGGAACGCCGCGTCAACCCAGCGGAACGCGGTAGACGTGGTAGTCGTATTCGTGGGCGAACCCGTCCAGGAACACGCCGTCGACGATCGGCACTGTGCGGTCTTCGCCGACCACGGTTGCTTCGACGCCCTCAACCCCCGGGGGGAGGGCGAAAGTTCGTGTCCCCGCCGTGCCGTCGGTCATCGCGAACACGTACACCGACCCGTCCCGGGCTTTGAGCATCGTGTCGAGTCCGTTGCCGAAGTCCCATACGTAGGACTGGGTATTCAGCACGGGTGCGAGCCGCTCCACCAGGCTGTTGATCTTCCCCATTGCCTCGATCTGTGCTGCCCCGCACCACGTTTCACCCTGGATCTGCGCCGCTCGCAGTGCGTTGGAGGTCTGACAGTCTCCGGTGAAGGACTGGTTGAACCACACCAGTCCTCGTGCCTCGTGAATCAGGGACGACATCGCCGCTCCCTCGATCTGACCAGGAAGGATCTCGGAGACGTGGATCTGCCCGGAGAGTCCGTTGAGGTTCTCGACAAGCTGCCAGCGGGGCTGGAGAACCCCGTCGGCGGTATCACGGATGGTCAGGCCGGCCATCGTCTTGCCGTAGCTCGACGCCGTACGGCAGGTGGGCTGCAGCACCGCTTCCGCATACGCTTCGCCACGGTACGGTGTCCAGTCGCAGTACGGGATCGTGTACCAGTACATGTCGACGGAGACGACGTCGGTGAATTCATTCACATAGGCCTCCTGGACATCGCGGTCGAGGTCGGCCCCGATGACGAGCTGCGTGAAGTTGGCGTAGCGGAACTTCCCCTGCCCTGCCGCCTCATCGCTCAGCTCGCGGAGGCGGGCGAGGCCCTCGTCGGGTTCGAATCGGCCATCGACCTCGTCATCGAGGATGACGCCCGGCCAGTGGGTCGACGCTGGATCGAACGACTCGTTCAATCGAGAGCCGATCCAGTAGACGTCGTTCTCCTCGAAGAGGGAGAACGGGGTCTCGTCCCACATGCCGATATAGGTGTTGATCCCGTGCGCTCGGTCCCACGCGACCTCCTCGGCGGAACTGATGCCCGCATACCAGGCGACAACCGGGAAGAACGACGGGTCCGTCCAGTCGGACGCGTTGGGAAACTGGGCCCAGTACTCCGGGCCGCCCTCCCACGGCACGCGCGGGAGGGCGAGCTCGGAGGAGGACGCGGTGCGGGTGAGAGCGAACGCGCCGGCGGCAACGCCGAGCAGCAGGGCGAGCACGACCACCGCGGTGACGCGCCGCCGGGTCACGGGATGCTCAGACCGCATCAGCGGGCTCCTCGCCGCGGGGAGCGCGTCGGGCGACGTCCTGAGCGATGTTGGAGGCCGCCCCGCAGAGGCCCGCGACAAGCGCCAGCACCCCGAATGCCTTCGGGAAGGAGAACGAGTCGAAGAACCCTGACAGCGAAATCGCCACCAAGCACCCTGCGGCCAGAGCCGCGGCCATCCCCGCGATCGCCGGCGGCGCTGTACGACAGGCGACCACACATGCGATGGCGACGACGTACAAGGCGATGAACGCAGCGGTCCCGACGACGCCGATTTCCAGAAGCAGCGCCAGGAACTGGTTGTCGAAGATCCGGTACTCCGGAAGAAGCGTGCCCAGCCCCCTTCCCACCCAGGGGCTGATCGGGAACAGCACCTCGAAGACCCCCAGGCTGTCGGTTCGGGAGAGGACGCTCGTGTCGGTCCCCGCTGTCTCGAACATGTTGCGCAACGTTCCCAGCATCCCGGGAACGGTGACGTAGACGATGACCACGGCGACGGCGCCGCCCACGAGTGCGAGTAGCCGCTCCCGCGTGCCGAGGACCGCGAGAAGCGGCACGACACCCACGAGGAGCCCCACCACTGCCGAACGCGATCCTGCCAGCAGGAGCGCCACGGCGATCAGACCCGCGCAGGCGAGCATGGTGGCGCGCGTTCTTCCGCGGCTGCGCAAGGTGAGCATGAGTGCCACCGGAAGCGCGACGGAGAGAACTGTGGCGTACTCGAGCGGGTGGATCGCCGTGGAGGACGGGCGCAGGAAGCCGCCACGCTCGACGGCGCCGAATCCCCCGGAGGAGACGAGTCCCGGTATCCCGATCATGTCGGCCAACGGTCTCCGCACCGCGAACTCGACGATGCCGAAAGCAGCGACGGCGGCGGTGAGAACCGTGACGCGTCGGAGGAGGACGAGAAGCCTCGAGAACGTGCGGATGCCGTCGGCGGCCACCAGGGCCACACCGAGGAACGAGAGCATGCGCAGGAGTCCCCGGTCGGCGGGCAGCAGCTCGTCCGGCGGAATCGCACGCAGCATGCCGAAGATGTAACTGAGCAGAACCGTGGCGAAGAAGACCAGCGCCGCGACGCTCACGGGAGACACCCACGCTCGCCCGCCCGTCGGCCGGCTCAGGACATGCCAGATCCACCAGAGGAAACACGCCAGGCCCCACAGCACGGCGGGCGCGCCGAGGTTCCCCAGGCCGGGGACCACGCGGTCGGACGGTATGAGCAGAAGGAAGCCGACGTAGACGGTCAGGACGGTGACGGCGTCAAAACCCCGTCGGAGCGACCCGTCCGCGGCGTACTCGCGGGCGTCGTACGTCGACCGTGCGGCTTCAGCGCCCCGACGGCGCGTTGGCTGAGGCATGAGTCGCCCGCTTACGCGGTGGTGAGATGGGCCGAGGGCGGTCCTCCGCCTCTGTGGCAGGCAGCGCGGACACGGGATCGCCGGAGCCCTGACCGAGGATCTCTCGCGCCAGCATGGGTTCTCGACGCCCACGTTCGCGAGGAGTCGGGGCTTGCTCGGCGGCATGGCGGCGTGATCGGGCGGCCAGTAGTCCGTCGAGCGCAGCGGCGAGGGCGACGGTCAGGACGAGCCCGGCGCCGGCCGCGCCGATGGTCAGCTGCGTGCGCGTCGCGGTGGCCGCGGTGGCCTCGGTGGCCGAGGTGACCGTCATGATGCCGATGACCGAACTCGGTGGGACGGCCAACTCCTCCTGCATGGACGTCAGCTCTGCTGTCGTTTCGTCCTGGAGACGAGTGAGCAGGCGGAGCGCGTCTCCAGCGCCGCCGGCCTGTGTCGTGATGTTCAAGAAGGGTGCCCCGGTCGCGGTGTCCCCGGAGACGCCGTACTCGACGTCGCTGTTCTCCCCGAGGAGAGCCTCCTGGGTTTCGGGCGCATTCAGTCGCGTGGTGAGCACGGCGAGGGCCTGGCCCATCCCCCCCAGAACGAGGTACGGGTTGTCGCCCTCCAGCTCCAGGGTCTCCTGAGGCGGGAGCAGCATCATCGTCGACTGCGCCTCGTACCGTATCGGTATCGCCTGCGCTACGGCATAGGCGCCGATAGCGGTAACGAGCACGCCGGCCGCCAGCACATACCAACGGCGCAGCAATCCGCGCATGAGATCACTCAGATACATGGCTCCCCCTGCCAATGCTCGGTCACTTCCCCAAGGACCGAGCCCTCTCAGTGTCGTCGGTCTTCGCCCTGCTGTCAATCCGGTGTAGGATCAACGCGTCACACGGAGGGGGACCGCTGATGACGCTCGTGCAAGCGCTGCGCGCCTTGGGGAGGCGATGGTACGTCGTTCTCGTTGGCGTCCTCCTCACTGCAGGGGCCGCCACGACGGCAGCGCAAGTGGACGGCGTGTACACCGCACGCACAGCGGTGACGTTGATGCCCCCCACGGGTTGGGCAGTCGCGGGCAACTCCTTCACCGACAGTGCAGCATCCCTGGTCGGCTTCGCGAAGCTCGTTGAAGAGACTCTCACGGATGGTGAGGGCGGTCAGGTCTTTGCTGCTGCCGGGACGCCGCTCTACGGCGGGGGAGCACGCAGCGGTGAACTCGTCTACGTTCCCAACTTCGGTGGGCAATGGGCGCCGAACTTCAACCAGCCCGCCATCATGATCGACGTCGTCGGCTCTTCCCGACAGGAGGTCGACGATCGTGTGCGCGTGCTGGCCGGTCGGATCGACGCGGTTGTGGCGGAACGACAGGACGAGATGGCCGTCGCGCCCGACCAGCGGATCAGCACCTACGCCAATCCCGCGGTTCCCGAGGTCGCGTACGCCGGACCCAGTCGGATGCGGGCGCTGGCGGGCATAACGCTTCTGGGCGCCGCGCTGAGCGTCGCCGCCGCCTTGGCCGTCGACGGGGTAGTGCTTCGGCGCCGAGCTGTCCGGCCGTGAGCCGGGGTCACTCCTCTATATAGGGCGGCTCGGCTACGCCGACCGGCTGACGAGCAGCTTCAGCCGGTCCAAGCCGTCCTTCCCCATGACGCCCAGCACCACGGTCTTCCCCATCGCGCGGACGCTCTCCTTCGCCCCGCGCGCCGGCGACCGCAGGTAGCGGTCGGCGGCGAGTTCGGCGGGGGACGGGTCGCGCAGGTCGTGAAGGAGCGAGGCGAAGCGTGCCCGGTAGGGCGCCGGCGCCACCCGGGTGCCTCGCACGCGGTTGCTCACATTGCCGCCGTGCACCACCTGCAGCCATGCGGGGCGCCCGTGCTCGACCACCACGGGGAAATGCGTCCCCAGCAGCGTGTGCCAATCGCGCCACGCCGTCTGCGGGTTCTCCCACGGCTCGGCCACGCTGCAGAACGCGTTGTGGTCGTCGCGCCGACGGTACAGGGCCTCGCCACTGGCGATGAGGCCGGAGCCGAGGTAGATCGCCGCCGACCCATGACGGCGAGCGAGATCCTGCAGGCGGGCGACGAAGTCGTCCGCGATCCCGTCGTCGTTGTCGAGGTTGGTCGTCAGCAGCACGTCGCGTGTCGCGCCGGTCCGCTCGCGGACATCCCGTGCCACGTCTTCCCACGTCGCCGTCTCGCGGTACAGGGGCACGAACACTCCGTCCGCGATGTACGGCTCGAGCCGGTCGCGGAGCCACGCCGGACTCTGCGGATCGAGGTAGACGATCCAGGTGAAGTCCTGAACCGACTGCCGGCGTACCGAGGGGACGGTGTACTTCTCGAAGAGGTCGACCCGCTCCCGGAGCCACCCGTCGCGGGCGCGCACCAGGCTCTCCGGGCCCGGAGTGGGCAGGTTGAACCGGGTGAGCAGCACGTGGTCGACGGTCCTGGCCTCCGCAGCGGCCGCACGGGTGGACTCATCGCGCTCCCAGGACGTGGTGCCCCGAGCGCTCGTCCGAGCCGCGCGACGCCGGGCCAGAATCGCGTACATCCCGTAGACGGCGGCATCGACCAGCGACACCGGCCCGCGCACGGTGCGGGCGAGTTCGCGGAGGCTCGAGGTGCCGGTGTCCACGCCCTGCTCCGCCGGCCCGCGGCGCGCTCGCGCGAGCACGCTGAGCAACGCCCGCGACTCGCGCGGCGCTGCCACGATGACGGGAGGGGTCTCCGGCAGCACCTTCTCCTCGGCGGAGAACAGCCGGTCGACGTAGAGGTCGTCCGCCGTGACCGATGGGAAGCTTCCCAGCCGCTCATGCCCCGCGCGACTGAGTGCATAGACGCCGGCGCCCCACAGGGCCTCCTTCGTGGAGGGCATGCGGTCGCGGGCGCGATGGTAGGAGCGGACCGCCGCCGACGCCCCCTGGAGGTCGGTGCGGAACGACGGCCGACCCGCCAGGGCCGTCCCCTCGGAGAGCGTCCGGATGATCGGTTCGAGCGCCGATGGATCGGCAGTGATGTCGGCGTCCAGATAGATCCGCGGCCACAGCGTGGCGTGGGCGTCTCCGAGGTTCAGTGCAGCGGTCTTGGAGGCCACGGCCGTCTCGACCACGCGGATGCCGGGAATCGCCCGGGCGCGCTCCGCCGTGTCGTCGGTGCACCCGTTGCACGCCACGATCACTTCGAGCCGGTCGGCGCGCACGAGCGGCGCGAGCTGATCCAGGGTCCGCTGGATGACGGCGGACTCGTTGTGGGCGGGGATCACGACGGACGCTCGCGGGAACGTCGACAGCGCCACCGGATCGCGTCGCGGCTGCGGGAGCTCTGACCACCGCGACCGCCGCCACAACGCCCAGCGGGCTCGCGCATGCGTCGCGTCCCCCCGGCGGAGCTGTTCGCCGATCAGCACCGCGCCCCGGAACAGCCCCGCGCGGTGCGGCGCGTACTTGTCCATGTACCGGACCCGGTTGACGACGGTGAGCGCGACGAGGTCGCCGCTGACGCCTGATCCGCCCTGCCGGTGCGTCGCGGCAGCGGCAGGGTCGAACCAGATGGACCAGCCGAGATCCCGCAGCCGCCGCTGGAAGTCGGTCTCCTCCGAGTACAGGAAGAAGCGTTCATCCCACGCGCCGACAGAGGCTGCTGCACGGGCGGAGATGAGGAGCGCTGCCCCTGTCGCCCAGTCGATGGGATGCGCCCACGCGTAGGCGCGAGGGTTGCGGACGTACTCCGACAGCGGCCGCGGCCGTTCCACCCAGCGGCGGCCGAGCACCGCATCGGCGAAGGCGCGCAGCACGCCCGGTTCCCGGCGCAGCGACGGATAGAGCGCCCCCTCGGCGTCGCGCAGCAGCGGGACGACGGCGCCGATGCGGCGGTCGCTGCGGAGCCTGCGGAGCATGCGCGCGATCGCGTCCGGGTCCAGGCGCAGATCGGGGTTGAGGATCAGGATGGACTCCGTCTCGCCCACGCGGGTCATCGCGACGTTGATCGCGCCGGCGTAGCCGAGGTTCCCCCCGGTGGGGATGGCGATGACGTCGGAGTGGTCCGCCAGCCGATCGAGCGTGCCGTCGGACGAGGAGTTGTCGGCGATCACGACGCGAATCGCGGTGGATCGCGCCTCGCGGCGAAGGTCGGTGAGGAGGGCCTGCACATCGTCCGAGCTGTTGTAGGAGACCACGACCACCGCGACCTCGACGTGGCCTTCGCGATGGAAGGTGCCCCCGCGGACCTGCGGAATCTGACCGGTCATGATGAAACCTCTCGACGTGGGTTCCCCGAACGGGGAAGTGGGCGTGCCAGTGTGGTGGCATGAGGCGAGCCGTGCGACCGTGGGCCGCGTGGGCTTTGGCCGCCTACCTTCTGGCAGCTGTGGTGGTTCTGCTCGGTCCGGTCTCTCCCGGCTGGGTCGTCGAGCGGCTCACGGCGTGGATGCGGGATGACCTCGCCTGGACGGCGGTGCGCCAGGGGTGGGTGGAGTTCGGCGCGAACGTCGTCCTGTTCGTGCCGTTCGGCTTTCTCGTCACGGCGTTGGCGCAGCGCCTGTGGGTGGGTTTCGCGGCAGCTCTCGCGCTGTCGGTCCTGGCCGAAGTCGTGCAGATGCTGCTTCCACAGCGGACGGCGAGCCTGCGTGACGTGGTGGCCAACGTGGCCGGGGCTGCGATCGGGGCGGCGGCAGCATGGATTCTGCTGCGGGCGCGGCGCGGACGGCGCGCCCGTGCCGCGACGTGACCCTCGGGTCTCATTCACGATCGCTGTCCCTTTCATCGGTACCAGAGCCGCTGTGCCGGCGTGGCGGATATCGCGCCTCTGTCGATCGCACGCGCTCTCGCGGGCCATCCGCGCTCGCCTGCTCCCCTGAGGAGGTCCGGGCGGGTGAGGGGCGCACCCGCCCGGACATTGAGCACCCCGGGCGGGTGAGGGGGACACCCACCCGGGGAGTTTCGTGGGCCCGTGCGGAAATCCCCTGCACGGGCGTGTCGAGTGGCGGCTCACACCCGAGTGGGGAAGTGCGACCGCCGCACGGCCAGATAAGCCGGTGGTCCCTCGATGAGATACCGGCGGGCCAGTCGCCGTGGCTCGAGCATGAGCCGCCACATCCACTCGAAGCCGGCCTTCGCCACCCAGCGCGGGGCGCGCGACACGCGCCCGGCCAGGAAGTCGACGACGGCTCCGAAGGCCAGCAGCGTGCCTGCGCCGGTGGCCAAGCCATAGGTGTCGATCCATTGCTCCTGCCTCGGTTTGCCGAGGCAGACGATGAGGATGTCGGTGCCGGCGAGCCGGATTTCGGTCGCGATCGCCCGTGAGGCCTCCGCGTCATCCAGCACCTCGCGCGGAGGAGTCCAATGGCCCGCGAAGCGCGCGTTCGGCCAATCCCGGGCCATGCGGCCCCGCAGCGGCGTCGTCACGTCTTCGGACCCGCCGAGCACGGCGACCGAGAGCCCGCGTCGGTGGGCGTCGTCGAGGATCGCGGAGATGAGGTCGCTGCCGGCCAGGCGCGGCACGTCGGTGTGCACCAGACGCTCCGCGTGATGGGCGATCGGTGCACCGTCGACGAGGTGCAGCCACTCCACCCCCCTGCCGCCCAGCCGCCTCGGGCCGGAGCCGAAGTGGTGCACGTGGTCGAGGTTGATCGAGGAGACCGCCAGGGGCGCGGGATGCGGCCGGACGGCGGCCTGCGTGATGACGCGCAGCGCCCCGGCCTCGTCCGTGATGTGCACGGCGCACCCCGCGATGTCGATGCGCAGCAGATCGTCGAGCCGGTGTGAGGGAGCGACGGGTGCTGAACGCATCCCGCCGACGACGGAGCGGGAGCGATCCGTGGCAAGCGACCGTCTGGTCGCGAGCGGCGTGGGCTTTTCCAGCGTCATGTCAGTACGCTCCCGTTCCGCGCAGCATGACCTTCGCCGTACGGACGATGATCATGAGATCGGTCATGACCGACCAGTTCTCGACGTAATGGAGGTCGAGCCGCACGCTCTCCTCCCAGGACAGGTTGCTGCGTCCGCTGACCTGCCAGAGCCCCGTGATGCCGGGCTTGATGTACAGCCGTCGGAAGACCGGCTCGTCGTACGCGCCCACTTCGCTGGGCAGCGGTGGCCGGGGCCCCACGACGCTCATGTCGCCGCGCAGGACGTTCCAGAACTGCGGCAGCTCATCGAGCGAGTACTTCCGCAGCACCGCACCCACGCGGGTCACCCGCGGGTCTTTGCGGAGCTTGAACAGCGGCCCCGCGCCGTCGTTGACGGGGGTGAGCGCCCGCAGTTCGTCCTCCGCGGTGGTGCGCATCGTGCGGAACTTGACGATGTCGAATTCGCGTCCGTCCTGACCCACCCGGCGCTGACGGAAGAACACGCTGCCGGGCGAGTCGAGCGTGATCAGCAGCGCGACCAGAGGCGTGACCAGTGCGATCGGGATGAGCGCGAGGCCCGCCACGATGATGTCCAGGGCGCGCTTGTACGCGTGACGTGCGCCGTCGAAGGACGGGATCCGCACCGAGATCAACGGCAGCCCGACGACCTGGCGGAGCGAGATCCGTGGCCCCGCCACGTCGGTGAGCTGGCTGGACAGCACCAGATCGGCCGCCGTCCCCTCCAGCTGCCAGCCGAGCCGGCGGATGAAGTCGGGATTCTCGAGGTGACTGGCCACGATGATCGTGTCCGCGCCGAGGTCCCGGGCCACCTGGGCGGCCGTCTCCGGTGTGCCGAACGTGCGGTAGGTACGCGCGCTGACGACCAGCTCGGCGGCGGAATCGCCATCCAATGCCGTCCCCACGACCTGGAAACCGAGCTGACCGTCCCGTTCGAGGGTTCCGATGACGTGAGCGACGTCGGCGCGGCGGCCGACGACGATCGCGCGGGATACGTACCGGCCGGAGCGACGCTGCGCAACGAGCCAGCGACGCCAGCGCCACCGCGCCACCAGGAGGGCGATCAGGCCGACGGGCAGCGCGAGGACCAGCTGGCTGCGCAGGCCCTGCCATTGGAACAGGACGAAAGCGATCGCGATGATGCCGAAGGCGAGGCCGGTCGCGTGCGCGACCCGCTTGTACTCGCTGCTCCCGGCCCCGGTGGTGCGCGGCTCGCGGGACTGGAAGGCGGCGAGCATCAGCAGCCACACCGCGGCTGTGGCCAACGGGATGCGCGCCAGGATCCACGGATCCTGGGCGAGCGCACCGGCCGGAAGAGCCGAGAGCTGCAGCACCGAGGCCAGGCCCGCGGCCGTCGTCACGACGATCGTGTCGGTGACGGCGAGGCGTGTGCGGTAGGCCCGCTCCCACGTGAGCCGGCGCTCCAGCGCCGGAGTCGCACGCGGTCCGACGGCCAGCCGCCAGGCAGGCGGCTGCAGCACCGAGAGGTCCGCGATGCCGGTGATGGATGCGGGCAGTCCGCTGCCGCGCGTGCCGATCTCCAGCGCGGTCATGATCGCGCCCCGATGCGGCGCGGTGAACCCTGTACGCGTTCCCGCGCACCGCCGACGGCGCACTGTCGCGCACCTCCGACGGTGCGCGGGTACGCCAAATAACGTCTCCCCATGGACGTCGTCCCCAATTTTCCCCAGTGAGCGGGCCTAATCCCGCTGTGTGCACCAGAGGTGACCGTGCTTCCGACCCCAGATCGGACAGTCCTCTACCGCCGACCCCTCGGCGGTACGACCTCGACATCTTTCGATGCCTGGTGCGGGATGAATACAACCACAGGTTCGGCCTCGGCGAAAGTCCCCCGCGATCATCGGCGTGTCGCGAAGGTTTGCATTCCGCCGGTTTCCCGGTACAGTCTCGTTCTTGCAGGCACTCCGCTGGGGAGTTGAGAGCCTGCGAAGCCTATTGGGGAGGGCAATCCGCATGCGAACAATCGCAGCGGCCATGCTCGTCGGGGTGCTCATGGGAGCACCGCTGGCGGCTGGCGTCGCATCAGAATCGAGATACACACCGGTCGACCCGTCGGCGGCAACGCTGGCCGGTTCGACCTTGGTGACCGAATGCCGGGCGGGCGATCCACGGATCGACTACCGCGTGCAGGTCACCGATCCAACCGGTCAGATCGTGAGCGGCAACGCCGTGCTCGATCTCGAGGTCGGAAGCCGCTCGACCACCGTGCCCCTGGGCGCGCTGGCCGACGGAACGGTTTCCGGCAGCGTGGCATGGCCGGCAGGCGCGGCGGTCGAGCCCGCTTCGGACCCGTCGATCACGGCGGTGCTCCGAGTCGAGCCGTCTGTCGCACCGCCGCTCAGCGTGCCGCTCACGGTGAGCGACTGCGAGCCCGCCGCGTCAGCGGCGACTCTGCCGCTCACCGGCCTCGCGGCCTGGGTGCCGGCACTCGGCGTGGTCGGCGGCGCCCTCGTGGCAGCCGGCGTCGCGCTCGGTGTCGTGCGCCGTCGACGCGCAGGCTGACGGCCGTGGCATCCGTCGCACCTCGACGGAGGCGACGGGCGGTGATTCTCACCTGCGGCGGCGCGGCGGCTCTGGTCGCCGTCGCCGTCGCAGGGGTGAGCACGCAGGCCTGGCAGGCGAAGGACGAGCTCACCGCCGTGGCTTCGCTGGCCGATGACCTCGCAGCTGCCGCCTCCGCCCGAGACCTCGACGCCGCTCAGGACATCGCCGGCCGAATCCGCACGCACGCCGATCGTGCCGAGCAGCTCACGGCCGGTCCGCTGTGGACTGCTGCGGGCGCCGTGCCCGTTCTCGGCGCCAACCTCACCGCCGTGCGCACCGCCTCGGTGCAGCTGGCGGTGCTGGGGGAGTCGGTCCTCCAGCCCGTCCTCAAGGTCGCGGGGTCGCTCGGCGACGCCGTCGACACCACCGTTCTCACCGGCGCGCGCGAACCGCTCGCCGGGGCCGCAGCAGCCCTGAGCTCTGCCCGCGATGCGATGCGGACGGTGGATGCCGACGGCGTCCTTCCGCCCGTCGCCGAGGGCATCACCCGCCTGCAGTCCGTCCTGGATGGCGCGGTCCCGGTGCTGGACGGGATCGCGCAGGCAAGCGCCGTCCTTCCCAGCCTGCTGGGCGCCGAGGGCCCGAGGGAGATCCTCGTGATGCTGCAGAACAACGCGGAACTGCGGACGGGCGGCGGAATCACCGGAAGCTTCGTGCAGCTCCACGCGGAGGCCGGAGCCATCTCGCTGGTTCAGCAGGCCGACTCCACGCGCTTCCCGATCCAGGCCGCGCCCATCGCGCCGGTGCCGGATGCGGCCTCCGCGCTGTACGGCGATGTCGTCGGGCGCTTCGTCCAGAACGCGACGATGACCTCCGACTTCGCCGCATCCGCCGGCCTCGCTTCGGCGTGGTGGCAGTCGCAGTACGGCGTCGCGCCCGACGCGGTGGTCGCGATCGACCCCCTGGTGCTGCGCGCCCTGCTCGCCGCCCACGGACCGATCCCGCTGCCCGACGGGGCGCCGCTGGGGGCCGACGACCTCGTGGAGCGGCTCCTCATCCACCCGTACCTGAACCTGGGCACCGACGAGCAGACGGCCTACCTGCAGCGGGTCACCTCTCTCGTGCTCGACGCGCTGCTGGCCGACGTCGATCCGGTGGCGTGGACCGAGGCTCTCGCACCCGTGGTCGCCGAAGGTCGCGTGTCGGTATGGAGCAGCGTGCCCGCCGAGCAGGCGGTGCTGGAGAACTCTGCCGTGGGCGGGCCGCGTGCGCGGCTGGACGCGATCGGAGACGCCGGTTACGGCGTGTATCTCAACGATGCGACCGGCGGGAAGATGGACACGTACCTCGACGTCGCCATCGAAGCCGGCCACGTCCGATGCGACGCGGGACAGCAGGAGGCGGTGGTGCGAGTGACGCTCTCGAACACCGCCCGCGCCGAGGGGATCGCGGAGCTGCCGATCAGCATGACCGGCGGGGGGCTGTTCGGCACGGCGGTCGGCGACATCGGCACCAACGTCACCGTCGCCGCTCCCGAGGGTGCAGCCTTCGGCGGGGTGACGGATGCCGATGGCTCGGTGGCATCCGCGGAGGCCATCGACGGCGGTCGGCCTTCCACGGCGGTGCGGGTCAACGTGTCACCGGGTGAGAGCGAAACGGTCGAATTCCGCTTCCTGCTGACCGGTGAGGCTGCCGAACCCCCCACCGTGGTGCACACGCCCCTGCTGGAGCCGGTGCCCGTCTCCGCCCTCGCCGACGCGGCCTGCCGCGTCTGAGCAGACCCGGCCGGTCCCCACGCGACAGGCGGCCCTCCGTGTCCGCCAGGGGGACAGAATCCGTTCCCGCCGCGACGGGAAATTGCGGGGCGATTCTGCAGACACGCCGCATTCAAAGCTCCCGATCTCGCGAGAACAGTGTGCAGTACACTGGTCTCGCCTCCGGTACGGCGTCCGGGCTGTCCCCAGCAGTCATTCTTCGGGTCGTTTCCCCAAGCGATTCCGCGGATCCGTGCCGGAGTAGTGGGCCCTCTCGTGTCACCCAGTCCCTAATGGGAAACTCGAGAGGGCCCGCGCCCTTCTCACCGGCGCCCCGTCTCCTCCGGAATACCCGCGCCGCGGTCGCCGTTGTCCCACCCCGTGCGCGCACTTTCACCCGGGGGAGGGATATGAGTCTCCCGCTCGCCCCCGCCGGTACGGCGCCTGACCCGGATGCGCACGTCCGCACCGCGGTCCGCGTCCCGTTGCGATCGCCTGACGGCTTCGCAACGGTCGCCGACATCCACACCTTCGACGGCCTGGTCGACGGCAAGGAGCATCTTCTCCTCGGCCTGGGCGACTGGCGAGGTGCGCTCGAACGCATGAGTGCCGGTGGCGAGGCGCCCCTGGTGCGCTTGCACAGCGAATGCCTCACCGGGGACGTCTTCGGGTCGCAGCGATGCGACTGCGGCCCCCAGCTGCAGGAAGCGGTCCAGCGGATCACCGCCGAGGGCGGCTTCCTGCTGTATCTCCGCCAGGAGGGACGCGGCATCGGGCTGTACGCCAAACTCGACGCGTACGCGCTGCAGGACGCCGGGCTGGACACCTACGAGGCCAACGTGGCGCTGGGACACGGCGAGGACGAGCGCGACTACTCCGCCGCCGCCCAGATGCTGCAGGCGATCGGCGTCGACCGCCTCCGACTGCTCAGCAACAACCCCGACAAGGCCGCGCAGCTGGAGGCGCTGGGGGTGCGTGTGGCGCAGAAGGTGCCCACCGGAGTGCACGTCTCCGCGGCCAACGCCCGCTATCTCGCGGCCAAGCGCGACCACACCGCGCACACCATCGTCCTTCCCGCGGCGTGATCCCCACGGGGCGCGGCCTGAGCCCCGCGGGCGCACGCCACGCACGCGGGCTGTGCTCAGCATCCGCCGTTTAGGATGAGGTCTCATGTGCGGAATCATCGGGTATGTCGGGCCGAGACAGAGTCAGGACATCCTGCTGGCAGGTCTGGCGCGACTGGAGTACCGCGGGTACGACTCGGCGGGCATCGCCGTGATCGACGGCGACGGAAGCCTCGGGATGCGCAAGCGTGCGGGCAAGCTCGCCGTGCTGCGCGACGACCTGGTGGACGAGCCCCTGCCCGACGGCACCACCGGCATCGGCCACACGCGGTGGGCGACGCACGGCGGCCCCACCGACGGGAACGCTCACCCGCACCTGGCCGATGACGACAAGCTGGCCGTGATCCACAACGGCATCATCGAGAACTTCGGCGAACTGAAGTCCGAACTGCTCGGGGAGGGCTACACCTTCCGCAGCGACACCGACACCGAGGTCGCCGCCGTCCTGCTCGGACGCGCCTACGCCGCCTCCGGCGACCTCGCAGAGGCATTCCGCTCCGTGGTGGCGCGGCTGGAAGGCGCCTTCACGCTCCTCGCGATGCACCAGGACCAGCCCGGCGTCGTCGTGGGCGCGCGGCGCAACTCGCCCCTGGTCATCGGACTGGGCGACGGCGAGAACTTCCTCGGCTCCGACGTGGCCGCCTTCGTCGAGCACACCCGCAACGCCCTCGCCATCGGTCAGGACCAGATCGTCGTGATCACCCCCTCCGACGTGAAGGTGACCGACTTCTCCGGCATGCCGGTCGAGGTCGAGCCGTTCGAGGTCACGTGGGATGCGGCGGCCGCCGAGAAGGGCGGATGGTCCTCGTTCATGGCCAAGGAGGTCTCCGAAGAGCCCGAGGCCGTCGCCAAGACCCTGCTCGGCCGCATCCGGGACGGCCGGGTCGAGATCCCCGAGCTGGACGGCATGGACGACCTGCTGCGCGGGATCGACCGCATCCTCGTCATCGCCTGCGGAACGGCCGCGTATGCCGGCATGGTCGGGAAGTACGCGATGGAGAGCTGGACCCGCGTTCCGGTGGACGTCGAGCTGGCTCACGAGTTCCGCTACCGCGATCCGGTGCTCTCTCCCTCGACGCTGGTCGTCTCCATCAGCCAGTCCGGCGAGACCATGGACACTCTCATGGCCGTGAAGTACGCGCGCGAGCGGGGCGCGAAGACGCTGTCGATCTGCAACACGCAGGGCGCCACCATCCCGCGGGAGTCCGACGCGATCGTCTACACGCACGCCGGTCCGGAGGTCGCCGTGGCCTCCACGAAGGCCTTCGTCGCGCAGATCACGGCCCTCTACCTCCTCGGACTGCACGTCGCGCGGCTGCGTGGATCGCTCACGGCCGATCAGATCGCCGACAATGCCGCCGAGCTCGAAGCGATCCCCGCGAAGATCTCGCGGGTGCTCGAGACCGAACAGGAACGCATCGAGCAGCTCGCGTACTGGATGGGCGACACTCGCTCGGTGCTCTTCCTCGGCCGTCACGTCGGATACCCCATCGCCCTCGAAGGCGCGCTCAAGCTCAAGGAGCTCGCCTACATCCACGCCGAGGGGTTCGCCGCCGGTGAGCTCAAGCACGGCCCGATCGCTCTCATCGAGGCGGGGCAGCCCGTCTTCGTGATCGTCCCCTCCCCGCGTGGCGCGGGCGACATGCACCGCAAGGTGATCTCCAGCATCGAGGAGGTCCGCGCGCGTGGCGCCCGGGTCATCGCGATCGCGGAGGAGGGCGATGTCGCGGTGCTCCCGGTGGCCGACGAGGTGCTCCGCATCCCCCTCGCCTCGCCGATGCTGGAGCCGCTGCTCGCCGTCGTTCCGCTGCACATCTTCGCGATGGGGCTCGCCACGGCAAAGGGCCTTGATGTCGACCAGCCGCGCAACCTCGCCAAGTCGGTCACCGTCGAGTAGGCGGGCGCGGGTCGCGGTGCCGCGGTGCGAGGCGGATCACGCCGCGTGCGGGACGCGGCCCGGCCCTAACTCAGTCTGGATCGGGCGCGCTCCGGAGAGTCCCGCGGAATTCCGCGGCTCGCGCGTAGGCCGCGCCCGACGAGACTGAGTACGGTCCGCCCCGAGGCGCGTGCGTTGACCCCCGGACTAGGCTGAATGCGGGCGATTCGGGCGGGGGAGGAGACCGGATGATCGAGGGAATCGGCGTCGACCTGGTCGACGTCCCGCGGTTCGAGCGGTCGATCGCGCGCACGCCCAAGCTGCTGCCGCGCCTGTTCTCGCCGGCCGAGCGGATGCTGAAACCCCGGTCGCTCGCGGCCCGATATGCCGCGAAGGAAGCGCTCATCAAGGCGCTCGGCGGGTCGGAAGGCGTGCACTGGACGGAGATCGAGATCGTATCGGAGTCGTCCGGGCGTCCGCGCTTCGCGCTCTCGGGGTCGACAGCCGCCGCGGTCGCGGCACGCGGCATCACGCGCGTGCACCTCTCGCTCAGCCACGACGCCGGCCTGGCCACCGCCTACGTCATCGTCGAGTCCGTCGACTCGCCACAAAACGTCGGGTTCCGGGCCGAGAACCCGACGGAAGATGGCGAGTCGACGGGGGCGGGGGCGGCATGAACGGGCTGCCGGACGGCGTCATGCGCGAGGCGCGCATCGACGTGACGGCGATCGCCGACAACGTGCGGCACCTACGCCGGGTGACCGACTCCGAGATCATCGCCGTCGTGAAAGCCGACGGGTACGGCCACGGGGCGCTCCGCTCGGCCGTCGCGGCGCTGGAAGGCGGCGCCGCACGCCTCGGGGTCGCCGACATCGACGAGGCGGTGCAGCTGCGCCGCGCCGGTATCAGCGCTCCCATCCTGGCGTGGCTGCACGCGCCGGGCTCCTCGTTCAGCGAGGCCGTCGCCCACGACATCGAGCTCGGCATCTCCGGCATCGACCAGCTGCGCCAGGCTGCGGCCGCAGCATCCGCCGACCATCCAGCCGCGGTGCACCTGAAGATCGACACCGGCCTCTCCCGCAACGGCATCCCTGTGGCGGAATGCGGCGCCGTCTTCGCCCAGGCCGCGCGCATGGAGAACACCGGCACGATCCGGGTGGTGGGCCTGTTCTCGCACCTGTCCAACGCGTCACCCGACGACGATCGGGCGGCGCTGCGCGTGTTCGAGGAGACGATCGGCCTGGCCGCATCCCTCGGGTTGAACCCGGCCCTGCACCACATCGCCGCGACGCACGCCGCGATCGCGCTCCCCGAAGCGCGGCTGGGGTGCGTGCGCATCGGCATCGGCATGTACGGCCTGTCGCCCTTCGACGACCGCTCCTCGGCCGACCTGGGGCTCCGACCGGCGATGACGCTCAGCGCCGCGGTCGCCGCCGTGCGTCGCGTCCCGGCGGGGCGGGGCGTCTCGTACGGGTACGACTTCCGCGCCGGACGCGACACCACGCTCGCCCTCATCCCCCTGGGGTACGCCGATGGTGTGCCACGGCAGGCCTCCGGCGCGGGATCGGTGTCGATCGCCGGGCGTCGGTTCACGGTGGCCGGCCGCATCGCGATGGATCAGTTCGTCGTCGACGTGGGCGACGAGCCCGTGGCCGTGGGTGACGAGGTCGTGCTCTTCGGCGATCCCACCCTCGGTGCTCCGGCCGCCAGGGACTGGGCGGATGCGGCGGGGACGATCGACTACGACATCGTGACGCGCATCGGATCCCGCGTACCCCGACGGCAGGTGACGGGATGAGCGTTCCCGACGCCCTCCTCGGCACGCGCGAGATCACGTCGCCGGACGGGATGCACGAACTCGGGCTGACCCTCGGCCGGGCGCTGCAGGCGGGTGACGTGGTCGTGCTCACCGGCGGGCTCGGCGCGGGGAAGACGACCCTGACCCGCGGCATCGGCGCGGGCCTCGGCATCCGCGGGCCGGTGCAGAGCCCGACCTTCGTTCTCGCGCGGACCCACCCGTCGCTGGTCGGAGGTGCACCGCTCGTGCACGTGGATGCGTATCGCCTCGGGTCGGCGGCCGAACTCGACGACCTCGACATCGACGTCGCGCACTCCGTCGTCATCGTGGAGTGGGGTCGCGGCATGGCCGACCGCCTCGCCGACGCGTGGTGGGAGGTCGAGATCACGCCGCAGACCGGCGGGCGTGGGCTCGACTCGGCCTGCGGCACGATCGCCCGCCACACCGCCGAACTCGACGACGACGCCCCCCGCACGGTCACCATCTCCCGCCGCCCCTAACCCCGCCGCGTTCCTGTCGCGGGTTCCCGGTCCGGGTCCGATGCGGGGGATGGATGGGGGCTTGGGGCGCTTCCGGGTGGGGTTTGGGGCGCGACCGGTGCTTCAGGGCGCGCAGTGCGCGCCGCCGGGTGCGGGATGTGCCCCCAACCCGCGGGGAGCTGAGCCGGATGCCTGGGGGCGCTGGTCGGGGGCGCCGGTCCAGGGGCCGCCGGTAGGGGGCCGCCGCCAAAGGGGCGCCGAGGGAGGCGGGACGCACGGCCGCCACCGGACGCGCACCGGATTACGCTGGGAGGGTGTTCCTCGGCATCGACACCTCCCTCGGCACGGCCGTCGCCGTCGTCCACGCCGACGGCTACGTCGAAGCCGAAGCATCCAGCGAGAATCCGCTCGGCCATGCCGAGGTGATCGGCGAGCTGCTCGCGCAGGTGGATGCGGCGGGGCTCACGCACGTCGCGGTCGGCATGGGTCCGGGGCCCTTCACCGGCCTGCGGGTCGGGATCGCGGCCGCGCGCGCCTTCGCCCTCGGCCGCGACCTGAGGGTCGTCCCCGTGGTCAGCCACGACGCCGTCGCGCTCGGAATCCTGATGGACGCGGCCCTGACCGGCGCCCCCGAACCCGACCGGTTCGCGATCGTCACCGACGCCCGGCGGCGCGAATTCGCCTACACGGTGTACGTCGGGCTCGGGGATGACGGCCTCCCCGTCCGCGATACCGAGCCGGCGTTGATCCGCCGTGACGAGCTCGACGCGCGTCTGAGCGAGCTCGGCGCGACCCGGCGGGACGCGGCATCCGTGCCTGCGGCGATGGTCGCGCTCGCGGCAGCCCGCGCGGTCGCGACCGGGCGCACGATCGGCCCCGCCGAGCCGCTTTACCTCCGCACCCCCGACGTCACCCTCGGCCACACGCCCAAGAAGGTGCGCACGTGAACCTCCGCGCCGCCGACCTCTCCGATCTCGACGCGATCATGGTGCTCGAGCGGGCCTCGTTCCCCACCGACGCGTGGAGCGAGGCGATGATGCGCGAGGAGTTGTCCTCGCGCCACGGTTGGTACGTCGTGGCCGAGGAAGCCGGCCGCCTCGCCGGGTACGCGGGGCTCCGCGCGCCGAAGGGGGCGAAGGACGCCGACATCCAGACGATCACGATCGCCGAGGGCTTCCGCGGACGCGGCCGGGGGCGGATGCTGCTCACCGCGATGCTCGAGGAGGCCTCCCGCCGCGGGGTGCGCGAGGTGTTCCTCGAGGTGCGCGCCGACAACCCGGTCGCCCAGGCGCTGTACGCGTCGGAGGGCTTCACCGAGGTCGGCCGCCGCCCCCGGTACTACCAGCCCGACGGTGTCGACGCGCTCGTGATGGCGCTCGACCTCACCGGGTGGGCGCACGCCCGGGTCGCCGCAACGTCGGAGAATCGCACCAAGATCGGAGGATCCGGGCAGGATGCTCCGACATCGGGTGCATCCTCCGACATCGGGGCCGCCGCCGGCGGGCTGACGCCGCTCGGCGGAGCCGGAGTGACATGCGACGCGCGGACGGGGTGGTGCACGTGAGCGACGGACCGCTCGTCCTGGGCATCGAGACCAGCTGCGACGAGACCGGCATCGGCATCGTGCGCGGGCGGACGCTCCTGAGCAACACGATCGCCTCGAGCATGGCGGAGCACGCCCGATACGGCGGCGTGGTACCCGAGGTCGCCGCGCGGGCGCACCTGGAAGCGCTGCGGCCGTCGATCGAGGCGGCGCTGGCCGAAGCATCCGTCCGCCTGCACGAGCTCGACGCGATCGCGGTCACGAGCGGGCCGGGGCTCGCGGGTGCGCTCATGGTCGGGATCGGCGCGGCCAAGGGGCTCGCCGTCTCCCTCGGCAAGCCCCTGTATGCGGTCAATCATCTCGTCGGGCACATCGCCGCCGACATCCTCGACGCCGATGCCGGACCCCTGGAATACCCGACGGTGGCGCTGCTGGTGAGCGGCGGCCACACGTCGCTGCTCCTCGTCCGCGACCTCACGAGCGACGTCGAGCTGCTCGGGGAGACGGTCGACGACGCCGCTGGTGAGGCGTTCGACAAGGTGGCCCGCATCCTCGGGCTGCCCTACCCCGGCGGTCCCGAGATCGACCGTGCCGCAGCCTCCGGCGACCCGCGCGCCATCCCGTTCCCCCGCGGGCTCTCTCGCGCGTCGGACATGGAGCGGCACCGGTACGACTTCTCGTTCTCGGGCCTGAAGACGGCCGTCGCGCGGTGGACCGAGCAGCGCGAAGCCGCCGGCGAGACCGTGCCGGTGGCGGATGTCGCTGCATCGTTCCGCGAGGCCGTCGTGGACGTGCTCGTGACCAAGGCCCTCGACGCATGCGCGCGACACGACGTGCCGCGACTGCTCCTGGGCGGCGGTGTCGTCGCCAACCGCCGGCTGCGCGACGTCGCGCTCGAACGTGCCGCAGCCGCGGGCGTGAGCGTGCGGATCCCGCCGCTGCGGCTGTGCACCGACAACGGTGCGATGATCGCCGCGCTCGCGGCCGAGCTGATCGCCTCGGGCCGCCGTCCGTCCACGATCGCATTCGGGGCGGACTCGACCCTGCCGGTCACCGAGATCCAGGTCGCCGAGGAGGCCGCCGGATGAGCGACGTCGCGCCCGGCCGCGCTCCGCGCAGCGCCGACGAACCCGACGCCCGGCCGATCGAGGAGAGCGCGGAGGCCGCGGTGCAGCCGGCGGCAGCCCCGGACCTCCGGGGCGTGGATGCTGCGCTCGACACGCCACCGGCGACTCTTCACCCACCCGTGGTCGAGCCGCCGTCGCCCGACGTGATCGTCGCGCCCGCGGCATCCCGTATCCCCGGCGCCGCGCGCGAGGGCTATCGCGAGCTCCCGACCGCTCCGGTGATCGTGGCGGCGGAAGGACCCGTCGAAGGGGAGCACCTCGAGTGGGCGCCTCCTCCGGCACGGCGACGCGCGCGGGTCGGTCCGTGGGCGCTCGGGCTCGCAATCGTCGCCCTGACGGCATCGATCTTCGTCGGGTGGATGCTGCCGGCCGGCGTCGCCGGCGTCGTCGTGGCGATCATCACCCTGTGCCGGGCGGGGGAGTCCCGGGCGATCGGGGTGTGGGCGCTGGTGCTGAGCCTCGTGTCGATCGTGTACAGCGCCGGGTGGCTCGTGTGGGCGATGCCGCAGCTTTCCCTCTCCTGACCCGCGCTTGCCGCCTGACCCGCACTTCCCGCCTGACCCGCGCTTCCCTCTCCTGACCCGCGCTTCCCTCCGGACCGACGCGTCGCGACGGCTCAGGAGACGCGGTCGGCCAGCACGGCGAGCCGGCGCTTGCCGACCCGCGTGAGGATCAGCGTCGCCGAGTCCTCGCCGCGCAGGCCGAGCTTCGTGCGCAGCACCGCGGGGTCGATATCCACGCCGCGCTTCTTGATCTCCAGCGTTCCGATCCCACGCGCGCGCAGCACCCGGGCGAGCGCCCGGGTTTCGAACGGCACCTCCTCGCGCACGCGGAAGGACGACACGAACGGGCTCGTCAGTGCCTCGTCGGAGGTGAGGTAGGCCATGCCGGGCGCGAGCATCCCGGCGTGGAGCGCCCGGGCGACGTCGCCGATGAGCCGGGCCCGGATGACCGCGCCATCGGGTTCGTGCACGTACGCCCCGAGCGTCCGCACCGGTTCGTCCTCCGTGTCGGCGCCCGCCGTGAGCTCCCACGCATCGTCCCCGCGGGTCACCAGCGCCGCGCGGCGCACGCCGTCCCGCGCGAGCGCACCCGTCCACAGCACGAGCTCGACCGTCGATCCGTCGGCGCTCACCCACTGCGCTTCGGCATCGGCGGGGATCGCGTCGCGGTCGAACGCCGGGCCGAGCTTCATCCCGCCGGGCATGCGCGCCAGAACCCCGAAGGCCCACTCGAGCGGGGGCGAGTAATCTCCGGCGCCGACCCGCACCGTCTCGGTGTGCCCCGCCGTGCGCCGCGCGGGGTCCAGCCACACGGCCTCGACGCCCGCCAGATCGGATGCCTCGGCGCTGCCGTGCTGCACCGTCACCGCGTCGCCGAACGGGGCGAGGTTGTACGCGGCGATCGCGGCGGTCACCTCGTCGGCGTCGACGGCGAGCACGCGGAGGCCGAGCGCGGCGAAGCCCAGGGCATCGCCGCCGATGCCGCACCCGAGGTCGGCGACGCTCTCCACGCCCGCGGCACGGAACCGTCCCGCGTGGCGCGCCGCGACCGACAGCCGCGTGGCCTGTTCGAGCCCGGCGCGGGTGAACAGCATCCGCTCGGCGAAGTCGCCGAACTTCGCGCGGGCCCGTGCACGCAGCCGTGCCTGCCCGACCACCGCGGAGACCAGGTCGGGGGAATGCCCTGCCGCCCGCAGCCGAGAGACGGTCCGGGCGACCTCGGCGGTGGAGGTGATCTCGCCGGCCTCGTCCAGCAGCCGAAGCCCCTCGCCGGTGAGCAGCGCCGTCAACTCCGCCATGTCCACCACCCCACCCTAGGCGCGACCCTCAGTCGTACGGAGTTGGCACTCGCGTTGCGGGAGTGCCAACTCTTTCCGTACACTGGCGTTAGCACTCGCCATGCGTGGGTGCTAACGAGTCTTCTGTACCGAAGCGTCAAGAAAGAAGAGGTAGACCGTGTCGGTTTCCATCAAGCCGCTCGAGGACCGCATCGTCATCCAGCAGGTCGAGGCAGAGCAGACCACCTCCAGTGGTCTCGTCATCCCTGACACTGCCAAGGAGAAGCCCCAGGAGGGCGAGGTCGTGGCCGTCGGGCCGGGCCGCATCGACGACAACGGCAACCGCGTCCCGCTGGACGTCGCCGTCGGCGACCGCGTCATCTACAGCAAGTACGGCGGTACCGAGGTCAAGTTCGGTGCCGACGAGTACCTCGTGCTCTCCGCGCGCGACGTGCTCGCCGTCGTCGTCCGCTGACGCCACAGCTCTCACCGGAAGGCCCCGGATGCTTCGGCATCCGGGGCCTTCCGCGTTCCCGGCGGGCGTTCCCGGCCGAGGAGCGCGGCATCCGGCGCTCGCCGTCGGCATCCGACCGTAGGCTGGGGGAGTGGATCGGACGACGCCCAGCACCCCCGCCGCATCCACCGCCTCGGACGCCCGGGAGAGGCTGCTCGGCGTCGGCTACGCGTTCGCCGCCTACCTGCTGTGGGGCGTCCTTCCGCTGTACTTCGTCGCGCTCCTGCCGACCGGTCCGTGGGAGCTCGTCGCCTGGCGGATCGTCCTGTCGCTGGTGTTCTGCGTCGTGCTGCTCGCCGTCACCCGCGCGTGGCGGCCCCTGCTGGCGATCATCCGGCAGCCGCGTCTGCTCGGCTTGACGGCGCTGGCCGGCGCCCTGATCTACGTCAACTGGCAGGTGTACGTCCTCGCGACCCTCACCGGCCACGTCGTGGAAACGAGCCTCGGATACTTCATCAACCCGCTCGTGACGGTCGTGCTCGGGGTCGTCGTCCTCCGCGAACGCGTGCGGGTCACGCAGTGGGTGGCGCTGGGCATCGCGGCGGTCGCCGTCGGGGTGATCGTCGTCGGATACGGCGCGTTCCCGTGGATCGCGCTGGGCCTGGCGTTCTCCTTCGGGCTGTACGGCCTGGTCAAGAACAAGATCGGGGGTGCCGTCGACGCCGTCAGCGGGCTCACCCTGGAGTCGGCGTGGCTCACCCCCGTCGCGCTCGTGCAGCTGGCGATCGTCGGCGCCACGTCCGGTCTGACGCTGGCGACCGCCGGCGTCGGGCACGGCATCCTGCTCCTCCTGGCCGGCGCGGTCACCGCAATCCCGCTGCTGTTCTTCGCGGCCGGCGCCCGTCGCACGCCGCTCACCGTCATGGGGATGCTGCAGTTCGTGGCCCCGATCCTCCAGTTCTCGATCGGAGTGTGGGTGCTGAGCGAACCCATGCCGCTCGAACGATGGATCGGATTCGGTCTCGTGTGGGTCGCGCTCGTGCTGCTCACGATCGACTCGCTCCGCGCGGCGCGGCGCGGACGCCGCACCGCCTCCGACGTGGCTGACCTCACCTGAGCGCGGGTTTTCCGGCATCCGGACCCACCAGATAACGATTGGGTCCCGTTACACATCGTTAACGAACGGGAACCTCGACGAGACGCGCACGCCGTTAGGTTGGTCACAATCGACGCGGCGAAACCCGTTTCCCCGCGTTCCCGACTCATCAAGGAGCACTACATGAGCGTCCTTACACGTTCACGCACCACGAAGGCCATGGGGGGATTCGCCATGGTCGGCGCGGCTGCGCTCATCCTCGCCGGATGTACCGGTGGCGGCAGCACGCCCGAAGCATCCGAGGGGGGATTCGAGTTCCCCATCGACTGCGATGAAGCAGCACCTGCGTCGTACACGCCCGAGTACGTCGAGACGACCGGTGGTCCGGGGACTGACCTGACCTACACGATCGGTACAGCGCTCCCGGTCACCGGAAACCTCGCCTTCCTCGGACCGCCGGAGATCTCGGCCACCGACTTCGCCGCGTCGCAGATCAACGCCGCCGGCAAGGGCATCACGATCGACCTCATCCAGGGCGACTCGGGCGACACCGACAACAAGGCGTACGAGACCGAGATCCCGCGTCTGCTGGGCGAGGGAGCCACCGCCATCGTCGGTGCCGCATCGTCGGGCACGTCGCTGCAGTTCATCGACCAGGTGATCGCCGCCGGCGCCATCCAGTTCTCGCCGGCCAACACCTCGGCCGCCTTCACGGGCTACGAGGACAACGGCCTGTACTGGCGCACCGCTCCCTCGGACGTGCTCCAGGGCGAGGTGCTCGGCAACCTGATCGCCGGCGACGGCAACGAGACCCTCGGCATGATCGTGCTGAACGACTCGTACGGCACCGGACTCGCGTGCTTCACCAGGGATGCCTTCGAGGCGGCCGGTGGCGAGGTCGTCGCCGCGTCGCTGTACAACACGGGTGACACGAACTTCTCGGCCCAGGTCGAGGACGTTCTCGCCGCCGACCCCGACTCGATCGCCCTCATCACCTTCGAAGAGGTCACGACGATGATCCCCGAGCTGGTCGGCGCGGACTACCCGGCAGACAAGCTCTACATGGTGGACGGCAACCTCGCGAACTTCGGTGACGAGTTCGAGGAGGGAACCCTGGAAGGCACCAAGGGCACCTACCCGGCGGTCGACCCCGCGGCCATCGAGACGTTCCGCACCGAGCTGCAGGCGTACTGGACGGGTCAGGGTCAGCCTGAACTGGCCGACTTCACCTACGCGCCGGAGTCGTACGACGCCGTGGTCCTGCTCGCCCTGGCGGCGCTGCAGGCCGGCTCGACGGCGGGTCCGGATGTGGCGGCGAACCTGCAGTCCGTCTCGGGTGCCGACGGCGGCACGACCTGCACGACGTTCGCGGAGTGCGCCGACATCATCATCGCCGGCGAGACCGCGGACTACGACGGTGTCTCCGGGCCGATCACCTTCAACGAGGTGGGCGACCCGACCGAGGCCACGATCGGTGTCTTCGAGTACGGCGCCGACAACAACTACGAGTTCCTCAACATCGGCTGAGCGTTCCTGTAGCGGAAGGGCCCCGGTCTTCGACCGGGGCCCTTCTACGTGCCCGGAGGCCTCGGGGCCTTCGGGGGACGGCTTCTGCCCGCTCGCGCCGTCCCCAGGCGGCGGATGCTGTCCCCCGAGGTGAGCGACATCTCCTGCACAGGCACGGGCAGCGGGAGATTTCGCACCGGGGGCCCTGCCTGGGCGATCGCCCGCCGGCGCGCCCGGGATGCTGGGGTCCATGCCCGTGCCGCCGCGACCGCTGCCCGGAGTGCTGGGGGAGAGCTTCGGCGTCGCCGAGGCGCAGCGCGCCGGCGCGACAGCGAAGCGGCTGCGTGCGAGCGACCTCGAGGCGCCGTTCTGGGGTGTGCGTCGTCGCGTCGCCGACCCCGCGCAGCCGGACGACACTCCGCTGGCGCGCGCCCGCGCGACCCGAGCGCGTGTCATCCGGGATGCCGTCACGTTCGCGCCCCTCCTGACGCCCGGGGCGTTCTTCGCCGGTCGCACCGCCGCGGTCCTCCACGGCGCCACGGTCGCGCACGCGGAGCTCGAAGTCGCCGTGGTCGCGCCTGAACGGACGCCCCGCCGCCGCGGCATCCGCGGACGCACGGTCGCGCCGGCCTTCGCGAGCGTCAGGATGCTCGATGGGATGCCGGTGGCGAGCCCCGCAGCGACGTGGGCCATGCTGGGCGCCGAGCTGACGATGCACGAGCTCGTCCGGCTCGGCGACGAGCTCGTCCGCATCCCCCGCGACCGCTACGGCCGCCCGTGCCCGCACCTTCAGGTTGCGACGCCGGCGGAACTGCACGCCGTGACCTCGGCCGGTCGGCGCCCGGGTGCCGGCAGGCTGCGGTCAGCCCTCGCGAGCATCCGGGTCGGCAGCATGTCGCTGCTGGAGACCGACTGGCGCATCCAGGCGGAGGATGCGGGCCTCCCGGAGCCTGAGCTCGACGCCGAGATCCGAGATCCCGACGGCCGGCTCCTCGGCATCGCCGACGCCGCGTATCGGGCATGGCGGGTCCTCGTCGAGGTCGAGGGCGATCACCACCGTACCGATGCCGCACAGTGGAGCCGCGACATCCGCAAGCACTCCGACTATGTCGCCGCCGGCTTCGAGGTGGTGCGGATCACTCGCGCCCACATCCACGGCCCCGACCCGGTCGCACCCGGTCTGCTGCGGGGAGCGCTCCGCCGCCGCGGGTGGCGCTGCTGACCGTCCGCCGAGTCCTCGAGGGGACGACTTTCGTCGCCTCCCCGGGGCGCGAGGCGGCCGATCCCGTCCCCTGAACGGCGGCGAGGCGCGCGAGGCGCGCGAGGCGCGCGAAGCTCAGGCGCCGAGGGTTCCGAGGTAGAGCCCGATGACCTTGGGGTCGTTGAGCAGCTCGCGCCCCGTGCCGGTGTAGGCGTCGCGCCCCTGGTCCAGGACGTAGCCGCGGTCGCAGATCTGCAGGCAGCGGCGCGCGTTCTGCTCGACCATGATGGTCGTCACGCCGGCCTTGTTGATCTCCGAGACGCGCAGGAAGGCCTCATCCTGGCGCGAGGGCGACAGCCCGGCCGACGGCTCGTCGAGCAGCAGCACGTGCGGGTCCATCATGAGCGCGCGGCCCATCGCGACCATCTGGCGCTCGCCGCCGGAGAGGGAGCCGGCGCGCTGCTGCAGGCGCTTGCCGAGGTCGGGGAAGATCGAGGTCACGAAGTCCGTGCGCTCGGCCACGGACTTCGGGCTCTGGTAGGCGCCCATCTGCAGGTTCTCGGCGATCGTCAGGCTCGGGAACACGTTGTTGGACTGCGGTACGAACCCCACGCCCTTGGCGACGAGCTTGTTGGCCCGGAGCCCCGTGATGTCGTCTCCGTTGAGGGTCACCGTGCCCTCGCGCACCTTCACCTGGCCGAAGATGGCCTTGAGCATCGTGGACTTGCCGGCGCCGTTGGGGCCGATGATGCCGATCAGCTCGCCCTTCGCGGCGGTGAGGCTGGCCCCGTTGAGGATGTTGACCCCCGGGATGTAGCCCGCCACGACGGACGTGACCTCGATGACGTTGTCGCTCACTTGCTGTCCTCCGTGCCCGCGGCGCGCTGCGAGTGGCCGTGCGCCTCCGCCTCGATGGCCTGGTCGAGCTCCTGCTTGGTCTCGAGCAGTTCGGCGGCCTCGGCGCTGAGCGTTCCGGCGTGGCGGCCCGTGACGACACCGAGGTCGACGTCCTGATGCGCGCCGAGATAGGCGTCGATCACCGCCGGGTTGTTCATGACGGCGTCCGGCGGACCCTCGGCGACCACCTTGCCCTCCGCCATCACGACCACCCAGTCGGCGATGTGACGCACCATGTGCATGTCGTGCTCGACGAAGACCACCGTCATCCCGAGGTCCTTGAGGTCGAGGATGTGGTCCAGCAGCGACTGCGTCAGCGCGGGGTTCACACCCGCCATCGGCTCGTCGAGCATCACCAGTACCGGGTCGCTCATGAGGGCGCGGGCCATCTCGAGGAGCTTGCGCTGCCCGCCCGACAGGCTCGCCGCGTAGTCCTTCTCCTTGGCGTCGAGCTTGAAGCGCTGCAGGAGCCCGCGGGCCTTCTCTTCGATCTCCGTCTCCTGCTTGCGCCACAGGAACGGCAGGATGCCCGTGAAGATCCGCTCGCCGGCCTGCTTGGGCGCGCCGAGCTTCATGTTCTCCAGCACGGTGAGCAGTCCGAGCGACTTCGTCAGCTGGAACGTGCGCACCTGACCCATGCGCGCGGTCTTGAAGGCGGGAATGCCCGCGAGGTTCTTGCCGTCGAACGACCAGTTGCCCGCGTTGGGCTTGTCGAATCCGGTGAGGAGGTTGAACAGCGTGGTCTTGCCGGCACCGTTGGGCCCGATGAGCGCGGTGATGGCTCCGCGGGGGATCTCCAGGTGCCCGACATCCACGGCGGTGAGGCCGCCGAAGACGCGCGTGACGCCGTCGATGACGATGATCGGGTCGACCTTCTCCACGCCCGGGCGGATCTCGCCCTTATGCAGGCCGGTGCTCTTCGGGCGCGGGGTCGGGGGTACGACGTCAGCGGACAAAGGTCAGCTCCTTCTTGCTTCCGAGGATGCCCTGCGGGCGGAAGATGACGATCAGCATGAGCGCGACGCCGACGAGGACGAAGACCAGCATCTGGCTCTGCTCGGTCGTCAGGAACGGCAGCCACCCGATGTTCACGAGAGCGGGCAGGAGGTTGGACAGGAAGGCGCGCACCACCCAGAACAGCACTGCGCCGAGCACCGGGCCGAAGATCGTGGCCGCGCCGCCCAGAAGCAACGCCGTCCACACGAAGAAGCTCTGCGACGTCACGTAGACGTTCGGGTTGACGTTCGTTCCCATCGCCGTGACGATGCCGCCCGCGGCGATGATCACGCCGCCGACGATGAGCGCCTGCATCTTGAACGCGAAGACGTTCTTACCCAGCGCGCGCACGGCGTCCTCGTCCTCGCGGATGCCGCGGATGACGCGCCCCCAGGGGCTCCGCATCAGCAGCCAGACGAACAGCACGACGACCGCGGTCGTGATCGTCCCGACGAGGATGACCCACCACTGGTCGGACTGGTACGTCCATGGACCGATGCCCCATCGGCCAGGAGGGAGCGGGCTGCTCGCGCGGAAGCCCGCCTGGAAGCCCGACAGCCCGTCGGCCGACCCGGTGTAGGCGCGCCAGGTCGAGGTGAGGAACAGCAGGCGCAGCACCTCGGCGGCCGCGATGGTGACGATCGCGAGGTAGTCGCCGCGCAGTCGCAGGGTCGGGATGCCGAGGATGAGAGCGAACACCACCGCGGCGAGGAGGCCGATGAGCGCGGCCACCGGCCAGGGCAGGCCGAAGCTGAGGATCGAGATCGCGAAGCCGTACGCGCCGATCGCCATGAACCCCGCGACGCCGAAGTTGAGCAGTCCGGCGAAGCCGAAGTGCACGGAGAGCCCGATGGCGGCGAGGACGTAGCCGAGCGTGGCGGGCGCGAGGATCTGCGCCGCGGTGTTCGACAGGATCTGAAGGAAGTTCACGGTGCCCACCTATCCGATTCGCTCGCGTCGCCCGAGGATGCCCTGGGGACGGAACAGGAGGATGACGATCAGGACGACCAAGGCGCCCACGTACTTGAGATCCGACGGGATCCACAGGGTCGAGACCTCGACGAGCATGCCGACGATGAGCGATCCGACGAGTGCCCCGAGGGCGGTGCCGAGTCCTCCGAGTGTCACCGCGGCGAAGATCAGCAGCAGGATGCTGGTACCCATGTCCCACCGGATGCCCGGACGGAAGTAGGCCCACAGCACGCCGGAGAGGCCGGCCAGCGCTGCGGCGATGACCCAGACGATCCGGACGACGCCGTCGACGTCGATTCCGCTGGCCGCGGCGAGGGAGGGGTTGTCGGACACGGCCCGGGTGGCGCGACCGATGCGCGTGCGCATGAGCCACCACGCGAAGGCGGCGATGACCACGACCGACACCGCCATGCTGACAACGTCGGTGATCGAGAGGCGCACCGGCCCGAGCCCCGCGATCGATGAGGTGACGCGACCGGGAAGCTGCACCGTGCCTCCGCCGACGAACATCTGGTAGACGTAGCGCAGCGCCAGCGAGAGACCGATCGAGACGATCATCAACTGGACGGTGCCGAGCCCCTTGCGTCGGAGGGGCCGCCACAGCCCCGCATCCATCCCCAGCCCGAAACCGGCGGAGACGACGACGGCGAGCGGGATGGCGAGCCAGATCGGCATCGAGAAACCCGCGGAGAACAACAGGGCGGCCAGCGCGCCGAAGGTCACCAGCTCGCCGTGGGCGAAGTTGGACAGGCCGGTCGTTCCGAACACCAGCGAGACGCCGATCGCCGCCAGCGCGAGCATGAGGCCGAAGTTCAGGCCGTTGACCGACCGCGACAGCAGCTGGTCCCAGAAGCCCACCGTCACCCGCTCGGCCGCTTCGAGGGTGAAGTTGCGCGTGATCGTATTGGATGCGCCGAACGTCACCTCGACCGTGGTCTCGAACCCTTCGGGCACGTCGGCGCCGGAGGGAAGGCTGTCGGCGTCGAGTTCGACGGTGTAGGTGTCGTCCTTCGTAGGGACACCCACACGCCAGCCGCCGTTCTCGGCGGTTTCCGTCTCGGCCTCGAAGTCCTGACCGGTCACGGTGATGGTGGCGCCCTCGACGGGCTCACCGCCGGTGCGGACGTTGCCCCCGATGGCGAACGGGAACTCCTCTTCGGCGGCCGCGACGGCGGGAGCGGCTCCGGCGAACACGCCCATCAGCGTCAGAAGGAGCGCGAACAGGGCGGGCAGGGTTCTCGCGCGGGTTCGACGCGCCGCAGTGCTCGTGGGACTCACAAATCCTCCAGTCGGCGGCAGCCGCCGAGATCGGTCGCATCGGCGGCGATCAACGACGCTACGAGCGTAATGTGTCGGTCGTGTTTCACCTACCGAACGGCAAGCGCGTGTGACCGGATCGGAATACTACGCACACCGGGCCCGATTGCAAGCATCGCGGGAACAACCCGTGCTCCCGGCGACTTAGAATTGAGTACGGCGTGAGTGTCGCGCCCCGGCCGTCGTCGTCCCTCGAGCAACGCGCGGTGCGCGCAGGAGAACCATGGAGAACCACGACCCCTTCGGCTTCGTCGGCCTTACGTACGACGACGTCCTCCTCCTTCCGGGCCACACGGACGTCATCCCGAGCGAGGCCGATACGTCCTCGCGCGTGACGCGGCGGATCACCGTGGCGACGCCCCTGCTGTCGGCGGCCATGGACACCGTCACCGAGGCGCGTCTGGCGATCGCGATCGCCCGCGAGGGGGGCCTGGGCATCCTGCACCGCAACGCCTCCATCCAGGAGCAGGCCGCGATGGTCGACCGCGTGAAGCGCAGCGAGTCGGGCATGATCACCGATCCGATCACGACGACTCCCGACGCATCCATCGAAGAGGTCGACGGGCTGTGCGCGAAGTACCGCATCTCGGGTCTGCCGGTCATCGACGACGACGGGCGCCTCGTCGGCATCATCACCAACCGCGACATGCGGTTCGTCTCGAGCTTCGAGCGCCAGTCCACCAAGGTGCGCGACGTCATGACCACCGAGGGCCTCATCACGGGCCGCGTCGGCATCGGCGCGAACGAGGTCATCGCGCTGTTCGCGCAGCACCGCGTGGAGAAGCTGCCGCTTCTGGACGACGACGGCAAGCTCGCCGGCCTCATCACCATCAAGGACTTCGACAAGAGCGAGAAGTACCCGCTCGCCACGAAGGACGAGCACGGCCGGCTGCGCGTGGGCGCGGCCATCGGGTTCTTCGGCGACGCGTGGGAGCGGGCCGAGGCCCTCCGCGATGCGGGCGCGGACGTGCTCGTCGTCGACACGGCGAACGGCCAGTCCGCGGGCGTCATCGACATGGTCCGCCGGCTGAAGGCCGATCCGACCTTTGCGCACATCGACGTCATCGGCGGCAATGTCGCCACCCGGGAGGGCGCGCAGGCGCTCATCGACGCCGGGGCGGACGCGGTCAAGGTCGGCGTCGGGCCGGGCTCGATCTGCACCACGCGCATCGTCGCGGGCGTGGGTGTACCGCAGGTGACCGCGATCTGGGAGGCCTACCAGGCGGCTCGGGAGGCCGGCATCCCGGTCATCGCCGACGGGGGCCTGCAGTACTCCGGCGACATCGCCAAGGCGCTCGTGGCCGGGGCCGACACCGTCATGCTGGGGTCGCTCCTGGCCGGCACGGACGAGTCCCCGGGCGAGATCGTGTTCCAGGGCGGCAAGCAGTTCAAGCAGTACCGCGGGATGGGATCCCTCGGTGCCCTGCAGACGCGCGGCAAGAAGACGTCCTACTCCAAGGACCGCTACTTCCAGTCCGACGTCCCCAACGACGACAAGCTCATCCCCGAGGGGATCGAGGGGCAGGTCGCGTACCGCGGTCCGCTCTCGGCGGTGGCGTACCAGCTCGTCGGCGGACTCCGGCAGTCGATGTTCTACGTCGGCGCCCGCACGATCGACGAGCTCAAGGCCAAGGGCAAATTCGTGCGGATCACCTCCGCCGGGCTGAAGGAGTCGCACCCGCACGACGTGCAGATCGTCGTCGAGGCGCCCAACTACAAGAGGTAAGCGGTCGACTCGCCACAAAGCGTCCGATTTCTGCGGGGATTGCGACGTTTGGTGGCGAGTCGACGGCGTTTTGGGGGAGGGACGATGCTGCTCCCCGATAGCGCTCCTTCGCCGCCGGAGCCGCCGGAACCCGCGAGTAGGCTGGAGGGGTGACCATGGAGATCGACCTCGGCCGCGCCAAGCGCGCACGCCGCGCCTATACCTTCGACGACATCGCCGTCGTTCCGTCCCGGCGCACCCGCAACCCCGAGGACGTCTCGACCGGGTGGACCATCGACGCGTTCCCGTTCGCGATCCCGGTCCTGGGCGCCCCGATGGACTCGGTCGTGAGCCCGCGCACGGCCATCATGCTCGGCCAGCTCGGGGGACTCGGCGTCCTCGACCTCGAAGGTCTGTGGACCAGATACGACGACCCGGAGCCGCTGCTCGACGAGATCGCCGGCCTCGAGGACGCGGATGCCACGCGGCGGATGCAGGAGCTGTACTCGGAGCCGATCAAGCCCGAGCTCGTCCGCGACCGCCTCGCGGAGATCCGCGCGGCTGGCGTGACCGTCGCCGGGGCACTGACGCCCCAGCGCACGCAGGAGCTCTACGAGACCGTGGTCGCTGCGGGCGTCGACCTGTTCGTCATCCGTGGAACGACCGTCTCGGCCGAGCACGTGTCCAGCGTCAGCGCGCCGCTGAACCTCAAGAAGTTCATCTACGACCTCGACGTGCCCGTCATCGTGGGTGGCGCCGGCTCGTACACCGCCGCCCTGCACCTCATGCGCACGGGAGCGGCGGGCGTGCTCGTCGGATTCGGCGGGGGAGCAGCATCCACGACGCGTGCGACGCTCGGCATCCACGCGCCGATGGCTACAGCCGTGGCCGATGTCGCCGGCGCCCGCCGCGACTACCTCGACGAATCGGGCGGCCGCTACGTCCACGTGATCGCCGACGGCGGCGTGGGCACGTCGGGTGACATCGTCAAGGCGCTCGCGATGGGAGCGGATGCGGTCATGCTCGGTGTGGCCCTGGCGCGGGCGACGGATGCCCCCGGCCGCGGGTTCCACTGGGGCCCCGAGGCCCACCATCCGCAGCTCCCGCGCGGACGGCGCGTGCGCGTTCCCCAGGTGGGCACGCTCGAGGAGGTCCTCTACGGCCCGGCACCCGTCTCGGACGGCACGGCCAATCTCATCGGTGCGCTCCGGAAGTCTCTGGCCACCACGGGGTACTCCGACCTCAAGGAGTTCCAGCGCGTCGAGGTGGTCGTCGCGCCCTACGGCTCCTGATGCCCGACGTCCCGCCCCGCGACCCCGCATCGGAACCCGCCGACCCGCAGCCGGTCGCGGAGCCTGTCGAAGAGCCGCGCACTGCGCCTGTCGAAGAGCGTCGCACTGAGCCTGTCGAGGAGCGTCGCACTGAGCTTGTCGAAGAGTTCCCCCCGACGCTGCGCGAGGTGATGCTGCGGCCGCAGTGGCTGGCCATGCTGGCGCTGTGCCTCGCGGCGGCAGGGGTGTTCGCGTGGCTCGGCCAGTGGCAGCTGGGAAGCGCCATCGACAGCGACCCGCCCCCGCCGGGGATGACCGAGGAGATCCGGCCGCTGGCGGAGGTCGCCCAACCCGGCGAATACCTGCCCGAGCCGCTGGTGGGTCAGCGCGTGGAGACCCGCGGCACCTGGGTGCCGGGCGACTTCCTCGTCGTGGCCGACCGGTACAACGACGGCGTCGCGGGGTTCTGGGTGACGGGCCAGCTCCGCCTCGCCGACACCGCGCAGCCCACGTCCCTGGCCGTCGCGGTCGGGTGGACCGACGACCGCGCGGAGGCCGAGGCCGCCGCATCCGCACTCTCGGCGGCGGCCGCGGAGAACCCCGGCGAGATCGTCGAGGTGACCGGGCGGATCATCTCCGATGAGGGCCCTGCCCTGCCCCCCGCCGGTGCCCACCCGTACGAGATCACGCGGATGTCGCCCCCGGCGCTCCTCTCCCGCTGGCACGACATCGACGGGCTCGATGTGTACCGGCCGTACCTGACCTCCTGGGAGCCGCTGGGGGGCCTCGACCCGATCTCCTCGCCCGCGCCCGAGGAGGGTGGCACGGTGAACTGGCTGAACCTGTTCTACGCCGCCGAGTGGGCGGTGTTCGCCGGGTTCGCGTTCTACCTCTGGTACCGGCTCTCCCGGGATGCCTGGGAGAAGGAGCTCGAGGATCTCGAGGATGCTGCCGCGGACGGGGCCGGCGAACCGCGCGGGTAGAATGGAGCCATGCCCGCAGCCCCGAAACTCGCCACTTTTCCGGCGATCCGTGGAGCGCTGAAGTTCTACCAGATCTGCTCGATCATCACCGGCATCGGCCTGCTCCTGCTGCTGGCGGAGATGATCCTCAAGTACACCCCGCTGCACCTCGAGCTGTTCGCCGGGGGGTCCGGCGGTGCGCTGTGGCTCGCGACGGTGATCCCCGGCCCCGGGTGCGAGTGGTGGTCGCTGTTCCTCCCGCAGACGAACTCGTGCGAGATGATCTCGGCCGGCGACGGCTTCAACATCTCGCTGTTCATCCTCGTGGCGCACGGCTGGTTCTACGTCGTCTACCTCGTCTCGTGCTTCCGTTTGTGGAGCCTCATGCGCTGGCCGCTGCCGCGTCTGGTGCTCCTCGCCCTCGGTGGCGTCGTGCCGCTGCTGTCCTTCTTCCTCGAAGCGGCCACCGCCACGCAGGTGCGCACCTACCTCGCCGAGCGCGAGGCGGCCGTGGCATCCGCCGCCGTTCCCGCATCCTCCGTGGAATCCGCCCCGAAAGGCACCCGATGACCGAACAGACCGAGACATCCCAGCGTCCCGTCCTCGTCGTCGACTTCGGCGCGCAGTACGCGCAGCTGATCGCCCGCCGCGTGCGCGAGGCGGGGGTGTACAGCGAGATCGTTCCGCACACCGCCACCGCGGCGGAGATCGCCGCCAAGAGCCCGGTCGGCATCATCCTCTCGGGCGGTCCGTCATCGGTGTACGAGGAGGGTGCCCCCTCGGTCGACGTGGGCGTGTTCGACCTCGGCGTCCCCACCCTGGGCATCTGCTACGGCTTCCAGGTCATGGCTCAGGCGCTCGGCGGCGAGGTCGCGCACACGGGCCTTCGTGAATACGGGGCGACGGATGCGACGGTCGTGACCGAGGGCACCCTGCTGCAGGGGCAGCCCCCGGAGCAGAACGTCTGGATGAGCCACGGCGACCAGGTGTCGAGGGCCCCCGAGGGCTTCGACGTGCTCGCCCGCACCGCCGCGACGCCGGTCGCCGCGTTCGGCAATGACGCGCGGCGCATGTACGGGGTGCAATGGCACCCCGAGGTCAAGCACACCGACCACGGCCAGGCCGTGCTGGAGAACTTCCTGCACCGCGCCGCGGGTGTTCCCGCCGACTGGAACAGCGGCAACGTCATCGCTGAGCAGGTGGAGAAGATCCGCGCCCAGGTGGGCGATGCGCGCGTGATCTGCGGCCTATCGGGCGGTGTCGATTCCGCCGTCGCCGCGGCCCTCGTGCACAAAGCCGTCGGCGACCAGCTCGTGTGCGTGTTCGTCGACCACGGGCTCCTCCGAAAGGGCGAGCGGGAGCAGGTCGAGAACGACTACGTCGCCTCCACGGGCGTGCGCCTGGTCACCGTCGACGCGCGCCAGCAGTTCCTCGACGCCCTGGCCGGAGTGAGCGACCCCGAGCAGAAGCGCAAGATCATCGGGCGCGAGTTCATCCGTGTCTTCGAGGCGGCAGAGGCCGACCTCGTCGCCGAGGCGGCTGCCGACGGGGAGCCCATCCGCTTCCTCGTCCAGGGGACGCTGTACCCCGACGTCGTCGAATCCGGGGGCGGCAGCGGAACGGCCAACATCAAGAGCCACCACAACGTCGGCGGGCTCCCCGAAGATCTGCAGTTCGAACTCGTCGAGCCGCTGCGCACGCTGTTCAAGGACGAGGTGCGGGCGATCGGCCGCGAACTGGGGCTTCCCGAGGTGATCGTCGGCCGCCAGCCGTTTCCGGGCCCCGGCCTCGGCATCCGGATCGTCGGTGAGGTCACCGCTGACCGCCTCGAGATTCTGCGTGACGCCGACGCGATCGTCCGCGCCGAGCTGACCAAGGCCGGCCTGGACGCGGCGATCTGGCAGTGCCCCGTCGTGCTCCTCGCCGATGTCCGCTCGGTCGGCGTGCAGGGCGACGGCCGCACCTACGGGCACCCCATCGTGCTGCGCCCGGTCTCCAGCGAAGACGCGATGACCGCGGACTGGACCCGCCTGCCCTACGACGTGCTCTCGCGCATCTCGAACCGCATCACCAACGAGGTGCGCGAGGTGAACCGGGTGGTGCTCGACGTCACGTCCAAGCCCCCGGGGACCATCGAATGGGAGTGAGCCCCAGGTGCGGCGTCGCTCGGTGACGCCCCGCGGTTCGCTCCGGGCTCCGCGATGTGCCCCTCAGGCAAGAGCGGGGACCCCTGCACCCCGATTGTCTGAGGGAGCACATCGCTGCGCCCTGCGCGCCCCTCGCCGCTCCCGGACTGCGTGACATCCCCCTCCGGTCAAGAGCGGGGACCCCTGCGCCCCGATTGACCGGAGGGGGATGTCACTCCGTCCTCGGCGGTACCTGGGATGCGGCTCGGTCATGCCGCCCGCGCGTGGGGAGGGGAAGGCCGTCGTGGCCTGCCCGTCGGGCAGAGGTGCGCGACGAAGGGCAGCATCGGGGGCGGGGCCGGGGGAGGATGGACGCGTGAGCGACTTCCCGGACGCGTGGTACCTCGTGCTGTCGAGCAGGCTCGTGCCCGACCGGGACGGCGGGTACACGATCGCCGCGCTCGCGCGCGCCCGGCAGATGGCCGAGGCCGGCGTGGCGGGCGGGGAGGGGCCGCTCCTCCTCACCGTCGACCCGGGGAGCCCGGCCGACCATGCCGCGCACCGGGCGGAATTCGTCCGGCGGGGAGCAGTCGCCGATCCCGGCCGCATGCGGAACCTCTTCGACGAAGCCGCCGACCCGCACGGCGGCGCGGCGGCGTGGCTGCGGTCAGCCGGGCACCCGGGTGAGCCCGACCCGGCGCTGGCCTACCGCACGATCGACGACGCCCTCGGCAGGCCCGTGGTCGACGTTCCGGTGATCGCCGGTGATCCCGACTGGCACATCAGCACGGCGCCCGTGGTGATCCGCGGGCGCGACGGGTCGGTCGCCGGGATCGTGGACGGGTTCGGGGCGCTGTACCGCGCGTGGCTCGCCGCTGTCGTGGCGGAGCTCCGCGCCGCAGCGGACAAGCCCGTGGTCGTCCTGTGCGAATCGCGTCAGCTCGGCGAGCTCCTGGCCGGGTGGGATGACCCGGACATCCGGCTCGTGCACGCGATCCATACGATCCACCTCGAGCCGCCATACGAGACGGATGCCGCGCTGAACCCGCTGTGGTCGCGGTGGTTCACCCTGGCCGAACGGTTCGATGCCGTGCTGTGGCCCACCGCATCGCAGCGCGCCGACGTGCAGGACCGGTTCGGGGCATCCGACGTGCATGTCCTGGCGCCGCACGGCATCGCCGCGGCCGAGTCGGTGGTGCCGCCGGGCGATCGAGACCCGGGGCGCGTGGTCATGCTCGGCCGGCTCGCGCCCGGGAAGCGCGTGGACGTCGCGATCCGCGCCTTCGCCCGCGTGGTCGAGGCGGTTCCCGCCGCGCGGTTGGACATCTACGGCGAGGGGGCGGAGCGGTCGCGCCTCCAGGCCCTGATCGACGAGCGTGGCCTCGCGGCACACGTGGTGCTGCGCGGGGCGACGGGTGATCCCGGCCGCGTGCTCGATGACGCGTCGGTGTACCTGCAGACCTCGGCGTTCGAGGGGCAGGGGCTCGCCCTCGGCGAGGCCCTCGTGCACGGCTGTCCGGCGGTGGTCTTCGACATCCGTTACGGGCCGCGCGACCTGCTCGCCTCCGGCGGCGGCATCCTCGTGCCCGACGGCGACGAGGAGGCGCTCGTCGCAGCGCTCGCGGAGGTGCTGTCGGATGCGGCCCTCCGCGAGCGGCTCGCGACCGAGGCGGTTGCCGCCTCCCGGGCGGTCGACCCGGCGCGCGCCATGTCGGCGCTGTCGGCCGCCGTGCGCGATGTGCTTGCCCGGCCCTCCCGGCGGATCTGACCCGCCGCCCCCTCCCGATAGGCCCGACCGGGCACCGGCACCCGGTGGGCCCGTGCACGTAATCAGTCTGAACGGACGCCGTAGCGGTGAGAGCCCGCGCAAATTCGGGCGTCGCAACCGGGACGGCGAGTGTTCAGGCTGAGTACGGCTCGCTCAGGCTTTGCTCCGCCCCACGGGTGTTCCGGGAGACTCAGCCGGCGACGGAAGCCGCCGCGCGGACTGCGGCGGCGGCATCCGCGGGCGATCCGCGGTAGGGCGCGCCGTGGCCAGGCACGACCCACGACGCCTCGAGCCCGGCGAGGCGGTCGAGCGAGGCGAGGGCCTGCGCGGGCTCGTCGGTGAAGGGCGCCGGCTGGAGGCCCGTACGTCCGGTGAGCACGTTGCGCGTCGTGAGGGCGTCTCCCACGAAGAGGGCTCCGGCCACCGCGGAGTACACCGCGATGCTGCCGGGGGAGTGCCCGGGCAGCGCGATGACCCGCGGGGCCCCGGGAAGATCCAGCACCTCACCGTCGGCGACCTCGGTGACCTCGGTGAGATGCTGCGGCCGCATCCCGCCCTTGCGCAGGGTGTAGGCGGCGAACCCGAGCGTCGGGCCCAGGCGCATGGCGCCCATCGCCGTCTTCGGCTTGTCGCCGCCGCGGGCGCGGTCCGCGTCCGCGGAGTGGACGAACACGGGGACGCCGTGCTCCCGGCGCAGACGCTCGGCGAAACCGATGTGATCGCTGTCGCCATGGGTCAGCACGACGCCGCGGATGTCGCCCAGCGAGCGTCCGAGCGCGCCGAGCTCGGTCTGCAGGTCGCGCCAGTGGCCGGGGAGGCCCGCGTCGATCACGGTGATCCCCTCGGGGGTGTCGATGAGGTGGGCGGCGACGATGTCGTTCCCGATGCGGGAGAGATGGGGTGCGAGTCGCATGATGCGTGTCCTTGTCTACCAGTGATGGCTATGCTACGTAGCTATGATAGCTTATGTCAATAGCCATGAGGGGATCCGATGCCGACACCGGAACGCACGAGTCTCGACGACATCGTCGGGGCGGCCCGCCACCTGCTCGAGGCGGGGGGCCCCGCTCGCGTGACCATGCAGGCCGTCGCCGAACGCGTGGGCGTGCGCGCGCCGTCGCTGTACAAACGTGTCCGCGACCGCGAGGCGCTCCTCGTCCTCGTCGGTGCCGCCATCGCGGAGGATCTGCAAGTGCGCCTGGAGACCTCCGCCGACAGCATCGAGGGGCTCGCGCGCGCGTACCGCGCCTTCGCGCACGATCAGCCCGAGGGCTTCCGCTTCCTGCTCGCGGGACCGACCGACCCCGAGCTCCTCGCCCGGGCGAGCGCACCGGTGCTGCGGGTCGCCCGCGCCGCCGTGGGAGACGAGCACGCCCTGGATGCGGCGCGGCTCCTCACGGCCTGGGTGGCCGGCTTCCTCACCATGGAACTGGCGGGTGCCTTCCGGCTGGGCGGAGACATCGACGCGGCCTTCGAGTACGGGCTGTCGCGCCTGGGCGCTGCGCTCTAGGCCCAGGGGTCGTACGTCGCGAGCAGTTCGCCCTGCTCCGGTCGCTCGGCCTCGGGAACGTGCTGCAGGTTCACCCGCACGCGGTACCACAGCGAGCTCGACCCGCGCATCCCGTCCACGAGCACGTCGGCCGGATGCAGCATCCCGGAGACCTCCGGATGCTCCGCCTTCCACCGGTCGAGGAGTTCGAGCGCCTCGGGCTTGGTCTTCGTGCGCGCGATCTCGATGAGCGGCATGGTCGATGCGCGCCGGCCCGAGCCGTCGGAGTCGCGGGGCGGCTTCTCGGCCGGTCCGAGCCGCTCCGCCAGTTCGAGCAGACCATCCAGCGAGCCGACCGCCTCGTCGATGCCCCGATGCGGGTCGCCGAGGGCGGCGAAGCGCTCGAGCACCGTCGCGACCGTGAGCTCCTCCGGCCGACGTGTTCGCACCTCGTCCCACGTGAGCGGGGTGGACACCCGCGCATCCGGGAGCGGGCGGATCGAGTACGCCGACGCGACGGTGCGGTCCTTGGCGTTCTGGTTGAAGTCGACGAAGACGCTCTCGCCCCGCTCCTCCTTCCACCACCGCGCGGTGGCGAGCCCCGGGGCGCGGTTCTCCACCTCGCGCGCGAGGGTCTCGGCAGCCAGGCGCACGTGCGTGAAGTCCCACTGGGGCGCGATGCGCACGAGGATGTGCAGCCCGCGCGACCCGCTCGTCTTGGGCCAGCCGACCAGGCCGTAGTCGCTCAGCACGTCGCGGGCGATGAAGGCGACGTCGACGATCTGCGTCCAGTCCACGCCGGGCATGGGGTCCAGGTCCACGCGCAGCTCGTCGGGATGATCGAGGTCCTCGGCACGCACGGGATGCGGGTTGAGGTCGAGGCATCCGAGGTTCGCGATCCAGGCCAGGCCCGCCGCATCCCGCACCACCGTCTCCTCCGCCGACGTTCCGCGGGCGTAGTGCAGCGTCGCCGTGTCGATGAAGTCGGGGTGGTTCTCCGGCACGCGCTTCTGGAAGAACGCCTCTTGGTCGATGCCCTTCACGAAACGCTTGAGCACCATCGGGCGCCCGCCGGCCCCGCGGAGGGCGCCCTCGGCGACGGCCACGTAGTAGCGCACGATGTCGAGCTTCGTGATGCCGGGTGCGGGGAAGACCACCCGGTCGGGGCTCGTGACGCGCACCTCGTGCCCGCCGATGTCGAGGATTTCCGCGGGCGTCTTCGACGGGCTCATGCCGCGAGGTTAGCTGTGCGACGGGCGCGGCGGCGAGGGGTTGCGAGCCGACGCCGTTCAAAACTCAGGAGATTCCGCACTCCGGAGCCCGGTTGGGGGTGGTTCGGCCGCGGATCTCCTGAGTTTTGAACGCAGGCCGGCGTCCGGGTCCGGCGGGCGTGGCAGGTCCGGCGGGCGTGGCGGATACGGCGGTGCGCGGTGCAGCGGGAACGACGAAGGGGGCCGCCCGGATGGGCGACCCCCTTCGGGAAGCGGTGGGTCAGTTGTTGCCGCGCAGGATGGCGAGAATGCGGAGGATCTCGACGTACAGCCACACGACGGTGACCATGATGCCGAAGGCTCCGACCCACGCGTACTTGCGGGGGGCGCCGGCGCGGACGCCGCGCTGGATCTGGTCGAAGTCGAGCACCAGCGAGTAGGCGGCCATGACGACCACGAGGAGGCCGATGATGACGCCCAGCGGGATGCCGAAGATCTCGATCGAACGGAGACCGAAGGCGCCGCCGGCGATCGGGACGTTGAAGAGCATCAGACCGACGTTGATGAGGCTGAAGACGAGGTAGCCCACCATGGCGATGAGGAAGATCTTCGTCGCCTTCGCCGAGGCGCGGATCTTGCCGCTGGCGAACAGCGCGAGGGTCACGCCCACGACCGAGAGGGTCGCGAGGGTCGCCTGGAAGACGATGCCGGGGTAGATGAACTCGAAGAAGGCCGAGATGCCACCGACGAACAGACCCTCGAACGCCGCGTACGCGACGATGAGCGGCACCGACGGCTGCTTCTTGAAGATGTTGACCATCGCCAGCACGAAGCCGCCGATGGCTCCGATGAGCATCGGCGCGACCGACGGGTTGGGATTCTGCGCCGTGACGCCGGCCATCGTCCACATCCAGCCGGCCACGGCGGTGACCACGAGAACGCCGAACAGCGCGAGGGTCTTGTGGACGGTGTCCTCCACCGTCATGCGACCGGTCTCGCGGGCGCCGGCGGGCGGGGCGGCGTACATGCCGTCCAGCTGTGCGGCTTCGGCGGCCGGCGGCGGCGCGTACTGCGTCGCGGCAGGACCGCCCGGGTACGTCGAAGCGGCGCGGGAGTCCTGGAACGCCGGGTTGTTGAAGGCCGGGTTGTTGAGGGCCACTTGCTCTCACACTCCAAAGAATGTCTGGGATCACAGCACTGTGCTGTGCATCAACGATAGCCGACCGCGTGCGCACCCCGGCAGAACGGCGCTGAAGGTTCGCTATGAGCGCTACCCGCCCGATCGGGTGCCGTTCGCGCGGGTAGCGTGGGGCCGTGAGTCGCCCCCATCCGCTCGTCATCGGCCATCGCGGTGCGCCCGGATACCGTCCCGAGCACAGCCGCTCGTCGTACGAGCTGGCGCTGGCCCTCGGCGTGGATGCTGTCGAGCCCGACATCGTCGTCTCCCGGGACGGCGTGCTGGTGGTGCGCCACGAGAACGAGATCGGCTCCACGACCGATGTCGGCCGGCATCCCGGGTTCGCCGACCGGCGCACGACCAAGACGGTCGACGGCGCAGAACTGACCGGCTGGTTCACCGAGGACTTCACGTGGGACGAACTGAGCACCCTCCGCTGTCGCGAGCGACTGCCGAAGATCCGGCCGTCGAGCGCCTCGTTCGACGGCACGCAACCCGTCCTGCGCCTGCGTGACGTCCTGGATCTCGTCCGCGAGGCGTCGCTCGAACAGGGCCGCGAGATCGGCGTGGTGCTCGAGATCAAGCACGCCACCTACTTCGGCGAGCTGGGCTTCGACGTGGCCGCACTCATCGCGGCGGAGCTCCACGCGGCGGGGTGGGCGCGCGGCGAGCTGCCGGTGGTGTTCGAGTCGTTCGAGTCCACCGTCATCGAAGACCTCCGCGCCCGTGGTCTCCCCGGCACCTACATCTACCTGCTGGAGGCGGCGGGGAGTCCGTACGACCTTGTCGCCCGCCACGGATCATCGGCCCCGACCTACGCCGCGACGGCCGCGCCCGCCGGGCTGGACGCACTGGCCGGACGCGTCGACGGGATCAGCGTCGACAAGCGCATGATCCTCGCCCCCGACGGCCGCGGGCGCACCGCGGGGCCGAGTCGTGTGGTCGGCGACGCGCACGACCGCGGCCTGCAGGTCTATACGTGGACCTGCAGGCCCGAGAACACGTTCCTCCTCCCGCAGTTCCGCGGTCGCGGGGGTGCCGGGGCGTTCGGCGACTTCGCCGGCGAGTGGGCGGTGATCCGCGACTCCGGCGTCGACGGGGTGTTCGTCGACCACCCCGACCTCGGGTTGAGCTTCTTCCGGGAGTGAGCACGGCGCTGGTGCCCTCACTCGCACCGCCCCTAGGCTGACCGCATGCCTGCGCCCGGAATCGCCGCCGACGGTGTCCGGCGGTCGTTCGGCCGGGTCGAGGCGGTGCGCGATGTCACCCTCCGGGCCGAGGCGGGACGCGTCACCGGGCTCGTCGGCCCGAACGGCTCCGGAAAGACCACCCTGCTGCTCATGCTGGCGTCGCTGCTGCGACCGGATGCGGGGGAGATCCGACTCAACGGCGTCGACCCGGTGACCGATCCCGCCGCCGTACGGGCGCAGCTCGGCTGGATGCCCGACACGCTCGGCGCCTGGCCGACGCTCACCTCTCGCGAGACGCTCGTGACCACCGGGCGGCTGTACAGCCTGTCGCGGGCCGACGCGGAGTACCGCGCCGACGTCCTGCTGGCGGAGGTGGGGCTCAGCGACCTCGCCGGCTCTCCGGCGCGGGTGCTCTCACGCGGGCAGAAGCAGCGCCTGGCCCTCGCCCGCGCTCTCGTGCACGACCCGCGGATCCTGCTGCTGGACGAGCCCGCGTCGGGCCTCGACCCGCAGGCCCGCATCGACCTGCGGTTGCTGCTGCGCCGCCTCGCGAGCGACGGCCGCACCATCCTGGTGTCCAGCCACGTGCTGAGCGAGCTCGAAGAGCTCGTCGATGACGCCGTGTTCCTCGTCGCCGGCGAGACGGTCCCGCCCGACCGCGTGGCACAGGCGGCGGGGCGCTCGCGGGCGTGGCGCATCCGGGTGCTCGCGGGGGCACCCGGATTCACAGGGTCGGAGACGGATGCCGCGCCCGACGGTCCGCCCGACGCCCTGGCCCGCGTGGCCGCGGCCCTGGGCCGGCGACCCGGCGACCTCTCGGTCGACCGGCGCGACGTGCTCGTGCCCTTCGCCTCCGACGCCGACGCCGCCGACGCCCTCCGCGCGCTCGTGACCGCGGGGGTCGCGGTGGCCGAGTTCGCCCCGGCCACGGGCGACCTGGAGCACACCTTCCTCGACCTGCGGAGGGGCGACGCATGAGCGGGTCGCGGCTGGGCACCGTCATCCGCCTCGAACTGACCCAGCGGCTGCGCTCGGTCGCGTGGTACGTGCTCCTGGGGATCTTCGCCCTCGTGCTGCTGGTCGTCACCGCCCTTGCCATCACCGCGTCCGCACTGAACGACGACAGCGGCGGATGGTTGTTCTCGCTGCTGATCTTCCTCGTGCTGCTGCTCGCCCTCCTGGTCTCCCCGACGCTCAGCGGCAACAGCATCAACGGCGATCGCGACGCCGCGACACTGGCCCCCATGCAGGTGACCCTGGCGACCACCGGAGAGATCCTGCTCGGCAAGTTCCTGGCGGCGTGGATCGCGGGCCTCGCCTTCCTCGTCGTCGCCCTGCCGTTCCTCGTCGTCGCCACCCTCGCCGGCGAGCTGCAGCCGGCCACGATCCTCACGTCCCTGGCGATCCTGGTCGTCGAGGTCGGTGTCGTGGCCGGGATCGGCGTGGGGCTGAGCGCGATCATCGCGCGACCGCTGTTCTCGGTGGCGGCGACGTACCTCGTCGTGGCGGCTCTCGCCGTCGGGACGCTCATCGCCTTCGGCCTGGGAACGGCGACCGCGCGGGTCGAGGTGACCGCGTACGAGCGCAGCTTCGACCAGGAGGGCGTGTACGTGTGTGGGCCGGGGGAGGACCCCGACGACACCGGGTGCGTGGAGGACGTGCCGCCGAGCACGTGTTCACCGTGGCGCGAGTACACGTACGAGTCCACGAGGTCCGACCACGTGTGGTGGCTCCTGGCGGCCAACCCGTTCGTCATCCTCGCCGACGCGACGCCGACGACCTACACGCAGGAGGGCTACCCGGAAGACCTGTTCGGCCAGGTGGCATGGGGGGTGCGGGCCGCGCAGATCCCGCCGGAGACCGAGGTGCGCTACGACTACTGCGACACTGCCACGTGGCAGAACCCCGGACCCGTGCCGCGGGATCAGATCGGCGACACCGCCCCCAGCTGGTTCGTCGGACTGTTCGTGCAGTTGCTGCTGACGGCGGGACTCCTCGTCTGGGGATGGCAGCGCACGCGCACGCCGGCCCGGCGGCTTCCTCCCGGCACGCGTATCGCGTGAGGAGAGCCGCGTTCAGCCGCGCCACCGCCGGGGCCGGGCAGGAGTGGATGCGCTGCCGGTGGCGACAGCCCGGGCGGCAGCATCCACCGCTTCCTGCACGCGCGCGAAGCGCGCCGGGAGCCCCCTGCCTCGCAGCCAGATGACGTCGACGTGATCGGGTCCGCGCGGCCGAACGCACGCGACGAGGCGGCGTGCGTCATCGGCGGGGAACCGGGTGTCGTGGATCAGCCATTCTTCGGTCCCCACCGGCACGAGGACGAGGCGGCTGCCGGGGGCCGACGCGGCGTCCCCGCCACAAGCCGGGATGTTGTCTGCGATCGTCATCGTCGTCCTTTCATCCGCGAACCAGGGGACCGTACGACGGCCCTGTGGCACCTGCTCAGGGGCTTGACTTCGGGCGGATCACCCCTTCAGCCCGGAGGTACTGATCCCCTGGATGATCTGCTTCTGGCCGATGAAGAAGACGATGATCATCGGGACAGTGGCGATGACGCTCGCCGTCACGATCAGCTCCCAGTGCCACTCGCCGCCGAAGCCGAAGGCGTCCACGAGCGACTTCAGGCCGCGGGGGATCGTGAACGTCGACGAGTCGCGCAGGTAGATCAGCGCCCGCATCAGATCGGTCCAGACCGCCTGCACTTCGAAGACCAGTGTCACCGCGAGAGCCGGACGCAGGAGCGGCAGGGCGATGCGCCAGAACACGCCCCACTGCGTCGCCCCGTCCACGCGCGCCGCGTCGAAGAGCTCGCGGGGGAGCCCGAGCATGAACTGCCGGAGCAGGAAGACGTAGAAGGCGCTCGCGAACAGGTTCCCGGCCCACAGCGGAACGAGGGTGCCGACGAAACCGAGCGAGTTCCAGATGAGGAACGTCGGGATCATGGTCACCGCCCCCGGAAGCATCATCGACGCCAGGACGAAACCGAAGAGGACGTTGCGCCCGCGGAAGCGGAAGTGCGCGAAGCCCCATGCGACCATCGCGCTGGAGATGGTGACCGTCACGGCGGCGAGCACGGTCACGAGCACCGTATTGAACAGCCACAGCGCCAGGGGGGCCTCCTGCCACACCTGCACGTAGTTGTCGAGGGTGAACGTCTCGGGGATGAGGCGGTTGTCGAAGACCTCTCCCCGTGGCTTGAACGACGCGGAGACGAGCCAGATGAACGGGTAGGCGAAGGCGACCGTCACGAGCGTCAGCAGCACGATGACGATGGCGCGGGTCAGCGGCACGCGCTTCCTGCGGGCCCGCGGCGTCGGGTCGGAGGCGACCGACAGCGCCGCGGGACCCCGCGGGTGAGCGGGGTTCTGACCGGCGGCCCCCGCCGCGCCCGTTCCGGGGGAGAGGATGCCGGTCATTTCGGGGCCTCGCCCTCGTAGTACACGACCCGTCGCGACACGATCAGCTGCACGGCCGTGACGGCCATGATCAGGAAGAAGAGGATCCACGCCATCGCGGAGGCGTACCCCATGTTCAGGAACTGGAACGCCTGCTGGAAGAGGTAGATGACGTAGAACAGGGCCGCATCGTTGCTGTAGGTCGTGTTGCCGGCGCCGAAGAACGCCGTGTAGGCCTCGTCGAAGGTCTGCAGGCCGGCGATCGTGTTGACCACCACGATGAAGAACAGGGCGGGGCTGATGAGGGGAAGCGTGACGTTGGTGAACTGCCGCCAGCGCCCGGCGCCGTCGATGCGCGCCGACTCGTACAGCTCCTCGGGCACGCTCTGCAGTGCCGCGAGCAGGATGATCACGGTGGACCCCACGGTCCACACGCTCATGATGATCAGCCCCGGCTTCACCCACGACGGATCGGTCGTCCACGCCGGACCGCTGATGCCGACCGAACCCAGCATCGCGTTGATGAGCCCGTTCTGGCCGTTGAACAGCAGCAGGAAGAGGATGCCGATGGCCACCGGCGGCGTCATCTTGGGCAGGAACACCATCGTCCGGAAGAATCCGGACGCGCGGCCCGCGCGGTGCAGGAGCACCGCGAGGGCGAGGGCGACGATCACGTACACCGGCACCTGCACCAGCGTGTAGAAGAACGTGTTCCCCAGGGCCAGGCCGATCTTGGGGTCGTCGAACAGTCGGGTGTAGTTCTCCCACCCGACGAAGGACGGGTCGTTGATGACGTCGTAGTCGGTGAAGGACAGGTAGGCGCTGTACAGCAACGGCCATGCCGTGAAGACGGCGAAGCCGATGAGCCAGGGCGAGAGGAACAGCAATGCCGACCGGGCATTGCGACGGGCCGCGCGGCGCCGAGACCGCTGGCGGGCCGGGTCGACGGTCGCGGCGGAGACGGCGGTCACCTCAGTCCCCGTCGTCGATCTTCGCCCACGCGGCGTCGAGCGCTTCCTGCGCGGTCTCCTGCGCGGAGGCGAGCGCCTCGGCCGCCTCCGCCTGGCCGTTGAGCACGCTGTTGACCGCGTCCTGCATCGCCTGGGTGAACTCCGCGTCGGCGGGATTGGCGGGGAGGGTGAAGCTGGCGTCGTTCGCTTCGTACATCGCCGTCACGGCGGAGTCCCACGGCTCTCCGCCGGCGGTGACCATGCCGCGGAGCAACTCATCCGCCTCGGTGTTGGCAGTGAGTAGGCCGAGGAAGGGCTTCCCCTCCTCCGAGCGGGTTTCCACGCGGGCGGTTCCGGCCGCCTCCCAGGCGTCGACGGAGGTCATCACGCGGGCCCAGCGGCACGCGGCCTCGGGATTCGGGCTTCCGGAGGGGATGGCCCACGCCGAGCCGGAGGCGTACGCCAGCGGTGCGCCGTCGCGTGCGCGCACCGTGTCGAAGGCCATCGGGGCGTCGGGCGACACGTCGCTCAGGACATTGACGTACCACTGCTCCATCGGCATCGCCCCGAGCACGCCGGTGGCGAACTGGTTGTCCTCGCCGAAGAAGTCCGCCGAATCCCGGTACGCCTTCACGGCGCTGAAGCCGCCCTGCTGGTCGTAGATCGACACGGCCCATTCGAGGGCCTCCACGACCGCGGGGTCGTCGAGCTGCGCCGTACGACCGTCCTCCGAGATCAGGTCGGCGCCGTTGGCCTTCGCCCACAGGGGGAGGAATTCGGGCAGCTTGCTGTCGTACCCGATGACGGTGAGCCTCCCGTCCTCGGTCCTGGTGAGAGCGGCGTTCGCGGCGCTCACTGCCTCCCAGCTCGAGCCGTTGACGTCGTCGATCGTGAGGCCGGCGCCGGCGAGGAGGTCGGCGTTGGCCATGGTCATCTGGATCGAGTTGAACTCGGGGATGCCGTACACCGAACCGTCGAAGGTCACCTGCTCCAGCGCCTCCGGTACGTACATCGCGGTGTCGATGCCTTCGCCCTCGATGCATCGGTCCAGTGGCAGGATCGCCCCCCGTGCGGCGAGCGACCCGATCTGGTTGCGGTTGGCGTAGACGACGGCGGGCGGTTCGCCCGACGCGACGGCCGAGAGGAACTGCTGAAGGTCGAGTTCGCCCTCGATGAGGCTCACCTCGACGTCGCCGAGCTCCTCCTCGGCCAGATCCATGCGGGCTGTCGCGATCTCATCGACACCGGAGAATCCCATCACCGACAGGTCGCCGCTGAGCTCGGTGGCCGAGTCGTACTCCGCGTCCGCGTCGTCGGCGCCGCCCGTGCCGACGGCGCATCCGGCCAAGCCCATGCTCGCGATCCCCGCGACTGCTGTTGCGGCCACCCAGCGACGAATCCCGTGCATCTCGCATCCTCCCGTACCACCGCCGCCGGAGAAGTGGGCGGTGGGGAGAACGTAAGAAGTGCTCGCCCGGCGCGCTAGGGGGCTTGACGGGAGAGACGGAACCGTTCTCTTTCCCGCGCCCGTGTTCCGATGCCTCGCGCGGCTAGCGCGGAGACAGATCAGGCATCGCGCGAGTGCCGAACTCGTGCGTCAGAGCGCTCAGCGCGGCGCGCCATCCCGCGAGCCCGTGCACGCCCGGCCCCGGGCTCGTCGACGCAGAGCAGAGGTACACCCCCGGCGCCGGCGTCCGCCATGGGTCGGGGGACAGGGTCGGGCGGCGTACGAGCTGGAGCATGGTGGCCGCTCCGGCTGCGATGTCGCCGCCGGGGTAGTTGGGATTCTCCTCCGCGATTTCCACGGCCGTGCGTGACCGGGACGCGAGGATCGTGTCGCGGAATCCGGGGGCGAACCGCTCGATCTGTGCGGTGATGACCTCTTCCCGGTCGGCGTCGCTCCCGGCGGGCACGTGCGTATAGGTCCACAGCGTGTGCGCTCCTGAGGGGGCGCGGGTCTCGTCGAACACCGACGGCTGAGCTACGAGGACGTAGGGCCGGTCGGGGAGTTCCCCCCGGCCGATGAGGTTCTCGGATGCGGCGATCTCGGCGCGCGTCCCTCCCACGTGCACCGTGCCCGCCTCACGAACACCCGGGTCGGCCCACGGGACGGGTTCGGACAGGGCGAAATCGACCTTCGCGACGCCCGCGCCGTAGCGGAAGGCGGCGAGGGCTGCCCGGTAGCGCGCGGGAAGCGCGTCGCCCGCGATCCGGAGGAGGGCGTCGGGGGTGACATCCAGCAGTACCGCCCGCGCGGACGGCAGCTCCGCCAGCGAGCGCACGTCGGTGTCGAGGACGATCTCGCCCCCGAAGGCGCGGAGGTCATCGGCCATCGCATCCACGATCGCCTGGCTGCCGCCCACCGGGATCGGCCAGCCGAGAGCGTGCGCGTACGTGCCGAGGGCCAGTCCTGCACCGGCCGCGGCAAGGCTCGGTTGCGACAGGATGGTGTGGGCTGCGACGCCGGTGATCAGGGCGGGCGCGGCCTCCTCGGAGAATCGGGCATTCCACGCCGGCGTCCCCTGCTCGAGGGCGCGCAGGCCGAAGGCTATCGCGGTCGCGGGATGCCGCGGGATCCGCAGCAGGGTGTCGCCGGTGAACTCGGCGACGTCGCTCGCGTGCTCGACCAGCGGCCGCATCAGGCGTCGATAAGCGTCGCCATCGGCGCCCAGAGTGTCGGCCGTACGGTCGAGATCCCGGTAGGCGACGGCCGCGGGGCGCCCGTCCAGGGGGTGGGCGTAGGAGGCTTCGGGCACGACGAAGTCCACCCGGCGGGAGAGCCCGAACTCCCGGAAGAAGCGCGACTCGAAGGCCAGCGGATGCACCGCCGAGCACACGTCGTGGCGGAAGCCGGGCAGGGTCAGTTCAGCAGTCCCGGCACCGCCGCCGATGCGTGATGACCGTTCGTAGAGGCGCACGGACAGACCCGCACGCGCGAGGGTCACCGCCGCGGCCAGGCCGTTCGGGCCGGAGCCGACGACGACCGCGTCGAACTCGGTCATCGCGTGTCGTCGGACTCGCGAGTGGACGCGTCCTCGTCTTCGGCGGTGGTGCGCACCGGGACATCGGCCATCCCCTCGGCCAGGTAGGCCAGTCGATGAAGCGTCTCCGTGTTGCGCAGCTGCAGCGGGATGTCGAGGACCGGCGCCGGAATCAGGGCCCCCGGCCCCGCCACCGCCTCCTCCTGGATGCGGACGATCGATCCGTCGGGGTGTGGCTTGACGTGGATGGTGACCCGGGCTTCGCCGATCGGCCAGCCGCGGGCCTTCAGGACGAACCGGCGGGGCGGGTCGTACTCGAGGACCTCGGTGGCGTCATCGATCAGGATCGGCCAGGTGCCGAAGGAGTGATGCAGCTGGCTGCCGGCGCGCGGCCAGTCCTCCCCGACATCCCTCATCCGCGACGCGCCGACGACCCACGAAGGGAAGAGCCAGCCGTTCTCCAGCACCCGGAATACGTCCTCCGGGGTGCACCGCAGCACTCGTGTGTTTCGCGACATCCGTCAGCCTCCTCGTTTCCGCCACGCTAGCGGCGGGAGAGGGTCAGGACCCAAGGGGTTGCGCGACCAGGCCGGCGGTGTCAGCCGCGCGAACGCTCAGGAGCGGTCGAGTCCGACGGGGAAGGGGTGAGATCGACGGACATGCCCGCGGCGGTCGCCGCCTCGTTCGCGAGCTGCTGGAGCAACTCCGGGTCGAGCATCTCGGGTTCGGGGGAGGCGAAGACGAAGCGCAACTCGATCGAGGGGTGCAGCCAGATGGTCGAGCGCCCCTGGTCGCGCCACGACAACGTGAAGCTCTCGCTGCGGCGGAGCTTCGTCGCGATGACCACCTTGAGGTGCGCGAGCAGGCGGTCGGGGATCTCGATGGGATTCGTGGTGCCACCGTAGTACAGATGACCCATGGCGAGCTCCTTCGGTTGACCCCAGCGTTTCAACCTATCAGTTGGTACACATTTTTAGATAAGTATGTGTGACAGCGTGCCCCGCCGGGTACTGTTCCGGGATGGCCGGAGACGAGCAGGGGCACGCGGTGCGACGTTTCTCCCTTGCAGACCCGTCGCCACTGCTTCAGGCGCTGCAGCGCTACGTCGACGCCCGGCAGGCCTCCCTCATCGAGGCGCGCCACAAACTGGGAGTCAACGAACTGGATGCGCGCGCCCTCCTGTTCGTCGCCGCCCACCCGGGTGCCCGGCCGACCTCGCTGCGCGACTACCTGGGGATCACCTCGGCCGGAGTGACGGCGCTGGTCGATCGGCTCGAGCAGCGGGGCGCTGTGCGCCGCGACGTCGACGACGAGGATCGACGGGTCTACCGCCTGGGGGTCACGGTCGACCTCACCGTCGAACCATGGTCGGCCCTCACCCGCTTCGACACCGAGTTCGAGAGTGCGCTGGCCGCCTCCGGCTCCGGCGACGCGGAGCGGCTCGCCGCCACGCTCGACGCGATCACGTCCGCCGTCGTCGACACCCCGCGCTGACACGCGGACGGCGCTGCCGGGAAATCGGTGAGTCATCCTGTGCATTCGGGCGGCTCGGGTCAACCCCCTACGTCGATCACCGCCGACCCGATGAGGTAGAGCCGGAGGACGCCGCACCCGCGGCGCCGCGACGTGAGGAGACCGACATGAGCGATTCCCTTCCCGACAAGCCGAGCCAGGCCGAGGGCGACGTGGGCGACGACGACGTGACCGAGGCGCAGGAGTCCGGCCAGCTCGACGCCGACCCCACCGGCGATAAGAGCTCCGACGACGACGCCTGACCGGCAGCGGCCAGGCGAGGGAGAGAGCCCATGAAGGCGATGGTTTACCGCGGTCCGTACAAGATGCGCGTCGAGGAGAAGCCCGATCCGAAGATCGTGCATCCCAACGACGCCATCGTGCGGGTCGAACTGGCCGCGATCTGCGGCTCGGATCTGCATCTGTACCACGGCATGATGCCCGACACCCGCATCGGCCACACGTTCGGCCACGAGTTCATCGGGCGCGTGGAGCAGGTCGGTCCGTCGGTGCAGAACCTCAAGCGCGGCGACCGCGTGATGGTGCCGTTCAACATCTTCTGCGGCACGTGCTTCTTCTGCGCCCGTGGGCTCTACTCCAACTGTCACAACGTCAACCCCAATGCCACGGCGGGTGGGGGGCATTTACGGCTACTCGCACACCACCGGCGGCTACGACGGCGGGCAGGCGGAGATGGTCCGCGTGCCCTTCGCCGATGTCGGGCCGACCATCATCCCGGAGTGGATGGACGACGACGATGCGCTGATGCTCACCGACGCGTTCACCACCGGATACTTCGGCGCGCAGCTGGGCGACATCGCCGAGGGTGACACGGTCGTCGTGTTCGGCGCCGGTCCCGTGGGTCTGGCAGCGGCGCGCTCGTCGTGGCTCATGGGCGCGGGGCGTGTCATCGTCATCGACCACCTCGACTACCGCCTGGAGAAAGCGCGCGAGTTCGCCTTCGCCGAGACGCACAACTTCACCCACCACCGCGACATCGTGGTGCTGCTGAAGAAGCTCACCGGGTACCTCGGGGCCGACGTCGTGATCGACGCGGTGGGCGCCGAGGCCGACGGCAACCTCACCCAGCACATCACGTCCGTCAAGTTCAAGCTCCAGGGCGGATCCCCGATCGCGCTGAACTGGGCGATCGATGCCGTGCGCAAGGGCGGCAACGTCTCCGTCGTCGGCGCCTACGGACCGCTGTTCAGTGCCGTGAAGTTCGGCGACGCCCTGAACAAGGGACTCACGCTGCGGATGAACCAGGCCCCCGTCAAGCGGCAGTGGCCGCGGCTGTTCGAGCACATCCAGGCGGGCTTCATCAAGCCCGGCGACATGATCAGCCACCGCGTGCCGCTCGAGCACATCGCCGAGGCGTACCACATGTTCTCGTCCAAGCTCGATGACTGCATCAAGCCGGTCATCGTCCCCTCGGCCGCGTAGCCCGCAACGGAGAAGCCATGCCTTACACGCCGAAGAAGCCCGTGACGCCCCCCAGCGCCGACGAGCTGCGCGCCCGCATCCCCGGATGGGGTGCCGACCTCGATCCGGCCGACCGGCCGTCCTTCCCGAAGGAGCGCTTCGATCCGGAGGCGACCGGGGCGCACTGGGAGGTGCCGGACCGACAGCCCGACGACCCCCGGCGCGAGCGCTCCATCGAGCACGCGCACCTCACCGCGGCATACGGAACCGCCCAGCCCCTGCACGGGGTTTCCGGCGCCATCCGCCGCCTCGCGTACGCGCGGTTCAGCGAAGGACGCGCCGCGCACTGGTTGCTGCTGATCCTCGGCGACCGCGTCGACGCGACGGGCGCCCACGTGCGCTCGCTGTTCACGCTGCGGCCGGACAACCCCATCACCGAGACCGGCATTCTCGCCGAGCCGCGCTTGCGGCCGATCGCGTCGCGTCGCGGCCGGGTCGACATCCGCCACGCGTGGATGGATCCGATCATCGTCGCGGGGCCGTGGCTGCTCGGCGGATGGGCCGTGCTGCGGGTCGGGCGCCGTCTGCTCACGCGGCGCAGCTAGCGCCCGGGTGGCCCAGGGTCGCGCGCTCGAATGCGCGGGCTCACGGCGTGGCAGCCCGCCAGCTCTCGGTGTCAGCGGAGGGCGCGGCTGCATGCCAAAATGATTCTTGGGACTCGCCTGACGGGGTAGGCGAGCCGTTGAGAAAGGCACATCTCATGCCGTACCGCACGCAGGCCGTGCTGCAGGACTGGCTGGACGAGTTCCGCAGCGAAGGGCACGAGGTCCGCGGGCATGTGGCCCTTCAGGATGGCAGCGACGGCCGCGACACCGGGTTGGTGATCCTGCGGCTCGTGAATGCGACGACAGAGATGTTCATGCAGCCCGTCGCGCCGGGCGAACAGCACTGGGAGATCACCCTGCAGGCCCGTGCCAACGATCTGGTGATGAGCCCCGAGAAGCTCGAAGACCTCAGTGGCGAGCTTCAGCGGGCCGCCGCTCTGTGCCGGTTCCTGCAGGAGAAATCCGCCCAGCACGACAGGGAAGCCGAAGAGGCGCGCGCCTGACCCGCGCCTCGAGAGGCCTGCCGCTTCAGCCGGATACCCGGTGGGAGGCCGAGCGGATGGCGGCCAGCAGCGCGCGGTCGGCCGGTGGGGCGATGCTGCGCTGGGCGCGGGCACCGTATGCGGCGAGCCCCCGATACGCCGCGGCGCGCAGCGGGTCGGTGCCGCCCGCGGCCCAGAGGATCGCCAGCAGCATGCACGGCAACGGTTGCGTGCGGAGGGTCAGGGGCGACACTGTCCGGAAGAGTTCCCGCACCTCGCCGGCGTTGCGGAACAGGTCATCCCAGTGCGCACGGACGACGTCGCTGACGAGATCACCGTCGCGAGACCGCACGGCCGACTGAAGAGCGGGAAACGCGCGTGCACGGTTGAGGTTCCATCGCGCTACCCGCGCGTCCAGCTCCCGTGTCACGCGACCGGGCACGCGTCGACGAAGGGCTGCGCCGAGGATGGGGCGGAAAACGGGCGCGGGGATGAAGAGCGTGCCCGTGCGATCAGCCGACGGCGGGTAACGCCAGTACCCGAATCCTTCCGCCTCCGCCCGCTCCAGCAGCGTGCCGGGGGAGGGGTCGCCGGTCAGCTGGTGGGCCAGCTCCGCGTCGACCGCCTCGGAGAGCGCGATGCGCTCCAGGAAGGAGCGGAAGCGCTCGTCGCGCGACGAGGAGCGCAGCCGGAACAGCGACGCGACCGCCGCCTCGACCGCATCCTCGGCCGCCTCGGACGGCGTGCACCGGGCGAGTCCGACGATGCGGGCGAGGGCGGGGCTCCCGCCATGCTCGAGCACGTGCATCACGGTGTCGGGAGAAGCGTCGGAGCCGAGAACGTCGACCGCTTCGGTCTCCGTCAGAGCCAGGTCGTCGGGGCCGACGCGCTCGACATCCACGCCGAGCTCGACGCCGGGTTCGGTGAATCGGCTGGGCGTGCCGGTGGCGACACGCAACGACAGGCCGGGGTGCTCCTCGGCGAGGCGGGAAATCGCGGCGATCGTGGCGTCGTCCAGGTGCTCGGCCTCGTCCAGGACGAGCGTGAACGCGCCGGGGATGAGTCGCAGGGCGCGGTGGAGCAGACTCCACGCGTCGCCCCTGGGCGCGAGGCCTTCGTCGGACATGTCCCGCGCGTCCGCCTCATCCAGCAGGCCGGCATCCGCGAACGCGGCCGACACGTCGTGGACGAAGGCGTCGGGTTCGCTCATGCCCTCGCCCACGCGGAACCAGAGTCCCGACCGCGCGGTGCTGGTCGCCCACTGCGTCAGGGCGGTGGTCTTTCCGTAGCCGGAGGGTGCGTGCAGGACCACGACCGCGGCGTCTGCCTCGAGCCGCTGCATGAGACGAGGGCGCGCGGCGAGGCCGCGAGGGAGGCGGGGAACGGCGTGGATGCTCATCGGCGAGGAAGGCGGGGACGGCAGATTCGGATTCTGACCTGTTCCCGCGACTTACACTAGGCCGTCGCCGCGGCAGAGCGCTCACGACGATCTGTCCTCTGATGACATCCGCTCGACCTCGGCGAGCACGCGCGGGTGGGCCAGGATGCGGAAGTGGCCGCCCGTCTCCAGCAGCACGTTGCGCCCCCCGGGCAGGGTGCTGCTTTCGGGGATGTGGGGATCGAACAGGCCGTACACCGATGTGATGCGCCCGTTCACCTCCCGCTGCGCGGCGAGGGCGAGGATCGTTCTGTCGCGCGGCGAGAAGCTGCGGAGCGTCGGTGTGAGCATCATCCGGGCGTACCGCGAGCCGCCGAACGGCGCCGCGACGGCGACCATCCCCCTCACCCTCGTTCCCGCCGGTCCGATCATCACCTGTTTGCCGATGAGCCCGCCCTTGCTGTGAGCGACCAGGATCACATCTCGCAGGTCCTGTGTCTCGAGGTACCCGCTGACATGCGCCGCCATCTCGACGACAGGACGCTGATTGCGGTGCAGCAGGTCGATGACGTGGATCGGGTGACCGCGCGCGTGCAGGTGCTCGATGAGGGGCTGCAGGAATTTCCAGGTCTCGTACACGCCCGGGAGGATGATCAGTGGCACCCCCGGTCCGGTCCGGAACGTCTCCGGGCGTGTGCGGTTCGCAACCGCGCGCACTTGCCACGTCGTCGCGTAGGCGTAATCCGCCACCCACCACGCCGCGACCTGGAGCGCGTTCCTCATGTGCGCTCGTGCGCGGGTGCGGCGGTGGTGGTGGTAGTGGTGTGGAAGACGATGGCGTCCGCCACGGCGCGCGGTGACGAGAACTGGGCGACGTGGTACCGACCGGGAATCGTCACGAGCGTCGCCGCCGGCGCTCGGCCGCGGAGTCGCCGGCACCACTCCACGCCGGCGACGGGATCGCGCTCGCCGCGGATCACGAGAAGCGGCATCCTGAGACCGGCGACGCGATCTTCGATCGGGTAGGCGATCATGTGACGCACCTGGGTGAGGTACCACGGGAGGCCGCAGCGGATGTAGTCGGTGAAGACGATCGCGTTGATCCGAGGGGTCTCGCCGAGGGTGTCTTTCCCCAGCGCGATGGCTTGCGCGACCACGCTGCGGTGCTCATCGTCGGTGACCGGCCCCACGGCGACCACGTGAGCGACGAGGTCCGGACGTTGCGCGGCGACCTCCACCACCCACTGGGCTCCCATCGAGTGCCCGACGAGGATGACGGGGCCGACGTCGAGGGATTCGATCACCTCGCCGAGGGCTTCCGCCATGGCGGCGACGTCCACGTCGAAACCGGGCTTGGGGAGCCCCGCGAATCCCGGAAGGTCGATCGAGAACACGGTGTGGTCTTCGGTGAGCACATCCTGCAGGCGCGACAGGTAGCGGTGCGACATGCCGATGCCGTGCACGAGCACGACCGGGGGCCGACCCGAGTCCTGTTGCGCCGTCGTCGCGAACACCTGGAACGCGAGCGGACCGCGATCGTGCCGCTGCACCGTGCGGGGCGGGGGCGGCGTCATGCGGCGTCGGGGGAGAAGTCGGTCATGGCGCAACGCTAACCCGCCGGGGATGCGGTGCCCCAACCCTGGACGGAAGCGGTGCTTCCCGCTAGATCTCACGCGCCGGCGGAACGGTGGAGTCTTGACAACGGCATCGAAACAGTGAGAACGTTTACACCACCTAGTGGAATCGTTTACACCGCTCGAAGGGGAGTCATGGCTCGCGTCACGATCACGCAGGTCGCCGCCCGCGCGGGTGTCTCCGTCGCGAGCGCGTCACGGGCCTTGAACGGGTTGATCGCGAGCGCCGAGACGGTGTCGAAGGTGCGGGACGCCGCGCGTGAGCTAGGCTACGTCGCCGACGCGACCGCGCAGTCGCTCAAGCGGGGACGCACCCTGCAGCTCGGCTACGCCGTCGCCGACATCGGCAACCCGGTCTACGTCGAGATGATGGCCGCCATCGAACGGGTCGTCTCGACATCCGGCTACCGCCTGCTGCTGTCGTCCACCGGCACCGCGTCCTCGTCGGTCGACGTCGTGCGCGATCTCGGCCGCGGCTACGTCGACGGCCTGATCCTGTCGCCCCTCCGCGTGACCGAGGAACTCCTCGCCGCGCTCGCGGCCGCTCCCATTCCGCTCGTGGTGCTCGGGCGCCTCCCCGACTCCGCCGCATTCGACACCGTGCGTGCCGACTCCCGCACGGCGATGCGCCTGGTCGTCGACCACCTCGTCGCCGAAGGACGGCGCACGATCGCGTTCGTCAACGGCCCGGCCGACACGACGCCCGGTGGGATGCGCCGGGAGGGATTCATCGCGGCGGCGGAGAACCACCGCGGCCTGCGCACCCAGCACATCGACGCATCCGACTTCACCATCGCGGCGGGGTACGAGGCGGCGTTTCCGCTCCTGGACCGCTACGACCGGCCGACGGCGGTGGTCGCCGCGAACGACCTCATCGGCGTCGGCGTCCTGCGCGCCGCCGAAGATCTCGGCCTGAGCGTCCCGACCGACCTCGCCGTGACCGGTGTGGACGACACCGAACTCGCCGAGGTCGTGCGCCCGGGACTCACGAGCGTCGACCTGGGCGCGAAAGAGCGCGGGCGGGCCGCCGCAGAGATGCTCCTGGCGCGCATCGCCGAACCGGCCCGGGCGACGCACACCGTCACCGTGCCCCCCTCGTTGGTCGTCCGCGGCTCGTCGTCGGCGTCCGCACCCTCCGCCCTACGCCGACCTGAGCTCATCGATGAAGAGAAGGCCCACGGATGACCACGCTCGAGAAGACGAAGAAGTCCTCGCCGCCGCCGCGCGTCCGACAGATCGGACCACGCGCCCGCGCCCAGCGCAGAGAGGCCATCGCCCTGGTCGGGCCGGCGCTCCTGCCGATCATCATCTTCTCGGTGGTCCCGCTCATCAGCGGTGTCGCCCTCGGATTCACGGATGCGACGCTCGCGCGCAACGCCGAGATCACGTTCATCGGCCTGGGCAACTTCATCGACCTGGCGGGCAACCGGCGCTTCTGGGAGTCGTTCGGCATCGGCATCGTGTGGGCAGGGTCCGTCGCGCTCTTGACCCTGGTCAGCGCCATGGGGCTCGCCCTGCTGCTCAACAGCGACCTGCGGCTGAAGGGCCTCACCCGGGTGCTCGCCCTGATCCCCTGGGCGATGCCGCCGGTGGTCATCGCGATCGTCTGGCGCATGATCTACAACCCCAACTCCGGCCCCCTCAACGGCACGCTCAGCTGGCTCGGCATCCCCGGGGTCAACTGGCTCGGCGACTTCTCGACCGCACTGCCGGCGGTCATCGTCGTGGGCGTCTGGGCCGGCATCCCGCAGACCACCGTGCTGCTCCTGGCCGGGATGCAATCCATCGCGCCCGAGCAGCACGAAGCGGCCGCCGTCGACGGCGCCGGTGCGGTGCGCCGGTTCTGGCACGTGACCCTGCCGGCCCTGCGGCCCGTGATCATCGCGGTCACGGCGCTCGATTTCATCTGGCAGTTCAATTCGTTCGGCCTCATCTACGTGCTCACCGAGGGTGGTCCGGGAGGCCGCACGATGATCCCGCCGCTGTTCACCTACCTCGAGGCGTTCCGCAACCGCGAGATCGGGTACGCCTCGGCGATGGGCAACGTCCTGGTCGTGGCGATCCTGCTGATCCTCTCGCTGTACCTGATCAATCAGTTCCGGCAGAACAAGGCGGTCAGCAAATGACCACGAAACGGCCCCTCTACGCCACTGTGCTGATGTACCTCGCGCTGGCGGGGTACCTGATCTTCCTCGGCTTCCCGCTGCTGTGGCTGCTGTCGGCATCGTTCAAGTCGACGCAGGAGCTCAACTCCCTCGCGGTGAACCTCATCCCGCAGCAGTGGGACTTCAGCAACTACGCCTCGGCGCTGGAGCGGCAGAACCTGCTCACCGCCGCGGGCAACTCCATCGTCGTCGCGGTCGTGACGATGATCATCTCGGTGCTGCTGTCGATGCCGATGGCCTACGCCCTCGCGCGGCTGAAGGGAAAGCTGCGCGCCGCGGGCACGGTGTGGATCCTCGTCAGCCAGGTGTTCCCGACGATCCTCATCATCATCCCGCTCTTCCTGGTGCTCCGGAGCCTGCAGCTGAACGACACCCTGTTCGGCCTCATCCTCGTCTACGTCACGTTCACGATGCCGTTCACGCTGTGGATGCTGCAGGGCTATGTCGCCGCGATCCCGCCCGACCTCGAGGAAGCCGCCGAGATGGATGGCGCGGGGCGATTCACGATCCTCCGCACCGTCATCCTGCCGCTGCTTGCCCCGGGCCTCGTAGCCACCGCGATGTTCACGTTCGTGTCGGCCTGGAACGAGTTCTTCCTCGCGCTCGTGCTCATCCAGAGCCCGGAGCTGTACACGCTGCCGATCGCGCTGCGCTCGTTCCTCGGCGCCGAGGGGCAGACGCAGCTGGGGCCCCTGGCCGCCGGCGCGATCCTCGCGACGATCCCGTCGCTCATCATCTTCGGGATCCTGCAGAAGAAACTCACCGGCGGCATGCTCGCCGGTGCCGTCAAGGGCTGACCCTCCCGAGACGGAGAACCAAGAGAAAGAGAAAGGCGATCATCATGAGAAGAATCCGGGGCATCGGCGCCGTCGCATTCGCGGGCGTCGCAGCCATCGCGCTGGCGGGCTGCCAGCAGGGCAGCGCCAACAACGACGGCGGGGGAGACGGCGACGCCGTCACGCTGCAGTTCCAGTCGCTGTCGGACCAGCCGGCGACCCAGGCGGCGATCGAGGAGATCGTCGACGCCTGGAACGCCGAGAACGACGACGTTCAGGTCGAGATCGTCCAGGCCGGGTGGGACGGTATCTACGACAAGCTCATCACCCAGTTCACCGGCGGCACGGCCCCCGACATCATCCACTTCGACGCGAGCTCGATCGTCTCGTTCGCGGCGGACGGATACCTGGCGGACCTGACCGACCTCATCGACCCGGAGTTGACGTCCGATGTCTCCGAGAGCATCTGGGATTCCGTGACCCACGACGACCAGATCGTCGCGTACCCCTCGACGCTGCAGTCGTACATGGCGTTCGCGAACACCGACCTGCTCACGGCGGCGGGCGTGGAGGTCCCGACCGGCGACACGATGACGTGGGATGAGCTGCAGGAGATCGCCCAGGCGACCACCACCGGCGACCAGTACGGTCTCGGCTGGGGCCTCGGTTCCCCGACCGCCACGATCATGAGCCTGTCGCTCGGTTTCGACGGCGGGTACTTCGAGGGCGAAGGCGACGAGGCCACGATCGAGGTGGGCGATGATGAGCTCGCGGTGGCCGAACGCATCCACGAGATGGCATACACCGACAAGTCGATAGAGCCCACCTCGCTGACCCAGTCCGGCTCGGACGTGCTGCCGTCGTTCTACGGCGGCAAGGTTGCGATGACCGTGCAGGGTTCCTTCCAGGCGACGAACATCGCCAACGACGCCCCCGAGGGCTTCAACTGGGTCGCCCTGCCGCCGCTGGAGGGCTCGGCCGGTGCGCTCCAGGCCGGACCCCCGCAGACGTATTCGGTGAACGTCGACTCGGAGTACGTGGAGGAGTCGGCAGACTTCCTCAACTACTTCATGAGCGGTGAGAACCTGGGGAAGATCGCCTTCGCCGACGCGCTGATCCCGTCGTCGGGTGCGGCGCGCGCCGAGGTCGAGACGCTCGCCGGTGACGACCAGGCGTGGAAGCAGGTGCTCGCCTCCGGTGAGGGCCTGGTCGGTCCGCCGTTTCTGAAGGTGTCGAAGTACGCCGAATGGAAGGACACGATCGCGACGCCCGCCTTCCAGCAGTACCTGGCCGACCAGATCAGCAGCGAGGAGCTCGCGACGCAGCTCACCGACGGCTGGGCCGACGTCGCCGGCTGATGACATCGCGGGGGGCGGGTCGATCGACCCGCCCCCGTGACACACACGCGTGAACGAAATGAGGGAATGCATGGACGTGTTGCAGGATCGGGTGGCGGCAGTACTGGCGGGTGCCGCCGTGGGCGATGCGCTCGGCGGGGCGACCGAGGGCTGGACGCCCGAACAGATCGAGGAGCGGCACGGCGGACGTGTCGAGGGGATCGTCGGTCCGTTCCTGCCCGACTGGCGTACGGCGCGGCCCATCGCGCCGTACCACAAGGGCGATGGGCACGTGACGGATGACACCCTCATGACGCACGCGCTCATCGAGGTGTACACGAAGCAGCGGCGCCACCTCGACGCCTACGACGTCGCGAGCGACCTCGTCCCCCTCATGATCGGCGAACGCCGCTGGATCCCCGAGCTGGAGGACGAGGCGCTCATCCTGCAGCGCGTCTTCCTGGCCGAGAAGTGGCTCGTCATGAAGCTGCACTACGGCCACGCCGACCCGCGCGAAGCGGGCGTCGGCAACGTCGTGAACTGCGGCGCCACGATGTACATGGCCCCCGTCGGGCTCGTCCACATCGGCGACCCGCGTGGCGCTTACGCCGAGGCGATCGACATCACCGGCGCGCACCAGTGGTCGTACGGTCGCGAGGCGGCCGGCGTGTTCGCCGCCGCGGTCGCCGCGTCCGCCGCCCCCGGCGCCACCGTCGCCGACGTGCGCCGCGCGGTGCTCGATGTCGCCCACGACGGCACTGCCGCCGCCATCCGCGCTGTCTTCGACGCCGTCGACGCTTTCCTCGCAGCCGGCGGGTCGGACGACCCGCGCGAGCTCGGCCGCATCATCCGGCGGGCGGTCGCACCCTTCGACACGGTGGGGGAGCAGTACCGGTCGCCGGCGATGGACGCTCGGCTTCCGTCACGTACGAAGGCGATCGAGGAGCTTCCCGTCGCCCTCGGCTTCGTGGTGGCGCACGACGGCGACTTCCGCGCCGCGGTGCTGGATGCGGTCAACTACGGCCGCGACGCCGACTCGATCGCGACGATGGCCGGCGCCATCTGCGGTGGCCTGCGCGGCAGCGCCGATGTCCCGAGCGAGTGGGTGAGCGGGGTCACCACCGCGAGCCGCCTCGACCTCGACGGCGTCGTGACGGCGATGGTCGAGGTGGTCCGTGACGTCGCACGGGCCGACGCGGAGCGCGCGGCCGCGCGTGCCACGGCACTGTCGACGCTGCTGGCCCCGGAGGCCGTGGAGTGAGACTGACGTGGGCCCAGCCGGAAGACCTCGTCCCCGCCGAGTTCGCGGCGCTGCGGGAACAGGGTGTGGGCGAGGACGAGCTCCTGCCGATCGAACGCCGATGGGCCGAGGCCGGTGGCGCCACGCGGCTGGCACCGTCGGGCGCGAGTGCCACGCCGGCGCCCGCGGCGCTGCGCGCACTGGCGCGGACCATCCTGGACGAACTGGAGGGGCTGCAGCGCCCGAGCGCGGACGAACCCGACGAGTGGGACGCGATCGTTGCGCTCCTGCCGCCCGCGCCGGGCGCGGCCGCCGGCGGTGCCACCTTCGAGCGCGTCCACGGGGCATGGCTCGGGCGGGCGGCGGGGTGCCTGCTCGGCAAACCCGTCGAGAAGATCCCGCGCGAGGGGATCGAGGAGATCGCCCGCGCGACCGGTAACTGGCCGATCCACGGCTACTTCACCGCCCGGGGTCTGCCCGCCGAGGTCGCCGAGCGGTGGCCCTGGAACCGGCGCTCCGCGCCGACCTCCCTCGTCGAGAACATCGCGGGGATGCCCGAGGACGACGACCTGAACTTCCCGATCCTGGCCCTCGACCTGCTCGAGCAGCACGGCGCGGGCCTGCAGACCGACCACGTCGCCGAGGCGTGGCTCGCTGCCCTCCCCGCGGGCCGGGTCTTCACGGCCGAGCGCGCCGCGTACCGCAACATCCTCGACGCGCGCCCCGTGCCCGAGACCGCGACCCACCACAACCCCTTCCGGGAGTGGATCGGCGCGGTCATCCGCGCCGACGTGCACGGGTGGGCCCACCCCGGCGATGTGCGGGCCGCTGCCCGCTCGGCGTGGATCGACGCACGGCTGAGTCACACGCGAAACGGCCTCTACGGCGAGATGTGGGCGGCCGCCCTGTGCGCGGCATCCCTCGTCGAAGACACCGCCGACGCCGTCCTGGATGCCGCGGACGCGGTCGTCCCGCCCGCCTCGCGCCTTGCGCACGCCGTGCGGTTCGGGCGCGAGACCGGTCGTGCGCTCGCCGACGGCCGTCTGAGCACGGCGGATGCGCTCGACGCCCTGCACGCCGAATATGCCGGCTTGCACTGGGTGCACACCCTCAACAACGCCGCCCTCGTCGCGTGCGCGCTGCAGGCCCACGGCCGCGACTTCGGCGCCGCCGTCGCGTTCGCCGTTGCCGGCGGCTGGGACACCGACTCGGGCGGCGCGACCGTCGGCTCGGTCGTCGGCGGCCTCGTCGGCGCGGACGGCATCGGCACCGAGTGGACGTCGCCCCTGCAGGACCGGATCGCCACCTCCCTGCCCGGCGGTGCACACCGCTCCATCCGCGAGCTCGCCGAGCGCACGCGCGGGCTGTGGGAGGCGGCGTCGTGAGCGTCGTCGTCGTCGGCAGCATCAACCAGGACGTCGTCGCCCGCGTCGACCGCATCCCCGCCCCGGGCGAGACGCTGCTGGCCTCCTCCCTCGCGCGCACCGGCGGCGGCAAGGGCGCGAACCAGGCCGTCGGCGCCCGTCGCGCCGGTGGCGCCGCGGTCGCGTTCGTCGGAGCGGTGGGCGCGGATGCCGAGGGCGAGACGCTGCGCGCAGCGCTCGCCGCCGACGGCATCGACGTCTCCGGTCTCGTACGGATCGAGGGAGTGACCGGCACCGCGCTCATCTCCGTCGACGCCTCCGGCGAGAACGCGATCGTCGTGGCCGCCGGCGCCAACGCGGCCCGCGAGACGCTGACCGACGTGCAGCGCGAGGTCGTCGCGGGGGCGACGGTCCTCCTGACCCAGCTGGAGATCCCGGTGCCGCTCGTCCAGGATGCGGCGGCATCCCGCGCCGCCGGTGCGTGGCACGTCCTGAACGCGGCTCCTTCGGCGCCCTTCGCGTCGGCGCGCGACGCGCTGCTGGCCGCGACCGACGTGCTCGTGGTGAACGAGCATGAAGCCCTCGAGGTGGCGGGAACCCACGAGCTGGACGCGGCCATCGCCGCACTCGCACCGGCCGTGCGCGCGCTCGTGGTCACCCTCGGCCGCCGCGGGTGCCTCGTCGTCTGCGGCGCCGAGCGGGCGGAGGTTCCCGCGCACGTGGTGACGGCTGTGGACACCACCGGCGCCGGTGACACCTTCTGCGGAGTCTTGGCCGCGGCCCTCGCTGCGTCCGGACGGCGACCCGACACCGTCGACGTCGCTCTGCTCGTCGACGCCGCGCGGGCCGGGGCCGCCGCATCCGCCCTCGCCGTCACGCGCCCCGGTGCGCAGGACGCGGTGCCCACCACCGGCGAGGTCGCTGCCCTCATGAAGGAGAACCCGACGTGAGCGGTGGATTCGACCCCCTCGTCCCCCGCGAGATCGACCGGCCGACGCCGGTGCCGCTCGACGTCGACGTCGCCGTGGGTGATGCGGCGACCACGCTCGACGACGCGAAGATCTTCGTCGCCCCGACCGATCCCGCCGAGCTCGACGCGTGGCGCGCGCAGCTGGGCGCGTGGCGCGAGGGCGCCCGTGCCCGGCACGGCGCGCCGACCCGGTACGACGACCCCGCATCCGCATGGGCGAGCCGCTGCTTCACGGTGGCGCAGGTGTGGCTGTGGGACGAACTCTTCTTCGACTTCGAGGCGCAGCGGTTCACACCCGAACGCTTCCTCGACGACGCGCAGCGCCGGTTCGGCGGCTTGGACGGCATCGTGCTGTGGCACGCCTATCCCGTCATCGGCATCGATGACCGCAACCAGTGGGACTTCTACGCCGTGCCGGGGCTGGCCGAAGCCGCCGACGCGCTGCACGCCGCGGGAGTCGCGGTGTTCGTGGACTACAACCCGTGGGACGTCGGCACGCGCCGGGACGGCGACGACGCCACCGAGCTCGCCGCGACGGTCCGCCGCCTCCGCGCGGACGGCGTCTTCCTCGACACGCTGCGGAAAGCCGACCCCGACCTCGTCGCCGCGCTCGACATCGCGCGCCCGGGCATCGGGCTCGAGGGGGAATCGAAGCTCGCCACCGAGCGGATCGCCGACCATACGCTGTCGTGGGCGCAGTGGTTCGCCGATTCCGAGGTGCCGGGCGTCCTCCGGGCCCGCTGGTTCGAGCGGCGCCACATGCAGCACCACATCCGCCGCTGGCACCGCGACCACGCCGAGGAGCTGCGCTCGGCGTGGCTGAACGGCGTCGGCATCATGGTGTGGGAGGTCGTCTTCGGCGTGTGGGTGGGGTGGAACGACCGCGACGCGGCGACGCTCCGCCGCATGCTGCGCGTGCAACGGGGCCTGCACCGCTGGCTCGTCGCGGGGGAGTGGGCGCCGCTCGCGGTGCACGACGCCCCCGTCTTCGGCTCGGCCTTCGAGCTCGACGGCGTGACCCTGCTGTGCCTGGTCAACACGTCCGACGCCGACGTCGTGCACGAGCTTCCCGGCGACGGGCGGTACGTCCCGCTGCACGAACCCGGTGACGGGGTCTCGACGGTGACGGTGCCGGCCGGCGGCATCGCGGCCGTCGTGAGGCTGCCGGCGGATGCGGCCGTCCCGGCGCTCGTCGACGGGGTGCGCGCCGCGCTCCTCGCCGAGCCCCCGGTGGCGGACGCGTCCTTCCCGCACCGGCGGGCTCGGCGCCTTCCCGCGCCGGAGTGGACGGGACCCGTCCGGGGCGAGGCCGAGGAGGCCCCCACCGTGACGGTCGCCGCCGGCACACACGTGCTGACGGTGCGGTTCCGCGCCCGGGAGACCGGCATGTACGAGGGTGCGCCGTACGTGGACGAGTGGAAGCCGCTGCCCCCGCGCCTGCACGATCAGCGCACGCTCGAGCGCGTCGCCGAGGTGCCGCAGCCGGTGCGGGTCGCTGGCGCCGAAGTGAGCGAGGCGGAGTACGCCCGCTTCCTCGACGCGATCGAGGAACACACCGATGCCCGCGACCCCGAGCTCCCCGCGACCGGCATGACCTTCGCCCGCGCCCGCGAGTATGCGGCGTGGGTGGGCGGGCGGCTTCCGACGGAGGACGAGTGGCAGCTCGCCGCATCCGACCCGTCCTTCCGGCGGCGGGAACCGGAGGTGTGGAACTGGACCGAGTCGGAGCACTCCGACGGGCGCTCGCGGTTCGTCATGCTCAAGGGCGGCAGCGCGCACCGCAGCGACGGATCCGACTGGTACTTCGACGGCGGAGTCCAGGCGCCGGAGTTCGCCGCGAAGCTGCTGCTGCCGGGGCTGGGACAGGACGCGTCGCCGTCGATCGGGTTCCGGGTGTGCTGGGAGGAGCGCGCATGACCCCCCTCGACGGGCTCCGCGTGATCGACGCATCCACCCTGTTCGCCGGCCCCATGGCGGCCATGCACCTCGGCGACATGGGCGCCGAGGTCATCAAGGTGGAGCATCCCACCCGGCCCGACCCGGCCCGCGGGCACGGCCCGAGCAAGGACGGTCAGAACCTCTGGTGGAAGACGCTGGGGCGCAACAAGCGCACCGTCGCGATCGACCTGCACGCCGCGGACGGGCGTGACGCGTTCCTCCGCCTCGCCCGCAGCTCCGACGTCGTCATCGAGAACTTCCGCCCCGGCACGCTGGAGCGGTGGGGTCTCGGGTACGAGGAGCTGTCGGTCGACAACCCCGGTCTGGTGCTGGCCCGCGTGACCGGCTTCGGACAGATCGGGCCGTACCGCAGCCGGCCGGGCTTCGGCACGCTCGCCGAGGCGATGAGCGGGTTCGCCGCCGCCACGGGCGAGCCCGACGGGCCGCCGACCCTCCCGCCGTTCGGACTCGCCGACGGCATCGCGTCGCTGGCGACCGCCTACGCGATCATGACGGCATTGCACGCCCGCGGGCGCGACGGCCGCGGGCAGGTCGTCGACGTGGCGATCATCGAGCCGATCCTCGCGATGCTCGGCCCGCAGATCACGCGGTGGGATCAACTCGGCTCTGTTCAGCCGCGCACCGGCAACCGCTCCACCAACAACGCGCCCCGCAACACCTACCGCACGGCCGACGGCTCCTGGGTGGCCGTCTCTACCAGTGCGCAGTCGATCGCCGAGCGCGTGATGGCCCTCGTGGGCCGCCCCGACCTTGCGGCCGAGCCGTGGTTCGCGAGCGGGTCGAGCCGGGCCGAGCACGCGGACGAGCTCGACGACGCGGTCGGCGGCTGGATCGCGCAGCACACGCGCGAGGAGGTGGTGGCCGCGTTCGAACAGGCGCAGGCCGCCGTCGCGCCGGTGTACGACCCGTCCGACATCGTCGCCGATCCGCAGTTCCAGGCGCTCGGGACGATCCACCGCATCCATGACCCCGACCTCGGCGACATGGCCATGCAGGGACCGCTGTTCCGCCTGTCGCGCGATGAGGCGACGATCGCGTTCGCGGGACGCGCGCACGCCGCCGACAGCGACGAGGTGCTCGAGTCGCTCGGCTACACCGCGGAGGACATCGCCCGCATGCGTGCGGAAGGATCGATCGCATGACCCGCCGCATCCTCGTCGCCCTCTATGCGCCCGCCGACCGTCCGGAGCGCTTCGGCAAGGCGCTGGATGCGGGGGCGGATGCGGTCATCGTCGACCTCGAGGACGCGGTGACGCTCTCGCGCAAGGCGCAGGCGCGAGCCGCGCTCGCCGACTTCGCCGCCGCCTGGACCGACCGAGGGGAGCACGCTCCCGCCGTGCAGGTGCGCATCAATGCACGAGGCGCTGCCGCCCACGAGGAGGATCTCGCCGCCGTCGCGGACCTGCCCGCATCCTTCGGCATCCGGCTCCCGAAGACCGAGTCGGCCGACGACGTCGCCGCGATCCGCTGCGCGCTGCCCGGCCGCGAGGTGCACGCGCTGCTCGAATCCGCGCTATCCATCGAGCGGGCGTTCGAGATCGCGGGAGCCGGGGTGTCTTCCATCGCGGCGGGAGAGGCCGACTTGCGCGCCGAGCTCGGCGTTCCCGCCGGGCCGGCCGGCGAACCGGGCCTCGCCTGGTCGCGGGGGCGCATCGTCAACGCCGCCGCGGCAGCGGGCCTGCCGCTGCCCCTCATGGCCGTGTGGGCAGACGTCGCCGACCTCGACGGCCTCGAGCAGAGCTGCCGCGCCGGGCGCGCGCTCGGGTACGCCGGCCGCACCGCCATCCACCCGCGTCAGATCGAGGTGATCCGTCGGGTCTTCACCCCGGATGCCGACGAGGTCGCCCGCGCGCAGCGCATCGTCGACCGCGTGGCCGCCGCCGCCGCCGACGGCACCGGCGCGTTCGTGCTCGAGGACGGCACCTTCATCGACGTCGCGATGGTGAAGGCGGCCGAACGCGTGCTCGCCGCATCCGATCGCCCCCGCGCCTGAGCCCCTTCGCGGGGTCGGCTGAGGGCACCCCGATGTTCGAGAGCGCCGGCTTCGCGCGCCCGAACGTCGTCGACGTGCGGGTCGACGGATCGTCGCTGCCTCAGCGGGTACGGCCACGTTGCGCGTCGGCGGGAGCGACGTTCGCGTGGAGACGGTCGACGCGGCGGCGGGAGTCGAACCCGCAACGCACTCGGGTATGAACCGATGCCCGGGACCGCCCGGACCGCCGCGATGTCCTCCACGGTAGCCACCCCGGCGGGTGCGGTCGAGCGTGTGACGCCGCATGTCGAGGCCGAGAATCCAGTGCTCCGGCGAGGAAGCGGCACTCCGCGGGATTCTCGCCGTGCAGGTGGATTCTCGCGCGCGCGTCTGGGTCGTGCAGGCGGAGCGCGCGGTCTTCGCCGGCCATCTGCGTGACCCCGCTGAGCTGTGGGGGCGGGTCTCCGCGATCGCGCTGGCCGCGGTGCGGCTGCTGGTGGGTATCTCGGCGCTGCGCTGGTCCCACTGAGCGGTGAGGATGACGGGCGCGGCGCGCTACCGTAAGGGGATGGCGACAACGGTGCGGAATTGGGCACTGGCCCTCCTCACCGCCGGTGCGCTCCTGGTGGTCGGAGCGGCCGTCGCGATCATCGGCGGGGGCGCGGTCGATGCCGGTGAGGGTGCGGCCCGCGCCGCCGAGCAGAGCGACCCGGCGCTGACGTGGATCGCACGGGCACTGCTCGTCCTGTCGGTCGCGTGGCTGATCATCGGGATGCTCTCCGCCCGCACGCGCATGGTGCGCCGCCCCGGCGCCGCAGGGGCACGGGCGGCCTGGCTGGCCTCGACCCGGCCGTGGCGTGCCGACGAATCCACCCTGGGGATGCTGCCACTGGACCGCTGGCTCATGGTCCTCGTCCCCGGCGCTCTGCTGGTGGCGACGCGGGCGGTGCAGACCGCGCTGCTCGGGTGGGTCGATCTGGTCGTCGTGCTCAGCGGCTGGCTCGTGTTCATCCTCGTCGTCCGAGCCCTCGTCGGCCGTCGCTCGCCGTGGCCGGTCATCGCCGCGGTCGGCGGTGTGATCGTGCTCCGCTGCGCGCTCGCACTGGCGGCGGTGTCGGTTGCGGGTCCGGCCGCGTTCTGGGTGTCTTTCTGGACGGATCCGGCCGTGCGTTCGGCGTACGTGATCCCCGCCGTGGCGCTCGCGCTCTGGGTGTTCATCGCCGCCGCGTGGGCGCTGGTGGCGCAATTCGGCCGCCGGGGCGCGTGGGGTACCGTCATCGCGGGCGTCGGTGCCGGACTGGCTCTCCCGGGGGCGGGGGTCGCCCTGGCCGGGATCGGTGTGGTCACCGAAGCGTGGAGCGCTCAGCTGCCGGGCTTCCGGCTGGAGGTGGATGCGCTCCTGGGCGCGGAGGGAGGGGCGTGGGTGGTCGTCGCCGCGGGTGCCGCTCTCGTGGCGGCCGGTCTGGCGCTGCGGTTCGCGCCGGCCCGTCGGGTGCCATAAGTCCCTGGCGCGGAGGGTCGGGAGCGGGCATACACTGACCCCGAGTGCGAGCTGCCTCGATCCCGGAAGGGGATGCCATGAGCGATGCCACGAGTGCGGTGCCCGAGCGGCGCCTGCTGTCCAGCTTCTCCGACTATCTTGGTGCCCAGTCCGCGGTCGACCGGCTTTCGGACGCAGGATTCCCCGTCGAGCGCGTCGCGATCGTGGGGCACAACGTGCGGATCGTGGAGCAGGTGACGGGCCGCATGACGAACGCCCGCGCCGCCGGGTACGGCGCGGCCAGCGGCGCGTGGTTCGGGCTCCTCATCGGCCTGCTGTTCGGTCTGCTCGCCCCCGCCGAGGTGTGGCTGTGGCTCCTGCTCTGGGGGCTCGTCCTCGGCGCCGTGTGGGGGGCTGTCTTCGGGTTCGTCGGCCACTGGATCACGCGCGGGCGCCGCGACTTCAACTCGGTGCAGAAGCTGGAAGCCGAGCGCTGGGACGTCATGGTCGACGCGAACGAGCTTCTCCGCGCACAGTCCGTCCTGCAGACCACCGCGGCACCGTCCGCGACGCCGCCTGCTGCGCCGCCGTCGGCCGCGCCTTCCTCGTCCCCGCCGGCACCGCCGACCGCCGGTACGCCCGCCGGATCCTGACGGGCACCGAGCGCCGACCGCGGCTCGATGTCGGAGCCCCCGCCTAGACTGGAGGGGATATGACCGACGCATCCACGCCTGGGCCCACGCGCTCGGAGGCTCCACGCAGCGCGTCGGCGATCGGCGGCGGGAGCGTGGGGATCATCGTCGGCGGCGATCGCGGTCCGCAGATCCATGGGGGCGCCACCCGGCCCGACGACGATCTCCTCGAGGGCCTGAATCCGCCGCAGCGCGAGGCCGTCACCTATCGCGGGCCGGCGCTGCTCATCGTCGCCGGTGCCGGCTCGGGCAAGACCCGCGTGCTCACGCACCGCATCGCCTCGCTGCTGCGCAGCGGGGAGGCGTGGCCGAGCCAGATCCTCGCCATCACCTTCACGAACAAGGCCGCCGGCGAGATGCGCGAGCGCGTCCGGCAGCTCATCGGCGACCGCGCCGAGAGCATGTGGATCTCCACGTTCCACTCCGCCTGCGTACGCATCCTCCGGCGCGAGGCCCAGCAGTTCGGGTTCACCAAAGCCTTCACGATCTACGACTCGGGCGACTCGCGCGCCCTCATCAAGCGCCTGGTCAAGGAGCACGAGGGGGATGCGTTCGGCCTCACCCCGGCCGGCACGCAGAGCCGCATCTCCAAGCTGAAGAACGAACTCGCCGATGCGGAGTCGTACGCGCGTCAGGCCAACATGAGCGACCCGGTCGAACGGGTCTTCGTCGAGATCTTCGGCGCGTACCAGCGCGCTCTGCAGCGCGCGAACGCCTTCGACTTCGACGACCTCATCGCCCAGACGGTGTACCTCTTCCGGGCGTTCCCGCACGTGGCCGACGTGTACCGCCGGCGGTTCCGCCACATCCTCGTCGACGAGTACCAGGACACCAACCACGCCCAGTACGCCCTCATCCACGAGCTCACGCGGCCCCCTTCGACAGGCGCAGGGACCGGTACGGCAGGGAGCGGGTTGGAGTCGGGCGGGATGATGATCTTCGACGCCCCGTTGACAGGCTCGGGGACCGGGTCGGCGGACGATCCCGGCACAGCACCCGCCTCGCTCACCGTCGTCGGCGACTCCGATCAGTCGATCTATGCGTTCCGCGGGGCCGACATCCGCAACATCACCGAGTTCGAGCGGGATTACCCCGGCGCCAAGGTCGTGATGCTGGAACAGAACTACCGCTCCACCCAGAACATCCTGTCGGCGGCGAACGCGGTCATCAGCAACAACTTCGACCGCAAGGACAAGCGCCTGTGGACGGATGTCGGAGCGGGTGAGCCCATCGTCGGCTTCACCGGCTACTCGCAGCACGACGAGGCGCAGTTCGTCGCCGACGAGATCGAGGCGCTGCGCAAGGGCGGTATCGGCTACAACCAGATGGCCGTCTTCTACCGCACCAACTCCCAGTCCCGCGCGCTGGAGGAGATCTTCATCCGCTCGGCGATCCCGTACAAGATCATGGGCGGCACGAAGTTCTACGAACGCGCCGAGATCAAGGACGCGATGGCCTATCTCATCGCCGTGGCCAACCCCGCCGACGAGCAGTCGGTGCGTCGCATCCTCAACCGGCCTCGGCGCGGCATCGGCGACGTGACGGAGACGGCGATCGCGCGCTACGCCGCTGACCAGCAGATCACCTTCCGCGACGCCCTCGCCAACGCCTCGGCGCTGGGGGTCGGGCCGAAGCTGCAGCAGGCCATCTCCCACCTCGACGCGGTGCTCGCCGAGGCGACCGAGATCATGTTGCCCGCCTCGGGAGAGCTTCCGCCGCCCACCGCGGTGGCCGAGGGGCTGACGCTCCTGCTGAACAAGAGCGGGTACTTCGATGCGCTCCGGGCCAGCCGCGATCCGCAGGACGAGGCCCGTCTGGAGAACCTCGACGAGCTGGTGGCCGTCGCGCGCGAGTTCGCCCGCAACAACCCCGAGGGAACGGTGATCGACTTCCTCACCGAGGTCGCGCTCGTCTCCGACGCCGACGACCTCGTCGATGCCACGGGGTCGGTCTCGCTGATGACGCTGCACACGGCGAAGGGCCTCGAGTACGACGCGGTGTTCGTCACCGGCGTCGAGGAAGACCTCATCCCGCACCGGATATCGGCGGGGGAGCCCGGCGGGCCGCAGGAGGAGCGCCGCCTGTTCTACGTGGGCATCACGCGCGCGCGCAAGCGCCTTCACCTCTCGCTCGCGATGACCCGCGCGCAGTTCGGGGAGGTGACGGTGGCGATGCCGAGCCGTTTCCTGCAGGAGATCCCCCCCGACCTCATCGACTGGCGGCAGTCGCCCGGCGATGTCAATTCGCGCGGCGGGTCCCAGTCGCGGGCTCTCAATGCGCGCCCCCGCCGGCCCGGCTCCGGGGGACGGTACGGCGACGACCTCGTCCCCAAGTCGTCGGCGATCGACAAGTTCCCCAACCGGATTCCGGCCAAGGTCCGCGACAACGGCGACCTCGAGCTCGCGGCGGGTGACCGCATCCGCCACGACGACTTCGGCGAGGGGCTCGTCGACGCCATCACGGGGGAGGGCGCCAAGCGCGTCGCCCACGTCCGCTTCGATTCGGTGGGAGCCAAGAAGCTCCTCGTGAAGATCGCTCCCATCGCCAAGCTCTGATGCCGTCGCGCGGAGGTGGTTAGGCTGGCCGGGATGGCTCTGTTCTCCCGACGCAAGACCACACCGCCCGCCGATACGCCCGCGCAGGGCGTCGAGCCGGGCGAGCAGCCGATCGAACCCCCGCGCGAGAGCGAGGACTCTCCGGCGGCGGAGGGATCCGCCGGCGAGTCCGTGGACCCGTCACCCCAGGTCTCCATCTCGCTGTCGGACTTCCGGGGCGTGGGCGCGGCACAGCCGCCCGCCGCCTCACCGGCAGACACCGCTCGGCCCGGCGGAGCCGCATCCCCCTCCTCGCCGGATGCGGCGATGCCGCTGCCCCCGCGACGCGCGGTGCCGGCCGAGGCGCCCGCACCCACCTCGACGCTGCCGGGGCTGCGCGACAACGTGCTGCTGGTGCAGGCTCTGGCCGCCCTTCCCGCCCGGCCGGGCGGGGCGGAACTGATGAATGTGGCCCGGCAGCTGCTGCAGGGCCATCTCTTCCTGCGCGTGCAGGGTGATGCCCGCGCCCTGCTGTCGGCCGGGAAGCCGCTGCCGCTGTCGATTGCGACGCTCGGCGACAAGCGGTACGTGCTCGCCTACAGCGGCGGTGCCGCGATCCAGGCGAGCGTGCGCACCGACGGCGACACGAAGACGTCCGCCATGGGTCAGCCGGTGCTGGCCGTGGTGGGGCACGTCCTCGCCGGCGACTACGAAGGCCTCATCCTCGACAACAACTCCGCTCCCGCCCGAGCGGTGCTGCCCCGCGAGATCCTCCAGCGGGCGGTGGAGCAGGCGGACAAGACGCTGCGGATCAAGACGCTGCTCGCCGAGCCCCGTACCGCGGTCACCGCGACGGAGATCGCCCTGGCGCTGGCCGAGGCTCCGCTGTGGATCGCCGTCAAGCGCCCCACCGACGGCGGCCCCGTCGGCGTGGCCGAGACCCGCACCGCCGAGGGGGAGCGGTTCCTCGAGGTGTTCTCCCATCCGCTGGAATCGGTGGCGCTGGCGCGGGGGGATGCCACGGCCCCCATCACCGCAGCGCAGCTGGCGACCGCCCTGAGCCGTGACGAGGCGCTCACCGGCCTCCTCGTGGATCCGGCGGGCCCGTGGATCCGCCTCACCCGCGACGACCTCGCCCCGCTGCTCGCCCTCGCACCCTAGAGGGATGACGCGAGAGTCGACCGCCGATAGCGTCGGTGCATGGCCTCCCCTCGCATCACCCTGACCGTCCCCGGCCCGCACGGCGATCGGGAGGTCGGCATCTCCAACCCCGACCGCGTGCTGTGGCCCGAGGCGGGCATCACCAAGCGAGAGCTCGCGGAGTACTTCGTCGCCGTCGCCGACCCCTTCCTCGCCGCCAACGGCAACCGGCCCGTGTCGCTCGAGCGGTTCCCCGACGGCGTGGACGGCGAGAGCTTCTTCTCCAAGAACCCGCCCAAGGGTGCGCCCGACTACGTCGAGGCCGTGACGGTGACGTACAACAGCGGGCGGAAGCATCCGCAGCTCGTGCTCACCGAGATCGCTTCGGCGGTGTGGGCGGCGCAGATGAACACGGTCGTCTTCCACCCGTGGGCATCCCTCGCCTCGAACCCCGACAACCCCGTGGAGCTGCGCATCGACCTCGACCCGCAGCCGGGGACGGGCTTCGCCGAGGCGGTCGTCGCGGCGCACGCACTCCGCGAGGTGCTGCGTGAGGGCGGCCTCGAGCCGTGGATCAAGACGAGCGGCAACCGGGGCCTCCACGTGTTCTGCCCCATCGAGCCGACGCACGAGTTCCTCGACGTGCGCCACGCCGTGATCGCCGCCGCCCGCGAACTGGAGCGGCGGATGCCCGAGCAGGTGACGACGGCGTGGTGGAAGGAAGAGCGAGGCGAGCGGATCTTCGTCGACTTCAACCAGGCCAACCGCGATCGCACGATGGCCGGTGCGTACTCGCCGCGGCAGCTGGCGGCGGCGACCGTGTCGACCCCGGTGTCGTGGGACGAGCTCGACGAGGTGGATCCGCTGGCCTTCACGGTGCGCAGCATCCCGCAGCGCCTCGCCGACGTGGGCGACCCGTGGGCCGGGCTCCTCGATCGGCCGGGGCGCATCGACACGCTCCTCGGCTGGTGGGAGCGGGACCTGGAGAACGGGCTCGGCGAACTGCCCTTCCCCCCGGACTTCCCCAAGATGCCGGGTGAGCCCCCGCGCGTGCAGCCCAGCCGCCGCAACCCCGACAATTGGTCCTGACCCCCGGTCGACTCGCCACGACCTGTCGTGTCTCGCGCGAAAACCCGACGTTTTGTGGCGAGTCGACGGGGGAGGGGAGGGGGGGTCAGTCGAGGACGGCGGCGAGGTCGTAGGCGGTCACCGACTCGAGCTGGTCGAACGTGCACGAGGAGGCGTCCCGGTCGGGGCGCCACCGCTCGAACTGCACGGTGTGGCGGAAACGCCGGCCCTCGAGCTGGTCGTAGCGCACCTCCAGCACGCGCTCGGGGCGCAGCCGCACGAAGGACACGTCCTTCGACCCTGAGAAGCGGGAGCGGTCGGTCTCGCCCGTGACGGCGCTCCCTTCGGCGTCGCGCTCCACCAGCGGCGCGAGCTCCTCGACGAGCTCGAGGCGGCGCTTGTCGCTCCACGCGGCGACCCCGCCGACGTTGAGCAGCCGGCCTTCGTCGTCGTACAGGCCGACCAGGAGCGACCCCACACCGCTCCCCGACTTGTGGATGCGGTAGCCCAGCGCCACGACATCCGCGGTGCGCGCGTGCTTGATCTTGAACATCGTGCGCTTGTTCGGCGCGTACGGCTGCGCGAGGGGCTTCGCCACCACGCCGTCGAGGCCCGCGCCTTCGAACTCCGTCAGCCACCGTCGGGCCACCTCGGGGTCGTGGGAGGTGCGGGTGACGTGCACCGGATGCGGGACGCCCGACAGCAGGTCGGCCAGTTGCGCACGGCGCTCGCCGAACGGCTCGGCCTGCAGGTCGCGGTCGCCGCGTGCGAGTAGGTCGAACGCGATGAACATCGCCGGGGTCTGCTCGGCCAGGAGGTTGACGCGGGATGCGGCGGGGTGGATGCGCTGGGACAGCGCCTCCCAGTCCAGACGCTGGGCGCCAGGGTCCCCCGTGGCAACGACGACCTCGCCGTCAAGGAGACACGGTTCGGGGAGGAGGCGCGCGAATGCCTCGACGAGCTCGGGGAAGTAGCGGGTCAGCGGCTTCGCGCCGCGACTGCCGATCTCCACATCGGTGCCGTCCCACGACACCAGGGCGCGGAAGCCGTCCCACTTGGGCTCGTAGCTCAGCCCGCCGGCAACGCGGTCGGGTGCGGGAATCTCCGGAACGGACTTCGCGAGCATGGGCGCGGGGATCTCGTGCGGCATGCTCTCATCCTGCCCTTCGGCTCGGGCGGACTCTCCACCCTTCATGTCTCGCCTCCGGCACTTCATGTCTCACTTTCTGCAGTTTTGGGGTCTGTTTTCTGCGGAAACTGAGACATGGCCGGGGACAGCGCGTGGGTGGGCGGGTGGCTGCGCGCGCTCAGGCCTCGAGGGTCTTCGGGCGCGCCCAGCGGGCGGGAAGATTCGGACCGTCCCACACCTGAACGACGCCCCATGCTGCGGCCGCGATCGGGACGGCGAGCACGGCTCCCACGATGCCGCCGACGACGGTGCCGACGACCAAGGCGACCAGGATGACGAAGGCGTGCAGCTTCATCGATCGGCCCATGAGCACCGGCTGCAGGAAGTTGCCCTCCAGTTGGTTGACGAGCACCACGATTCCCACGACGATGAGGGCGACGAACGGCCCGTTGGCCACGAGCGCGACCAGGGCGGCGAGGATGCCGGCCACGGTCGCGCCGACGATCGGGATGAAGGCGAGCAGGAACACCAGCACCGCCAGCGGGATCGCGAGGGGCACCCGCAGGATCAGCAGGCCGATCAGGATGCCGATGGCATCCACTGCGGCCACCGTCGCCGTGCCGCGCACGTACGCCCCGAGCACCGTGACCGTCTTGTCGCCGATGCGGCGGGCGCGAACGTAGTTCTCGCCGCGGAAGGGACGCAGCAGGAACTCCCACATCTGCGGTCCGTCCTTCAGGAAGAAGAACAGGATCGTGACGAGGAGGACGAACCCGGTGACGAAGTTCGCCACGGCGCCGACGCCGGCCAGTGCGCCCGATCCGAACTGCGCGCTCGTGACGAAGTCGGTGACGGTGTTGACCAGTTCGTCGAGCTGGTCGGGCTGCACGAAGTCGAAGGGGAGGGTCTGCACCCACGCCACGAGCTTGCGGAAACCGTCCTCGGCCTGGGCGTAGAGCTCGTTCCACTGATCCCGCACCGCCCAGACGATCAGCCAGCCGAGCGCCGACAGGATGATCACGATCGCCAGCAGCGTCAGGATGGTCGCGAGGAGCGAGGGGACGCCGCGACGCCGCATCCAGCTCATCACCGGGTTGAAGGCGCACGCGATGATCAGTGCGATCACGAGCGGGATCGTCACCAGAGTCAGCGACTGGATCGCGAAGATGATCGCTGCGGCCACGATCACCACGACAATGATCTGGATGGCGCGGATGCCGAGCTTGCCGAAGGCGTCGGACCACAGACTCCACGGAGCCGTGGTGGCCTTCAGCTGGACGTCCTGCGACTCGAGTTGCACCCGTTGCGGGTCGTTACGGAACCATCCCATGGGGCGAGGCTAACGCCGATGCGCCGACGGCGGGGGAGCTTGCCGAGGCACCCCCGTCGGGGTATGCGGCCCGGTCGACGTGCGCCGACGCCGGTTACGCGAAGGCGCTCACGCCGGTGATGTCGCGGCCGAGCAGCAGTGCCTGCACGCTCTCGGTGCCCTCGTACGTGTGGATCGCCTCGATGTCGGCCATGTGCTGCATGACGCCGTTCTCCAGCAGGATGCCGTTGCCGCCCAGGAGGTCGCGGGCCGACGCAGCGACCCGCCGGGCCGCGCGCGTGTTGTGGTACTTCGCCAGCGACGCCTGCGTGGGACGGAGCCCACCGGATGCTTCCAGATCGGCCAGGCGCCGGCAGTACAGCTGCATCGCGGTCAGCTCGTCGAGCATCTGGGCGAGCCGCTCCTGCACCATCTGGAACTTCGCCAGCGGTTTGCCGAACTGCACGCGTTCGGTCGCGTAGCTCAGCGCCGCCTCGTAGCAGGCGGTGGCGTGACCCAGCGCCGACCAGGCGACGCCCGAGCGCGTGGAGAAGAGCACGGTGGAGGCGTCCTTGAAGCTGCGCGTGCCGGGAAGCACCGCATCCGGGGGCACACGGACGTCGTCGAGGGCGATATGGGCCTGATGGATGCCGCGCAGCGACGCCTTACCGGTGATGACCGTGCCGGTGTAACCGGGGGTGTCCTGCTCGACGAGGAAGCACCGCACGGCGCCGTGGTCGGGCGCTTCCTCATCGTCGACGCGCGCCCATACGAAGGTGACGCCGCCGGAGGCGCCGTTCCCGATCCACTTCTTGGTGCCGCGGAGCACCCATTCCCCGGTCCCTGAGCCCGTCTCCCCGGTCCCTGAGCCTGTCGAAGGGACCCGGCGCGCGACGGTCTCCAGCGACACCGAGTCCGACCCGTGGTCGGGCTCGGTGAGCGCGAAGGATCCGAGCACCTCGCCGCGCGCGATCGGCCCGAGCCAGCGCGCCTGCTGCTCGGGGCTGCCGAAGAGCGCCAGCGTCCGCAGGGCGAGGCCGCCCTGCACCGCGACGACCGTGCCGAGGGAACCGTCCCCGCGGGAGATCTCCATGTTGACCAGGCCGGCGGCCAGGGGAGAGGAGGTGGGGAGATCGGGGTGGTCGATGCCGTCGGTGTACAGCTCGAGTTCGCCCATCCGGCGTACGAGGTCCAGCGGATAGGAGGCGGCATCCCACTCGGCCTGCATGCGCGGACCGACCTCGTCGACGAAGGTCTTCGCGCGTTCCCACGCGGCGCGGTCCGCCTCCGGGATGTCATCGAACACGGCGTAATAGTCCGTTCCGCGGCGTGCGGTGACGTCGTAGCGGGCGACGCGTTCGCCGGGCAGAGCAGCGGATGCGGAGTGGGAAGTCATGTACTCAGTATCACGCATCGCGAAACTGAGTGCCACCGGCGACGGGTGCTCAGGCGGAGCCGGAGAGCGCAGGCACCGACGTACCGCCGGCCGCCGACCAATCCAGGTCGGCCGCGGCCAGGACGAGCCCGCGGAGGTCGCGGCCGCCCGGGGCGGTGCGGCGCTGCCACGACGCCCCGTTCCCGGCGGTCAGCAGACGCTCGACACCGTCGTGGACGACCGCCGCGTCGCCGTGAGCGTGCAGTCCCGGCTCGGCGAACCGCACCATCGCCCGGACGACCTCGCCCGCCGGGGCGGGTCGCCCGGTGCGCGGGTCCAGGAGGGTGCCGCCCAGTCCGCGGAGCGCAGCGTCCCACGCGGCCAGCCGCAGGGCGTTGGCGGAGATCCGCGCGGGGGGTTCTCCCCGGTCGGCGGCGTCGGCGGCCGACGCGACCAGTCCGCGGACGAGGCCGGCCAGGACCGCGGTGGCCTCGGTGGTGAGCGGCACGTCGCACACCCGCACCTCGACCGTGGGGAAGCGGACCGAGAGCCGCGCGTCGGCGTACAGCATCCCTTCATCGAGGACCGCACCGGTGGCCAGCAGCTCGGCCGTGGCCCGGCGGTAGGAGGAGAGGTCACCGAACACGTCGGTCGGTCCACTGGAGGGCCAGAGGCTCCACAGCTGGAACCGGTAGCTGTCGTATCCGGTGTCGGCACCGCCGCTGAAGGGCGAATTCGCCGCGAGTGCGCGCAACGCCGGCAGCCACACGCGGATGCGGTCGAGGACCGCCACCCCCTCGGCGGGGGAGGCGACCGAGACGTGCGTGTGCAGGCCGCACGTCATGCACTGCAGCGGCGTGATGCCGTAGCGTGCGGCGATGCGTCGGTACCGGCTTCCGGGGGAGGGGTGCGGCACCGTCGGCAACGGAGAGGCGGCGAGAGGAACCGCGCGGGCTCCCACCCCGCGCGCCAGGCGATCAACGGCCGCACGCGCGTCGCGGGCCTCGCCGCGCAACTCGTCGAGCAACCGGTGCGGCCTGCCGACCACTTCGATCATCTCCTGATGCATCTCGGGGACGACGGCCGAAGCGAGATCCTCGTAGGCGGCTGCAGCGATCACGCTGGGCGCCTTGGGCACCGGCACGCCGGTGGCAGCATCCACGAGCAGGAGTTCTTCCTCCACGCCGAACGTGCGGAGAGCCATCCGCGAACCCTGACGCATGCGCAGCCTCCTTGCCTCCCAGAAGAGGTTCTGCCGCTGCGTCGCGCACCCCTAGGGGCTTGACATCAGCGGGGCAGTGAAGCCCGCAGGCGCCGGGCGACTTCGGCCGCCGGCATCCGCCGCGGGAAGATCGCGACGGCCACGTCGTCGTCGGCGGGGTCGTCGCCGTCGGGGTGCACGCCGAACCGCCGAAGGACGTCGTTCAGGGCCCGGCGCAGGGTCGCCTGCCGCACGTGCTCGCCGCGCAGCAGCCGGCGCAGGACGTGGTTGTGCACGGCCGTCACGAGGGCGGCGAATCCGACGGCGTCGACGGGGTCGAGCCCCGGCAGGGCGCGCCGCAGGTACTCGTCGAAGAGCCGTTCGTAGCGGAACACGGTCACGATCTCGCGGTCGCGCAGCACCGGCACCTCGCGCACGACGGTGTACCGGCGTCTGGCCAGCTCCGGGTCGGCGGCGAAGTGGCGGAACACCTGCAGGGAGGCGTCGCACACCGCCGCCCAGGGATTGTCGTGGGGTCGTTGCAGATAGGCCTCGAGCGAGCGGAGCAGCTCCTCGTGGTCGGCGAAGACGACGTCTTCCTTGCCGCCGAACTGCCGGAAGAAGGTGGAGCGCGACACCCCCGCGGCCTGCGCGATCTGCTCGACCGAGGTGGCGTCGAATCCCCGCGCGGCGAACAGCTCGATCGCGGCGGCGACCACGGTCGTCGGGGTGCTCCGCGGGGCGGCGTCGGTCATGGCCGGAAGCCTACCGGCCGGCGTCTGCACCGGTCGGCGGTGGATGTCAACCGCTGGGCGGTGCACCGCTGCGGGGGATTGACTGCGGGGATGACCTCCCTCTGGAAGCAGGATGCGACCCCCGTTCCCGGCACGCCGTTCGAGCCAGGCCGGTCGTACGACGTCGTGGTGGTGGGCGCCGGCATCACGGGCCTCGCCACCGCGTACACCCTCGCCCGAGCGGGTGTCGGCGTCGCCATAGTGGAAGCCGGGGAGGTCGGGAACCTCGCCACCGGGGGCAACACCGGGAAGGCATCCCTCCTGCAGGGGACCGTGCTCTCCACCCTCCGGGGCGGGCACCCCGCGGGGCTCGTCCGGGCTTACGTCGAGGCGAACCGGGCCGGCCAGGACTGGGTGGTGGACACCGCCGACCGGCTGGGCGTGCCGTACCTGCGGCGGACGGCGTTCACCTATGCGCAGACGGACGAGGGGCTCTCTTCCGTCGAGGCCGAGAAGGACGCCGCCCGTGAGGCGGGGCTGGAGGTGCGTCGCGCCACCAAGGACGAGATGCTCGCGACGCCGTTCCCCGCCGCCTCGGCGATCGCCCTCGACGATCAGATCTCGATCGACCCCCAGGCGTTTGCGACGGCGCTGGCGCGCGCGGCGGTCGATGCCGGTGCGGTGCTGCACACGGGCGTGACCGTCCGTGGCGCGAAGGTGCTCCCCCGGGCGCTCGTCCGCACCGACGCCGGCCCGCTCTACGGAGACAGCATCGTCCTGGCCACCGGCGTGCCGGTCCTCGATCGCGGCGCGTACTTCGCCAAGACGCACGGAACCCGGTCGTACTGCGTCGCCTTCCGCACCGACGGCGACGTGCCGGAGGGGATGTACCTGTCCGCCGATTCGCCGTCGCGGTCGGTCCGCGCCGTCTCCGCGGGAGATGGCCCCGCCGGATACGCCGGCATCATCGTGGGCGGCGCCGGGCACCCCGTCGGTCGCGGCGGCTCCGAACGCGAGCGCGTGGACGAACTGGTCGCGTGGGCGCAACGGTATCTGCCGGTGACGCAGGAGTCGCACCGGTGGAGCGCTCAGGATTACCAGTCGCACAACCTCATCCCGTTCATCGGCGCGCTGCCTCGCTCGCTCGGCCGCATCCGCTTCGCCACCGGGTACGGCAAGTGGGGGCTCACGAACGGCCCCGCCGCCGCCCAGCGCATCACCGCCGAGATCCTCGGCGATCGCGACAAGCCGCGGTGGATGACGGCGCTCGGAACGCGCATGACGATGCCCGCCGACCTGGCCCGCGGTGCCAAGGAGAACGCCAAGGTCGGCCGGGCCGCCGTCCAGGGGTGGGTCGAGGCGGAGCGCACGCCGGTGCCGGTGCCCCAGCCCGCCGAGGGGGAGGGCGTCGTCGCCCAGCGCGGCGGGCATCCGGTGGGGATCTCCACGGTGGACGGCGTCACGCGGGCCGTGGATGCGGTGTGCCCGCACCTGGGCGGCGTGCTGTCGTGGAACGACGAGGAGTGCACGTGGGACTGCCCCCTGCACGCCAGCCGGTTCGAAGCCAACGGCGCGCGCATCGAGGGGCCGGCGCTGGGGGACCTCAAGCGGCTGCCCTGATGTCCCATCTCTGCAGGTTCCGGGCGCCTGTTTCCTGCAGAGATGGGACACGAGTGGGGCTCAGGCCACCGCGGCGATGACGCCCGTGACGATCAGCGTCAGGACGGTCGTCCACAGCACGATCGCTGCGGCCTGCCACGCGAGCACGCGGGCCGTCGAGACGCCCGTGGCCGACAGCGCGGCAGCCGTGAACTGCGTCGGCAGAAGCAGCGGGCCGAGCAGGCTCACGCCCGGCGTGCCGTAGCGCTCGTATGCGCGCTGGAACTTCTCCCGGCGCGGCGCCTCCGCCGTCACGACCCCCCCGCGACGGGTGGTGACCGCGCTGCGCACACGAGCGCTCAGGAGCACGACGACGGCCACGCACACGAAGTTTCCGATCACCCCCGCGACGGCAGCCGCGACCGGGTTGATGCCCCCCACGATGCCGATCGTGGCGGCGCCTTCGCCCTCGATGAACGGGACGGCGCCGGCCAGGGCGACAACGGCGGGCTGAACGAAGACCGGAACCTGCGCGACGAGATCTTGGAATCCGAGGACGAGGTCGGAGATGGGCGTGGACATGAGTGCTCCCTGGGTGATGGTCGCGGAAATCCGCGGTGATCCCATCCCATCGCCGCGGCCACCGTTGCGGCAGTGTCGCGCCGTCACCGGAAGCCGGGAGCTTATGCTGCCGCAGGCATGACATTCGTCATGGTCGTACTGTGGCCCGTGTGACCGCATCCGCCCCCGCCCCGACGTCCACGCGTGCGGCCCGAACCCTTGCGCGCAACGTCTCGGCGACGTGGTGGTACACCGCATCGTCCGTGGTCTTCTTCCACTTCGTGGTGCTCGGGATCTGGGCGGCGCCCGCGATCCTCCTCCCCGTCTTCCTTCCGACGCCCGCCGTCGCCGTGCTCGTCCTCATCGGCGCCCCGCTCTCCCTCGCCGGCGCCATCGGGCTGCTGGGGGCCTACCGGCGCGGCAGCGCGGATGAGGAGGAGGGGCCGTGGCCGCCGACGCGAGTGACGGCATGGTCGTTCGCCGGCTCCCTCGTCGCGGCGGTGCTCCTCGGCCTCGCAGCGGCGTCGTGGCTGCTCGGGGCTTCGCTGATCGCGTACGCCCTGTGTTTGCTGCGCTGGCCGCCGGGAGTCCGCCGGCGGCTGCTGGGGCTGTCTGTGCTCGTGCTGGTGGCGCTGTGGATGCTGGACGTCACCGTGGCGCAGACCGACGTCACCAGCGACGTGGTGCCGCAGCGGGGTTTCGCGCTGCTGCTGCCGGTGGTGACGGTGCTGTCGCTGTGGTGGTGGGACATCGTGGTCGAACTGGATCGGGCCCGGGCGGCAGAGAGCCGGCTCGCCGCGGCCCAGGAACGACTGCGATTCGCCAGCGACCTGCACGACCTGCAGGGCCACCATCTGCAGGTGATCGCGCTCCAGCTCGAACTGGCCGAGCGCATGATGGCGCACGATGCCGACGCGGCTGTCGAGCAGGTGCGCTCCGCCCGCAGGAGCGTGGACGACGCGCGTCGGGGCACGCGGGAGCTCGCCGAGCGGTTCCGCGGCGTGCCGCTCCCCGATGAACTCGCCAATGCGGCCGACCTTCTCCGGGCAGCGGGGTTGCGGGTGGACCTGGTGGTCGACCCGGGAGCCGCCGACGCCCCGTCCGATGTCCTCGGTCCCGTGGTGCGGGAGTGCACGACGAATGTGCTCAAGCACGGCGGCGGCTCCTGGGCGCGGGTGAGCCTGCGCCGTGACGGGGCCGCGTGGCGCCTGGCCTTCGCCAACGATCCGGCACCGGGCCGATCGGCGGTCGGCGGGGGCGCGGGCCTGGCCGGTATCGCCGAGCGCGTCGGCGCCGTCGGCGGGGAGCTGCGCACGGTCAGCGACGAGGATCGCTTCGAGGTGGCCGTGACCGTTCCGGTCCCGGCGATCGCACACCGTTCACACGAGGGGGGCCGGGGATGATCCGGGTGCTGATCGCCGACGACGAGGACATGATCCGTTCCGCACTGGCGGCGCTCCTGCGTCTGGAGGAGGATCTCGAGGTCGTCGCGGAATGCGCCGACGGGGAGAGCGCTCTCGCGGAGGCCCTGCGGCTCCGACCCGACGTGTGCCTGCTGGACCTGGAGATGCCGGGCCTCGACGGAGTCGAAACGGCTGCGCGCATCATCCGCCAGGTACGGTCACGGTGCGTCGTGGTGACGCGCCATGCGCGGCCGGGGGTGCTGCGCCGTGCCCTGAGCGCCGGCGTGGACGGCTTCCTCCCCAAGTCGCGTCGCGCCGATGATGTGGCCGCGGTCATCCGCGAAGTGGCTGCCGGCCGCCGCTACGTCGATCCGGAGATCGCCGCCGACGCGCTGAGTGACCAGCGGAGCCCCCTGACCGATCGCGAGCTCGACGTCCTGCGCGCCGGCGAACGCGGCGAGACGATCGCGCAGATCGCCGCGTCGCTCCATCTGTCCCCGGGCACCGTGCGCAACCACGTGTCGTCCGTGCTGGGGAAACTCGCCCTGTCCACCCGCCAGCAGGCGGTGATCCTCGCCCGGGAGCGCGGGTGGATCTGAGGGGCGCCCGTCCGGCGCGCCCGGCCGTCAGTAGTAGGGTGGGGCATTGGTCGATCTCTTGATATCAAGACAATCGGCCCCCACCCACTGACCGTCCAGCGGAGGATTCCCTGTGGATCTGTACGAGTACCAGGCACGCGATCTGTTCGAGAAGTACGAGGTGCCGGTGCTCGCCGGCATCATCGCCGACACCCCCGAGGAGGCGAAGGCCGCAGCGGAGAAGCTCGGCGGCGTCGTCGTCGTGAAGGCCCAGGTGAAGACCGGCGGCCGGGGCAAGGCCGGCGGCGTCAAGGTCGCCAAGAACCCGGATGAGGCGTACGAGGCCGCACAGGCGATCCTGGGCCTGGACATCAAGGGTCACGTCGTCCAGCGCGTCATGGTCGCCGCCGGCGCCCGCATCGCCAAGGAGTTCTACTTCTCCGTGCTGCTGGACCGCGCCAACCGCTCCTACCTCAGCCTCGCCAGCGTCGAGGGCGGCATGGAGATCGAGCAGCTCGCGGTGGAGAAGCCCGAGGCGCTCGCCCGGGTCGAGGTCGACCCGCTCGAGGGCATCACTCCGGAGAAGGCGCTCGAGATCGCCCGGGCCGGCGGCTTCGACGACGAGCTGGCACCCAAGGTCGCCGACGTGTTCGTCAAGCTCTACAACGTCTACAAGGGCGAGGACGCCACGCTCGTCGAGGTGAACCCCCTCATCCAGTCCGAAGACGGCGACATCATCGCCCTCGACGGCAAGGTCTCGCTCGATGAGAACGCCGCGTTCCGCCACCCCGAGCACGAAGCGCTCGAAGACACCGCAGCCGCCGACCCGCTCGAGGCGCAGGCCAAGGCGCACGACCTCAACTACGTCAAGCTCGACGGCCAGGTCGGCATCATCGGCAACGGCGCCGGGCTCGTCATGTCGACGCTGGACGTCGTCGCGTACGCCGGTGAGAACCACGGCGGCGTGAAGCCCGCCAACTTCCTCGACATCGGCGGCGGAGCATCCGCCACCGTCATGGCCGCAGGCCTGGACGTCATCCTCGGTGACGAGCAGGTCAAGAGCGTGTTCGTCAACGTCTTCGGCGGCATCACGTCGTGCGTCGCCGTCGCGGAGGGCATCGTGAAGGCGCTGGAGATCCTGGGTGACACGGCCTCGAAGCCGCTCGTCGTCCGTCTCGACGGCAACCAGGTCGAGGAGGGCCGCGCCATCCTCGCCGGCGCCAACCACCCGCTGGTGACCCTGGCCGCCAGCATGGATGACGGCGCCGACAAGGCCGCCGAACTGGCCAACGCCTGATCTTCGGGACGAAAAGGACTGAGCAATGTCGATCTATCTCAACAAGGACTCCAAGGTCATCGTCCAGGGCATCACGGGCGGCGAGGGCACCAAGCACACCGCACTGATGCTGAAGGCGGGCACGCAGGTCGTGGGCGGCGTCAACGCCCGCAAGGCCGGCACCACCGTGTCGCACCAGGATGCTGACGGCAACGCCGTCGAGCTCCCCGTGTACGCATCGGTGGCCGAGGCCATCGAGAAGACCGGCGCCGACGTGTCGATCGCGTTCGTGCCGCCGGCGTTCACGAAGGACGCGATGATCGAGGCCATCGACGCCGAGATCCCGCTGCTGGTCGTCATCACCGAGGGCGTGCCGGTCGGCGACACCGCCGAGGCGTGGGCGTACGCGCAGTCCAAGGGCAACACGACCCGCATCATCGGACCGAACTGCCCCGGCATCATCACCCCCGGCGAGTCGCTCGTGGGCATCACCCCCGCGAACATCACCGGCAAGGGACCCATCGGGCTCGTGTCGAAGTCGGGCACCCTGACCTACCAGATGATGTTCGAGCTGCGCGACCTGGGCTTCTCCACGGCCATCGGCATCGGCGGAGACCCGGTGATCGGCACGACGCACATCGATGCGCTCGCCGCGTTCGAGGTCGACCCCGAGACGAAGGCGATCGTCATGATCGGCGAGATCGGCGGCGACGCCGAAGAGCGCGCGGCCGACTTCATCCGCGCCAACGTCACCAAGCCCGTCGTCGGCTACGTCGCGGGCTTCACCGCCCCCGAGGGCAAGACCATGGGTCACGCCGGCGCCATCGTGTCGGGCTCGGCCGGCACCGCCCAGGCGAAGAAGGAGGCCCTCGAGGCCGCAGGCGTCAAGGTCGGCAAGACGCCGTCCGAGGCCGCCGCCCTGATGCGCGAGATCATCGAGTCCCTGTAACCGGGATTCTCCCGAAGGGCCCGGATGCGTCGCGTCCGGGCCCTTCGTCCGTCCCCGCGGCACCCGCTCGCGCGAACCGAATCCGCGAGACCGCACGCTGCCGACGAGACCGCGACATTATGCGGCGGTCTCGACGGCAGCGTGCAGTCTCGCGGACTCGTGACGCCTCGCGGGCCCGGGCCCGGGGCCCAGGCCGGGGTCAGGCGAGGAGCTGCTCGAGGGGGCCGCGGGCGAAGTAGACGACGAAGCCTGCGGCCACGATCCACAGGAGCGGGCTGATCTCCCGCGCGCGGCCGGAGAGCGACCGGATGAGCACCCAGCTGATGAAGCCGGCGCCGATCCCGTTGGCGATCGAGTAGGTCAGCGGCATCACGGTGATCGTCAGGAACACCGGGATGAGGGCGGACAGGTCGCCGAGGTCCACATGGCGGATCTGCGCCATCATCAGCGCACCCACGATCACGAGGGCGGCGCCGGCGATCTCGGTCGGCACGATCGTCGTCAGCGGCGTGAAGAACATCGCCAGCAGGAACAGCACGCCTGTCACGACGTTCGCGAGGCCCGTCCGGGCACCCTCGCCGATGCCCGATCCGGACTCGATGAACACCGTATTCGACGAGGAGGAGGTCGCTCCTCCCGCGACCGCGCCGATGCCCTCCACGATCAGCGCCGAGCGCAGGCGCGGGAAGTTGCCCTTGTCATCGGCGAGGCCCGCCTCCCGCGACAACCCCGTCATCGTGCCCATGGCATCGAAGAAGTTGGTGAAGACCAGCGTGAACACGAGCATGGTCGCGGCGAGCCCGCCGATCCGTCCGAAGGCTCCGAGGAGGTCGACCTCTCCGACGAGGGCGAGGTCGGGGAGGCTCACCAGCTGGGCGGGCAGCTCCGGCACCGACAGGCTCCATCCGCCCGGGTTGTCGTCGGAGCGGCCGCCGAGGTTCCAGATCGCCTCGACGATCAGGGCGACGACGGTGCCGGTAAGCAGTCCGATGAGCAGGCCCGCCTTCACCTTGCGGGCCATGAGGATTGCGGTGACCACGAGCGTGAAGACGAACAGGAGCGTGGGTACGGTCGTGATCGACCCGGCCTCGCCCAGGCCCACGGGCGGTGAGCCGAGACCCGTCGAGGTGACGAACCCGCTGTCGACGAACCCGATGAAGGCGATGAACAGGCCGATGCCGACGGTGATCGCGGTCTTGAGGGCCATCGGCACGGCGTCGAAGATCAGGCGGCGGAGGCCCGTGGCCGCCAGGAGCACGATGATCAGGCCGTTGAGCACGACGAGCCCCATCGCCTCGGGCCAGGTGACCTGGCCCACGACGCTCACGGCGAGGAAGGAGTTGATGCCGAGGCCTGCCGCGAAGGCGAACGGCAGGCGTGTCACGAGGCCGAACAGGATCGTCATGACGCCGGCGGTGAGGGCCGTCACCGCCGCGACGGGGCCGAACCCGAGATTGTTCCCGGCGACGTCGGTGCCGCCCGAGAGGATGATCGGGTTCAGGATGACGATGTAGGCCATCGTCACGAAGGTCACCACACCGCCGCGCACCTCTGTGCCGACGGTGGAGCCGCGGGCGGAGATCTCGAAGAAGCGGTCGAAACCGTTCTTGGGGGCGGGCGTGGGTGTGGACCTCTCGGTCGCGTTGGTGCTCATGAGACCTCAGGGGTGGGGGGGGCTTGAACCTGATCGGATGCGCCGTAGGCTGTGCACATGCCGCTCCCAGGAGAATATCTGCCCGGGACCGACGACGGGGCACGCACGCAGGCCGAGACCTTCGAAGCCTCCTCCGGCGCCGAGGCGAACGAGCTGCGCGGAAAGCCGATCATCGTGCTCACCACCGTCGGTGCCAAGAGCGGCGGGCTCCGCAAGACCGCGCTCATGCGCGTCGAGCACGACGGACGCTACGCGGTCGTCGCGTCCGACGGCGGGGCCCCGCGCCCGCCGGCGTGGTACTTCAACATCGTGAAGAATCCGCAGGTCCAGCTGCAGGACGGTGATCGGCTCGGCGACTACGTCGCCCACCTCGCCGAGGGGCCCGAGCGGGACGAGTGGTGGGCGAGGGCGGTCGAAGCCTGGCCCGAGTACGCCGAGTATCAGACGAAGACCGACCGGGTGATCGCGTTGTTCGTCCTCGATCCTCTCGACTGAGCCGCCGCTTCCACCGCGGTCGCCGTGGGGGAGCCCGGGGCGCCGTGCCGTTCCCGCCGCCTCCCGCAGGTAGGGTCGTTGGCGCATGAATCGCCTCCTCGTCGCCCTCCTCGCCGCCTTCGACGCCCTCGTGGCGGCCGCGGGCGGCCTCGCCATCGCTCTGGCCCCGCTCACCCTCCTGTGGGTGCTCGCCCTCGGCGGCGGCGCCGACTGGGCGGCCCTCTGGCCCGCCGGCGCGGCCGTATGGCAGTTCGGGCATCTGGTGCCCCTCAGCATCCACCTGCCGGGCACCTACGTCGCCGCGGCGGGTATCGACCCGGCGGCAGCCGACTTCGTCCTCTCCCTCGCCCCGCTCGGATTCGCCGTCTTCACCGCGCTGTTCGCTGCGCGGTCGGGCGGTCGGGCGGCCCGCGCCGGGGAGCCGCTCACGGGGGCCCTGTCCGGATCGCTCGTCTTCGCCGCCGTCACCGCCGCGGTGGCGTTCACCGGAGCCACCCCGTTCGCGTCGGTGGAGCTGTGGCAGGCTCTGCTGTTCCCCACGCTGGTGTTCGCCGTGCCGTGCGCCCTCGGTGCCGCCGTGGGTGCCTGGGTCGTCGCCGAGGGGCCGGCGGGGCGCCTGCGCGACCGCGTCGAGGCTCTGCCGGGTGGATGGGGCGGGGTGCCGGGGCTGCTCGTGCGCGGCACGGCGATCGCGGTGACGGCTCTCCTCGGGGTCGGCGCCCTCGTCTTCGGCGTCGCCGTCCTCGCCCGCGGCGGGCAGGTGGTCGCCCTCTTCGAGGCCGGCAACGTCGACGCGATCGGGGCCACGGTCCTGGCCCTGGGGCAGCTCGCGTACCTGCCGACGCTGATCGTGTGGGGCGCGGCCTTCGCCGCGGGGCCCGGATTCGCGCTCGGCACCGACAGCGCCGTCTCGCCCTCCGGTACGCAGCTCGGGGTGATCCCGGGCATCCCCGTCCTCGGGGCGATCCCCGAGTCGACGTCGCCCTGGCTGCTGCTGCTCGCCCTCCTGCCGATCGGTGTCGGGGTGCTCATGGGCTGGATGCTGCGCTCCCAGCTGGTCGCGGAGCATCCCGGCGCAGAACCCTACGGGCCGCGCCTCGTCCTCGTCGCGGGCACCAGCGTTCTCACCGGTGCGGTCTTCGCGCTCCTCGCCCTCTGCGCGCGCGGTGCGATCGGCCCCGGACGGCTGGCCGACACCGGCCCCGAGCCGGGCCCGGTGGCCCTGGCCGTCGCACTCGAAGTGGCCGTGGGCGCGGCCATCCTGCTCCTCTCTCCCCGCCGGGGCTCCGACACCCGGGATCCGGCACCGGCAGACCCGATCCCCGAGCGGCCCCCTTTCCCGACGCTGCCGGTGACGTTCCCCATCGACCCGGTCCTGCCGCCTCACCGCGACCGGGAGGACGGATCGTCCGGACCGCGCCCGGGCGCCTCGCTAGACTGACCGGGTGCTCACGGTCGCCGTTCTCATCTCAGGCACCGGCTCCAACCTCCGCGCCCTCCTGGATGCGGCGTCAGCGCCCGAGTTCCCCGCGCGCGTCGTCGTGGTGGGTGCCGACCGCGAGGCCGACGGATTCGCGCATGCCGAGGCCTACGGCATCCCGACCTTCCTCGTCCCCTGGAGCGGGTTCGATTCACGTGAGGCGTGGGGGGCGGAACTCGACGCCCAGCTCGACGTATGGCGGCCCGACCTGGTGGTGCTGAGCGGGATGATGCGCCTCCTCCCGGCGGCGGTGGTGGAGAAGTGGATGCCCCGCATCATCAACACCCACCCGGCGTATCTGCCCGAGTTCCCCGGCGCCCATGCCGTCCGCGACGCGATCGCCGCCGGAGTCTCGGAGACGGGGGCCAGCGTCATCATCGTCGACACGGGGGTGGACACGGGGCCGCTCCTCGCTCGGGAGCGGGTGGCCGTGCGCGTCGGCGACGACGAGGCCACCCTGCACGAGCGCATCAAGCCCGTCGAGCGGCGCCTGCTGATCGACGTCGTTCGTCGCGTGGCCGCCGGCGAGCTCGACCTTGCCGCGGTCGCCTTCCCCTCTGCCGGTACCACCCCCGCCCCCTGAACCCGCTTCCGCCTCGAAGGAGCTTTCCCATGGCCGGTCCTCGCCACGATCCGACGCTCTACCGCGAACGCGACATCGTCCCCATCCGCCGTGCGCTGGTGTCGGTGAGCGACAAGACCCACCTGCTGCGCCTCGCCGAGGCCCTCGCGGGCGCCGGCGTGGAGATCGTGTCCACCGGATCGACAGCGTCGACCATCCGCGAGGCGGGGTACGACGTCACCGATGTGTCGGCGGTCACCGGGTTCCCCGAGTCGCTGGATGGCCGCGTGAAGACGCTCCACCCCGGCGTGCACGCGGGGCTGCTCGCCGACCTCCGCCTGCAGGACCACGAACGCCAGCTCGACGAGCTGGAGATCGCGCCGTTCGAGCTCGTCGTGGTCAACCTGTACCCCTTCGTCGAGACCGTCGCATCCGGAGCCGCCGGCGACGACGTCGTCGAGCAGATCGACATCGGCGGCCCGGCGATGGTGCGCGCTTCGGCGAAGAACTACGCCAACGTCGCGATCGTCGTCTCGCCGGAGTCGTACCCGGCGATCATCGAGGCGATCGGGGAGGGCGGCACGACGCTGACGCAGCGCAAGCAGCTCGCCGCCCGCGCCTTTGCGCACACGGCCGCCTACGACGCGGCCGTCGCCGCGTGGTTCGCCGAAGGCACACTCGTGGAGGACGACCTGCCCGGGCACCTCACGATCAAGGCCGAGCGCATGAGCACGCTGCGGTACGGCGAGAACGCGCACCAGCGCGCCGCGATCTACACGCGCTCGGGCGGGCACGGGATCGCCCAGGCCACGCAATTGCAGGGCAAGGAGATGTCGTACAACAACTACGTCGACGCGGACGCTGCCCTGCGCGCCGCGTTCGACATGGTCAAGCCCGCGGTCGCCATCATCAAACATGCCAACCCGTGCGGCATCGCCGTGGCTGCGCCCAACGCACTCGACGAGATCGCCAGCGCCCATCTGCGTGCGCACGAGTGCGACCCGGTGTCAGCGTTCGGCGGGGTGATCGCCGCCAATCGCACCGTCACCCTCAAGATGGCCGAGAACCTCCGCGACATCTTCACCGAGGTGATCGTCGCCCCCGACTTCGAGCCCGAAGCGCTCGAGGTGTTCCGGCTGAAGCAGAACCTGCGTCTGCTGCGTCTTCCGGAGGACTGGCAGCAGGAACGGATGGACGTGCGGCTGGTCTCCGGCGGGCTCCTCCTCCAGGACGCCGACCGCTTCCCCGCCGACATCGAGTCGGTCGCGGCAGGGTGGGAGCTCGTGTCGGGCGAGCGCCCCGCCCCCGAGGAGATGACCAACCTGGTGTTCGCGTGGAAGGCCTGCCGCGCGGTGAAGTCGAACGCGATCGTGCTGGCGAAGGGCTCGGCCACCGTCGGGATCGGCATGGGGCAGGTCAACCGAGTGGACTCGTGCCGGCTCGCCGTCGAGCGGGCGGGGGATCGGGCGGCCGGTTCGGTCGCCGCATCCGACGCGTTCTTCCCCTTCGCCGATGGTCCGCAGGTGCTCATCGACGCGGGCGTGAAGACGATCGTCCAGCCTGGCGGATCGGTGCGCGACCAGGAGGTCGTGGATGCGGCACGCGCGGCAGGTGTCACGATGTTCTTTACGGGAGAGCGTCATTTCTTCCATTGATCAACGCGAAAACGAAAGGCGGTAACGGATGTCGGATGTCCTCGCGCAGCGGTGCGCTGTTCTTGCCCAGCCCGTGGTGGATCTCATGGCGGCCTCGATCGAGTGCCAGACCAAGAGCCCAGAGTCGTTCGCGAAGGTGATCGCGCTGGCCGGCGAGGTGCGTGCCATCGCCGAGCAGGGAGCGGACGGCATCTCCCAGCCCGACTACATCACGTGGGCCACGGGCGCTCCGGCGGTGCTGACCGCGATGGAGCAGGCGGCGGAGCGCCGCGACCCCGAGGGCGTCTGGGCGGCGTTCGCCGACCCCCAGGTGGGGCTCAACCGCCTCGGTTCGGCGTGCCAGGGCCAGCCTCGCTGGTGACCTGACCGCATTCAGCCGAGCGGTCAGCGGCCGGGGCAGCGGTCAGCAGGGGATGGGCGGGGTGATCTCGGCCTCGCTGCCCCACGCCGTGAAGCTCAGGTCCACGGCACCGGTCTCGTCCGCGCGCACCAGCCGGGCGGGAAGCGGCGCGCCCGACGTTGCGACCGTGAGCACGCCGGCGGCGCCCTCGTCGCCGAGCAGGAGATCGACGGCGCCGTCGGCCGGGGCGCTGAGCCCCGACGCGTCCGCGGTGAGCTGCGCGACGAGGTCGACGGGCTGGACGAGCGGCATCCAGCGCTGCACGGCCGGGTCGTCCGGGGACACGCAGGACCACTGGCCGGCGGTGAGGGCCAGGAGCCCGGCCGCAGCCGGGGAGGGGTTCACCCACGCGGTGCCGGCATCCACGACGATCGCCGTGGCAGCCCCATCCAGCGTGATCTCCGCCGTCCAGCTCTGCTCGCTCCCGGTCCGGCGCACCTGCATCTCCCGCCCGGTGGCGGCGTCGCGGTAGGTGCCGGCGACCTCGCCGCCCCCGGCCGCGCGCATCGCGGTCAGCACGCTGTCACGCGCGGCCTCCGGCGGCAGGAGCGCGAGTCCGTTGCCGTCGCCCTCGGGTTCGTACGTCGACAAGTCGGCGGTGGTCGGTGTGGGGATCGGCTCCGGCGCAGGCCCCGAGCAGCCCGCGAGCAGGACGGCCGCCGTCGCGAGGACGGCGAAGGCGCGGATGCGGCGCTCAGTCATCCGCCACGCACGCGGACGCGCCGCCCTGCGCGGAGACGGTGGCGGCATCCAGGGCCACCGGGGCGGTCTCGTTCCCGGCGGCGGGACGAACGAGCACGCACGAGCGCTCGTCGATGAAACCCATCCCGACAGGAATCCACGCCTCGGTACCGCTGACGACCTGCGACATATCCATCGCATCCCCGGCGGGTCCGCCCACGACGATCAGCTGATAGGGGACATCCGGACCCGACCACGACACGCGGACGTTGTCGTCGCCGGCGGCGAGGGTCAGGCCGGTCGCGGCCGGTCGCGGGTTGAGCAGCCCCAGGACGATGAACACCACCAACGCGATGAGCGCCAGGAGCGTCGTGATGGCGGAGACCAGGAAAGCGGGATGCCGCCACATCGGCCGGGGCGCGACCTGGGCATCCTCCAGCTCGGGGAGGACGTCGGCGGCGCTTTCGAGACGGCGGATGTCGCCGGCCGTGGCCGACAGGCTCGCGCGGGCCGTGTCCCAACCGATGCGTGCCGGTTCGACGTCGGCGGGCGGCTGCTCCACGCGGGAGGGCGCGAAGATCGGTGCGGCCGTGATCGGGGCGCCGGAGCGCCGCGGGGCGGCAGCGACCGTGGCGGCGGGGATGCCCTCGGCGGGGCGCCACTGCGTGGCGGCGACCTCCGGGTCAGGGGGGTCGGCGAGCGCCGCGGACGAGCGCAACGGACCAGGGCCGTCGGCGGCCTCGCGGTGCGCGCGGCGCGTCGGGGTGCTGTCGCTCATACCACGCTCCGGAAGCCCGGGCCGGCGCCCGGGACCCGCCTATCATAGTGGGGAATCGACCCCTGTCCTGGAGGCGCCATGCCCCGCTCGTCCGTGCGCGCCGCCGGTGCCCTCGCGGCGCTCGTCGCGTGCGTGGCGTGGGGCGCTGCGCCGGCCGCCGCATCCGCCCCCAGCGACGCGCGCGCCGACAGCGGCGTGATCGAGATCCCGTACGGGGAGCCGATCGACGTGCGTCCCAGCGGCGGGTGGAGCATCGACTGCGCCGGCGTCGGGACGCTCGAGGGTGTCGACATCGCGTGCACGGAGGAGGGCCTCAGCCTCGCCGCCCCGTTCGACGCCGACCGGGAAGAGCAGATCCTGCCGGTCGCGTTGCGGGCGGGGGCGGCGAGCGCCGACGTGCGCTACCGCGTGCGGCTCGAACCGCCCGCCGCGCCGGAGATCGGCGCACCCGCCATCGATGTGCCGCTGCCGGTGGGGCGGCAGAGTCTCGTGCCGCTGTCGCTGCTGGATCTCACGTGCGTCCTGTGCGCCGAAGCGGAGATCGAGGTCGTCGAGGTCATGCCCGCATCCGCGATCGTGGGCGTCGGGCCGGCGCACCTCGCTGTCCGGCCGGCCGAGCCCGGCGAGATCACGGTGAAGCTCACCGTCACCGACGATGCCGGACAGGCCGTCGACGGGGAGCTGGTCCTCCACGCCACGTCGGCTCTTCCCGGCGCCCCCCGCGCGCTGCACCTGAGCGGACCGGAGCCGGTGCTCCTGGCCGACCTCGTGGACGCCGGCGACGTCACCATCTCCTGCCTGGCGGTGGACCCCGCGCTCACGTGCGGTGCCGGCGGGGAACTCGCCCGCGCGGCCGAGACCGAGAGTCCCGTGCAGGTGGCCTACCGGGTCGTGGATGCTGCCGGCCGCCAGTCGCTCGGCAGCTTCACCGTCGACCCCGCCTCCGCGCTCGCCCCGATCGCCCCGTCGTGGTCGCGCACCGCCGATCTCCGCCTCGCCGTGGCAGCTCCGTCCGAGGACGACAGCGAAGCGCCGTCGCTTCTTGCCCCCCTTACCCGCATCCTGCAGGAGGTACCCGCGTCATGACGCTCCGGCTCACGATCGACCGCCCGAACGAGGCCGCCCCCGCCGAGTCGTGGGTGGTGAAGGTGGATGCAGCCACCACGGTGTCGGAGCTTGCCGAGTCGCTCAAAGTCGACCCGACCGTGCTCGCTCCCGGCGCCGACGCCGGCGAGAGCTTCGCCGAGTCGGGCGTGCGCAGCGGCGTGCGGGTGCCGGCCTCTTCCCCCGTCGTCATCTCCCCGGGAAGGCTCCGCCTGGAATTCGTCGCCGGGCCGTTCGCCGGCGAGGTGGTCGCACTCGAGCCCGGACGCGAGATCGTGATCGGCCGGAGCAACGACGCCAGCGTCTGCGTCGCCGACCCGCACCTGGAGGGCCGTCACGCCACGCTCACCGCGGTCGGAGGGCAGGCGCCGGACGGTTCGGTCGCGCCGCTGACGGCGACCGTGGCACTGACCGATCCCAGCGGCAGCCTCGTCGTCAACGGCGTCGAGACGGCCGCCGCCGTGCAGATCGTGCCGGCAGACCTCGTGCAGCTGGGCAGCAGCATCGTCCGCATCGGCATGTCGCCGGCACCGGACGCCGACCTCACCATCGACGAGGTCGGGACGCGCGCGTTCAACCGCCCATCGCGCATCCGTCCCGCCCGGCAGACGCCCGTGGTGGCCCTTCCCGGCGACAAGCCCGACGAGGCCGACGGATCGCCGCTGCCGTGGCTGTCGGCGATCATCCCCATCGTGCTCGGCGTCACCCTCGCCGTGGTCTTCCAGCGACCGATCATGCTCATGATGGCCGCGGCGTCACCGGTCATGGTCGTGGGGTCGTTCCTCATGAACAAGCGCCTGGCCGAGCGCAAGGGCCAGCGCACCGAAGCCGAGTGGGTGCAGGACATCCATGACGCCCGCGCGCGCCTGGCCGACCTGACGCGCGAGCAGCGTCTGGACGCGTGGTACCGCCACCTGGACCCGGTGGTCATCCGCGACATCGCCACGCGCCCGCTCGCCCGTCTGTGGGAGCGCCGACGCTCGGACCAGGACGCCCTGCGGGTGCGGGTCGGCGTCGCCGAGATCCCCCTCGAGGTGCGCTTCGAGGGCGGACCGCAGAAGGAACGCACGCTCGAGCGCCGCGTCGGCGTGTCTCCCGCGCCCGTGTCGGTCGACCTGGCCTCCGGGCCCGTCGGCATCAGCGGCCCCGCCGACGTCACCGCGGGGCTGGCCAGGGCCGTCATCACCGAACTCGCCACGCTGCGCTCGCCCCGCGACCTGCAGTTCGTCGTGCTGTGCGACCGCGAGCAGGAGGCGACGTGGTCGTGGGTGCAGTGGCTTCCGCACGTCAACGTCGGTGCCGGACCGGTGGCCCTCATCGGCAACACCGACCACACGCGCCGGGAGCGCCTGCGCGAGGTCGGGGCGCTGCTGGAGGCGCGGATGCGAGCGGGCGCCGAGCGTCGCGGTGGCTCGGCGGATGCGCATCTCGTCCTCGTCATCGACGGCGCCCGGCGCTACCGCATGCTCCCGGGCATGGTGACGATCCTGGAGAAGGGTGCGCAGTTCGGCATCCACGTCGTCGCGCTCGACAGCGACCGCTCGCGCCTGCCCGAGGAGGCCGCATCCGTCGTCACCGTGGACGGCGTCGATCCGCTCCTGGGCCGGGTCGAATCCGCGGAGGAGTACTACGCGCCGGTGCTGCTGGACCAGGTGAGCCTCGCGTACGCCGAAGACATCGCCCGGGCGCTCTGCCCCATCGAGCACGTCCGCGGTGTGGGCGACGACGCCACGCTTCCCTCCAGCGTCCGCTACAGCGAACTCATGGGCATCGACCTCGACGATCCGCGTCCGATCGCCGAGCAGTGGCAGCTCGTTCCGCGCCAGTCGTACGTGGTGGTCGGTGCCGGCACCGAGGGGGAGTTCGCGATCGACATCGCCTCCGACGGTCCGCATGCCCTGGTGGCCGGCACGACCGGGTCGGGCAAGTCGGAGTTCCTGCAGACCCTCGTCATCTCCCTCGCCCTGGCGAACCGGCCCGACGCCCTGAACTTCGTGCTCATCGACTACAAAGGCGGATCGGCCTTCGCCGACTGCAGCCGCCTGCCGCACACCGTCGGAATGGTTACCAACCTCGACGCGCGGGAGACCGAGCGCGCGCTGGCCTCCCTGGACGCCGAGCTGAAGCGGCGCGAGCGGGTGCTCCGCGACGACATCGGGGCGAAGGACGTCGACGCCGCGTGGGAGAAAGACCCGGATGCCGCGGCGCGGCTGGGCCTGGCGCGCCTCATGATCGTCGTCGACGAGTTCGCCGAACTCAAAACCGAACTGCCCGACTTCATCAACGGCCTCGTGCGCATCGCCCGCGTCGGGCGCTCGCTCGGGGTGAACCTCGTGCTGGCGACGCAGCGGCCCTCGGGCGTGATCACGCCCGAGATGCAGTCGAACATCAACCTGCGCGTCGCCCTCCGCGTCACCGATCGTGCCGACTCCGGCGATGTCATCGGAACCCCCGACGCCGCTCTCATCCCGGCCGGCTCCCCTGGGCGCGGGTACGTGCGAGCGGGGCTGGATGCGGCCCCCGCGCCGTTCCAGACCGCGCGCGTCGCCGCTCTGCGGCTCGGCCACCAGCGCGCCGCGCGGGTGCTGCCGCCCGCGGCCCGCGTGGAATGGCAGACCCTGGGCCTTCCGCCGCGGTACCCCAGCGCCCCGCAGCAGACCGCGCACCGCCCCGACCAGGACGACACCGACCTGCGGGCGCTCGTGCAGCTGGCCGGCCAGGCCGCGCAGCTTCTCGGGGTTCCCAAGAGTCCGTCGCCGTGGCTCATGCCGCTGCCCGATGTCCTGCCGCTGGACCGGTTCGACGACGACGCCGTCCCGGACGGTGCCGCCATCCTCGGGCTGGAAGACGTTCCCAGCGAGCAGACCCAGCGACCGCTGGTGTGGAGCATCCTCGACGACTCGCACCTGCTGATGTTCGGGGGCAGCCGATCGGGTCGGACCACGGCGCTGCGCACGATCCTGTCGCAGGTGGTGCTGCGCTTCACGCCCGCCGACCTGCACCTGTACATCGTCGACTGGGGCAACGGCGCACTGCTGCCGCTGGCCGGGGCGCCCCACACCGGCGCGGTCATCACCCCGCAGGACGCCGAGCGCCTCCCACGGCTGCTCGCGCGCCTCGCCGGCGAACTCTCGCGGCGGCAGGGCGTGCTCGCCCAGGCCGCGGTGGGCAGCATCGCCGAGCAGCGACGCACGGCCGACCCGCGCGAGGCCCTGCCGTACGCCATCGTCGTCTTCGACGGCTGGGAGCGGCTGTCGGCCTCGCTCAGCCCGGACGAGATGGTCTCCCTCCGCGACCAGATGCTGCGGCTGCTGCGCGAAGGGCCGGCCGTCGGCATCCGCGTGGTCGTGACCGCCGACCGCAGCATCCCCTCCGACCGCATCGCGAGCTTCATCGACGCGCAGTACGCGCTGCCGATGCGCGACGTGAACGACTACCGCGGAGCGGGCATCATGGTGCGGGAGATTCCGCAGGACATGCCCGCCGGTCGTGTCCTGTTCGGGCCCAGCGGCACCGAGGGGCAGATCGCGGTGGTCAACGCCGACACCTCGGGGGAGGCCCAGGGCGCCACCCTGCGCGGTACCGTCGAGCACGCCGCCGCGCACTTCGCGCGGTTCCCGCAGTTGTCGGAGCTGCCCGCTGCCCTGCGCGTCGATCCGCTGCCCTCGCACATCGGGCTGTCGGATGCGGCGCTCCTGCCGCTCGCGGAGCCCGATGCCGCAGAGACCCCGATGGTCGGCGTGGGCGGCGACACGCTCTCGCGCTTCACGATCGACTGGCCGGAGGTGGGCGGCTTCGTGGTCGTCGGTGACCGCCGAAGCGGAAAGACCGACGCCCTCGCGCTGATCACCCACCAGCTGGGCTGGGCCGGCACCCGCATGGCGGTGGTCGCCGCTGCCGGCTCCGTCCTGGCCGAAGTGGCCGCCGCGCACAGCATCCCCGTCCTGACCTCTGCGTCCACCGCAGAGCAGGTGGAGGAGGCGATCGCCGCGGAAGACCTCGTCACCGTCGTCGTCGACGACGCCGAGGCCATCCGCGATTCCGTGCTCGAGCGGGCGCTGGTGGCGGCGCGGACCCGGCTGCGCTTCATCATCTCGCTGGGGGCGGATTCGGCCGGAACGGCCATCAGCGGCGTCGTCACGGACGCCAAGCGCGGCCGCACCGGACTCGTGCTGTCGCCGACCTCCACGATCCTCGGCACGCAGCTGTTCAGCACGCAGATCCCGCGCCCGTTCGTGGGTCGCGGTGCACCCGGATCGGGCGTGCTGTTCGTGTCGGGCGGCTATACGGCGGTCCAGGTGCCCGACCTGCGGGCCTGAGGACGACACGCGCGGGCCTCGGTCACGCGTAAGCTGACAGGGTTGGGTGCGGACGGGGGTCCGCACGTTCACGATGCGAGGGGCCACCCCATGAGCACGCAGTGCCGCTTCTGTGGTGCGGCCGTCCGGCCGAATACGATGTTCTGCCCGTCCTGCGGGCAGATCGTCGTCGCCGATGCGCCGGTCGCCGGCGGGGGGAACCCCCTGCCACCGCCCTTCCGTACCACCGGAGGCGGTAGTCGTGAGCCGGAGGCCGTGGCGGCTCCCGTCAGCGCGCCCGAGCCGGTCGCTCCGGTGCCCCTGCCCGATCTCACCCCTCGTCCCGCCGGGCGGCCGACGTCGGTGGCGCCCCCCGCGCCCGTCGCCCCCGCCGCCCTCGCGCTGCGGCTCCCGCAGGGCACCGAGATCGCCATCGACCAGACGCTCGTCCTCGGGCGCAACCCTGCCGGGCGGGCCGCCGACCACGACGGCGTCCCGGTGGAGGTCGCCGACCCCACCCGGTCGGTCTCGCGCGTGCACCTGATCATCCGCCCGAGCGCGCCGGGGGAGGCGACCGCCGAAGACGCGGGTTCGGGCAACGGCACCCATGTGGAGCGCGCCGGGGTGCGTCATCCCCTCGGCCCGCGTGAGCCGTTCCCGATCTCCGCCGGTGACCGCCTGCTCCTCGGGGATGTCGTCGTCGAGGTCGGCACGGCGCGATGACCGCGCGGCGATGACCGCACTGACGCCGGGCGGCGGGCGCCCGATCGATGCCGTCGCGCTGAACGCCGACCGCGGGCACCTCCGAGCGACCCTGCGCCGCAATACCGCCTACGTCGGCACCTACCTCCTGCTGTCGGCCATCGTGGGAGCCGGCATCGTGGCGCTCGCCGTCAGCGACATCGGGCGCCTCGCGACCTACTTCCTCCTGAGCCTCCTCCTGGTCATCCTCCTCGCGAGCCTGGTGCTCGGACTGTGGCTGCGGCGCCGCGTGCGCGGTTTCCTCCGCGCGGAGGACCCGCTGCTCATCCTCACCCCGGAGGCACTGCTCTTCTCCGGCATCCCTCCGGTCCCGTGGCCGGACGTCCTCGGGGTCGTCTACTGCGACGAACGGGCAGGTCTCGCCCGTGGCGGGGGGCTCAGCCGCTGGATGAGACGCCTCACCTACCGCGCGGGGGGCTCTCAGGTGACCCTGCATGTGGGGATCGCCCGTCCCAAGCGCTTCCGCGCCGGAGCCAGCGGCGGTCTCACGCGCTACCTCAGCACGGCCCTGGACCTCGGGGGGATCACGCTGCCGCTGGACGCGGCGCTGGGCGACCCGCAGCTGCACGCCCTGACCGGGGCGCTGCGAGAACTGAGCGCGGCCGGGGTGGTGCGCTACCTCGAAACGGATGACCCGCGCCGGGTCGGGCGCGCTGCGTCGAGCATGGCCACCGGGCGGCCCATGCGTCGCGACGCATGAGGACTTTTCTGTCATAGGTGGTTCCCGGAGCGCAAGGCCCAAATTCCTCGACGCGCATATGTGGTACAACCATTTTGGAACCTATGACCCGGGCGGCTTCCACGCCCTGAACCACGGAGGATCACATGGCGGACATCAAAGTCACCTCGGAGTCGCTCTCCGGCGTCGCGAACCAGCTCTCGTCTGGCGCGGCATCGATCGAGTCGCAGCTCAGCAACCTCAAGTCGCTCGTACAGGGGCTCATCGCCGGCGACTGGGGCGGCGCCGCCTCGCAGTCGTTCAACGAGCTGTACGAGCAGTGGGATGCCGCGGGCCTGCAGCTGAAGGAGTCCCTCACCGGCATCAGCGACCAGCTCTCGAAGGCCGCGCTGGCCTACGAAGAGTCGGAGAACAACATCAGCAACAGCTTCCGCGCCTGAGCGTGAGCATCGGGGGCGCCGGGAGACGGCGCCCCCTGTCGTCCGTGGGTGAGCGGCAGCAACCAGCGTAGGGAGCAGCAGATGGGGCAATTCTCGGTATCGACACCGGCCCTGGGGTATTCGGCGTCGGCGATGGTCGGAGCCGTCGCCCAGTTCGACGGGCACGTGTCTCAGATCTCCGGGGTGGTGACATCCATCGTGGGTGCGTCGTGGAGCGGCGACGCTGCGGACGCGTTCGCGGAGAGCTGGGCGGAGTGGCAGACCAACGCCGGCCTCCTCCGTGATGCCCTCACCGACATCGCCACACGGGTTCAGGGCGCGGAGACGGGATACACCGTGACCGAGATGCAGGTGACCGCCGCATCCCGTTCGTCCACCGTCGGCGCACGCCGTCAGGGCGGGGGCACCGCGTGAGCCAGCACACCTTCGACCTCGCCCAGCTGCGGGAGCTGGAAACGGCGCTCGGCAACCTCATCACCTACTGCACCGACCTCGAGACCCACGCCGCCGGTGCCACCGCGGCGGCCAACGCCCAGTGGGCGGGCGTGGCCAGCGTGGAGTTCCTCGGGCTCGTGGGCACGTGGCAGGTCGGCGCGACGGCGATCAAGACGCACGCCGAAGATCTGAAGAAATGGGTCGGCGAGGCCGCATCGGTCTACGAAGCCGCCCAGAACGACAACCGTACGATGTGGGCCAGCGCATGACGACGAGACGAATCGACCCGACCCTGTACGTCCAGGCCGCCGACGCCTTCGAGGCGATCGCGACCTCGGCCGACGGCGTGGGATCCAGCGCCAGCTCTTCGGCGAGCGGATACTCGTCGATGGCGGGAAGCGACCCGGGCGGCGAGCAGTTCGCCAGCGCCTACGACGACTCCGCCCGCGCCGCGCTGCAGAACATCTCCGACATCGGCATGCGCGCCAACACCCTGGACCGCCTCTTCATGGCGAGCGGCGCCAACGCCGCGTCGGCCGAGGCCGTCGCATCCGGGCAGCCCTTCGACGCCGGTGCTTTCACGCTGCGCCCTGCACGGTCGCCCGAGAACGTCTCGGCACCGCCGTCCGCGTTCGGCGGCAAGGGCGACGAGCCCAAGGGCTGGGATCTGGTGGTGGACTTCGTCGGGATGATGTGGCCCGATGCCGACACCGACCAGCTCGACGAGGCCGCACAGATGTGGAAGGACATCGCCCGCGACGTCCGCCGCGTCGCCACCGATGTGCGCCAGGCAGACAACGCCGTCTCCTCCCTCGACAGCGTGGAGCTGCCGAAGGCCCGAACCGAGGTGACCGACTTCGCCAGCGACATCACCGAGGTAGCCGATCTCATCGAGGAGATCGGCACGCAGTGCGGCGAGTATTCTGACGACGTGCGCGAAGCGCACAAGGAAGTCATCGAGATGCTCGTGCAGCTGGCGGTGGAGATCGCCGCCACGGTCGCGATCAGTGCCGCCCTCAGCGTCTTCACGCTGGGTGCGGGGGGCGCTGCCGGCGCCGCCGCGATTGCGGCACGCGTCGCTGTCATCGGTGGTCGCATCCTGACGATCCTCACGAAGGTGGGGGGCACCGCGGCGCGCGTGGCCGTGCGGATCCGGGCCATCCGGGCCAGCCTCATCCCTTACGCGCGAAGCCACGAACGGATGGCACGGGCGATCATCAGTGTGGCGTCGGGCACCGCGGCCGCGGTGACCTCCGAGGTCATCGTCAAGCGCGGCGACGCGAATCTGCTCGCGGCCTTCGGTTCGGGGCTCGTGGGCGGCGCCGTCAGTGAGGCGATCACAGCGCCCTTCGGCCGCTACGGTCAGCGCGTCGCCGTCCAGGCACTCGCCGGCGGTGGCGGGGGTGCGGCCGGTGCCGCCACCGATGGCCTCATCAGCGACGGCAGCGTCGACGTCCGTAACGTCGTCATCGGCGGCGTCGGTGGCGCCGGCTTCGGCGGTGGCATGGCCCGCCGAGGTTCCGGCCGCGGCTCGTCGTCTGCGGCAGACCCGGGCTCGGGCAACGTGCGGGTGAACGAGAACACGCCCGTCATCAGCGGTGGCGGAAATGCGGGCGCCGGCGGCCCCGACGGTGGTCGTACGGGCACCAACGACTACGAGGGTCCCGTCGTCAGCGGCGGCAACGACGTCAGCGGTGGCGGTGGCGACGGCGGTCCCGCGGGCAACACGGACTACGACGGCCCGAATGTGACCGGCGGCAACGACGTCAGCGGAAGTGGTGGCGACGGCGGCGGCGCACCGCAGGTTCCGCAGGGCGAGGCGCCCAACGCGACCGGCGGTAACGATGTCGGGCCTGGTTCGGGGAGCGGCAATGGCAGCGCCCCGCAGGTTCCTGAGGTTCACGCGCCCGGCGCGACCGGCGGCAATGGCGGCGGGGCTGGTTCGGGGTCCGGTTCGGGCACCAGCGCGCCCGACCCGGTGGACATCCCCACGCCTCCGGTACACACCGGCGGAGGCGGCGACGGCCTGCCGCCGTCCACGGGCTCGGGCGACAGCACGCCGAACCCGGGCAGCGGCCACGACCCCGAGACGCCCATCTTCCACGACGTCGAGAACGACCTGGGCGTCGACGCAGACGGCGACGGGTTCCCGATCTCCTCCGGGACCGGCGGCGCCGATGCGCCCGGCACCGGTGGGGGTGCTCCGACGAACGGTGGGGGTGCTCCGACGAACGGTGCCGATGCTCCGACGAACGGTGCCGATGCTCCGACGAACGGTGCGGATGCCCCCACCAACGGTGCGGATGCGCCGACCGACGGTGCGGATGCCCCCGGGAACGGTGCGGACGCCCGGGACGGCGCGCTCTCGGACGCCGACGCCGGCGATGCGGGCCCGCACGGCGGTCAGGCCGTGCCCCCGGTGGGCGGGGACGCGGCACCGCCGTCGGGAGCCGATGCCGATGCGACCACCCCCGCAGACGGTGCACCGCCGCGCGACGGCGACCTGCCGGCGGACCGCGTGGCACAGCTCGACGGTTCCTCGCCGCTGGTCGACACGACCGGACGCGACATCTCGCACGTCCTCGAGCAGAGTTCGCTGTCACCACGGGAACTGGCCGACTATCTGCAGGCCACGGACCGGCGCGCGTACAACGAGTTCATCCGAACGGGCCAGTGGCCCGACGACGTGCAGATCCCGCGCGATGCGAGCGTACTGGCCGATGGGGCCATCGATTGGGGACAGGTGCCTGGTCACGGTTTCGAGCTCGACGCCAGCGGAAATCCGATCATGCACGACGAGATCCCGGCTCCCGGCTCGTACATCGACCGGTACGGTCCCGGGAACGGGCGGTACACGTCGCCTCTCCCGGACGGCTCGCCCTACGCGTACGACGAGCGGTCCCTTCCCTACGTCCAGGATCCCGGGCAGTACCACCGGTACGAGGTGGTCGGCGATTTCAACGACCTCCGTTCCGCATACGACTCGGCTCCGGCGGATGTGCGTCGGGCCGTGGACAACCTTCGCGAGCTGGGCTACTTCTCCTTCGACAACGTGCCCCAGGCGGGTAACGCGGCGCCCGGCTTCGGCCAGCGCGGAGGCGCAGTACAGTACGAACTGCCGCTGAGCGTGGACATCCTCGTCGGCCTCGGCGTGCTCAAGGAGGTGTGACGTGAATTCCTCGGAACTCAAGTCGGTACTGGCGGACGAAGGGCTGGAGCGCTACTTCCACTTCGGTCCGCCGACGGGAACGACGGCGAACCGCGTATGCCTGTATGAGCGAGACGGTGAGTGGGAACTCATCATCACCGACGAGCGCGCGGTGCCCCAGGAGGGGACCCGTCGGACGTTCCCCGACGAGGAAGTGGCCGTGGCCGCAGCCTTGCGCGCCGTGCGTCTGTACGCGGAGGCCCTCAACTACCGCGCACCCGCACGGTAGGACCCCTCCGCGAGAGGCCCCCCGTGGTCGACGACGCCCTGAGCTCCGCGGTCGTGACCTTCGTCGGCTACGACGGTGATGGCGCGGTACCCGGGCGGTTTCCGTCCCGCATCGGCGACCCGGATCTTCGACAGGGCGTTCTGGAGATCCTGACGGAAATCGACCACGACGCTGAGCTGCTGGCTGTGGCGAACCTCTCTGCATGGGGGAACGCTCTGGTGGCGCGCGTGAGCGGGCGCCATCCGGAGTTGTCCGGTGAGGCGCTGGCGGCGCTCACCGCGCTCCTGACCTTCGAGTGGCGCTGAGAAAGGGGTTCCCGTGAGCGATGCGACGTCGGATGACCTGGTGCGCTGGCTGGCCGGCGAGGGTCTGGAGATGCTCGCGTCCACGGATGCCGTGCTCCTCGTCGATGACGGGGAGGCACGCGTGCGCGTGGATCGTTCGGACGACGGATGGATCGTGAGCAAGAGCCTGCGCTCGGAACCCTTCTCCGCCCGGATGTCCTCTGCCGACTGGGAGGACGTGGATCGTTTCGTCGTGATGCTCTACCTGGGGTCGGCGCGCGAGTCCCGCGGGTTGAGCCGCCTGAAGCGCCTCGGGGAGCTCGGCGCCGACGGGATCGCGGTCGCCGCGGAGGGGTGGAGCGTGCAGCGCGGTGCCGATGGCGGGTGGCTGCTCGACGGCCCCCACGCCCGCAGGCGGTGGTTCGCGAGCGACCTCGACGCCGCGGCGTTCTCGCGGTACGCCGTGTACTCCGCGGATGAGCTGCGCCGGCACGCCACCCTCGCCGAGGCGCCGCTGGCGCGGTGAACCTGCCCCGTTCGCCGGGGCGGGCTCAGCTCGAGGCGCTGTCGCGCCCGTAGGTCTCCAGGAACCGCAGCCACACCTCGCTCGTCGTGGGATACGAGGGCACCGCGTGCCACAGACGGTGCAGCGAGACCTCCCCGACGATCGCGATGGTCGCCGAGTGCAGCAGCTCCGTCACATCCGGGCCCACGAACGTGACGCCCGCCAGCACACCCCGGTCTTCGTCCACGACGGCGCGCGCCCGACCCCGGTAACCGTCGGCGTATTCGCTGGCACCGGCCACCCACGACAGGTCGTAGTCCACGACGCGCGCGCGGATGCCGGCCTTCTCCGCGGCGGCGGCGGTGAGCCCGACGGAGGCGACGACCGGGTCGGTGAAGGTCACCTGCGGCACGGCGGAGTGGTCGGCGGTGGCGACGTGGGCACCCCACGGAGCATCCTGCACGGGCGCCCCCTTCGCCCGCGCCGCGATGACGTCGCCGGCGGCGCGCGCCTGGTACTTCCCCTGGTGGGTGAGGAGCGCGCGGTGGTTGACGTCGCCGGCGGCGTAGAGCCAGTCCGTCCCCGTCACCAGCATCGTGTCGTCCACGTCGAGCCAGGTACCCGGCTCGAGCCCGACGGTCTCCACACCCAGGTCGCCGGTGCGCGGCACGCGGCCGGTGGCGACGAGCACCTCCTCGGCCTCCAACGTCGTGCCATCGGACAGCGAGAGCACAGCCGGGCCATCCCCCTCGCGCGCTGCGGAGACCAGCTCCACCCCGATGCGCACGTCGGCGCCCAGTGCGCGCAGGGATGCGGTCACCAGCTCGCCGGCGAACGGCTCCTCGGCGGTGAGGATCCCGGAGCGGGCGAGCATCGTCACCCGGGTGCCGAAGCTCGCGTACGCGGTGGCCATCTCCGCGGCGACCACACCGCCTCCGAGAATGGCGAGGGATGCCGGGGCCGACTGTGCCGCGGAGGCCTCCCGGCTCGTCCACGGGCGGATGCCCTGCAGCCCGGGGATGTCGGGGAGGAGGGCCGCCGTCCCGGTGCAGAGCGCCACCGCATGGCGGGCGAGGAGGTCGGTCGTTGACCCGTCGTCCGCCGTGACCCGTACCCGCCTCTCACCGGTGAGCGCGCCGTGGCCGCGGACGAGGTCGATGCCCGCTCCGTCCAGCCACGCGACCTGCGAGTCATCCGTCCAGTCGTGGACGATGCGATTCCTCCGTCGGAGCACCGCGGCCACGTCGAGGTCACCGGTGACGGCCTGCTTCGCGCCGTCGACGGCCCGCGCTGCCCGCAGCGCAGCGCCGCTGCGAAGGAGCGCCTTCGACGGCATGCAGGCCCAGTACGAGCACTCGCCGCCGACCAGCTCTGCCTCCACGATGACGGCGGTCAGGCCGCCCTTCACGGCCCGGTCGGCCACGTTCTCGCCCACCGGCCCGGCCCCGATCACGATCACGTCGTACTCGCGCGCGCTCATGTCGCCACGCTACTCGCGCTGGCGACCGCGGGCGCCGAACTCGCGCACACCGGCGCGCGTCCGTGGATTCGGAGGCCGGGTGCTCCCGCGCGGGCGGGCCGGCAGGGCCGTGTCCGATTTCCGCCAGGCCGTGGGAGAGGGGCGTGACAGGCTGGGGGTATGACCACCCAGGGGATGACGTTCGACGAGCGATACCGCGTCATCCAGTCTCGCGACCGCCGCTTCGACGGGCAGTTCGTCACCGCCGTGCGCACCACCGGGATCTACTGCCGCCCCAGCTGCCCGGCACGCACGCCCCGGCCGGCGAACGTGACGTTCTACGCGACCTCCGCGGCCGCGCACGAGGCCGGATACCGCGCCTGCCGGCGGTGCCTGCCGGAGGCGGCGCCCGGCTCGCCGGAGTGGAACGTCCGCGGCGACATCACCGCCCGCGCGATGCGCCTGATCGCCGACGGAGTCGTCGACCGCGACGGCGTCCCCGGTCTCGCGCGGCGCCTCGGATACTCGCCGCGCCACCTCACGCGGCTCCTCACCGCCGAGCTGGGTGCCGGCCCGCTCGCCCTCAGCCGCGCCCACCGGGCCCATACGGCGCGCATGCTCCTGGTGGGCACCGACCTCCCGGCAGCGGACGTCGCGTTCTCCGCCGGCTTCTCCAGCGTCCGGCAGTTCAACGAGACCGTCGGCGAGGTGTTCGGGATGCCGCCGCTGCAGCTGCGCGCGCGCCGGCGCGCCGCCGATCTCACCGGCGGTGCGATCGACCTGGCCCTTCCGCACCGCGGCGCGCTCGATTCCGCGGGCCTGTTCGCCTGGATGACGGCGCGCGCCCTCCCCGGCGTGGAGACGGCGGATGCCCGGCACTTCGCCCGGGCGATCCGGCTCCCCGGCGGGCCGGGCTGGTTCGAGCTGCGCGTCGATGACGCCGGGCGGGTGCGCCTGCGGGCGCGTCTCGCGCGGCTCTCCGACCTGTCGACGCTCGTCACGCGCGCCCGGCGTCTGTTCGACCTCGATGCCGATCCGGTGGCGATCGACGATGCGCTCTCGGAGCATCCGGAACTCCGCCCGCTCGTGGCGGGGGTGCCGGGTATCCGCGTTCCCGGCGCCGCCGACCCGCACGAGATGCTCATCCGGGCGATGGTCGGCCAGCAGATCACGGTGGCGGCGGCCCGGACGGCTCTGGCCGCCCTGGCCGATGCGCTGGGGGAGCGGGTGCCGGACGTGGAGGGCACGTCCGTCCTGTTCCCGACGATGGCCGCCATCGCCGAGCGCGGCCATGAGGTGCTCCGTGGTCCGGCCGCCCGCATCCGCGCGATCACCGGCGCCGCGGCGGCTCTGGCCTCCGGCGACCTCGTCCTCACCACCGGTGACGACCGCGCCGAGCAGCGCGCGGCGCTCCTCGCGCTGCCCGGGATCGGGCCCTGGACCGCCGACTACGTGCGGATGCGCGTCCTCGCCGACCCCGACGTGCTCCTCCCCGGCGATGTCGCCGCGCGCGCGGGAGCCGCCGCCGCCGGGATTCCCGCCGACCCGGCCGGGCTCACCGCGTGGTCGACGCGCGCGGCGCCGTGGCGCAGCTATCTCACGGCGCACCTGTGGCGTGCAGCGCCCCTCCGCCCGTCCCGCGCGCAAAACTCAGGAAGAATCGCCGCACAGCGGCTCCGGGAGGCGCCGGAGGTGCCGGATCTCCTGAATTCTGAACAACCGTCCCGTCAGCCCGCCCCCGCCGGAGCCCGCACCGAGGAGGTTCCCGCATGACCGCGTCCGCCACCATCCAGACCCTTCCCACCCCCGACGGCGCGTTCACGATCGTCGCCGACGAGGAGGGGCGCGTCCTCGTCTCGGGCTGGACCGACGACGCCCGCACGATCCTCCAGCGACTGCCAGAGCGGCATCGCCCGCGCCTGGTCACCGCGGGCGAGACGGATGCCGCGGCCGCGGTCCGCGCGTACTACGCCGGCGATGTCGCCGCGATCAACGGCGTGGAGGTGCGGCAGTTTGGGACGGAGCTGCAGCGCGCCGGATGGGACGCCCTCCGCCGCATCCCGCCGGGGCAGCCGCTGACCTACACGGCCTTCGCGACCATGTTCGGGCGACCCGCGGCCGTTCGGGCCGCCGCATCCATCTGCGCCCGCAACGTCCCGGCGCTGTTCGTGCCGTGTCATCGCGTGCTCCGGACCGACGGCACCCTCGGCGGATTCGCGTGGGGACTCGACGTGAAGCGGAGCCTCCTGGGGCGCGAAGCGGCCGCGTGAACGCGCCCCGGACGATGTTGCGTCCAGGAAATGCCCAGGTTAGGCTGGAGGGCTGTCGCACCTTCGCAGTGCGGCGGTGCTCGGCCCGCACCTGAGGAGGATGTCATGGACACGATCGTTCCCGCTGCACAGCCGGTGATCGTGCGCATCCCCTCCGCCGGCCGGCGTACGGGTCGCCGGGCGGGATCGACGCCATCCGCAACCCCTGCGGCATAACGCCGCCCGTTTTTCCGTTTCCCCCGCTGAGCGGCTGACGGCAGAGCCGTCATTCGCCGCTCCGGCACCCTTCGTTCGCGCCCGATCCGGCGCGCAGCTCCGACCCTCTGAGGATCATGACCCGCGACACCGCTCCCCCCTCGTCCATGCTCCGCTCCCTGGCGAGACTCCTGCCGTTCGCCAAGCCGGTGGCCGGTCGGCTCATCCTGGGTGCGGTCACCGCGCTCATCGCGAGCCTTCTCGCGCTCGGCATCCCACTCATCCTCGAAGTGATCGTCGGCGAAGGCGGCCCCATCACCGCCGGTGAGCCCTGGCTCGTCGCCGTCGGCGCGGGCGCCATCCTGGTGCTCGGCCTTCTCGAAGCGCTCATGGTGTGGGCGCGCCGCTGGTTCGTCCTGGGCCCCGCGACCAAGGTCGAGTACGACCTGCGCACCGACTTCTACGCGCGCCTGCAGCGCCTTCCCGTCGCCTTCCACGACCGCTGGCAGTCGGGGCAGCTCCTCAGCCGGATGATGCAGGACATCAGCCTCATCCGCCGCTGGCTCGCCTTCGGCCTCATCCTGCTGGTCGTGAACCTGCTGACGATCGTGGCGGGTTCGGCGATCCTGTTCACGTGGCACTGGGCGCTCGGGGCCATCTTCGTCATCTGCGCGCTGCCGCTGTGGATCTCCGGGTACCTCTTCGAGAAGCGGTACGGGATGCTGTCGCGCCAGAGCCAGGATCAGGCCGGTGACCTGGCGACCTCGGTCGAGGAGAGCGTGCACGGCATCCGCGTCCTCAAGGCGTTCGGTCGCGGCAAGCACGCCCTGCAGAAGTTCGCCCGTCAGGCCGAGACCCTCCGCGGGACCGAGCTGGCCAAGGCGCGCGCCGTCGGCTGGATCTGGTTCTGGCTCGTGCTGCTGCCCGACATCGCGTTCGCGCTGTGTCTGGGCGCGGGCATCGTGCTGGTCCAGATGGGCGAGCTGCAGGTGGGGCAGCTGATCGCGTTCTTCGCGATGGCGACGATCCTGCGGTGGCCCGTGGAGTCGATCGGGTTCCTCTTCTCGTTCCTCGTCGACGCCCGCACGGCCACCGACCGCATCTTCGAGGTCTTCGACGAGCAGAACACCATCACCGACCCCGCCGAGCCCCGCACCATCGCCGACGTGCGGGGCGAGCTGGCGTTCGAGGGCACCCACTTCCGGTACCAGGATGCTCCGGCCTCCACCCGGGATCTCCTCGACGGCATCGACCTCGTGCTGCGGCCGGGGGAGACCATGGCGCTCGTCGGACTGACCGGTTCGGGCAAGACCACGCTCACCACCCTCCCGGGCCGGTTGTACGACGTGACCGGCGGCCGCGTGACGCTCGACGGCGTCGACGTGCGCGACCTCGAGTTGCGTGAACTCCGCCGGCACGTCGGCATGGCCTTCGAGGACGCCACGCTCTTCTCCGCATCCGTGCGCGACAACGTCCTGCTCGGCCGGGAGGATCTCATCCCCGGGTCGCCGGAGGCGGAGGAGGTGCTGCGCGAAGCGCTCGACGTGGCGCAGGCTGCCTTCGTCTACGAGCTTCCGAAGGGCCTCGACACCGTGATCGGCGAAGAGGGGCTCAGCCTCTCGGGCGGTCAGCGTCAGCGCCTGGCGCTGGCCCGCGCCGTCGCCGCGCGGCCCGCGGTGCTGGTGCTGGATGACCCCCTGTCGGCGCTCGACGTCGACACCGAGGCGCTCGTGGAGGAGGCGCTGCGAAGGGTGCTCGCCGACACCACGGCGCTCATCGTGGCCCACCGCCCCTCGACCGTCATGCTCGCCGACCGGGTCGCGCTGCTGGAGGCCGGTCGCGTCACGGCCGTCGGCACGCATTCCGAGCTGCTGCGCGACAGCCAGCACTACCGGTACGTGATCTCCAGTCTCGAGGCCGAGGCCCTTCGACGGGCTCAGGCACCGGGGGAGGGCCGGCGGCGCTCCGCCGAGCGCGAAGAACTCTCAGAGACCGAGAAGGAGGTGACCCGATGAGCACCACGACGGTGACCGGAACCAGCGGCGAAGACCGCTCCGACTACTCGCGCGACGAAAGCCGCACCATCCGGCGCCGCTCGCTGCGGCTGCTGGGGTCGCTCGTGGCGCCCCTCCGCTGGCAGCTGGTGCTGGCCGCGGTCGTGCTGATCGTGTCGACGGCGCTCCGGGTGGCGGGCCCCGCCCTCGTCGGCTACGGCATCACGACGGCTCTTCCGGCGGTCGTGGACGACATGAACTGGATGCCCGCCATCCTCGTGGTCGTCGTCTACCTCCTCACCGGCGTCGCCGGGGCGGCGCTGATCGGCTGGTACGCCGTGGTCGCTGCGCGCCTCACGCAAGCGATCATGTTCGACCTGCGCAAGCGCATCTTCCTGCACACGCAGCGCCTGAGCCTGGAGTTCCACGAGTCCTACACATCTGGGCGGATCATCTCGCGCCAGACCAGCGACCTCGACACCATCCGCGAGCTGCTGGACGGCGGGCTGAACGAGCTCGTCTCCGGGCTCCTCTACGGCGGCTTCACGCTGATCGCCCTGCTGCTGCTGGACTGGCAGTCCGGCATCATCCTCTTCGTCATGGGTGTGCCGCTGTTCTTCCTCATGCGGTGGTTCTACCTCCGCTCGCAAGTGGTGTACCGCGAATCCCGCGTGATCAGCGCACAGGTGATCGTGAAGTTCGTCGAGACGATGACGGGCATCCGCGCCGTGAAGGCGTTCCGCAAGGAGCCGCGCAACGATGAGGAGTTCGGCAAGCTCGCCAGCGACTACCGCGACATCAACATGCGCTCGATCCGGCTGTTCGGCACGTTCGAGCCCGGCCTCATGGCCGTCGCGGCCGTGACCCTGGGCGTCGTGGTGCTGTGGGGCGGGCTGCGCGTGCTGGACGGCACGTTCGAACTCGGACTGCTGCTGGCCGCGGTGCTCTACGTGCGCAACTTCTTCGCCCCGATGCAGGAGGTGGCGTTCTTCCTGAACTCCTACCAGTCGGCCACGGCGGCGCTCGAGAAGGTCTCCGGCGTGCTCGAGGAGCAGCCGACGGTGCCCGACCCGACCTCTCCGGTCGATCTGTGGAAGGCCCGCGGACACGTCCGGTTCGAGGACGTCGTCTTCGGCTACTCCGGGGACCGCGTCATCCTGCCCGACTTCTCCCTCGACATCCCGGCGGGCCAGACGATCGCGCTGGTGGGGACCACGGGGGCGGGTAAGTCGACGCTCGCGAAGCTCGTCGCGCGGTTCTACGACCCCACCTCGGGGCGGGTCACCCTGGACGGCGTCGACCTCCGCTCGCTGCATCCGAAGGACCTGCGTCGCGCGATCGTCATGGTGACGCAGGAGGCGTACCTGTTCTCGGGGACCGTCGCCGACAACATCGCCCTCGGAAAGCCCGACGCGACGCTGGACGAGATCAAGGCGGCGGCGCGCGCCGTGGGTGCCGACGAGTTCATTCAGGCGCTTCCGGACGGATACGGCACCGATGTCAACAAGCGTGGCGGGCGCGTGTCGGCCGGGCAGCGGCAGCTGATCTCGTTCGCGCGGGCGTTCCTCGCCGACCCCGCGGTGCTCATCCTCGACGAGGCCACCGCGTCGCTCGACATCCCGAGCGAGCGGCTCATCCAGGAGGCGCTGCAGACGTTGCTCGCCGACCGCACCGCGATCATCATCGCCCACCGCCTCTCGACGGTGGCGATCGCCGACCGCGTGCTGGTCATGGAGCACGGGCGCATCATCGAGGACGACCTGCCGGAGACGCTCATCGCCGGCACGGGCCGCTTCGCGCAGATGCACGCCGCCTGGCAGGACTCCCTCGTCTGACGCGGCCGGTCGCGGGTCCCTCGTCTGACGCGGCCGGTCGCGGGTCCCTCGTCTACCCGCGCCGGCCGCGCCCCGGTCGGAGGATCGCACGAAGGTCGGGGGATCCGCGTGAAATCCTCCGACGGGGATGCGGTGCTCCGACACGAGCGCTTGCGCGGGGGAGCGCGGCCGGCGGGCGGGCGTCGTCGTCCGGTCGGGGGATCGCATGAGGGTCGGAGGATGTGGCTGGGATCCTCCGACGGAGGTGCGATTCTCCGACCCGTTAGCGGACGAGGTGTGCGCCGGCCGCGATCGCGCGGGAGATCGTGCGAGCGACCGCCGGCCAGTCGTGTCGGACTTGCGCGTAGCTGAAACGCAGCACCGTGTACCCGCGGAGGCGCAACTCCGCATCGTGGATGAGGTCGCGCGTGCGATCGGCCGAACTCGAGTGATACGCGAACCCGTCGACCTGGATGACGAGCCGTTCACCGATCAGCACGTCCACCGGGCGCCCGGCCAGGACCACCTGCTGCCGAAACGGCACGCCCCACGCGCTGAGCCGGTAGGCGAAGTGCGTCTCCAGCCCTGAGTCCGACAGTTCGTTCACATGATCGGCGCACCATCTGGCATCCACACTCGTCCACTTCACCGCGCGGAGCGCCAGCGCGTTCAGTCCCTCACGCCGCATCGCCGATTCCCACACGGCGAGGGCATCCTCCCGGGGAAGACACGACGCGATGTGTGCCAGCGCATCCTCGGTCGATTCCTCCAGGGACCGGCGGGACGTCGGTGCGATCGCCTTCGTCCAATGCACGACGCCGCGGAAGCCCTCGTCGCCCCCGACCGCTCGGCCGTGCGGGTTCAGCGACAGATGCAGGCGCCCGTCGTCACCCTCGGGCACCCACCACTCCCGCCGGCGTGCGACCGAGAGGCACGCGATCCGGCCGCCCGCCTGAGCGGCCGCGATCTCCGCGCGGGGCGCGTCGGGCAGAGCCAGCCACACCCGGCGATGGCGGCGGATGTCCCCGCCCGAGCTCACTGCGCTGCGCAGACCGGCGGCGGAGAAGCCGGCATCCAGCGCATCATCCCGGTGCGCGATGCTGCCTCTCGCGCGGAGCCATCCCTCGAGGTCGAGCATGCTCCGAGCCTCGCGCGTCCGGCGCCGCCCGCATCCGCCCCGCCGCCACTCGGGGAGAACCCGTGCAGCTCGGCGTCTGGGGAGGAGGGATGCCGCGTCACCTAGGTCGGAGAATCCCACCCCGGTCGGAGGATGAGGGCTGGATGCTCCGACCTTCAGGCGAATCTCCGACCCGGGTATCGAGCCTCAGCGCGCACCGCGCGCACGACGCGCGCGAGCGACGCGCGCACGACGCGCAGCAGCGGCGACGCGCGCGCCTGCCGCGGGCTCCGGTCGGACTAGAGGCGGATCTCGGCGATGACCTCGCCGTACTCCGTCTCGCCCGTGGGCGTGAAGCCGACGGCCTGGAAGAAGGCCTCGGGGCCCTCCTCGCCGGGCTCGTAGATGACGTCGACGTGGTCCATGCCGCGCCCGCGCGCCTCGGCGAGCAGGCTCTCCAGGGCGAAGCGGCCGATACCGCGCCCCTGGTCGTCGGCGTCGACGTTGATGCGCCACAGGACCGAGCGGAAGTGCTCCTGCGGGGCCTCGGGGTCGAAGTTCGCGCTGACGTATCCGACGACCTCGTTGTCATCGAGGATGACGCGCTGCCAGGTGGTCTGCGGGTTGAGCACGGTCGCGGCGATGCCATAGCTCAGCGGCGCGAGGAATTGCTCCTGCCCCGGTTTGAGCGAAAGCGTGTTCACGGCGACGATCGTCGCGGCGGACAGTTCTTCGAGGCGGAGGGCGGCCATAGCCACAGGCTAGCCGGGATGCGGCGGGTTCGGAACGCGCGTTCCCCAGTGCTACGGAGATATCTCGACATCAAGATATCTCCGGCGCGTGCGATAGGCTGGAGGCCGACCCCGCGACGGCCTTTTGGAGAGACACACGTGCCCGACTCCACCATCATCTACACCCACACCGACGAGGCTCCGGCCCTGGCGACCGCATCCTTCCTCCCCATCGTGCAGGCGGTCACCCGCCAGGCAGGGGTGGAGGTGGAAACCCGCGACATCTCGCTCGCGGGGCGCGTCCTGGCTGCCTTCCCGCAGCGACTGACGCCGGAGCAGCAGGTGGGCGACGCGCTCGCCGAGCTGGGGGGCCTGGCGACCCTGCCCGAGGCCAACATCATCAAGCTGCCGAACATCTCGGCCTCGATCCCGCAGCTGAAGGCGACGATCGCCGAACTGCAGGGGCAGGGATACGACATCCCCGACTACCCCGACGAGCCCGGCTCGCCCGAGGAGAAGGACATCCGGGCACGGTACGACCGCATCAAGGGGTCGGCCGTGAACCCGGTGCTGCGCGAGGGCAACAGCGACCGCCGTGCGCCGCTGTCGGTGAAGAACTACGCCCGCAAGCACCCGCACCGCAACAAGGCGTTCCCGGAGGGCTCGAAGACCCGCGTCGCGACCCTCGGACACGATGACTTCCGCGCCAACGAGGCCTCGGTCGTGATCCCCGACGACGACGTGCTCACCATCCAGCACGTCGCCGCCGACGGCACCGTGACGACCCTCAAGGACGGACTCACGGTGCTCCCCGGGGAGATCGTGGATGCCACGTTCCTCTCCGCGAAGGCCCTCGACGCGTTCCTCGCCGAGACCCTGGAGACGGCCAAGGCCGACGACGTGCTGTACTCCGTGCACCTGAAGGCCACGATGATGAAGGTCAGCGACCCGATCATCTTCGGCCACGTCGTGAAGGCGTACTTCGCCGACGTGTTCGACCGGTACGGCGACGCGATCGCCGCGGCCGGCCTCACCGCGAACGACGGCCTGGGCGCGATCCTCGCGGGCCTCCCGGCGGTCGACGGCGGGGACGAGATCGCCGCAGCGATCGCCGCCGACATCGAACGCGGACCGCGGCTGTCGTACACGAACTCCGACAAGGGCATCACCAACCTCCACGTCCCCTCCGACGTCATCGTCGATGCATCCATGCCCGCCCTCATCCGCAATGGCGGCAAGCTGTGGGGTGCCGACGGTGGCGAGGACGACACGCTCGCGGTCATCCCGGACTCGTCCTACGCGGGGATCTACCAGGCGGTCTTCGACGACGTCAAAGCGCACGGACCCCTCGACCCCGCCGTCATCGGCACCGTCCCCAACGTGGGGCTCATGGCCCAGGCGGCGGAGGAGTACGGCAGCCACGACAAGACGTTCGAGATCGCCGACCCCGGTGTCGTGCAGGTCGTGAACTCCGCCGGCGACGTGCTGCTCGAGCACACCGTCGAACCGGGCGACATCTGGCGCGCGACCCAGACCAAGGACGTGCCGGTGCGCGACTGGGTCAAGCTCGCCGTGTCGCGCGCCCGTGCCACCGGGGCGCCCGCGGTCTTCTGGCTGGACGCCACGCGCGCCCACGACGCGCAGCTGATCCAGAAGGTGAACACCTACCTCGGCGATCACGACACCGAGGGCCTCACGATCGAGATCCTCCCGCCGGTGGAGGCCACGCGCTACTCGCTGGAGCGCATCCGCCGTGGGGAGGACACGATCTCGGTCACCGGGAACGTGCTCCGCGACTACCTCACCGACCTGTTCCCCATCCTCGAGGTGGGCACGAGCGCCAAGATGCTCTCGATCGTGCCGCTCCTGGCCGGCGGCGGACTGTTCGAAACCGGCGCGGGAGGGTCCGCTCCGAAGCACGTCCAGCAGCTGCTCTCCGAGAACTACCTCCGCTGGGACTCGCTCGGCGAGTTCTTCGCCCTCGCCGCCTCGCTCGAGCACCTCGCGCAGACGACGGGGAATGCACGGGCTCAGGTCCTCGCCGACACGCTGGATGCGGCGACCGGCACCTTCCTCGAGAACGACAAGTCGCCCGGGCGGACGCTGGGCAGCATCGACAACCGCGGGAGCCACTTCTACCTGACGCTGTACTGGGTGCAGGAGCTGGCCAAGCAGACGTCGGACGCCGACCTCGCCGAGGTGTTCGGCCCGATCGCCGAGACGCTCGCTGCCAAGGAGCAGGAGATCGTCGACGAACTCCTCGCCGTGCAGGGGTCCCCGGTCGACATCGGCGGGTACTACCACCCCGACGAGGAGAAGGTGCGCGAGATCATGCGCCCCTCGGCCACCCTCAACGCGATCGTCGACGCGATCGGCTGAGCGGCCTTCCCACACGAAGAGCGGATGCCTCGGCATCCGCTTTTCGTCGTCTCAGGCCAGCTGCTCCGCCAGCCACGCGACCTGTCGCGTGAGCTGGTACGACTGGCCGCCCTCGTGGTCGTTGTGCCGGAACACGTCGATGTCTCGTGGGCCCGCGTAGGCGTTGTAGGCGGCGAACACCGTCGACGGCGGGCAGGTGAGGTCCATCAGCGCGGTGGAGAAGAGCGCCGGGGCATCCGCGCGCTTGGCGAAGTTCACGCCGTCGATATACGACAGCGTGCGGAACACCCGCTCCTCCGCGCCGCGGTGAACGGAGAGGTACCGCACGATCTCGTGGTACGGATCGCGGTCGGTCAGGCCCACCGCGCGCTCGAAGTGGCAGAGGAAGGGCACGTCGGGTATGACCCCGACCAGGCCCGAGCACAGCCCGGCGGCTGCCAGCGCGATGCCGCCGCCCTGGCTGGCGCCGGCGACCGCGATCCGGTCGGGGTCGGCACCGGGGAGGACGCGCGCCGCGTCCACCGCGCGGACGGCATCGGTGAACACACGGCGGTAGTAGTAGTCGACCGGGTCGTCGATGCCGCGCGTCATGAAGCCGGGGGAGGCGGGGCCGGCGCCGTGCGGATCGGCGGTGTCACCGCCCGATCCCCACCCGGAGCCCTGGCCGCGGGTGTCGACGATGAGGTGCCCGTAGCCGCAGGCCGACCACCCGAGCCGGTCCACGGGGAGGCCTCGCCCGCCGCCGTAGCCCAGGTACTCCACGACCACCGGGAGCAGTTCGTCGCGCCCCGCAGGGCGCAGGTACCACGCCTTGATGGGGTCTCCGGCGAATCCGGGGAAGGTCACATCCCACACGTCCACGGTGCGGAGCATGGTGGGCGCGCGCGTGATGACGGGTTCCCCGCCGACCGCCCGCGACTGGGCGAGCGTGCGCCCCCAGAAGGCATCGAAGTCGTCGGGCTCGGCCACCTCCGGGCCGTATTGCTCGAGTTCGGTCAGCGGAAGGTCGAAACGCGGCACCCCGTCACCATAGCGTGGGGGCGACGCTCAGTAGTGCACCGAGACCTGCGTGCCCTTGGGTGCCCAGTCGTAGAGGAACTTCGCCGCGTTCACGGGGAGGTTGACGCATCCGTGGCTCATCGGGTTGCCGAAGTTGTTGTGCCAGTACGCGCCGTGGAACGCCTGGTCGCCGTTGAAGTACGCCACCCACGGCACGTTCTCGGTGCAGTAGGGGGCACCGTCGAAGCAACCCATGTCCTGCATCGGGGTCTTCCATCCGATGCGGAAGTTGCCCGGCTGGGTGGCCGACCCGGGGAGCCCCGACGAGGCCGCCCAGGACTGCACGATCTGGTCGTTCTCGTACAGGGTGACGCGCTGCGTGCTGAGGTTCGCGTCGATCCGGCGGACCAGGTTCGTCGTCGTGAAGGGCGTCTCCGTGACGGTCAGCGGGAAGGCCGCCTGTCCGTCGCTGAGCATCGTGGCGAACTGGTTGGCGATCCCGTCGGTGCTCTCCAGTGCGCGGCCGGTGACGCCTGCGGTCTGCTCGCGCAGCACCGCTCCGGCCGAGTCCGCGATGACGGTGGCGTTGACCGGATCGCGCAGGACGGCGGCGGGCAGGCCGTCGACGACGGGCTGGATGGCGGACGGGTCGGCGTCGACGACGAAGCCGCCGTCCTCCACGCCCACGGTCAGCCAGGATGCGGCGACGGCGCGGTCGACGGGAACGGTCCGCTCCTCACCCACGTAGAACCCGACCGTGTCGAGCATGCCGTTCAGGCCGCCGGCGGCGGCCGCGGCCTCCTCCGTCGTCGCGGTGGGTTCGACGGGGACGACGGCCACCTCGAACGAACCCGTCGTGGTGCCGGAGTCGAACGTGCGCTCGAGGGCGGCGCGCACCGTCTCGAGGTCGATGCCCTGACCGGGTACCGCGTCGGTGACCGCGTAGCTGGCGGATGCGGCGTCGAAGGAGACGGCGGCGTCGACGGGATCGACGAACAGCGCTCCCGCGACGCTGCGCAGCGTCTCAGTGGCACGCGCCTCGTCGAGGGCGACGGGCGCGTCGATCTCGCCGGGGAACCACCCGGACGGATTCCACATCGGATGGGCCGCGAACGCCGCCTCGGCGGCGGCATCGGCGTCCACCGTGGCGCCCAGCTCGGCGCCGGTGACGGTGAATTCGCCTTCGTCGGTCTCGAGCACGAGCGTGGTGTCGGCCAGACGCGTCGCGATGGCGTCCGCGGCCGCGCCTGCGGTCATCCCGCCCACCGGCACTCCGGCAACGGCCGTGCCGGGGGCGATCAGCACGAGCGACGCGGCGACGAGCGCGATGACGGTGGCTCCGGCGGGGATGCCGATCCACAGCGCCGCGCGGCGTTTGCGCGTGCCGCCATCGGTCGGTGCCCAGGCGTACGCGGGACCGTCGCCGTCACCTGCGGGGGTCGCGTCGTGCGCGCCCTCCTCACCGGCATCCGGTCGTGTTGCCAGATCCGTCATGTCGTGGCACCCCTTCTCGTTCATTCATGGTAAGGGAGGACACGCACCCCGGGGGCAACGTTCCTATCACGGTCGATCGCCCAGGCACAGGTCCTCGTACGTGGAGGCGGCCTGTTGGAAGGAGGTGCCGAGCTCGGTGACCTCGCCCATCCGTGACGGGTCGCCGGCGGCGGCGGCGGCCACCGCTTCGGCGGCCAGGCCGAACGTCGCCCGGAGCGCCGGCAGGAACGCGGCGATGTCGTCGTTGGTCACCTGCTCCGAGAGGCTGACCAGTTCACCGGATGCGGACTCCAGCGCCGATACGACGGCGTCCGGGTCGTCCGGGGACGCGGCGGAGAACGCCGCCGTCGCCTCGTCGATCGACTGGGCGACGATGGCGCACGCGTCGGCGGTGGACTGACCGCCGTCCCCCGGAGCGTCCGTCGACGCACCGGATACTCCGGCGGTCGCGGTGAAGGTGGGGGTGCCTGCGCACCCGCTCAGGGCGAGACCGGCGGCCAGCACGACCGCACCGAGAGCGTGGCGTGTCTTCATCAGGTGCTCCTTCAGCGAGATTTCTACGCTAGGCGGCATCGAGCTGCCGCTGTCATCCTTCCGGGATAGCGTTCGTCATCCTTCGGTATGACCTTTCGCGCAGGTCCGTGAGGGCGAGCGGGGAGAGCCCGCGGCGCGGACAGACGGGGTCTTGCGCTCGGTTAGTTCGTAAGGTCTACTAACAAACGTGAGCAGTTCTCGTCAGACCGCCTCCCGCGCCTTCGGGGTGAACCGCGCGCTCCGCCCGAACGGGAAGGTGCTCCCCGAGCAGGCTCGCACGCACAACCGGTCGCTGGTGCTGCAGACGCTCTTCTCCCGCGGGGCGATGAGCCGGGCCGACCTCGCACGGGAGACGGGGCTCACGCGCGTCACGATCTCCGACCTGGTTGCCGCCTTGATCGCCGAGGGCTACGTCGCGGAGCAGGGGATGCGGGAGTCCTCGCGCCCCGGCAAGCCCGCCATGCTCGTCGACGTCGACCGCGCCGGACACCGCATCGTCGGCATCGACCTGTCCGGCAGCGACGCGATCCTCGGTGCGGTGCTGACCGTGGACGGGGAGATCGTGGCGCGGCGCTCCGTCCCCGTTCCCCCCGCCGGTGCCGACGTCGTCGGCATCGTGGCCGACCTGGCCCGCGACCTGGTCGCCGACTCGCACGCCCCGGTTCTGGGTATCGGAGTGGGTTCGCCCGGTGTCGTGGACGATGCCGGGGTCGTGCTGACCGCCCCGACCTTCGGGTGGGAACGGCTGGACCTGCAATCCGCGCTGTCGGATGCACTCGGTCTGCCGGTCCTCGTGGCCAACGACGCCAACGCCGCCGTCCTCGCCGAGTACACCTTCGGCGGTTCGCGCGACGACGTGCTGCTGGTCAAAGTCGGGCGCGGCGTCGGGTCGGGCCTCCTCGCCGGCGGACGGCCGATGCGCGGCGGACGCTTCGCCGCGGGCGAGATCGGGCACGTGACCGTCGGCACCGACGGCGGCCCGCGCTGCGTGTGCGGCAAGGTCGGATGCCTCGAGGCGTGGCTGTCGGTCCCGGCTCTGTCGGCGCGCCTGGAGGGCGCATCGGCGGCGGACCGCGACGGCGTGCTCCGCGATGCGGGGGAGAGGCTCGGCATCGCGCTGGCTCCCGTCGTGGGCGCGCTGGACCTGTCGGAGATCGTCCTCTCCGGTCCTCCCGAACTCCTCGGCGGCGCCCTCGCGGACTCCACCGCCGAGACCCTTCGTGCCCGCACGCTCGCCCAGTTCCACGACGGCGTCCGGGTGCGGATGACGGAGCACGGGCGGGACATCGTCCTGCGCGGTGCGGCCGTCATGGTCCTGTCCGGACGTCTGGGGGTGTCCTGAACATCCGGCCATCCGAGAGCTTCGGCTCGATCCCTGCCCCACAGAAACCATGAAGGAAGGCACCATGAACAGAAAGCTCGCTTCCCTCGCGCTCGTCGGCGCGTCGGCAGTGGCACTCGCCGGCTGCGCCGGTGGTGGCAGTGCCGGCGGAGACGGCGACGGCGCCGAGATCCGCGTATGGCTGAACGGAACGGACACGCCCGAAGAAGCCAGGGACTACCTCATCGAGACCTTCGAAGAGGAGAACCCCGACGCCACCCTCGTGATCGAGGAGCAGACCTGGGACGGTCTCGTCGACAAACTGACCACCAGCCTGTCCAGCTCCGACAGCCCGGACATCGTCGAGTTCGGCAACACGCAGGCCCCCGCGTTCACCTCGGTGGGGGCGCTGCTGGACATCACCGACATGTACGACGACCTCGGTGGCGACGACCTGCTCCCCGGGTTCGTCGAGGCCGGCTCGTACGAGGGGGCGTTCTACGCCCCGCCGCTGTACTCCGGAGCGCGCGTGGTCTTCGCCGACCCGGCGTTCATGTCGGCGGCTCCGGCGACGCTGGCGGACTACGTCGCGCAGTCGACGGAGCTGGCCGCGGCCAACCCGGGCACGTCCGGCATCTACTTCGCCGGTCAGGACTGGTACAACGCCCTCCCGTTCATCTGGGAGAACGGCGGCGAGATCGCCGTGCAGGACGGCGACGAGTGGGACGCGCAGTTCTCCTCGCCGGAGTCGCTCGCCGGTCTCGAGCAGGTGCAGGCCCTCATGATGAACGCGTCGGTGGCCCCCGAGGACGGCGACAACGCGGAGCCGTGGACGCCCTACTGCGAGGGCGCCGCGATCCAGTTCTCGGCGCCGAACTGGGCGCTGGGTCTGGCGAGCGAGTGCGAGACCGACAACCCGCCGGCGGCGCCCTTCGTCTACGCCCTGCCCGGTGCGGACGGCGGGGTGGCGCAGGCCTTCGCGGGCGGGTCGAACATCGGCATCTCCGCGCGGTCGGCGAACCCCGAGCTCGCCATGAGCGCTCTGGAGATCATGCTCAGCGACGAGTTCCAGACGATCTACGGCGAGAACGGTCTCATCCCGGCCAAGCAGTCCCTCGCCTCGACGCTGGGCGACAGCGCGGAGGCGGAGGCGTTCACCACCGCCGCCGCGAACGCGAAGCTGACCCCGCCCTCGCCGAACTGGGCGGAGGTCGAGGCGTCGCGGGTGCTGGAGGACTTCTTCGTCCAGGTCGCCCAGGGCGGTGATCTGCCGGTGCTCGCCGCCGAGGTGGACACCAGGATCGAAGACATCCTCAACGGATGACGCCCCTCCTGCCGGCGGAACCGCCGGCTCTCCGTTCTCGCGCAGGAGAGCGACCGACACACGGGAGATGCCATGACACCCCTGCGGAGCGATCTCGCGCCCGCCGTGAGCGGCGTGGACGGAGAACGGCTGGTCGCGCCTGCACCATCGCGGGGGCGGCCGGGGCGCGGGCGCAGACGCCGCGGGGGGTTCACCCCGTACGCGCTGCTGCTGCCGGCACTCGTCGCCCTGGCCCTCCTGTCGGCCTGGCCGCTCGTGCAGCTCGTGGTGATGTCGTTCCAGGAGTTCGGACGAGCGCAGGTGTTCGGCCGGCCGCCGGAATTCATCGGCGTCGGCAACTACGTCGCCGTGCTGACCGACCCGGAGTTCTGGCAGGTGCTCTCGCGCTCGCTGGCCTTCGCGGCCGTCTGCGTCGTGCTGACGATGCTCCTCGGCATCCTCATCGCCCTGCTCATGCGACGGCTCGGCGCGGTGCTCCGCACGCTCGTGTCGATCGGGCTCCTCCTGGCCTGGGCGATGCCCCCGCTGTCGGCGACCATCGTGTGGGGCTGGATCTTCGACACGCAGTACGGGGTGCTCAACCACATCTTGAGCAACGGGTTCGGCCTGCCCTTCGACGAACACTCGTGGCTGCTCGCACCGGAGAGCTTCTTCCTCGTGGCGACGGTGATCATCGTGTGGGGCGCGGTGCCGTTCGTCGCCTTCACCGTCTACGCCGGCCTCACCCAGGTGCCCGAGGAGGTGATGGAGGCGGCCCAGCTGGATGGCGCGGGCGCGGCCAAGCGGTTCTTCCTCGTCGTGGTGCCCTACCTGCGCCCGATCCTCACGGTCGTGATGATCCTGCAGGTGATCTGGGATCTCCGCGTCTTCACGCAGATCTACTCCCTCCAGTCGATCGGCGGCATCGCGGAGCAGACCAACACCCTCGGCGTCTACATCTACCGCGTCTCACTCGGATCGGGCGACTTCGGTGCCGGCGGGGCGATCTCCGTGCTCGTCGTGCTGCTGCTGGTGGCGCTCTCGGCGTTCTACGTGCGCCGCACCGTGAAGGAGGAGACGCTGTGACCGCGCGGACGCGTCACCGCGCCGGGTCGCTGCTGGCCGGTGCCGCCGCCATCGTCGTCTTCGCCTTCTCCGCCTTCCCCGTCTACTGGATGGTGAACACCTCGCTGCAGCCGAACGCGCAGGTGCGTGGCAGCGACCTGCACTTCTGGCCCGAGAACGCCACGCTGGAGAACTACGCCGGGGTCATCTTCCGCGCCGACCGCGCCCCGTTCCTGCCGGCCCTGGGCAACTCCCTCGCCGTGGCGCTGCTGACCGTCTTCGTCGCGCTGGTGTTCGCGTTCCTCGCAGCCCTCGCCGTGTCGCGGTTCCGGTTCCGCTCCCGCGGGGCGTTCCTCGTGACGATCCTCGTGGTCCAGATGATCCCGGCCGAGGCGATGATCATCTCGATCTTCCGGCTCGTGGACGGATGGCAGCTGCTGAACACCGTCGTGGGGCTGACGGCGGTCTACGTCGCCACCGTTCTGCCCTTCACCATCTGGACTCTGCGCGGGTTCGTCCAGGGCATCCCGGTCGAACTCGAAGAGGCGGCGATGATCGACGGCCTCAGCCGCGCGCAGGCGTTCTGGCGCGTCACGTTCCCGCTGCTGGCGCCCGGGCTGGTCGCCACCGGGGTGTTCGGGTTCATCCAGGCATGGAACGAGTTCGTGTTCGCGCTGGTGCTCAACCCCCGCCCAGAGGCCATGACACTGCCCGTCTGGCTGCGGACGTTCCTCGATCCCAACGGCGGCATCAACTGGGCAGAACTCATGGCCGGCTCCACCCTCGTCGCCCTCCCGGTCGTCGGATTCTTCCTCATCGTCCAGCACCGCATGACCAGCGGCCTCGTCTCCGGGGCGGTCAAGGGGTGATGGGGGCGCTCCCGTCCGCGGATGCGTCGCCCGGCATCCGCGTCGGACTGGACGTGGGCGGAACCAAGACCGACGCGGTCGCGCTGGACGCGGCGGGTGTCGTCGTCGCGCGGGTGCGGCACGCGACGAGGTGGGGCGCCGATGCCGTGATGCGGGGCATCCTCGCAGTCGTGGAAGACCTCGCCGCGCAGCCGTCGATGGCGCGGCAGCGGGTGACGTCGGTCGGCGTGGGCATGCCGGGGCAGGTGGAGCGCGGCGGATCGCGCATCGTGCACGCCGTGAACCTCGGCATCGAGCGGCTCGATGTGGCGGCGACCCTCGCTCGCGCTCTCGGGGTGCCCGTCCGCGTGGAGAACGATGTGAAGGCCGCCGCGGCCGGCGCCTACGCGCTCCACGGCGCGGAGGGGGCCATGGCCTACCTCAACCTCGGCACCGGCATCGCCGCGGGCTTCGTCGTCGATGGGGAGCTCTGGCGTGGCGCCCGCGGAACGGCGGGGGAGGTGGGCCACATCTCCGTCGACCCCGCCGGCCCCCCGTGCCGGTGCGGGCAGCGCGGATGCATCGAGGCGCTCGCCGGGGGCGCCTCCGTCGCCGAGCGGTGGGGACGGGCAGCTCCGCTGCCGGTCCGCGCGGTGTTCGATGCGGCCGACGCGGGTGATCCGCAGGCGCGGATGCTGCGCGCCGATCTCGCGCGCGGGGTTGCTGCAGCCCTCCGCATCCTGGTGCTGACCGCCGACGCCGACGTCGTCGTCCTCGGTGGCGGGCTCACCGCGCTCGCGCCGCGCCTGACGGCCGACGTGCGGGCAGCGCTGGCGGACAGCGCGGCCGCGTCCCCGTTCCTGCAATCGCTAGGGTTGGAGCACCGGGTCGAACTGTTGCCGGCGGGCTCGCCCGCCGCCGCGCTGGGTGCCGCGCTCATCGGAGCCGCACCGGAGGAGGTGCTCAGTCGTGGCTGAAGTCGTGATCGTGTCCGACCGTGCCGAGGCCGGAACGCTCGTCGCCGACGAGATCGCGCGTCTCGTGCGTGGGCGCCCCGATGCCGTGCTGGGACTTGCCACCGGCTCCACCCCGCTTCCGGTCTACCAGGCGCTCCGGGAGCGATTCGCCGGGGTGGACGTGTCGCACGTGCGCGGGTTCGCCCTCGACGAGTACGTGGGCCTGGATCCGCAGCATCCGGAGAGCTACCGATCCGTCATCCAGCGGGAGGTCGTGGAACCGCTCGGGCTCGACCCGCGCCGGGTGCACGTGCCGGACGGCTCTCTGGACGGCATCGAGCACGCCGGGGAGGACTACGAGCGCGCGATCTCCGAGGCCGGCGGCGTCGACCTGCAGATCCTGGGCATCGGCACGGACGGCCACATCGGCTTCAACGAGCCGGGGTCATCGTTCGCCTCCCGCACCCGCGTGAAGACGCTGACGCGGCAGACCCGCCTCGACAACGCCCGGTTCTTCGACTCGGTCGACGACGTGCCGCAGCACTGCATCACGCAGGGCCTCGGCACGATCCTGCAGGCGCGCCATCTCGTGCTCCTCGCGTTCGGCACGGGCAAGGCCGAGGCGGTCGCCGCGGCCCTCGAGGGGCCGCTGACCGCCTCGCTTCCGGCGTCGGCGGTGCAACTGCATCCGCATGTCACGGTCGTCGTCGACGAGGATGCCGCGGCGGCGCTGCGCTTCGCCGACTATTACCGCGACACGTTCGCCCGCAAGCCCGAGTGGCAGGGACTCTAGCCACCCGAGCGCGGGGTCAGGGCGCGAAGACCTTGCCGGGGTTCAGGATGCCGGCGGGGTCGAACACGCGCGCGATCTGCCGCTGCAGCTGCCACTGATCCTCGCCCAGCTCGTCCACCAGCCACCGACGCTTGAGCACGCCGACTCCGTGCTCTCCGGTGAGCGTGCCGCCCAGGGCCAGTGCGGCCTGGAAGAGTTCGCCGGCGGCCTCCCAGATCGCCTCGGGAACGTCCGGTCCGGGAAAGACGAAGTTCGGATGCAGGTTGCCGTCGCCGGCGTGCGCGACGGTGGGGATCGCGACGCCGTGACGGCGCTCGATGTCAGCGATCGCGTCGAACATCGCCGGGAGGGCGCTGCGCGGCACCGAGACGTCCTCGATGAGCGTCGTGCCGGCCTGCTCCCACGCGGGATGCATCGAACGGCGGACGAGCAGCAGCTCCTCGGCCCGGGCGGTGTCGGCAGCGATGACGACGGCGCCTCCGGCGGCAGCGAGCACGGCGGCGATCGCGTCGGCCTCGACCGTCGCGGCGGGTCCGTCGGTCTGGATGAGCAGCTGGGCGGCGCCGGCGGCCGGGGCCGGCAGACCCAGGTAGGCGTGGGTGCGGGCGAGGGTCGCCGCATCCATCAGTTCCATGATCGCCGGCTGCACGCCCGAGGCGGTGACGGCGGCGGATGCGACGGCGGCGGCGCGCACGTCGGGGAAGGTGGCCGACAGCGTCCGCACCTCGCCCGGCACGAGACGCCGGAGTTTCAGCGTCGCCGCCACCACGATGCCGAGGACCCCCTCGGAGCCGATCACGAGGGAGGTGAGGTCGAGCCCGGTGACCCCCTTGACGCTGCGGTGTCCGAGGCGAAGGAGGCGTCCGTCGGCCAGCACGAGGTCGACGCCGAGGACCGCGTCGCGCACGACGCCGTACTTGGCGCACAGGAGGCCGCCCGCGCCGGTGGCGATGTTGCCGCCGACCGTCGAGATCGCGCGGCTGGCGGGGTCGGGTGCCCACCACAGGCCCTGCTCGGCCAGCACTGCGTTGAGGTCGGCGTTGAGGATGCCCGGTTCCACGACGGCGAGGAGGTCGTCGCGGCGCACCTCGAGGATGCGGTCCATCCGGCGCAGCGACAGCGAGATCTCGCCGGTACCGGTGTTGGCGGCGCCGGCGAGGCCCGTTCCCGCGCCGCGGGGGACGACCGGTGTGCCCGTCTCGGTCGCGATCCGCATCACGGCCTGCACGTCGGCGACCGAGGCGGCGTGCACGACGGCCAGCGGCATCCCTGCGGCGGCGTGGCCGGACTTGTCCGCGCGCGCGGCGGTTCGGGCTTCGTCGGAGATGTCGACGCGCTCGCCGAGGGCGGCGACGAGGCGTGCGACGACGTCGGCGGTCACCCGAGACGCCGCAGGCCGACGACGAGGCCGAAGGCCACGGCCACCACGCCGAAGCCGAGCCCGATCCAGGGCTGACCCATGCTCCACCAGGCGATCGTCGCCGACAGATAGACCAGCAGTTCCACGACGGCGCGCACGAAGGGGTGCACGGCCAGCACGGCGCGCGGGGAGACGAACAGGGCCCACACGAGGAGGGCGAGGACGGGAGCGCCGATGCCGAAGACGAGGTTCCACGGGAACGCCCACGCGGTGAAGCCCCACAGTGCGAGCGTGCCGAACGCGAGAACGCCGCAGAGGACGGACACGACGTCGACGACCGACAGGGCGGGGCGCGTGCCGGGTTCTGGCGGGGTCTCGGCGCGCACGCGAGGGGTGTCGGTCATGGCTGCCATTCTACGGCGGGGCCGCTCAGAGCACAGGCGCGCCGCCGGACCAGACCTGCCGCACGATCAGCCCGGCGTCCAGGAGCACGGCGTCGGCGCGGTTGCCCGGGCGCAGATGCCCCACGTCGCCGTCCACGCCGATCGCCCGCGCCGGCGTCGCGGTGACCGCGCGGAGGGCCTCGGCCGCGTCGACTCCCGCGGCCACCGCCACCCGCACCGCGACGTCTTGCGTGAGTGTCGACCCCGCGATCGAGCCGCCGTCCACGAGCCGTGCCACCCCGCCGGTGACCACGACGTCGAGGCCGCCCAGGGCGTACCGCCCGTCCCCGGCCCCGGTGGCCGCCATCGCGTCGGTGACCAGCGCGATGCGCCCCGGAGCGGCCGCGAACGCGATCCGCACCATGTCGGGGTGCACGTGCACCCCGTCGGCGATCACCTCGAGGGTCACGCGGGCATCCGACACCGCCGCCCCGACGGGCCCGGGGGATCGGTGATGCAACCCCGGCATGCCGTTGAAGGCATGGGTGAGGAGGCGGGCGCCCGCGTCGAACGCCGCTGCCGCGAGCGTCGCGTCCGCCCCGGTGTGCCCGACCGCGGCGACGGCGCCGGAGTCGGTGAGCACGCGGATCGCCTCGAAGGCACCCGGCAGCTCGGGGGCGAGCGTCATCTGCCGGATGGTGCCCGCGCCGGCGGCCAGCAGGGCGTCCACCGCCACGGGGGAGGCGAGCGCGGCCGGGTCGTGCGCGCCGCGATGCGCCGGGTCGAGGAACGGCCCCTCGAGGTGGGAGCCGAGGACGTCGGCGTCGGTGCGGGTGACCTCCGCCACCACCGCGGCACGGCGGGCGAGCTCGCCCAGTGGTGCGCTGACGAGGGACGCCACGGCGCTCGTGGTGCCGTGTCGCCGGTGCAGGGTGCGGGCCGCGCGGATCGCGTCGCCGCCGTCGTCGAACGCGTATCCGCCACCGCCGTGACCATGGATGTCCACGAAGCCGGGGGAGAGGATGGCGCCGACACCGGCGACCGCGCGGGCATCCACGACCTCATCGCCGGCGGGCAGGTCGCGCCAGGTGTCGCCGACACCGGAGGCGGCGACCCGGCCGTCGGCGAAGCGCACCCACGCCGCATCCGTCGCCGCGCCGTCGTCCACGAGCCGGGCCGAATGCACGACGACACTCATGCCGCGCGCCACGGGATCTCCGGCGACCGGGTGAAGCCGATGCCCGCGGCCGTCCACAGCGGCGCGAGCCCCGCCACCCGATCGCGGAACGAGGCCCACGTCCGCTCCGAGGAGGCGGCCGGGGCGGGGGACCACGCGATCTCGGCGGCGGCGGCCAGGCGCGGGAAGACGAGCGCGTCGATGTCGGCGAGCGTGCGCACCGTTTCGGTCCACAGCGGCGCCTCGACGCCCAGGATGTCTTCGGCATCCACGCCGGGCAGCAGACCGTCGGGCTCCCACGCGTAGGCCCGCTCGACGCTCGTGGGGCCGTTCGCCCAGGCCAGGCCGAGCGGGAAGTCCGCCTCCGGCTTCATGTCGAGGTACACCGCGTCTGCGGGGGAGAGGATGACCGACTCCGCGCGTCCGATGGGGGAGAGGCCGCCCTCGGCACGCACGAACCCCCAGTACTGCGCGACGAGGTCGGACGGCAGGTCGGCGACCGCGGCGGCCTCGTGCCACACGATGGGGATCTTGCCCGTGGCGGCGACGATGCCCACCGCGCGCGAGACGATGGCGGCGTACTCATCCGCGCGGGTGCCGAGGGCCTCGTCGCCGCCGAGGTGCAGGTAGGGGCCGGGCGTCAGCGCCGCGAGCTCGCCGAAGACGTCGGCGAGGAACTCGTACGTGCGCTCGTCGTCGATTCGCAGCGACGAGAACCCGACCGCCATGCCGGTGTAGGCGCGGCCGGCTTCGGGGAGCCCGCCGCCGAACTCCGCCGCGGTCGCGCGGACGGCGTCGGTGATCACGGGCTCGGCGGCGATCTCGGGATACGCCAGCCCCACCGCGTGCGTGTGCCCGGGGATGTCGACCTCGGGAACGACCGTGATGTGGCGGGACGCCGCGTACGCCACGATCCGGGCGTAGTCGGCGCGCGTGTAGAAGCCGCCGCCGTCTCCGCCCACGCCGCCGCTGGAGGCCCGCGCGGTCAGCTCGGGGCGCGAGCGCAACTGGAGCCGCCAGCCCTGGTCGTCGGTGAGGTGGAGATGGAGGTGGTTGCACTTCAGCGACGCGACACGGTCGATCAGCGCCACGACGTCGTCGACGCCGAAGAAGTGGCGGGCCACGTCGAGCATCATTCCCCGGTAGCCGAACCGCGGAGCATCCTCGATCTCGGCCGCCCGGATCACCCACCCCGCCTCGTCGCGGCGCACCAGCTGCGCGAGGGTCTGCACGCCGTAGAACAGGCCCGCAGCGTCGGCTGCCGTGACGGCGACGGATGCCGCATCCACGGCGATGCGGTACGACTCCGCCGCGCCGCCGGGCGCGATGACGAGCCGGATGACGCCGTCGGGCGCTGCCGCGAGGTCGATTCCCGTGCGGGCGCTGACGAGCCGGGTCACCTCCGCGACTGCGTCGGTCTCGCCGGCCACCGTGGCGCCGGCCAGCGGAAACGGCTCCGCCCGGGGGCTTTCGCGCAGCGACAGCGGATAGGGCACCAGGGGCGGTGTCGGCACGGCGCTCCTTCGAATGGCGTTGCCCCACTTTATCGGCGACGCGCTAGGCTGACACTGTCGCGACTGGCGTTGAGGTGGGCCACCACCGGGGAGCGACCGTACGACGGCATTCGACCGCACGCCTGGGCCGATGTAGGTGTTCCGTCAGCCCGCGTCGCGGGTCGACCCAGCAACCGCAGATATTCTGCCGACGTCCGAGGAGACCACCGTGTCCGACCCGTCCTTCAACGCCCCGCTCTCCGAGGTCGACCCCGAGATCGCCCAGGTGCTCGAGCGCGAGCTCGACCGCCAGCGCGGATACCTCGAGATGATCGCGTCGGAGAACTTCGTTCCCGTCTCGGTGCTGCAGTCGCAGGGCTCGGTGCTGACCAACAAGTACGCCGAGGGCTACCCCGGGCGCCGCTACTACGGCGGCTGCGAAGAGGTGGACGTGGCCGAAGAGCTGGCGATCGCGCGCGCCAAGGCGCTCTTCGGCGCCGAGTTCGCCAACGTCCAGCCGCACTCCGGCGCGACGGCGAACGCCGCGGTGCTGCACGCCATCGCGCGCCCCGGTGACACGCTCCTCGGTCTGTCGCTCGACCAGGGCGGGCACCTCACGCACGGCATGAAGATCAACTTCTCCGGCCGCCTCTACAACATCGTGGCGTACGGGGTCGACCCCGACACATCCATCATCGACATGGACGAGGTGCACCGCCTCGCGGTCGAGCACAAGCCGAAGGTCATCATCGCCGGCTGGTCGGCCTACCCCCGTCAGCTCGACTTCGCGCGGTTCCGCGAGATCGCCGACGAGGTCGGCGCGCTCCTGTGGGTCGACATGGCCCACTTCGCCGGCCTCGTCGCCGCGGGGCTGCACCCGAACCCCGTGCCGCACGCGCACGTCGTGTCATCCACCGTGCACAAGACCATCGGCGGACCCCGGTCGGGCTTCATCCTCACCAACGACCCCGACCTCGCGAAGAAGCTCAACACCGCCGTCTTCCCCGGTCAGCAGGGCGGTCCGCTCATGCACGTCATCGCCGCCAAGGCGACCGCGTTCAAGCTGGCGGCGACCCCGGAGTTCCGTGAGCGGCAGGAGCGCACCAGCCGCGGAGCCGCGATCATCGCCGAGCGCCTGACGCAGGCGGACGTCGCCGCTGCCGGCATCTCGGTGCGCTCGGGCGGAACGGATGTGCACCTCGTGCTCGTCGACCTCCGCGACGCAGCGATCGACGGCAAGCAGGCCGAGGATCTTCTCCACGAGATCCACATCACGGTCAACAGAAACGCGGTGCCGAACGACCCGCGCCCGCCGATGGTGACCTCGGGTCTGCGCATCGGCACGCCGGCGCTGGCGACCCGCGGGTTCGGCGACGCGGAGTTCACCGAGGTGGCCGACGTCATCGCGCTGGCGCTCCTGCCCGGCGCCGATGTCGAGGCGCTGCGCACGCGCGTGGCGGCCCTGACGGCCGCCTTCCCCCTCTACCCCGGCCTGCACCAGTAACCCCCCCGGCCCCCGCGGGCGTCCCCCCGATCCGCGAGAATCGATGTGTGCGGCGAACATCCCGCGCACTGCCGGATTCTCGCCGGGTAGCTGGATTCTCGCGGGGAGAAGGACCGGGGAGAAGGACACAGAGGAGACACGGATGACCGCGATCAGGCTCGATGGGAAGGCCGCGGCAGCGGAGATCAAGGCGGAGCTCGCCGAGCGCGTCCTGGCGCTGAAGGAACGCGGCATCACCCCGGGCATCGCGACGGTGCTCGTGGGGGCGGACCCCGCCTCGCAGCTGTACGTCGGGATGAAGCACCGCGACTCCGAGGCGATCGGCATGAATTCGATCCAGGTCGAGCTCCCCGCCGAGTCGACGCAGGCCGACGTGGAGGCGGCGATCGACGCCCTCAACGCCGACCCGGCGTGCCACGGGTACATCGTGCAGCTCCCGCTGCCCACGCACCTCGACACCGACGCGATCCTCGAGCGCATCGACCCCGCGAAGGACGCCGACGGACTGCATCCGACGAACCTCGGCCGCCTCGTGCTGAACGTCAACGCGCCCATCACGACGCCGCTGCCGTGCACGCCCCGCGGCGTCATCGAGCTGCTGCAGCGCAACGGCTACGACCTCGCCGGCAAGGACGTCGTCGTCGTCGGGCGCGGGGTCACGATCGGCCGCTCGATCGGGCTCCTCCTCACCCGCCGCGAGATCAACGCGACGGTGACCCTCACCCACACCGGCACCACCGACCTGTCGCACCACCTCCGCCAGGCCGATGTCATCGTGGCCGCGGCCGGCGTCAAGCACATCGTCCGGGCCGCGGACGTCAAGCCGGGCGCGGCCGTCCTCGACGTCGGCGTCACGCGCGAGACCGACCCGGAGACGGGCAAGAGCCGCGTCTACGGCGACGTCGCCCCCGACGTCGCCGAGGTCGCCGGGTGGCTCTCGCCCAACCCGGGCGGGGTGGGCCCGATGACCGTGGCGCTGCTCATGACCAACGTCGTCGAGGCCGCCGAGCGCGCCGCATCCTGACGCCCGCGCCATCCGGGAACCGTGAGACTGCACGCTGCCCACGAGACCGCCGCAGAATGTCACGGTCTGGACGGCAGCGTGAACTCTCGCGAGGGCCGGGCGTCAGAGCCCGTCGAGCATGCGGCGCTGCTCGTCGGTGAGGCCGTCATCGGCACGCGGGCGGGGTGAGGATGCGGAGGGCCGGCCGGGCGTCGAGGCCGCCGAGCCTCCGGAGGACGGGATGGGCGCTGCCGAACCGTCGGCGGAAGCACGTGAGCGGCGTCCGCCGACGGCGCGGTCGTACAGCGCCCCCGTGCGGGCTTCGATCCGGTCGTCGACGAGGTCGTAGATCGCCCACGCGATAAGGAGGAACATCGGCGGCACGAACCATCCGAAGACGAAGCCGCGCACGTTCACGCCCGTGAACAGCACGAGCATCACCCAGATCGTCGCCGCCACGGCCAGCACCACCAGGTACTGCACGAGCTTCTCCGCGATCCACGAGCGCCGCGCGGCCGATCGCGCGGCCACCGACCGGAAGATCCGGTGGATCAGGGGCTTCAGCCAGATCGTGGCCGCGGCCAGCACGACGCCGGCCCACAGCGCCGACCACCCCACGCGGACGCCCGGCACCAGCGCGCCGATGAGCAGCAGCACGATGACATCGAAGATGTACAACGACACGAAGCGGATGATCCAGGCCCTCATATGTCAAGCGTGACACAGGATGCCCGCGGCGTGACCCCTCAGGCCAGCTGCACGAGTTCGGTCACGTCGTCATCGGGCAGGCGGTCGACGACCGCCGTCACCGTCATGCTCTCCAGCGTCGCGCGCCCTGCGGCGACCGTGAGGAAGGCCGTGTCGGCGGCATCCCGTCCGGTGGCGATGCGCACGAGTGACGCGCGGGGCGCGAGGGTCGTCGCATCCACCGCTCGCCACGCACCGTCCACCCACGCCTCGGCCACGGCGTGGAAGTCCATCGGCGCCAAGCCGGGGGCGTAGACCGACACCATCCGTGCGGGGATGTTGCGCGCCCGCAGCAGCGCGACGCACAGGTGCGCGTAGTCGCGGCACACTCCGCGCCGGTTGAGGAGTGTCTGCACCGCGCCGTCGGTGACCTGACTCGACCCGGAGACGTAGGCCAGTTCGGTTCCCACCCACGACGACACCGCCGCGAGCAGATCGCCCGTGTCGCGGATGCGGGAGAACTCCGCCCACGCGGTGGGTCCGAGGGCGTCGGACTCGGCGTACCGGCTCGGGCGGGTGTAGACGAGGAGGTCGGTGGGCGACGTGGGCAGGTCATCCGCCGGCTGGTCCACCCGTGCCGTGTAGGACACCTCGAGGCGTCCGGGGGCGCAGCGGATGCGGTGCAGCCGCGTGCCGTGCGCATCGGGAAGCTCTTCGACCTCGACCTCTGCGCCGTCGAGCGACGCGACGAGCCGCTCGGATACCGACGGGTACACCGCCGACACCGCGATCGCGAACACGAGATCGGCCGATTCGGTGACGGTCAGAACGATGGTGCTGGCCACATCCCGCTGCATGATGCCAGCGTGTCACATCCGCTGCGCGGCCGGGGCCGGGCGGGGCCCCGATCTCCACCCGCTCAGTAGCTGGCGCGCCCGGCGTCGTCTCCGGCCGGCACCCAGCGCTGGGCGAGCGCCTCCGAGCCGCGGGCGAGGAGCGCGACGTCGGCGCCCACGAGCACGAACGCCGCACCCGCGTCCAGGTACGCCTGCGCGGCGGTGGGATCGAACGCGTTGACGCCCACCGGCTTCCCGGCGGCGCGCACGGCCTCGAAAGCGCGTTGCACCGCCGCGACGACCTCGGGATGGGTCTGCTGCCCGAGGAGCCCCAGGGATGCGGCGAGGTCGCTGGGTCCGACGAACACCCCGTCGATGCCGTCCACGGCGGCGATGTCGCCCGCGGCTTCCACGCCCTCGACGGTCTCGACCTGCACGAACAGCGATACGTGCCCGTCGGCGCCCTCGAGGTAGCCGTCGATCCGGTTCCAGCGGGCGGATCGCGCCAGCGCCGACCCCACGCCGCGGACGCCGCGCGGGGGGTAACGCACCGCTGAGACGAGCTCCCGCGCCTGGTCGGCGGAGGACACCATGGGCACGAGGACGTTCTGTGCGCCGAGGTCGAGCACCTGCTTGAGCGTCACGACGTCGCCGATCGGCACCCGCACGACGGGCGTGGACGGGTACGCGGCCACTGCCTGCAGCTGCGCGAGCACGCTCTGGAGGCCGTTGGGGGAGTGCTCCATGTCGATGAGCAGCCAGTCCAAGCCCGCGCCGGCGCAGATCTCGGCGGCCAGGGGGCTGCCCGAGCACACCCACATTCCCGCGAGGGGGCGGGATGCGGCGGCGAGGGCGTCGCGGAACGTCCCGGTCAGATGAAGCGGCATGCGATCGTCCCCATCGGTCCGTAGTCGGCCAGCACGGTGTCGCCCGGGTGAACCCACATGGGGCGCGTGAACGAGCCGGCGAGGATGATCTCCCCCGCTTCGAGCCGGTCGCCGTGCTGGGCGAGCTTGTTCGCCAGCCATGCGACGCCGGTGCCGGGGTGGTTGAGCACGGCGGCGGCGACGCCCGATTCCTCGATCGTCTCGTTGCGGTACAGCAGCGCCGAGATCCACCTCAGGTCGACCGCATCCGGCGGTGTCGGGTTGCCGCCGAGCACGAGAGCGCCGTAGGCGGCGTTGTCCGAGATCGTGTCGACGATGGTGCGGCCCTCGAGTTCGATGTGCGAATTGAGCACCTCGAGCGCGGGCACGACGTACTCGGTGGCCCGCAGCACGTCGAACAGGGTGCAGCCGGGACCCTCGAGCGGCTCGGCCAGCACGAACGCCAGCTCGACCTCGATGCGGACGTTGGAGAATTCGGCGTGCGGGATCACGGCGCCGTTGTCCCACACGGTGTCGTCGAACATGACGCCGTAGTCGGGTTCGCTGATGCCGGTCGCGGCCTGCATGACCTTGGAGGTCAGGCCGATCTTGCGTCCGACCAGGCGGTGGCCGCTCGCGATCTTGGCGTCACGCCACACCCGCTGAATCGCGTACGCGTCCTCCACCGTGGCGTCGGGGTACCGCGCGGTGATGCGCGGGATCACGCCGTGGGTGCGGTCGGCCTCGGCCAGCTCCGCCGCGATCGCGTCGATGGTCTCTGATGGCAGCATCCGTATGGCCTCCTCGGCCTATCGTGTCTCACTTTCCGCAGAAGACAGCCTCTGAACCGGCAGATGGTGAGACATGTTGTGCGGAAAGTGAGACATGCAGCAGTGGGCGGGGGCGGGGGGTTACAGCTGGTGGCCGAGCTTGTATTCGCCCTGCTTGTACTCGGGCATGGATTCGGCGCCCTCGTCGCGGCGGGTGTACGAGAAGCCGTCGGCGCCGATGGTCACCGCCATCTCCGAGGCGTCGGTGCGCGCGACGACCGGCTTCGGATTGCCGTCCAGGTCGAGCACGAGAGATGCCTCGGTGTACCAGGTGGGGACGACCGGGTTGCCCCACCAGTCCCGGCGCTGGTTGTCATGCACGTCCCACGTCACGACGGGGTTGTCGGGGTCGCCGGTGTAGTAGTCCTGCGTGTAGATCTCCACGCGGTGCCCGTCGGGGTCGCGCAGGTACAGGTAGAACGCGTTGGAGACGCCGTGCCTGCCGGGGCCCCGCTCGATCGCATCGGAGCGGCGGAGCGCCCCGAGTTTGTCGCAGATGGCGAGGATGTTGTGCTTCTCGTGCGTGGCGAACGCGACGTGGTGCATCCGCGGGCCGTCGCCGCCGGTCATGGCGGTGTCGTGCACCGTGGGCTTCCGGCGCATCCACGCAGCGTAGACGGTGCCGGATTCGTCCTGGATGTCCTCCGTCACGCGGAAGCCGAGGTCCTGCATGAACGCCACCGCGCGCGGCACGTCGGGGGTCACCTGGTTGAAGTGGTCCAGGCGCACGAGAGCGCCCGGGGTGTAGAGGTCGTACCGCCACGCGAGGCGCTCGACGTGCTCGACGTCGTGGAAGAACTCGTACGGGAAGCCCAGCGGGTCCTCCACGCGCACCGAGTCGCCGATGCCCTTCGTGAAGCCCTCCGCACGACGCTCCACGCGGCAGCCGAGCTCGGTGTAGAAGTCGACGGCCTTGTCGAGGTCTTCGGGAGTGCGCACGCGATAGGAGAAGGCGGCGACGGCGGCGACCGGCCCCTTCCGCAGCACGAGGTTGTGGTGGATGAACTCCTCCATGCTGCGGAGGTAGACCGTGTTGTCGTCCTCCTCGGTGACGACCAGATCGAGGACGTCGACGTAGAACGCGCGGGAGCGCGCGAGATCGGTGACGACGAGCTCCATGTACGCGCAGCGGAGGATGTCGGGTGCCGGCGCCGACGGCGTCGGGACGGGATCGCCCGTGACGATGGGCGCCTCCTGGGAGACGTAGAAGCCGGAGGAGGTGAGGGTCATGTCGTCGCGGTTGCTCATGTCAGCGTCCTTGCGTGGATGGCGGGTCAGTGGGATGCGGCGGCGTCGGACTTGCCGAAGGTGGGGTTGTGGACCGCGCCCAGGGTGATGTGCACCGCCTGCTGGTCGGTGTAGAAGTCGATCGAGCGGTAGCCGCCCTCATGACCCAGACCGGACGCCTTCACGCCGCCGAACGGGGTGCGGAGGTCGCGGACGTTGTTCGAGTTGAGCCACACCATGCCGGCGTCGATCGCCTGCGCGAAGTTGTGCGATCGCTTCAGATCGTTCGTCCACACGTACGCGGCCAGGCCGTACCGCACGCCGTTGGCCAGGGCGAGCGCCTCTTCGTCGGTGTCGAAGGGCGTGATCGCCACGACCGGTCCGAAGATCTCCTCCTGGAAGATGCGGGTGTCGGGGGCGACATCGGCGAACACCGTGGGAGCGACGTAGTTGCCGGTGTCGAAGCCGTCGGGGCGTCCGCCGCCGGCGACGAGGCGGCCCTCCGTCTTGCCGATCTCGATGTAGCTCATGACCTTGTCGTAGTGCTCGGGGTGCACGAGCGCGCCGACCTCCGTCGCCGGGTCCTGCGGGTCGCCGACGATCACGCGCTTGGCCTGCGCGGCGTAGCGCTCGACGAACTCGTCGTAGACCGGACGCTCGACGAGGATGCGGCTGCCCGCGGTGCAGCGCTCGCCGTTGAGGGAGAACACTCCGAAGATGGTCGCGTCGATCGCGGCCTCCAGGTCGGCGTCGGCGAAGACGATCGCGGGCGACTTGCCGCCCAGCTCCATCGACAGGCCCTTGAGGAAGGGGGCCGCGTTGCCGAAGATGATCTGCCCGGTGCGACTCTCGCCCGTGAAGGAGATCAGCGGCACATCGGGGTGCTTCACGAGCGCGTCGCCGGCGTCTTCGCCGAGACCGTTGACGAGGTTGAACACACCCTGCGGGACACCCGCCTCCTCGAAGATGCCCGCCCACAGCGACGCCGACAGCGGCGTGAACTCGGCGGGCTTCAGCACCACCGTGTTGCCGGTGGCCAGGGCGGGGCCGAGCTTCCACGACTCGAGCATGAACGGGGTGTTCCACGGCGTGATGAGCCCGGCGACGCCGATGGGCTTGCGGTTGACGTAGTTCATCTGGCGCCCGGGCACCTTGAACGCGTCATCGGTCTGCGCCACGATCAGGTCGGCGAAGAACCGGAAGTTCTCCGCGGCGCGGCGCGCCTGACCGAGGGCCTGCGTGATCGGCAGGCCCGAGTCGAAGCTCTCCAATTCCGCCAGGCGCGCGTCGCGGGATTCGACGAGGTCGGCGATCCTGTGGAGGATGCGCGACCGCTCGCGCGGCAGCATCCGCGGCCACGGTCCGTCGGTGAACGCGCGGCGGGCGGAGGCGACGGCCCTGTCGGTGTCGGCCTTCTTGCCGGCGGCCGCCTGCAGGTAGGTCTCGTTGGTCACGGGGTCGAGCACATCGAAGGTGTCGCCGTCGACGGAGTCCACGAACTGTCCGTCGATGTAGTGCTGGATGCGCGTGGGCAGATCGGCGGGGATGTGGCGCGAGGTGGCCTGGACGTCGGTCATGGTGTGCTCCTGTTCAGAACGCCGGGAGGCCGAGGGCCTCGCCGGGATGCTCGTGGGTCAGATAGGCGTCGAGGGTGGCCGAACGGTGCCGGCGGGACGCGTGCTCGATGTCGGCGAGCGGCGCCCCGGTCTCGATGAGGCCGAGGATGTGCTCGTGCTCCCGCACGGATTCGGCGGCGCGGCCGGGCACGAAGGTGAAGGTGGACTCGCGCAGGTGACCGAGGCGCCCCCACTCCGCACGCACGAGTGCGAGCATGCGCGGGTTCGCGCAGCGCTCGAACAGCGTCGCGTGGAACTCCTGATTCAGCGAGGTGAACGCCCGTGGGTCGAAGTCGTCGAGCGTCTCGATCATCCGCTCGTTGATCGCGCGGGCGCGTCGCACGTCGTCGACGGTGAGCGCCCGTGCCGACAGCGCCGTGGCAGCGCCCTCGAGGATGCTGAGGGCCTGCATGCTGAATCGGTATTGCGCGTCGTCGACCAGGGACACGCGTGCGCCGACGTTGCGCTCGAACGTCACGAGGCCTTCGGCTTCGAGCTGGCGGATCGCCTCCCGCACGGGCACGACGCTCATTCCCAGCTCGGACGCGATGGAGCCGAGCACGAGCCGGTAGCCGGCGGTGAACTGCTGGCCGGAGATCCGGTCCTTGATCCAGGAGTAGGCCTGCTGCGACTTGCTGCGGGACGTGTCGGTCGCTTCGTGAGCCTGTCGCGGTTCCTGAGCCTGTCGAAGGGTCACGAGTCGGTCCGCTCGTCCTCGTATCGTGCGCGCCACTGCGCGTTCATCGGGAAGAGTCCGTCCACCGGATGCCCCGCCTTCACCTGCGCGGCGATCCAGGCGTCCTCGTCCTCCTGGGCCAGGGCAGCATCGGCGATCTCTTCGGCCAGGGCGGGCGGGATCACGATCACGCCGTCGCTGTCGCCGACGATGACGTCGCCGGGCTCGACCGTGGTTCCGCCGCATCCCACGGCGACGTCGTGCTCCCACGGCACGTGCCTGCGGCCGAGGACCGCGGGGTGGGCGCCGCTCGAGAACACGGGAAGGCCGATCTCGGCCACGGCGTCGTAATCGCGGACGCCTCCGTCGGTGACGATGCCGGCCGCGCCGCGGGCGTGGGCGCGGAGGGCCAGGATGTCGCCGAGGGTGCCGGAGCCCGTTTCGCCTCGTGCGTCGATGACGATCACCTCGCCTTCGCCGACCGCGTCGAACGCCCGCTTCTGCGCGTTGTAGCCGCCGCCATGGGAGGCGAATAGGTCTTCGCGGTTCGGGACGAACCGGAGGGTGCGGGCGAGCCCCACGACCTTGGTTCCGGGATGCATCGGGCGGACACCGTCGATCGTGACGTTGTTGAGCCCGCGCTTGCGCAGCTGCGCGGACAAGCCCGCCACCGGGACGCGCATGAGCTTGTCGCGGAGCTCGGCGGACAGGCGCGGGGGCCCGGCCGCGTCGCTCTCCGGCTCACCGGCCGGGGGAGCGTCGTCGAGCGGGAGACCGGCCGCCTCGCGCGACCCCCAGGCCTCCGCGCGCTGCGTGTCGTCGACCGCGGGAAGCGAGCCGACGGAGGCGTCGAACGCGTGCGCGCCCTGCACGACGATGGTCACGAGGCGACCTGTCGAGGCGTCGCCCGCGTCGACCTGGACTTCCACACGATCTCCGGGAACGACGACGCTGGAGCCTGCCGGGGTGCCGGTGAGGATGACATCCCCCGTCTCCAGCGTGAAGTGCTGGGACAGGTCGGCGACCATCTGGGGGAGGGAGAAGATGAGCCCGGCTGTCGTGTCGTCCTGCCTGAGCTCACCGTTGATCCAGGTGCGCAAGCGGATCGCGGCCGGGTCGACCGAGCGGGCGTCGATGAGGGCCGGACCCAGGGGCGTGTAGCCGTCGCCGCCCTTGGAGCGGACGTTGGAGCCCTTGTCGTTGGCGCGGAGGTCGTAGAGGCCGAAATCGTTCGCGGCGGTGATGGCCTCCACATGAGCCCACGCCTCGTCCACGCCCACGCGGCGCGCGGGCGGGCCGATGATCAGGGCGATCTCGCCCTCGAAGGCGAGCAGCTCGGTGCCATGCGGCCGCTCGACGCTGGCGCCGGTGGGAGCGAGGGAGCTGGACGGCTTGAGGAAGTACGAGGGATGGGCGGGCCGCCTGCCGCGCTGGTCGGCGCGGGAGGCGTAGGCCAGGTGCACCGCGACGATCTTGCCGGGGCGGGCGCGCAGCGCCGCGAAACGGGGGTCCGCGCTGTCCGTCGGGGTCATCCGAGCTCCTTCGCCCTTGCGTCGTATTCGAAATCGTATATTATCTGCCACCGGCAGGCAACCCCCGCGGAACGCATTCGCCAGAGACGCTGACCCTCGGGCTCGTGATCCTCACCGCCGGACTCGGTTTCACCGACGGCCGCAGGCGGCGCGATATGGCCTCTCCAAGGCCTGATCCCCAGCGGTCGACTCGCCAGAAGACGTTGTCTTTCGCGCGAAAACCCGACGTTTCCTGGCGAGTCGACGGGGGGAAGGGGGGGGGGGGGGGGGGGGGGGGGGGGGGGGGGGGGGGTGTGGGGGGGGGGGGGGGGGGGGGGGGGGGGGGGGGGGGGGGGGGGGGGGGGGGGGGGGGGGGGGGGGGGGGGGGGGG
>NZ_JBXVPT010000003.1:0-143845 GCF_057197625.1 Microbacterium sp. Z6_144
CCCCCCCCCCCCCCCCCCCCCCCCCCCCCCCCCCCCCCCCCCCCCCCCCCCCCCCCCCCCCCCCCCCCCCCCCCCCCGCTCCCGACGGCTATCGGTTGTCGGCGAGGATCTGGTCGCCCAGTTCCTGGGCTTCGGCGAGCGCCTGCTCGGCGGTCACCTCGCCGGCGAGGAACTTCTCGAGGGCGGGGATCAGTGCCTTGCCTTCGACGTCGGATGCGCCGGGGACGCGTGAGCGCACCTCGGCGTACTCGAGCGTCTCGATGAAGGCTGCGTACCTCGGGCTCTCGGTGAAGTACGGGTCGTTCGCCGCTTCGATGTTCGCGGGGATCCATCCCGAGATCTCACCGAATGAGACGCCGTTCTCCGGCTGGGTCGTCCACCACTTGATGAACTCCCACGCGCCGTCGGCGTTCTTCGCCCCCTGCGGGATGACGAGGCCGAACCCTCCCATGCCCGCACCGCGGGCGCCGGTCGGGCCGGCGGGAGGCTGCACGATGCCGTACTCGGTATCCGTCTTGTCCAGACCCGACAGCGCCCATGGCCCGTCGAGCTTGAAGGCGACGTTCCCCTCGGCGAACGCGTCGACTCCCTCACCGAAACCGAGCTCGTAGACCCCGGCGTCCAGCATGCTCTGCCAGAAGTCGAGCACCTCGAGGCCTTCGGGGCCGTTGAACGCCGTGGTCTCTCCGTCCTCGCTGTACATCTGGCCGCCTGCCTGGGTGAGCCACATGTTGAACAGTCCGGGGTCGTTGAGCTGGAAGCCGGCTCGCGTGAGCGTTCCGCCGTCGCGGACGGTCGTCGCCTCGGCCGCCGCCCTCAACTCGTCCCAGTTGGTGGGCGGCTCGACACCGGCCTCCGCGAGCGCGGTGGTGTTGTAGAACAGTGATCGGTTGTCCACGAGAAGCGGGATGCCGTAGGTGACGTCATCGATCACGAGCTCGCTGAGCGCCTGATCGTAGAACTGCCCGAGGTCCACGCCATCCGCGTCGATGTATTCGTCGAGCGGGGCGAGTGCGTTCTTGGGAACGTAGACGGGTGTGTTGTACCGGTCCCACAGCACGACATCGGGCACGTCGCCCGACGCCAGCCCGGTGAGCAGCTGCTCCTCGACGAGCTCCTGTGGCACGTAGGTGACCTCGTACTCGTCTTGCGACTCGTTGAAGGCATCCGCCTGCGCCTCGAGCTGGGCGACCTGATCGCCCGACCAGGAACCCCAGAAGACGACCTTTTCGGCTCCGCTGGCGGTGCCGGATGTGGCGCCGCCCGAGCATGCGGCGAGGCCCGTCACGAGGACGGCGGCGGCGCCGACCGCGAAAACAGAGCGGAATGTGGTTCTCATTGCTGATCTCCGTTGGGTGTTGGGGTGGTGGGAGGAATCGGAGCACCGGGTGGCGACTCCGCGACGATCACTTCGTGCCGGAGCTGGCGAAGTTCTGCACGATGTACTTCTGCGCGAACACGAAGACGATGAGCACGGGGATGCTCGTGATGATGGTTCCGGCCATGAGCGGTCCGTACTGGGTGTCGTACTCGTTGACGTACGAGGCCAGCCCGACCTGCACGGTGAGCATCGCCGGATCCTTCAACACGATGAGGGGCCACAGGAAGCTGTTCCATCCGGCCTGGAAGGTCAGCACGCCGAGCACCGCGGCCCCCGCCGTCGACAGCGGGAAGTAGACGCTGCGGAAGATGCGGAACTCGCTCGCCCCGTCGATGCGCGCGGCGTCGCCCAGCTCATCGGGCAGCGCTTCGAAGACCTGCTTCATGAAGAACACCGCGAACGCGCCCGCCGCGAACGGGATCAGCACGGCACCGTAGCTGTTGATGAAGCCGCTCCCGCCCTGACCGAAGATGTCGTTTCCGCCGGCGAGGGGGAAGTAGCGCAGCACGAGGAAGGTCGGGATCATCGTGACGATCGCGGGGATCATCATCGAGGCCAGGAACGACCCGAAGACAGCGACCCGTCCCCGGAACTTGAGCTTCGCGAGGGCGTACCCGCCGAGACTGCCGAAGAAGACGTTCGTTATGGTGCCGCCGACCGCGAGGATGAACGAGTTGGTGAGGTACTGCGCGAACGGGCCGTCGACGAAGAGCGCGATGTAGTTCTCCAGCGTCGGGGTGCGCGGGATGATCTCGAGGTGACTCGAGAGGATCTCGGTTTCCGGCTTGAGCGAGGTGGAGAGCGTCCAGATCAGCGGCAGCACCGTCGAGATGCTCACGGCGATGACCGCGATGTACCAGATGCCGGTGCCGACGAAACGCCGCCGCCGGGCGGTGCGTCGAGCCGGGGTGATCGCGAGAGCGTCGGGGGAGGTCGTGGTCATCATCGTCAGTCCGCCTTGCTTCGGGTGATGCGCGCGTTCGCCAGCGAGAACACGAGGATGATCAGGAAGAGGATGAACGACAGCGCCGAGGCGTAGCCCATCTCCAGGCGCCCGAATCCGCGGTCGTAGATGTAGTAGACGAGGGTCAGGGTGGAGTTTCCCGGCCCGCCCTTCGTGAGCACGTAGGCCTGGTCGAAGACCTGGAATGCGGCGATGAGAAGCAGCGTCGTGATGAGGAACGTCGTGCGCGAGATGGCCGGAAGCGTCACGTGCCAGAAGACCCGCCAGCTGCTCGCGCCATCCAGTCGCGCCGCCTCGATGAGCTCTCTGGGCACCCCTTGGAGGGCCGCGAGGAAGATGATCATGTTGGCGCCGAAACCGGCCCACACGCTCATGAGAACGATGGCGATCATCGCCCACTGCGAGTCGTAGAGCCACGCCGGGCCCGGGATCCCGAACCACCCCAGCACGACGTTGAAAAGGCCGTACTGCGGGTTCAGCAGCCAGAACCAGATCGACGCGGTCGCGACGGTGGACGAGATGACCGGGATGTAGAAGAGCGTGCGGAAGATCCGCACCGCCTTGCGGCTGCGGTTGAGCAGCAGCGCCGTGCCGAGCGCGACCACGAGTCCCAGCGGCACGAACAGCGCCGTGTAGTAGGCGGTGTTGCGCAGCGCGACCCAGAAGATCGGGTCTTCGAACACCCGCACGTAGTTGCTGACCCCGACCCATTCGAAGTCGCCGATGACGGCGTAGTCGGTGAAGCTCGTCACGAGCGCGATCACGATGGGCACCAGCAGGAACAGCACGAAGAGCACGACGGGGACGGCCAGGAACAGCCACGCGTTCCGCGTCTGCTGGCGCCGGGTCGCACTCACGCCTGACGCGCCGCGCTCGGGCAGGCGCCGGCGCCATCCCGGCCGCTTCGGTGGGGACGCCGTCTCCTCCTCGGCGAGCACCCGCTGGGTCACGTCGACGAGGGCACTCATCGCGACTCCACCTCCGCCGCGGGCCGCACGTGGGTGCGCAGGCCTGCCAGCTCGAGCGCGAGCTCGCAGAACATCGCGTTCGCCCACGAGAACCATGGCCTCGTATAGACGGCGGGATCGTCCTTGTCGAATGACTCGTGCATGACGCCGGTTCCGGCGTGGGTCGACAGCAGCGTGTCGAAGACGCGCCGCCGCTCCGCGTCGTCGAGCGCGGTGAGGCCTTGCACGGCGAGGGCGATGGGCCAGATGGCGCCCTGCTGCGTGTGCGGGCTGCCGATCCCCTCGGCGGCAGTGCCGCGGAAGAAGGTGGGGTTGGCGTCGCTGAGGACGAACGCTCGGGTCGCCAGGTAGGTGGGGTCATCGGCCGCGCACCATCCGAACAGCGGCATCGACAGCAGGCTGGGCGTGTTGGCGTCGTCCGTCAGGAGGGCGTTGCCGCGTCCGTCGACCTCGTACGCGTAGATCTCCGTTCCGGATGCGAGCGTCACCACGGCGTGCCGGGCGACGGCGTCGACGATCTCGGCCCGGAGCTCGTGGGCGGATGCGACCAGCTCGGAGTCGTCGAAGACGCCCTGGGCCAACTCGGCGATATCGCCGAGGACGGCGGCCGCCATCATGTTGCCGGGGACGTTGTAGTGGTGCACGCAGGCGTCGTCGCTCGGCCGGAAGCCCGACCACGTCAGCCCGGTGACTGCGGTGGGCCGGCCGAGGCCGTTCCGCTCCAGACTGTCGCTCGTGGGACCGGTGGTGCGCTGGAACCGGTAGGGCGAGCGTGTCTCATGCTCCTGCTCGGTCTTCCACACCGCGACCACGGCACGCGCCGCCTCGGGGAAGTCGCCCAGATGGTCGGTGCGTCCGGTGATGCGCCAGATGTCGTGAGCCAGCTGAAGGGGGTAGGCGAGCGAGTCGATCTCGTACTTGCGTTCCCAGATCGCCGGCGACATGTCGGTGAGGTCGTCCTGATGCCCGCTGCCGTCGGCCGTGCGGTTGAAGGCGTTGGCATACGGGTCCTGCAGGAGGAAGGCGAGCTGGCGACGAGAGACGGCGACCGCGGTGTCGGCGAGCGCGTCATCCTCGCCGAGGAAGTGCAGGTACGGCGTCAGCTGCACGGTGGAGTCCCGTAGCCACATCGCCGGGATGTCACCGGTGATCACGAACGCCGTGCCGTCGGGAAGCAGGTCGATCGTGCGGTCGAGGGTGTCGAGGAAGCAGCGACGGAAGACGTCGCCCGCATCCGCGCCGAGGCGATCGACGACAGTGGCGATGACCCGCTCTGCGATGTCCGGTGAGTAGAGGTTCACGGGGCTCCCTGTCATGGTGCGACGGTGACGGCGACCGGCGCGCTGCGCGTGGCGCCCGCCGAGTTGGCGAATTCGACCGTATAGATGTGCGTGCCCGGGCTGCTGCCGATCACGGAATGACGCGCCGTCTGAGCGGACGGGGTGGCATCGGTCAGCCGGCCCTCGGCGATCACGGTGCTGCCCTCGAGGAAGCGGTACGAGGTGGCGTTGGTGCCCCACCACAGATTCGCGGTGAGTGTGTAGTCGCCGTCGCCATCGGTGTTGTCCGAGGTCAGCACCGGAACGGCGGGCTGAGCGTCGCGGACCGTGACTGTCAGAGGTGCGGTCGGCGTGGTGCCCTGGGAGTTCACGAGCTCGGCGGTGTAGACGTACACGCCGTTCGGGCGGTCGCTGATGGCCTCGGCCACCTGCTGCGGATTGGGTGACGACGGCGTCAGAGTGCGCTCGACGAGAAGCTCGCCGTTCTCGTAGAGCCGGTAGGTGCCGGCGTTCGACCCCCACCACAGGTTCATCGTGACGATGTAGCTGCCGTCGTGGAGCCCGGTGTCCCAGCCGTTGTCGGAGCTGAGCACCCCCTTCGCGGGAGGCGCGGTCGCGCCATCCGGTGCCTCATCGCACCCGCCGTCGGGGAAGGACACGGGCTCCCGCGTCTCGAACTCCGCCGGTGCGTCGTGCACGTACCGCAGCGTCAGGTGGTCGAGGTTCAGCCAGTTGCGGCTGCCCTCCGACGGGTCGAACACGAGGGAGATCGTGTTCTCGCCGGATGCCAGCGCCACGTTCGGCACAGTGACGCTCTGCCAGGCGTCCCACGATGCGGTGCCGGGGAAGGCCTCATCGGCAACGACCTCGTCGCCATTCACCGCCACGCTCCGCGACGCGTCACCGGCGCCGGCGGCGTACCGCAGCGTCACGTCGTAGCGACCCGCCTTCTCCACGGCGACCGCGAGGTCCACGCCCTGGCCGTCGCCGTTCCATCCGGCGAGATACCCGTCGCCGGTGTGGCCGTTCGGGTTCGATTCCACGTCGACGCCCGTGCGGACGCCGGCCTCCGCCTCCAGCTGCCGCGACACGACGAGGCGGTCGAGGTTGAGGAACTGGCTCGAGCCCGAGCCGGCGGCGTACTCGACGCGGATGGTGTTGTGCCCGGCGAGGAGGTCGACGTTGTCGAGGTCGGTCTCCGCCCACGTCGACCACGAGCCCGTGCCGGGGAAGCGGTGGTTGCCGCCCACCTCGGCACCGTTCACGAGGATGCGGCGCGTCGCGTCGCCGGCTGCCGCGGCGTACCGCAGCCGCAGCTCGTGGGCGCCGGCAGCCGCGGTGTTCACGTGAAACGTCACCGCCTGGCCCTCGGTGTTCCATCCGGCCAGGTATCCGCGGCCGAGGAAGCCATCACTGGAGCTTTCCGCGCCGAGTGACGTGGTGACCGCGTTCTCGGCGTCGTAGACGCCGGTGCCCGGCTGCGGCCCGGAATACCCATTCGAGGGGACGACCTGCAGCGCGCTGACCGCGGCCGCCGCCGTGAGGCTCTGGAGGCGGCCGTCCCCCGTCGGCGCCGACCAGTTCCACCCGACCAAGTTGTCGCCGGCCCGGCGGTGGTCCCATGCCTGCGTGACGTTGGCCTGCAGCAGCGGGAGGTACTGCGGCTGATCATGGACGGTGGCGAGGTAGGTGAGATGACGGATGAGGATCGTCTTGAACCCGGCGCCGTCGTTGATGCCTTCGTCGATGACCGTGCCGCCGTTGGTCAGGTGGGTGGTCGCCCAGTCCGCGGCGGCGATCGCCTTATCGAGGTACGTCGCGTCCCCCGTCGCCTCGTACAGGGCCGTCGCGGCACCGATGTAGTTGCCGAAGTTGTAGGTGAAGTCCCAGGTCACCAGCGTCCCGTCGCCCGCCCCCTCGAGGTGGTCGTAGACGTGTCCGTCGATCTGCAGGTGGGTGTCGACCCAGTCGAACAGCTGCACGGCCTTGTCGAGGTATCCGGCGTCGCCGGTGGCCTGATAGAGCCGCGTCGCGGTGATCGATGCCGGCGCGTTCGTGGCGACGTTCTTCTGGTCGCGCGGATCCTTCCGCCACCAGATCCCGCCGCCGTAGGTGGCGTCCCACTCCGCCCAGATGCCGTCGAAGAGCTGCGTCGACCGCTCGAGGTAGCGGCAGTCCCCGGTGAGGGCGTACGCACGGATGGCACCCTGAGCCCACCATCCGATGTCGTCGTTGAAGTTGTTCTCGAAGTCGGGGTGGTACGCGACGAATCCGTCGTAGACGTCGTCGATCATCTGTCGATGCTCGGCGTCACCGGTGCGCTGATAGGCGTCCATCACCGTTTCCCACAGCTGCGCCTCCCACCAGAAGTCGGTGTAGAGCCCGTCCTCGGGTCCGAAGGCGTGCGCGGGGTCGATCACATGGTCGCTGTTGGTGAAGAAGTAGTTCTTCGCCGGATCCCAGAACGCGTCCACGAACGCGTCGAACGCCTGATCGGCGTCATCCGCCGTCGAGGCTGCCGCCGGCGTCGCGAGGCCGACGCTGAGAGCAAGAGTCGCTGTCGCCAGCATTCCGAGGGCCGCACGCTGCGTCATCCGTATCTCCGTCGATGTGAATGGGTCCGCGGCGTCGATGCGCGCCGGACGCCCTCACATTAACGAACATATTTATATACGTCCAGTGGGAATTTCTATACTCATTGGGTGATCCGGCCACCGATGCGGCCCCCACCAGAGCGCCTGGTAGGTGCGGCGCGGGGAGATGATCGCCCCGTTCGGGGTGGAGCGCGGGTCCGATGATGTGCTCATCGCCCGTGCCGGAGATCCGGCGGAGGTCGCGAGGACTCAGGAGGCGGGGGGTGTGCCGCCGTCGCGCCGGTGGGGGTCGTCCGTCGGCGGTTCAGCCGCAGCATCCGGGTCATCCTGGGGAAGGAGCAGCGGACGGTCGAGGGTCTTGCCCACCTGCGCGGGGTCGACCGCCAGGAGAAGCAGCGCGACGATCACGAGCACCGCGATGAACGCGATGCCGGCGGCGATCGCGGCGAGCACCAGGGCGCGTTGCGCCTTGTCCTCCGCGCCGGCCTGGAAGAACCCCATCGAGACGAGCGTGACGACGCCGGCGAAGAGGGCGCAGACGAAGGCGAGCCCGAGCAGCTGCACGGGGCGCATCAGGTCGCGGCGGGTGGGCTTGTCGGTCATATGCCGACCTCCTCGGACGAGGGAGCCGCAACCGGCTCGCGGCGAGGCGAGAACCCGGCGATGCCGAGGTAGACCGCGACGATCGCGGCGTACCCGCCGAAGATGCCCACCGCGATGACCGTGCCGGTGAGGGTGAAGGACTGACCCGCCTCCGCGATGTAGTAATCGAGGGCGTAGCCGGTGGGGACGAGCGCGACGGCGACCGCCAGGGCGGCCGTGAGGATGCCGACGGTCAGCGTGTCGCGCGCGCCCCGGCCGTCTCTGCGCGAGCGAGCGCCGGTCACGATCTCGGCCGCGCCGGTCGCCACCGCCCACGCGATCACGATGACGAAGAGCATTTCGGTGGTGCGCCACGGCCCGATGCCGGCCACCATGCCGGCGGCCACGTTGAGCGTCGCCATCAGGATCGCCGGTCCGCGTCGGCCCGCGGGGAACACCATCCACGCCGACAGGGCGAACACCAGCCCCGTGGCGATCGCGAAGCCGCTGAAGACCGACAGGCCCACGGCGGCGGAGTGGTCGGGGGAGAAGGTGACCATGATCGCCGCCAGCGCGGCGAACAGCGCGCGGGCGATCTGCAGGTGCCGCACCTCGAAGGCGCGGGCGGATGGTGAAACGGTCACGACACGTCCCGGGAAGGCGGAGGAAGGATGCTTCCAGTCTAAGTCGTGCCCGCCTGAGCGCCTGTTCAGGTCGATTCGGACGATCGCCGCCCCGTCACGGCGGTGCGGGGAAGACGCCCGGCCTGTGACGAGCCGGACAGGACGTCTCCCTCGACGGTGACGTCGTAGGCGAGGTTGAGGTGCAGCGGCTTCGTGATGCGCTGCGTCCAGGTCACGCGCTCCCCGTCGGGCGCGGCGACGGCGGCGACGTTCTCGAGGGCGACCTCCTCGCCGGCGCCGGTGGCCGTGCCGAGGATGCCGTCCGCGGTCTCGGTGAATCGGTAGTCGGCCTCGATCGTGCCGATCGGTGTCTTCATGCGCAGCCGCCAGCTGCCGGCGATGGACGTCATGATGCTCCTCAGGCTGCCGCGGCCGGCACGGCGCCGGTCGCCTTCCAGGTCGTTCCCCGCCGCTCGTACTCGAACAGCACCTCCACCGCGCGGGCGATCTGCGGGCCGAACTCGCGCTCGAGCAGGTAGAGACCGAGGTCGAGGCCCGACGTGACCCCGCCGGCGCTGACGAGATCACCATCGTCCACGACGCGGGCCCGAACCGCGGAGACGCCCGCAGCATCCAGCAGGTCGATGCCGAGGACGTGCGTCGTCGCCGTCCGCCCCTCGAGGAGCCCCGCCATGGCCATCGCGAGAGACCCGCCGCAGACGGTCGCCACCGTGAGCTGCGGCGACGCGAGGCACTGCGCCAGGAGGGGCGCCGCCTCGCTCGCCGCGAAGCGTGCCAGCAGCACGGGGACGGTGTCGACGCCCTGGTCGGGGTCGCCGTCGACGACGCCCGAGGCCCCCGGCACCACGACGAACCCCCGGGCGGCAGGATCCAGCGTGCCGGTGGCCGCCAGGGTGATGCCGGGCGTTCCCGACGTCACGATGCGCGGACCCTCCGCGGTGACCAGCTCCAAGTCGAACCCGCCGCCGAGGGCGTCCACGCCCGCCGTGACGACTTCGAAAGGGGCGATGACGTCGAGGGGATCGAAGCCGTCGTACAGGACGAACTGGAAACGCGGGAGGACCATGCCCCCATCCTCCGGCGGGTGCGGACGGCGCCCCAGTGTCCTTCCGGCCATAAACCTCCGGATATCGGCCACCCCTTCCCCGGGCCGACATCGGGCGTAGCGCCTATGCTGGCGCGCATGCATACCGTCGCCGTGCTGGCCCTGGACGATGCGATCGCCTTCGATCTGGCCACTCCCGTGGAGATCTTCGGCCGGGTACGCCTCCCCGACGGCCGACCCGGCTACCGGATCGTCGTGGCGGGGCCCTCCCCGACGGTGGCCGCGGGGCCCATGCACATCGCCGTCGACGAGGGGATGGCGGCCCTCGAGCGCGCCGACATCATCCTGGTGCCCGGCCGCAACGACCCCCACCGCGCGACCGCGACGCCGGTGCTGGCCGCCCTGCAAGCCGCCGTCGAGCGAGGTTCGCGCGTGGCATCCATCTGCGTGGGCGCGTTCAGTCTCGGCGAAGCGGGTCTCCTGGACGGCCGCGACGTGACGACCCACTGGCTCGCCGCCGCGGAGCTTGCCCGCCGGTACCCGCGCGCGCGGGTGGACGCTGACGTGCTCTACACCGACAACGGTTCCGTCCTCACCTCCGCCGGCGCCTCTGCCGGCCTCGACCTGTGCCTGCACATCGTGGAGGCCGACTACGGCGTCGCGGTCGCCGCGGATGCGGCGCGCCTCGCGGTTGCGCCGCTGCAGCGCACCGGCGGCCAGGCCCAGTACATCCTCCGCAACCGCCCGACGTCGCAGACCGCAACGCTCGAACGCGTGCTGGCGTGGATCGAGGAGCAGGCCCACCGGCCGTTGACCCTGGCCGACATCGCTCAGGCCGCCGGATGCAGCATCCGGACCCTCACCCGTCGCTTCGACGCCGAGGTGGGGCAGAGTCCGATCCAGTGGCTCGCCGGGGTGCGGATCCGCCACGGGCAGGAGCTGCTGGAGACCACCGACCACACCGTGGAGCGCATCGCGGCCCAGGTCGGATTCGCCTCGCCGAGCAGCTTCCGGGCGCTGTTCGGTCAGGCCGTCGGCGTCACACCGGGCGCCTACCGGAAGACCTTCCGTCCCGACCGCCGGTCCCGCTGACCACGCCGTCGTTGCACGTGAAACCGCCGGCGGGCGGCATCGATCCGCGGCGGGCCGCAGGGTGCCCGCTCACGTCCGCCGCCCCGGAGATCGGCACGGGTCTTGCCGTGCCGTCCCCCTCCCTGGGTCTGTGTCGCCCGATGCTGTTCAAAACTCAGGAGAAACGGGCCGATCCCGCCTCCGGGGGGCTCGGCCTGCGGCGTGTCTCCTGAATTTTGAACGGTGCGGAGAGGCGCCTCCCCGCGCCGCTGGGTCCGGGGGCGCCGAGAATAGTCGGATGGAGCCGTGGGAGATGCGCGAGTGGTACGCGGAGTATCTGGACGCCTGCAACCGCCACGACCTCGACGCGATCCGGTCGTTCCTGGATCCCTCCGTGAGGCGCGCACATCTGCCGGGAGGCGCCGACGCGTGGATCGAGGACCTGGCCGATCTGTTCGCCGCATTCCCGGACTGGCGGTGGCGCCGCATCCAGGTGGTCGTGGAGGAGGACCGGCTGGCCGCCCACCTGCGGGGAAGCGGCACCCACCTCGGAACCTTCCGTGGCATTGCACCGACGCGGCGGCACCCCAACGTCGCCGAGTTCGCGATCTATCGCCTCCACAACGGGCGGATCGCGGAGTTCGCCGGGAGCGCCGACCATCTCGAGTTGCTGACGCAGTTGCGCGCGTAGCGCCGGCGGACGCCACCCGGTCGCTCAGTCACCGGTGACCAGTCGCGTCGCCTGGTGCAGTAGGGCGTCGACGACCGCCGCGACTGCCCGGGGTCGCTCGATCGGAGTCGCGATGACTTCCTGCCTGTCGAGCCCACGGGGGTCGTCGATGTGAACGGTGCGTACGCCCTCCGGGACGGAGGCCTTCGCGAAACCGGGGATCGTGGTGATCCCCAGGCCCGCCGCGACGAAGCCGAGTCGCGCCGCCCATTCCTGGACGGAGAAGGAGACGGTCGGGCTGCTGAGGGTGGGCCACGCGCCGAGCTGCGGATCGCCGGCAGCGCCTTTCCCCGCGATCCACTGCTCGTCCGCGAGCTCTGCCACCGGTGTGCGCTCGCCCGGAGGAAAGCGGTGGTGTTCGGGGACGGCGACGAGGAGTTGCGGTCCGGCGACCGGCTCGATCCTGAGGCCGGAAAGGTCGTAGTCGGGCAGCCCGGAACCGGTGGCCAGAACCGCGACATGAAGAGTGCCCGCACGCAGGCGACGCAGCTGGGCCGGGGTGGAGGCGATGGACAGGTCGAGTTCGATGGCCGGGTGATCGCGCTGCAGTGCGCGGATGGTGCGCGGGAGGAGGGCCGAGGCGGCGATCGGGAACGCGCCGACTCGCACTCTGCCCGAGAGCGTCTCCGTCGCTCCCGCCACTTCCAGGGCGGCCGCTTCCCACTGGTCGAGGATGATGTTCGCCCGCGCCAGGAGGACGCGCCCCGCGGCCGTGGCCTCGACGCCTCGAGGCAGTCGCCGGAACAACGGCGCGCCGACGGCGAACTCCAGCGCACGGATCTGCTTCGACACGGCGGGTTGCGTGAACCCCAGCCGCTGTGCCGCGGTCGAGAACGACCCCGTCTCAGCAACCACGACGAACGTCCGGAGTACTCGCGGAGAGACATCGAGCATCACCGCATCATCCCCCATTCCACCCCGGAATGGGTGCCATTCCGATCTGTCGCTGGTGGGACGCGGGGGTGCGATGAAGGCTGACTCGTAAACGGTCGCAGCGAAGGGAACCGTCATGTCGGCAATACAGCAGGGCAAGGTCGCCATCGTCACCGGGGGAACCGCCAACCTGGGTAGGTTGTTCGCAGAGGCTCTCGCGTCCGACGGGGCCCACGTGATGGTCCACTACAACAGCGCCCGGCGAGCCGAGGAAGCAGAACAGACCGTGGCCGCGCTCAGGGAGCGGGGGATCGACGCGGAGTCCTTCCAAGGCGACCTCACGCGCAACGAGAACATCACTGCCCTCGTCGACGCCACGATCGAGCGGTTCGGTCGCTGGGACATCCTGGTGAACACCTCGGGGATCATCGTCAGGAAGCCGCTGGCCGAGACGACGGAAGACGAGTTCGACCAGTCCTTCGCGATCAACGCGAAGATCCCGTTCTTCCTCATGTCCGAGGCCTTCTCGAAGATGGCGGACAACGGTCGCATCATCAACCTCGTCACCACTCAGGTGGCGGTGACCGCCCCGACCTATTCCGCCTACGCCGGCAGCAAGAGCCCCGTCGAGCACTTCACGAAGGCGTTCGCCAAGGAGATCGGGCCGCGGGGCGTCACGGTCAACAGCATCGCCCCCGGGCCGCAGAAGACCAGCTTCCTGTACGGCGCCGAGAACGACGAGACCCTGGCCTGGCTGGCGGGGCAGACGATCACCGGCGAACTCGGCACTCCGGAGGACGTCGTCCCGGTCATGCGCTTCCTCGCCGACCCCGCGTCGAGGTGGGTCACCGCGCAGACCGTCTTCGTCAACGGCGGCATGATCTCCCCGATCAACTGACCCACCGGAAGCGAACGAACAATGCCGGAGAACTCCTCCCAGGTCATCGTCGTCACCGGAGCATCCAGTGGTTTCGGCGCCATGACGGCCCGCGCTCTGGCGGACGCCGGCCACACGGTGTGGGCAGGGATGCGCGATATCGGCGGTCACAACGCCGACGCGGCCCGGGAGGCGCAGTCAGACGGCTCCCGCAGCGCGAGCGGTGGCAGCATCCAGCCCGTCGAGATGGATGTCAGCGACCAGGACAGCGTCGATGCCGCCGTGGCCGCGATCATCACCGGCAGCGGCCGCATCGATGTGGTGGTCCACAACGCCGGGCACATGGTGCTGGGCCCGACGGAGGCGTTCACCCCGGAGGACGTGGAGGCGATCTTCGATGTGAACGTGCTGTCGACGCAGCGGGTCAACAGGGCAGTCCTGCCTCACCTGCGGGCCCAGCGGGACGGCCTGCTGGTGTGGGTGGGATCCTCGAGCGCACGAGGGGGAACGCCCCCGTACCTCGCGCCGTACTTCGCCGCGAAGGCCGCGGAGGACTCTCTCGCGGTCTCCTACGCGGCCGAGCTGTCGCGATTCGGGATCGACACGTTCATCATCGTCCCCGGCTCGTATACGACGGGAACGAACCACTTCGCGCATGCGGGACACCCGTCGGATGCGGGGACGGTCGCCGAATACGACCGGGAGTACGGCGGGTTGATGGACGAGGTCAGCGACCGGCTCAGGGACTTGTCACCCGCCGACGCCGACCCCGCGGAGATCGCGCGGGAGATCGCGCGCGTCGTCGACCTCCCCAAGGGCCGACGACCCTTCCGCGTCACCATCGACCCCGCCGACGACGGCGCCGCCGTCGTCTACGCGGTCGGCGACCGCATCCGCCGGGAGTTCTACCACCGCATTGGGTTCCCCGAACTTCTCCAACCCTCGACCGGAAGCGAGAACGACGCCACCTGAGCCAGGGCGAGCCGTTACACGCGTGGCCGGTACCGCCGGGCGACCGCACCTGACCGGAACTCATGGCGATCCACGAGTTCGAGCTGAATACGCTCGCGCAGACCGGCCAGCAACGTCGGCCCATGTCCGGCAACCACCGGCTGCACGAGGAACTCGTACTCGTCGATCAGTCCCAGATCTGCCAGCGCCAGGGGGAGCGTCACTCCGCCCACCCACAGGCCCTGGCCCGGCTCCTCTTTGAGCTGCCGAACCGCGTGCCCCACGTCGCCTCGCACCAGCTCGGCATTCCAATCGGGGGCGCTCAGCGTGCTCGACACGACGTGCTTCTTCGCCCGGTTGATGGTCTCGGCGAACGGGACCTCCCAGGCATTCATCCAGTCGGGCCAAGCGCCCGTGGCGGGCTTCCGCCACGCCGACTCCATCATCTCGTAGGTCACGCGGCCGAACAGCAGGGCATCGGCCCGTGCCAGCTCGGCGGTCCAGTAGCGCATCGACTCCTCGTCAGGCGCGAGCCCCGCCTCGTGATGGCAGCACCCGTCGAGCGTGACGTTGATCGAGTATCGAAGAGGTCTCATCTCGCACCTACCGTACGGCGCCAGCCGTAGTTCCCGGTTGGACTGGCGCAGAATCCCGCGATTCCCCTGCACCTGGCGGTGATTTTGAGGCTCCTTCGATCCGAGGGCGCGCGCCCGGGCACGGGCATCAGCGTGCCGAGACGGTCGGTCGCTCCTCCTGCGCCGCCTTGCGTCGGCTGACCGAGTGGCGTGCGTGCTGGAACACGGTCACCGCCACGGTGATCGCCAACGCCACGTAGAGCACCACCGTGATCGGAGACGACACGAGCACCGTCGGGTCGCCCTCTGACACCGCGAGCGCCCGGCGGAGCTGCGTCTCGGCCAGAGGCCCGAGAATCGCGGCGATCAGGACCGGTGCCAGTGGAAGCGAGAACCGCCGCATGACGAGGCCGACGACACCGATGCCCAGCGCCATCCAGAGATCGATCACGCGCGAGGCGATCGCGTAGATGCCGAGCATCGCGACGACCGAGATGCCGGCGTACAGGTAGTGGCGCGGAATGAGAAGGAGCTTCGCCCAGAGCGCCGCGAAGGGCAGATTGATGATGAGCAGAATGATGAGCCCGAGGAACAGGCTGGCCAGCAGCGGCCAGACCAGGTCGCCGCTGCGCTCGAACAGAAGCGGGCCGGGCTGCATGCCGTACTGCTGGAAAGCGGCGATCATCATCGCCGCCGTCGCGGAGGTCGGAATGCCCAGCCCGAGCAGGGCACCCATCGCCGACCCCGCCGTCGCATTGCCCGCGGCCTCGGGCCCGGCGACGCCCTGGATCGCGCCACGGGTCCCGAAGTCGGTGTCGTTGCGGCGCTTCGCCAGGCGCTTCTCCGTGCCGTAGGCGAGGAAGGTCGGCACCTCGGCACCGCCGACGGGTATCGCCCCGAACGGGATGCCGAAGGCGGTTCCGCGCAGGAAGGCGGGGAGGGCCATGCGCCATTCCCTCGCGCTGAGCAGCGGAGAGCCCTGCGGCCTGACGACGGCACCGGGCCCGCCCGAGCGCCGGATGTACGACCCGACATGCAGCACCTCGCCGACAGCAAGGAGCCCGACGGTGATGACGATGATCGAGATGCCGTCGAACAGGACGGGGCTGTCGGCGGTGAAGCGCTCGGCCCCCGACATGCCGTCGATGCCGACGAGGGCGAGCGCGAACCCCAGCCCGAGCGACACGAGGCCGCGGACGATGGAATCGGCCACGACGGCCGAGATGGCGACGAAGGCGAAGACAGCGAGGGCGAAGTACTCGGCGGGTCCGAAGATCGTCGCCAGCTGCACGATCGCGGGCGCGAAGAACACGACGAGGATGCAGGCGATGGTGCCGCCGATGAAGGCGCCGATGGCCGCGGTGCCCAGGGCTTTCGCCGCGCGACCGTCCTTCGCCATTCGATGGCCTTCGAACGTCGTGGCGATGGCCGAGGAGTTCCCCGGCGTGTTCAGGAGGATGCCGGAGGTCGAGTCGCCGAACAGGCCGCCGAAGTAGATGCTCGCGAACATGATGAACGCGCCCGTGGGGTCGAGGCTGAAGGTCACGGGCAGCAGCAGTGCCACCGCCATGGCCGAGCCGAGGCCGGGGAGCACGCCCACGGCGGTGCCGAGCACGGCGCCGATGACGAGGAAGAGGAGGTTCTGCGGCGTGAAGGCGACCGCGAAGCCCGCCATGAGCTGTCCGAGCTGATCCATCAGAGAATCCCCCCCAAGAAGCCTGCGGGCAGAGACAGTCCGAGACCCGCGCCGAAGGCGAGCTGCGTGATCGACGAGAGGATCACCGCGATCCCGATATCCATGAGAGGGCGCTTGCTGCCGAACGCCCACGCGATCGCCCAGAAGAGCGCCGCCGCCGAGATCAGCCATCCGACGAACGGGAGCACCAGGATGAACACGACGAAGACGGCGATGGTGAGGAGCACCGTCTTGCGGTCGGATCCGGACGCGGCGTCGCCCGCAGCATCCGTCGGAGCGGCGGCGTAGTCCTCGGGCGAGACCACCCGGATCTCGCTCGTCTCGTCGATACCGCCGAGGTCGCGCAGCAGCTCGTCGGACATCTCGACCGGGTCGTCAGCGACGTGCTGCCGCTGCGGCGAGCGCAGCACCTCGATCGCGAGGGCGACGCCGGCGCCGTAGAGGAAGATCACCACGAGCGTCGGGAAGAACTGCGGGCCGGGGAAGGCCGTGCCCTGAGGCACCTCCATCGTCACGGTACCGACGAGCATCCAGGTCGCCAGTGCGAATACGCCCGCCACCACGATGAGTTCGCTGCGTCCGGTGTACCACCGAGGCATGCGCTGCACGCGCAGCGCCCCGGTCGTCAGTGGCGGTGGTTCGTTGATCGTCATAGTCCCAGCTCCTCCACGATCTGCTCGGTGCGGCGTGTCTCGTCGGTGATGAACGCGCCGAAGTCATCGCCGGTCATGAAGCTGTCGACCCAGCCGTTGCGGTCGAGCACTTCGCGCCAAGCGGCGGTCTCGCGCAGCTCCGTCGCCATCGCGATCAGCTCGTCGCGGGTCTCCTCGTCGATATCGGGCGGAGCGACGAATCCGCGCCAGTTCGACATCGACACGTCGACGCCGCTCTCGCGGAAGGTGGGGAGGTCGATACCCTCGACCGGTTCGGGGGCGGACGTGCCGAGGGCGCGCATGCTCCCCGACTCGATCTGGTCGCGGAACTCGTTGTAGCCGGACAGGCCGGCCGCGGCGGTGTGCGAGAGCACAGAGGTCACGACCTCCCCGCCGCCCGGGTAGGCGAGGTAGTTCACCGCGGAGGGATCGGTGCCCACGGCCCGTGCCAGGAGTCCCGCGAGGAGGTGGTCGATACCGCCGAGCGATCCGCCGGCGATCGCCGTGCCCCCGGGATCGGCGGCCAAGGCGGCGGTGAAGTCGTCGAGCGTCTGGAAGGGCGAATCGGCCGGCACCACGAGCACGTTGAAGTCGTCGGCGAGCCGTGCGACGGGAACGACGTCTTCGAGCGTGACCTGCGAGTTGTTGATGATGATCCCGCCGACCATGACCCCGCCGGTGACCATCATGAGGTCGTGGCGGTCGCTCATCTCGGCGACCTGCCCGAGCCCGATCGTGCCCGAAGCGCCCGGGACGTTGACGACCTGGACTCCCCCCGCGATGCCTTCGGCGCGCATGACCTGCTGGCTCTCTCGAGCGAAGGCGTCCCAACCGCCGCCGGGGGCGGCCGGCGCCACCAGGGTGATCTTCGTGCGTGGGCTGGCGGCGCCGCCGCCGGTGGCGCCGGCGTGCACGGCCGCCCCCAGGAAGAGGGCACCGGCGAGGACCCCCACGATCGTTCCGACGATGCGTCGACGCATCTTCACCTCCTGTGCCTGCCACGTCGTCGCTGCAGACCTCCCGAGTAGACTCGCACCGCGGGAGGACCGCATCACCTCCGGGCGGAGTTTCGCTCATTGATGCTCACGCCGCAGAGGAGTCACCGATGACCTCGAACACGCCGGTGCCGACGACGAAGACCCGGATGCTGCTGGTCCTCGTGATGCAGTGCATCGTCGTTCTCGCGTGCGTCGCGGTCACCACACTGGTGGCGCTTTCGGTGCAGGAGCGCAGCATCCGCGTGGCGACAGCCGAGCGCGTCCTCGACGTCTCGCAGAGCCTCGCGGCGCTCGAGCAGGTTCGCAGCGGCGTGCAGCTGAACCGGGCGGCGGCGATGGCCGAGCTGCAGCCGCTGGCCGACATCCTCGAGGACGCGTCGGGCGTCGACTACGTCGTCATCACCGACGCCGACGGGGTGCGGCTGACGCACCCGACCTCGAGCGAACGCGGTCGCCCGGTGTCGACGGACGCCTCCGACGTGCTCGCCGGTGAGACGTTCCTCGGCACCGAGACCGGCACCCTCGGCGCGACCCTCCGCGCCAAGGTTCCGGTCCGCGACGGCGACGCCGTCGTCGGCTCCGCCTCGGTCGGGATCCTCGAGAGCGAGATCGCCGGCGACGTCAGCGCCGCCGTCGGGGGCCTGCTTCCGTGGGTGCTGGGATCGGTGGTGATCGGATGCCTCGTCAGCGCCCTGCTGACGGGAGCGCTGCGCCGCAGCATCCGCCGTCTCGAAGAGCGTGCGCGCGAGGCCGACACCCAGCGCCAGATCGCGGAGGCGCTGCGCGATCAGACCCACGAGTTCCGCACGCGCCTCCACGTCATCCGCGGCCTCGTGTCGGAGGGAGAGACCGAGGCGACCCTCGAGTACGTAGACCGTCTCGTTCCCCTCACGACGGCGAGCGATGCAGCGGCTTCCGTCACCGATCCCGCCGTGCGCGCGCTCCTGGACTCCTGTGCCGCCGGATTCGCCGTACGCGGCGGGCGCCTGGAGATCGATCCCCTGACGACGCTCGGTCCCGGCGTTCTCGACGACGCCGATCTCCTCGTCGTCGGCAATCTCTGCCGCAACGCGATCGAGGCCGCCCGGAGGGTCGTGCGGGTGCTCGTGGTCGCAGACGGCAGCGAGGTGCACGTCGACGTGAGCGATGACGGTCCGGGCATCGCGCCCGATCTCGTCGACCGCATCTTCGAGCGCGGCGTCTCGACGAAGGGCGGCGCCGATGCCCGCGGCGTCGGCCTCGACATCGTGCGCCGGGAGGTGGTCCGCCGCCGCGGCACCATCACCGTCGGTCGCTCGCCGCAGGGCGGGGCGCGGTTCACGGTGGAGATGCCGGCCGCCGCGCGAGGGCTCGTGCGATGACGGCCGGCGGCATCCGCACCCTGCTCGTCGACGACGACCCGGCGGTCCTCCGGCTGCACAGTGCGTACCTGCGAGAGGTTCCCGGCTTCGAGCTGATCGCTGCCGTGCGCACCGGGGCCCAGGGAGCTCAGCTCGCGGCGGACGCGAGCGTGGACCTCGTCCTGCTCGACATGAACCTCCCGGACTTCAGCGGCATCGAGGTGCTGCACCGGCTCCGCCTCGTGCGGGAGTGGGGCGTGGACGTCATGGTGATCAGCTCGGCTCGTGACGGCTTCACCGTTCGCCAGGCTCTCGCCGCCCACGTCGTCGGGTACCTCGTGAAACCGTTCACGAAGGACGCGTTCGTCTCACGCCTGACCGACTACCGTCGCGAGCGCACCCAGCGCCCCGCCGAGGCGCCCATCGGGCTCGCCCAGGGCGAGATCGACCGGCTCGTCTCTCCGCTCCGCGCCGATTCCGCGACCGGCCCGCCGGCGCTCGCGAACCTGCCGAAGGGCGTCGCCGAACCGACCCTGCGCGCCGTCCTCGAGGCACTGCACCCCACGATCCCGGCGACCGCGAACGATGTCGCCGCGGCATCGGGAGCGTCGCGGGCCACGGTGCGCCGCTATCTCGGCTTCCTCACCGACAGGGGCCACGTCACCGTCTCGCATCGCTTCGGAGCGCGGGGCCGCCCCGAGGTGCTCTACCGCCGCGTGACCACGACGGCGAGGCTCGACTAGCTCCCGAGGGCAGCGCTTTCGAACTCAGGACCATGCGAAACGGCGGATTCCTCCTCGCCGGAGGCCTCATCGCGCCCGGGAAGCGAGCCAGCGCGGGGCATCCGCATGGCGGAACCGCCATATGCCCGCCACATCACCTCAGGATCCGCCATCTTCCCCGAGAACTTACAGCGGCATCACATCGAGGGGGCCATGTCGATGAAGCGCGAGTAGTGACCCTGGAAGGCGACCGTGATCGTGTCGGTGGGGCCGTTACGGTGCTTGGCGACGATGAGGTCGGCCTCGCCGGCCCGCGGGCTGTCCTTCTCGTAGGCGGCCTCGCGGTGCAGCAGCACGACCATGTCGGCATCCTGTTCGATCGAGCCCGACTCACGGAGGTCGGATAGGGCCGGCTTCTTGTCGGCACGCTGCTCCGGTCCACGGTTCAGCTGCGACAGCGCGATCACGGGGCACTGCAGTTCTTTCGCCAAGAGCTTCAGCGCACGCGAGAACTCGCTGACCTCCTGCTGACGCGACTCGACCCGCTTGCCGCTGGTCATGAGCTGCAGGTAGTCGATGACGACCATCTTCAGCCCCTCGCGCTGCTTGAGACGACGGCACTTCGCGCGGATCTCGACGAGGGTCATGTTGGGGCTGTCGTCGATGTACAGGGGTGCGTCGTTGATCCGCCCGCGGGTGGCCGCGATGGTCGTCCAATCGCGCGAGTCCAGTGTTCCCTTGCGCATGCTCTGCAGCGGGATGGCTCCCTCGGCGCTGAGGAGACGCATCGCGATCTCACTCCGGCCCATTTCGAGCGAGAAGAAGATCGTCGGCTGGTTGTGCTTGATCGCCGCCGCCCGGGCGAAGTCCAGGGCGAGGGTGGACTTACCCATCGCGGGACGGGCCGCGATGATGATCATCTGGCCGGGGTGCAGGCCGTTGGTCAGCTGATCCATGCCCGAGAACCCGGTCGGGATGCCGGTCATCTGTCCGTCGCGACCGCGCGCGGCCTCGATCTCGTTGACGGCGGCGTCGACGGCGGTCGTCAGCGGGACGTAGTCCTCGGCGGTCTCCGCACCGGAGACGTTGTAGATCTCCGCCTGCGCGTTGTTGACCAGGTCGAGCGCGTCTCCCTGACCCGAATAGCCCATCTGCACGATGCGGGTGCCGGCCTCCACGAGGCGCCGCAGGAGAGCGCGCTCCGCGACGATGGAGGCGTAGTACCCGGCGTTGGCTGCCGTCGGGACGATGGAGGTGAGGGTGTGGAGGTAGTCGGCCCCGCCGGCGCGCTGCAGCTCGCCGGTCTTGATGAGCTCGTCGGTGACGGCCACGACGTCGGTGGGCTCGCCGTGCGAGTACAGCGAGAGGATCGCTTCGAAGATGAGCTCGTGCTTGGGGATGTAGAAGTCGCCGCCACGCAGGGTCTCGATGACGTCGGCGACCGCATCCTTGGACAGGAGCATTCCTCCGAGGGCGCTCTGCTCGGCGGGCAGATCGTGCGGCGGCGTGCGTTCGGCCTGGCGGGCTCCGCCGAGGCGCTGTTCCGAGATGTCGGCAATCGACACGCGCTCTCCATTCCTTCGGGTAAGGCTCGTCCCCACCGGGGCACGGCGGAACGCCGCTGCGATCACCGGTCGTCCGGGCGCGTGTCATCCCGCGTTCCCATAGGAACACGAACCCCCGACACGCCCCTCGCGCGACCCTCAGCGGTTCGTCTTGATGAGCGGGACCCACGCTATGGACGGCCTCCGGCTGGCGCAAACCGGCCTGTGGATAACTCTGTGGAGGAAATGCGCGAAACGCCGACACACCTGTGTACAACACCTGTGGACAACGGCGGACAACCGCTGCCGAGATAAGAAATATTGTGCCTCGTACCAGGGGTTTATATCTCCACAGCGATTCTTCGCGGATGTGGTTGAAGTGAGACTTGAAGGTTGCTTCGCCGGCGACCTGGGTTGTGTACAAATCCGGGGATAACCACAGGTCGAGTATCGACGGATCCGGAAATTGTCAAGTGCGCATGAGGCCCACGGGAACGAACGGCGTACCGTCCCTGCCACGGGGCTCACTGCGTGGCGGCATCGGCCGCGCGGACGCAGACCGGCGCCGCTGAGCGTGACCCCGGCGCCCTGAGCGCGCCGCACAACGACGGATGCCGCGGACCCGAAACGGGGTCCGCGGCATCCGGTGTGCGTGCGTTACTTCGCAGCGACCACCTGAAGGGTGATCACGGCGGTGACGTCATCACGCAGACGAATCGTCGCCTCGTGCTCACCGACCGCCTTGATGGGCGAGGTGATGTGGATCTTGCGCTTGTCCAGGTCGCCGAAGCCGGCGGCCTTGACCGCGTCAGCCACGTCGCCGGTCTTGACGGAGCCGAACAGACGCCCTTCGGCGCCGGCCTTCACCGTCAGCTTGACCTTGTTGGACTCGAGCGTGTCCTTCAGCGCCACGGCTTCTTCGTGGTCGTGGATCGCGCGAGACTCGCGGGCCGCGCGAATGGACGCGACCTGCTTCTCGCCACCACGCGACCACGCCACCGCGAAGCCCTGGGGGATGAGGTAGTTGCGGGCGTACCCGTTCTTGACCTCGATCACGTCGCCGGCGCTTCCGAGCCCGGCGACCTCATTCGTGAGAATCAGCTTTGCCATGCGGGTGCCCCTTAGCGGCCGGCGCCGGCGTAGGGCAGGAGCGCCATCTCACGCGCGTTCTTGATCGCGCGAGCGATGAGACGCTGCTCCTGCACCGAGACACCGGTGATACGGCGGGCGCGGATCTTCCCGCGCTCCGAAATGAACTTGCGGAGGGTGGGGATGTCCTTGTAATCAATGACACCCACACGAGTCGGCTTCGCGGGAGCGGTGGGCTTGCCACCCTTCCGCGGCTTGCGGCGGTCGCCGCTCGACTTTCCAGCCATGCTTCCTTCTTTCGTATGAAACGCGGATGCTGCAGCTCAAAGAGCGCGGCATCCAGCGTGAATCAGAACGGGGTGTCGTCCCCGTAGTTACCGGGGGCGGACCAGGCGTCGGCCCCGCCTGCGGCACCAGCGGCACCTGCGGCACCGCCGGTCGAACCGGGCGTCGACCACGGCTCATCCGCGACCTGCTGACGCTGCTGACCGCCGCCGCCACCTCCGCCTGCACCGGAGCTGGCCGCGCGCGTCACCTGTGCGGTGGCGTAACGCAGCGAGGGGCCGATCTCATCGACCTCCAGCTCGATCGAGGTGCGCTGGGCGCCCTCGCGGTCCTGGTAGGAGCGCTGCTTGAGGCGACCGGTCGCGATGACCCGCGCGCCCTTGGTGAGCGAACCCGCCACGTGCTCGGCGAAGTCCCGCCACACGGATGCCCGGAGGAACAGCGCCTCGCCGTCTTTCCACTCGTTCGCCTGACGGTCGAACGTGCGCGGAGTCGACGCGATGGTGAAGTTCGCCACCGGCAGCCCGTTCTGCGTGTAGCGCAGTTCGGGGTCGGCCGTGAGGTTGCCCACGACGGTGATGACGGTTTCGCCGGCCATCAGGCGTCCTTCTTAGCCGTCCGGGTCTCGGCGGCCGCGGCCTTGCGAGCGGCCTTGGCCTCCTTGCGCACCGCTTCGGAAGCGACCAGAGCGATGGCTTCCTCGGCACGGAGGACCTTGGTGCGCATGATCTGCTCGTTCAGCTTGAGCTGACGGTCGAGCTCCTGCGTGGCCTCGCTGGTGGCCGTGAAGTTGACGACGGCGTAGATGCCCTCGGTCTTCTTCTGGATCTCATACGCGAGACGGCGGCGGCCCCAGATGTCGACGTTGTCGATGGTGCCCCCGTCGGTCGTGATGACCTTGAGGAACCTGTCCAGGTTGGGTGCAACCTGGCGCTCGTCGAGCTCGGGATCGAAAATGACCATGAGTTCGTACTGGTGCGTCACTAACCCACCTCCTTCGGACTAGAACGGCTGCCGGGCATTTCCCGGAAGCAGGAGGGTGTGTGCATGTCGTCCGCGTGCGCGCGAGTGGCGTCGCCGGACAACCTTCACAGTGTATCCGATGCTCGCGCGCGCTGCACGTCGGCCAGGATGCGGTCGAGCCCGGCGAGCCCCGGTGCCTGCGCGATCTCCGCCGCGAGTGCCCGTGCGCGGATGCGGTAGCGGTCATCGGAGAGCACGGTGCGGACCGCTGCCCGCACGCTGTCGGGCTTCGGCCGGCTCGATCTGAGGTTGATCCCGGCGCCACTCCATCCGACGCGGGCCGAGACTTCGATCTTGTCCTCGGTCTGTCCGGCCACCACGAGCGGGATACCGGCGGCGAGCGCCTGATGCACACCCCCGTAACCACCGTTCGTGACGAGCACGTCCACGCGGGGCAGCAGCTGGTCGTAGGGCAGGTAGGTGGCCACCCGTGCATTGGCGGGGAGATCGCGCAGCCCGTCCACCGGGCGGCCGCCGGTGCTGGCCACGACGAGGACGTCCTCGTCGGCGAGCGCGGCGAAGGTGGGCTCGAGCAGCTGAGAGGTGTCGGCGTTCGCGGCGGTGCCCTGCGTGACGTGGACGACGAGTCGCGTGGTGTCCAGGTCGCCCCACCATTCGGGCAGGTCCGCGTGGGGGGAGGAGGGCCGGAGCGGGCCCACGAACGTGACGTTGTCCGACAGGTCCGACCGCGGATACTCGAAGCCGGCGACGGTGAACTGGGCCAGCGCATCCGCACCGCGGGTCCAGTCGAGGAAGAACCGGCTGAGGGGGTGCCCGATCACCTCTGACGCCAGGGCGTTCGCCGCCCGGGTGACCGGGGCGAAGACGCCCTTCTCGGCGACGACGGTGAGAGCGGCGTTGCGGACGCGCCCGAGTACACCTCGCATCGGCGCGATGCCCAGCCCGAAGGGAGCCGTGTCCCGGCTCTTCGAGCTGAGGGGGAAGATGCCGAGCGCGATGATCGGCGGGCGCTCGGAAGCCGGAAGCTCTGCCAGGAGCACCACGCCGATGAAGATCGGTTCGGTGAGGATCGCGTCCACCGGCTCAGCGGCGAGGATCGAGCGCACCACCTCGTACTGCGCGCGGCCGGGGGCGAGAAACAGGTTGAGCATGTCGAAGCGGATCGCCGCCGGGCCGCGCAACCCGGCCCGCTCGGGGAAGGCCGGACCGGGGTCATCCAGGTCCACATCGGCCGCCGCCGGCAGCGGCACGAAGTGCGCACCGGATTCGTTCACGCGTTCCGCGTAGCGGGGGCTGGTGAGAAAGAGCACGCGCTCGCCGGCGGCCGCAAGGTGGCGCGCGACCGCCAGCAGCGGCGCGATGTGACCGTGGGCGGGCGTGCAGGTGATGAGGTACGTGGACATGGGGGATCCTCACAACGGTTGGGTGACCCGTCAGAGTGTTGTTGCTCCCCTCGGCGGAGTCAACGACAAAATGCTGAGAATCGACTAAACCGCTGAGAAGCACGGAGCAGCACGCCCTCTCGCCCCCCGGACGCACACGTATGCCGCCATCGGTCGGTAGCGTGACCTGCATGGAGTGGACCGACGACGTCACCGCCGGCACGTGGATCCGTGAGCGGCTCGATCCCGAGGACCGGCGCGCTACCCTGCACCACTTCGTCCCGCGTGGGTTCCCGGCGTACGCGCGCATCTCCAACGCCGCGAGCGGGCCGGCCGAGGGCGACGAGGACGCGGCGCAGGAGGGTCGCCTGGATGCGGCGAAACTCAGCGCGGTCACGAGGCACCTCGCGCAGCACACCCGCACCGCGGATGACGTGTACATCGCCGTCTGGGAGGGGTGGGGCGGGCTGGTCGGATCCTTCGCCTCGGCCCCCGCCAGGATCGCCCTCGCCACCTCCGACGACGATGACCCCGCTGTCATGAATCACCACCGCGTCATGCTTGAGCGCAGCATCCACGACCCGTTCAACAACGTCTTCCGCAAGCCGGTGTGGCAGCCCGGACTGCTCTCGGACGACATCTCCCATGGCCCCCGGCTGGAGCTGCCCGATCGCGACCACGTCCTCTTCCGCGGCTCGCTCGGCGAGCTCGCCGATCCGGGATGGGCCTCGCGCGTGCCCTGGGCCGAGGACCGCCCGGAATGGACCGCGTCGCCGAGCCTGATCTGGCCCGCCGACCGCGCCTGGGTGCTCGTCACCGAGGTGGACGACAACTCCACGACCGTTGGCGGGAGCCCCGACCTCGTCCGCGCGCTCTGCAGCGACCCGGCGATCGAGGGCCGGGCGATCCGCGCGGACACCAGCCTCTCGGGGAACGCCGCCGAGGTGGACCGGTGAGCACTCCCACCCCGATCACGTTCGACGCGCAGCCGCTCACCGAACCTGTCGACCGTGCCGCGGCGAAGGCCTTCGTGCGCGAGCTGCGCGCGCAGGGGAAGGTCTCGGGGTCCTCCGTGGCCGGGATCCTGATCGGCTCGATCGTCGTCGTGTTCATGCTCGTCGTGTTCGGCGCGGTCTTCGGCGCGGTGGCGTCGGCGCTGAGCTCATCCGGAGGCGGCGTGTTCGGGCTCGTCTCGGTCGTGCCCTTCCTGTTCATCGCCGTGGTCATCGTGATCGTCGTGGTGGCCATGGTCCGCGGCGGTAGCGCCGTCCGGTGGTATCGTCTCGACCGATTCGCGCGGGCGAACGGGATGGCCTTCACCCCCGTCATCGCCGCACCGGCGCTGCCCGGCATGATCTTCCACCTCGGTAACTCGCGCGAGGCCAGTGACCTCGTGCGCGGTGCCCAGCCGCGATTCGTGGAGTTCGCGAACTACCGGTTCACCACGGGGTCGGGAAAGAACCGCACGACCCACAAGTGGGGCTATGTGGCGGTGAAGCTCGACGTGCCTCTCCCGCACATCGTGTTGGATGCGGTCGGCAACAACGGCCTGTTCGGTGCATCCAACCTGCCCGCCGCCTTCGACCGCGACCAACGGCTGAGCCTCGAGGGTGACTTCGACAAATACTTCTCGCTCTACTGCCCCGCCGACTACGAGCGCGACGCGCTGTACCTGTTCACGCCCGACATCATGGCCCGCTTCATCGACAATGCCGCCGCGCTGGATGTCGAGATCGTCGATGACTGGCTCTTCCTCTACGCCAAGCGCGACCTGTCCACCCTCGACCCGGCGACGTGGGCGTGGCTGTTCACCCTCGTCGCCGCGCTGCTGGACAAGCTCGCCCAATGGGCGCGCTGGCGCGACGATCGGCTCGCGGCGACCGGCATCCCGGCGACGGATGCGGTGGCCTCGGGCATTCCCGGAGCCACCGCGGCGGAGCCACCGCCGCTCACCCCGCCGCCTCCGGGCGTCGCGCCGCAGGGGCGGCGGCTCAAACGGAGCTTCTCGTGGGTGACCGTGGTCTTCCTGGTGCTCGGCGTCGGATGGTGGCTGCTCACCGCGGTGTTCGGCGTTCTCGGCAACTGACCGGCGGCAACGTCAGGGAAGGTCAGCGGTTCATGTCCGCGAAGAGCTCGACGGACGCATCCAGCGCCTCTGCGTACCCCATCTCGGCGAAGCGGTAGAAGGCGGGCCGCCCGACGCGCGCGATGGCCCCCGCGCGAGCGGCTTTGCCGAGCCACTCCTCCGCCGCCGCGAAAAGCGCACCGGGTTCGGCGATCGCGTTGAGCAGGCCGACCTCCCGCGCGCGCTCCGCGGAGAACGGCTCGCCCGACCCCACGTTCTCCATGGCCGCCCTCGCCCCCAGCCGTTGGATCAACGGCACCTGCGCCACCATCGGCCAGATGCCCAGGGATACCTCGCGCGTTCCGATCACCGCATCCGGAACCGCCACGGCGTAGTCCACGGCCGCGACGATGGATGCTCCGGACGCGACGGCATCGCCGTTGACGGCCGCGACGACCGGAGTGCCGAGGGTCGGCAGGTACTTCAACAGGGCGGCGAGCGCGGTGGCGAACTCCACCGGGTCACCGCCGGCCTGGAGCGCGGGGAGGTCCAGACCGCTGCAGAAGACCTCCCCGGCGCCGGTGAGGATGATGCCGGTCACCTCCGGATCGGCGTCGGCGGCCCTCAACTGCTCGGTCAGGTCGGCGAGAACCTCCGGGTTCAGGAGGTTCCCCGTGCCGGCCGGGTTCACGATGGTGATCGTCGAGATGCTCACGGGAGCGCCCCTTCCTGGGAGACGGCGATGCAAGCACGGTATCGAATCGGCGGCCACCCACTCCGCCGCCGCGCGGCCCCGCCGCCCCATCATGAGGGCGGCGCCCGATGCGGCGGTCGGAGGATCGCGGCGCCGTCGGACGATTCTCCGCGGATGCTCCGACCAACGTGCGATCCTCCGACGTCGAGTGTCGCCCCGACCGCGCCGCGCCCGATGCCACGGTCGGAGGATCGCAGCGCCGTCGGACGATTCTCCGCGGATGCTCCGACCAACGTGCGATCCTCCGACGTTCGAGCGGCGCCACGCCGCGCGGCCGGGGCGAGGGTCAGGCGCGGGCGGCCCACCACGTGCGGAGGCGCCGCTCGGCCTCCTCCTCGCCGAGAGGGCCTTCGTCCAGGCGCAGGTCGAGCAGGAACCGGTAGGCCTCGCCCACGTCGCGGCCGGGGGGGATGCCGAGCACCTCCTGGATGCGGTTGCCATCCAGCTCGGGGCGCACCGAGTCGATCTGCTCCTGTTCGCGCAGGGCGGCGATACGCGCCTCGATGTCGTCGTATGCGCCGGCCAGGCGCGCGGCTTTGCGCCGGTTGCGCGTGGTGACATCGGCCCGGGTGATGATGTGGAGTCGTTCGAGTTCGTCGCCGGCGTCGCGCACGTACCGGCGGACGGCGGAGTCGGTCCACGCGCCCTCGGCGTACCCGAAGAAGCGGAGGTGCAGCTCGATGAGCGTGGTGACCGACCGGATCGTGTCGGAGTCGAAGCGCAGGGCCTGCAGTCGCTTGCGCGCGAGACGGGCGCCCTTGACGTCGTGGTGATGGAAGGTCACCGTCCCACCGGGCTCCAGGCGGCGCGTCGCCGGCTTCCCGATGTCGTGGAGGAGAGCCGCCAGCCGCAGCGGCACGTCGGGGGCCGCACCGGGATACCGCGCGTGTTCGAGCTCGATCGTCTGTCGCAGCACGGTCAGGGAGTGCTCGTAGACGTCCTTGTGGTGATGGTGCTCGTCCACCTCGAGCCGAAGCGCGGGCACTTCGGGCAGGAAGAGGTCCATCAGGCCCGTGTCGACGAGGATCCGCAGGCCCGGTACGGGGTCATCGGTGGCCAGCATCCGCACCAGCTCCGACTGGATGCGCTCGGCGCTGACGATCGAGAGCGTCGAACCGAGCTCGGCCACCGCGGCGAGCGTCGCCGGGTCGACCTCGAAGCCGAGTTGGGACGAGAAGCGCGCGGCGCGCAGCATCCGGAGGGGGTCGTCGCCGAAGCTCACCTCCGGCTCGGTGGGCGTGCGCAGACGCCGTCCGATCAGATCCTCCACGCCGCCGGTCGGATCCACCAGCGTCTTGCCCGGCACCCGCAGCGCCATCGCGTTGACGGTGAAGTCGCGTCGCACCAGGTCTTCTTCCAGCGTCTCGCCGAACGCGACGGTGGGCTTGCGGGTCACGCCGTCGTAGCTGTCGGCGCGGTAGGTCGTGATCTCCACCTGCTCGCCCGAGACGCGGGCGCCGATCGTTCCGAAATCGCGCCCCACGTCCCAGCGCGCGCTCGAGATGGGCGTGACGATCCGGAGGATGTCGTCAGGACGCGCGTCGGTGGTGAAGTCGAGGTCGTGCGTCTCGCGCCCGAGAAGCGCGTCGCGCACGGGCCCGCCCACGACGGCGAGTTCGTGTCCGGCGTCGGCGAAGGCGCGTCCGAGACGGGAGACGACGGCGGAGTCGGCCAACGCGTCCAGGCGCGCGACACCCTCGGCCATGTTCAGCATGCGTCGAGCCTAACCGGGCGGGAACCGCCGCGATCAGTCGGCGAAACGGAGGAAGCCGGTGAACACCAGCTCGCGCACCCGGGGGAACAGGTCTGCCCGTAGTGCTGCCGCATCCACCTCCATCAGCTGCGCGACCGCGTCGACGAGCCGGCCGAGTTCGAGGTCGCCGTCGCTGGCACCGACGACCGCGGCCAGGGCCGGGTCGACCGGCAGCGACCGCGCGAAACCGCCACCCTGGCGCAACTCGATCACCGTCGGGGCCTCTTCGCCGGGCCGGTGGTGGCGCGCTTCGGTCACGTCGGGGGCGACGGTGAACCGCGATGCGGCGAGCCCGTCGTCGCCGAGGGCCGCCAACCGGACGTGAGCGGCGAGAGAAGCCGCCAGGTGCTCGCCCGACGGCGCCGACCCGCCCTCCACGCGCTCGTAGCGCGCGAGCGAGGCCTCGCCCGACGCGGGGCGGTGCAGCAGCACGTACCCGAACCCGATCTCCGTCACTCCGCGCGCCGAGAAATCATCGAGCCACGCGTCGATGAGCTCCGCGTACTGCGGCGTGCCGGAAACGGTGCCCCCGTCGCGGACCCACAGCTCGGCGTAGGCGAGCGGGTCGATGCGTTCGCGTTCGACGACCCAGGCGTCCAGCGGAACACCGGATGCGGCCACCCACGCCCGCACGCGATCGAGACCCTCCTCGCCGCCGTGGCTCTCCCAGTTTCCCAGCAGCTGCACGACGCCGCCGGGAGCCAGGTGCGCGCCCACACCGGTGACCACCTCCGCGACCAGCCCGTCGCCCACGCGGCCGCCGTCGCGGTACTCGTACGCGGGCACTCCCACCGCCCGCGGCGTGATGACGAACGGCGGGTTCGTGACGATGCGGACGAACCGTTCGTCGGCCACCGGGTCGAACAGGCTCCCCGACCGCGTCTGGATGCCGTCCACCCCGTTGAGGTGCGCGTTCAGCTCCGTGAACCGCAGCGCCCGCTCGGAGACGTCGGTCGCGACGACCCGCTCCGCGCCGCCCCGCCGCATCCGCAGCGCCTGGATGCCGCATCCCGTGCCGAGGTCGAGACACGTGCCTGCCGCATCCGGCAGCTGCAGACGGGCCAGGGTAAGGGATGCGCCGCCCACGCCCAGCACGTGATCCTCGGGGAGCGGTCCGCCCAGCGCCGCCTCGTCGAGATCGCTCGCGATCCACCACTCACCCTCGCCGCGCTCGTCGACGAAGGCCTGCGGACGCACCATCGCCGCCGCCGTCACGGTGTCGCCGTCGATCTCGGCGAGCCCGAGCCGAACCAGTCCGGCGGCGCGGATCTGCGGGAGGGCCCGGTCCACGTGCGCCACCGGCTGAGGCACGGCCAGAGCCAGGAGGCGCGCGACCACCGCCAGCGGGTCGGTCCGCTCTCCGAGTGCACGCAGTGCGGGTCCGCGCAGGCCGCGCGGGATCGCTCCATCCGCCTCCGCCGTCCATGCGGCGCGGAGCGCATCCGAGGTGTACCCGCCCGCTCGGAGGTCGGCGGCGAGCGCCGCGGCGAGCACGGGATCGGGATGCGGCAACATCCCTCCATTCAATCGTCCCGCGGGGCGCACGGGGAGCTCGGAGCCGACGCCCATAGAATCGCTGCGGTGCGGTCGCCCTGTTGCCCGCGCCGGAGCCTCATGATCCGAACATCTCCCGCCCCGGCCCGTGCGCCGCGTCACCGTCTGACGCGACGCCTGTTCGCGACCGGTGCGGCGGTGGTGCTCGCTGTCACAGGAGGCGCTTCCGCGCACGCCGCCACCCCCACGCCGTCACCGACGGGCCCGGTTCTCAGCGGCGAGGTGGAGCTGACACTGTCACCGGCGGCGAACGGGATCGTGCGCGGCGGCGAGGCGCTCGCCGTGTCGGTGACGATGGACAACGGCACGCCCGACTCCCTCGCCGCCACCGAGGTGACCCTTGAACTCGGCCCCGGCCCACTCCCCGACCGCAGCGCGCTGGGAGCATGGCTCTCCAGCGCACCGTCCTCCGCTCTCCCCGTCGTGGGGTCGGCACCGGTCTCCCCGCTCGCATCCGGGGCCGATACGACCTCCACCATCGTCGTGGCACCCGAACACCCTGCTCTGGCCACGCTCGGTCCCGGCGTCTACCCGCTGCAGGCGAGGGCCGTCGTCGATGGGGACACACTCGTCTCGACGAGCGTCCTGGTCGTGCCCGACGACGCGGTGACCGCATCCGTCGGCATCGTCGTCCCCATCACCGCCCCACCGGGCACCGCGGGGCTCGTGAGCATCGAGGAGCTGACCGCCCTCACCGCGATCGACGGAGCGCTCACCGCCCAGCTGGATGCGGTGGAGGGGACGGCCGCGATCCTGGCGATCGACCCGGCGGTGCCCGCGGCCATCCGCGCGCGGGGAACGGCCGCCCCACCGACGGCGATCGAATGGCTCGCCCGCCTGGAGGCGCTGCCCAACCAACGGTTCGCGCTGCAGTTCGGCGACGCGGATGTGACGCCGCAGATGCAGGCGGGACTTCCCGCCCCCCTGCAGCCGACGTCGCTGGTGTCCTACGTCTCGGCGCAAGACATCGCGGCGCCGGAAACACCGACGGCGACCCCCACCCCGGGGGCGGAGACTCAGGACGAACCGCAGCTTCCCGACCTCACGCAATTGACCGCGATCGGACCGCACGCCCACGCGGGCGTCTTCTGGCCCGCAGGCGACACGGCCGGCTCCGATGTGGTGGCCGCGCTCGGGGCGACGACCGTGGCCGGGGCGCCTCCCCTGACTCTGGTGCCCTCATCGACCACGTCCACCGGCGAGGGCAACCGCACCGCCCGCGCTCGCGCCACAGCCGCCGGGTCTCAGCTCCTCGTGTACGACTCCGCCGTGTCGGCAGCGCTGGACCGTGCCGCCGACCAGCCGGAGCCCTCGCGACGGGGCGCACCACTGGCTGAGGCCACCGCCTACCTCTCGTTCGCGGCCCGGGAGAGCGGGGGTCAGCCGCTGCTGGTCACGGTGGACCGCGGCACCGATCGCGAGCGCCTGAGCCTCCGGGCCGCGATCAGTGCCGCGACCCCGACGCCGGGGGTCGCCCCCCTCGGATTGGCGGAACTGGCCGCGGCCGAGCCCGTCGAGGTGAGCGTGCGGGAGATCCCCGCCGATGCGGCGGCGGTCGGCAACGTCATGCAGCTGCTCGCCGAGGAGACCGAGGTGGCCAGCTTCGCGACCATCCTGGACGACCCCGCGCTCCTCACCGGCCGCCAACGTGCCGAGATCCTGCAGCTGCTGTCGGTCGGATGGCGCGCGGATGCGGAGGCGGCGTCCGCCGCGTTCGCCCGTCACCGCGAACGCACGCGCGAAACGCTGGATGCGGTGGGGATCCTCCCCTCCAGCGTGCTCAATCTCATCAGCTACGACGCGAATTTCGGCCCGTGGGTGCGCAACGACCTGCCCTATCCGGTGAACCTGGAACTCGTCGCCCAGCCGAACGACGCTCGCCTCATCGTCACCGAACGCACACCGGTGCTCGCGTCCGCGGCGAGCAACACGCGCGTCACCATCCCCGTTCAGGCGCGCGTCGGAAGCGGCACCGTCACCGTCACGATGCAGCTGTACAGCCCCACCGGCGTCCCCATCGGCACCGTGCAGAGCTCAGAGGTCGAGGTGCGCGCCGAATGGGAGACCATCGGCCTGGTGATCCTCGTGTCTCTCATGGTGTTGTTCTTCGGGCTCGGGATCGTGCGCACCGTGCTGCGGCGCCGCGCCCGCGCGCGTGAACAGGCCGCGGCCACCCTGGAGCCGGAGGTCCGCACGGACACGCCCCCGCCGGGGGTGACCGAGTGAGCAACCTCGGGCGCGCCAGCCTGCTGCACCGCCGCCTCGGTGGCATCGGCACGGCGAGCTGGCTGGCCTCGCTCGGGCGCTTCGTCCTCGCCACGCTCCCCGCTGCCGCAGCGGGATGGGGCGCGTACCTCCTCCTCGGCGGCGCGGAGGGCTGGACGACCTCGGACAAGCTGGTCGGTGCACTCGGTGCAGCGATCATCGGCAGCGTCGTGCTCGCCGTCTATCTCGGCGTCCTCGCGCTGTTCCGTACCCCCGAGCTGACCCCCGCGGTACGGATGCTCTCGCGTTTCCTGCCCCGCCGCTGAGCCCCCGAGCCGGGGAATATCCGCGGGCTACGATGGGTTGAAAGCCGAGGAAACTACGAAGGGGGCGCGCACGTGCGTCACGTCATCATCATCGGATCGGGCCCCGCTGGTTACACCGCGGCCATTTACGCTGCCCGAGCGAACCTGGAGCCGCTGGTCATCGCGAGCTCGGTCGAGGCCGGCGGTGAGCTCATGAACACCACGGACGTGGAGAACTTCCCCGGGTTCCCGGAGGGCATTCAGGGTCCCGACCTCATGACCCGGATGCAGGCGCAGGCCGAGCGCTTCGGCGCGGAGGTCGTGTACGACGACGTCGTGTCGCTCGACCTCGACGGCGACGTCAAGACGGTCACGCTGGGAAGCGGCACGGTGCACACCGCCGCATCCGTCATCTACGCCACCGGCTCGGCCTACCGCAAGCTCGGTCTCGCCGGCGAGGAGCGCCTGTCCGGCCGCGGGGTGTCGTGGTGCGCCACCTGCGACGGATTCTTCTTCCGCGACCGCACGATCGCAGTCGTCGGCGGCGGAGACTCTGCGATGGAGGAGGCGACCTTCCTGACGAAGTTCGCGTCGAAGGTGTACATCATCCACCGCAAGGACACGCTGCGCGCTTCGAAGATCATGCAGGAGCGGGCCTTCGCCAACGAGAAGATCGAGTTCGTCTGGAACGCCGAGGTCGCCGACATCCTGGGCGACGAAGCGGTCAGCGGCATCGTGCTGCGCTCGACCGTCGACGGTTCGACGCGTCAACTGCCGCTGGACGGCCTGTTCGTGGCGATCGGCAACGACCCCCGCACGCACCTCGTCCACGGAAAGCTCGACCTCACGGCCGAGGGCACGATCTGGGTGGACGGGCGGTCCTCGCGCACGTCGCTTCCCGGGGTGTTCGCCGCGGGTGACGTCATCGACCACACCTACCGCCAGGCCATCACCGCCGCCGGCACGGGAACCGTGGCAGCCCTGGACGTCGAGCATTACCTCGCCGCGCGTGGCCAGGCCGGACAGCCTGCGGCGAGCGAGGACCAGATCGTCGGTCTCCCGGGCGCAGCGGCGGCCTGAGGAACAATCCCGCCGCCACCGGCGTTGTAGCCGGCGACAGTTTTACCCGAACAAGGAGATGACAATGAGCGCAAAGGCCACGACCTCCGCGACCTTCGAGCAGGACGTGCTGCAGGCCGACGGTCCCGTGCTGGTGGATTTCTGGGCTGTGTGGTGCGGTCCCTGCCGGATGGTGTCCCCCATCCTGGACGAGATCGCGGCCGAGAACCCGGACAAGATCACCGTTCTCAAGCTCAACGTCGATGAGAACCCCGACCTCGCCATGAAGTACCAGATCACGTCGATTCCGGCGATGAAGGTCTTCCAGGGCGGCGAGGTCAAGACCACCATCATCGGCGCCAAGCCGAAGTTCGCTCTCGAGAAGGACCTCGCCGATTTCATCGGCTGACACACCGAGCCACGAAACCCCGTCGACCCACGGTCGGCGGGGTTTTCTGCGATCCGGAACGACCCCCGCGGACTCGCCCTACGAGGCGTCGAGCCGCACGGTCGCGTCCCAGCGCCGGTGCGTCTCCTCCTCGCCCAGGAGCCGCCAGACGGCACGGGTGAGCGGCGGGTATTCGATGGCGATCTGCCGAAGCACCCGATAGTGGCGCGCGCGGTTGGGCCTGACCCCACCGTTCTCCGCGATGTTCTCGGCGCGCAACGTCAGCACGACGAGCTCGTCCACCGTGGGGAGATCCTCCATGAACTCCCACGGGTCTTCGCCATCGAGCAGGCGTTCGTGAACCAGGACCGATAATTCGTCGGCCGCCTCTGCACGCAGCAGCTCCAGGCTCGCCCTCCGGCGTGGCCGGTCGTCATGAGTTGCCATACCTCCAGCGTACGACCGACCGCCGCCGCCGAGGACCCCGCGCGCCATCCCGCGGAGGGGGGAACACGGATATGCCCGAAACGGAATACGCCTCCGGGTCAGCCCCCGAACCCGTCTTCGCCCAGCTCCGCGAGAATGCGGTTCAAATCCTGGACCGTCGCGAAATCTATCACGACCTGGCCTTTTCTCGCCGATAGCGACACCCGGACGCGGGTGTTCAGGCGATCGCCGAGCCGTTCGGCAACCTCATCCAGATGCCCGCGGCGCGATCCGGCCTTCGGCGCAGCCCCGCGCCGGGCGCCCCCCTGGGAGCTCTTCGCGACGGCCTCGGCGGCCCGCACCGAGAGGTCTTCGTTCACGATCTTGTCCGCGAGTTTGCGCATCGCCGACTCGTCGTCGAGCGACAGGATGGCCCGGGCGTGCCCCGCGCTCAACACGCCTGCCGCCACCCGCTGCTGCACCGGGACGGGCAGGCGGAGGAGGCGGATGGTGTTGCTGATCTGCGGGCGGGAGCGGCCGATCCGTGAGGCGAGTTCCTCCTGCGTGATCCCGAAGTCCTCGAGCAGCTGCTGGTACGCGGACGCCTCCTCCAGAGGGTTCAGCTCCGACCGGTGGAGGTTCTCCAGCAGGGCGTCGCGCAGAAGGTGTTCGTCCGCCGTGTCACGCACGACCGCCGGGATCACGTCGAGACCCGCCTCACGCGCGGCGCGCGTGCGGCGCTCACCCATGATGAGTTCGTATCGGCCCTCCCCCACGTCACGGACGACGATCGGCTGCAGCACGCCGAACTCCCGGACACTGTGAACAAGCTCCGCCAGGTCATCCGCGTCGAAGATCGTGCGCGGCTGGCGAGGGTTCGGCACCACCGCGTGCGGGCTGATGTGCACCAGGCGCGCGCCGGGTACGGCGACGAGGTCGTCGGCCGGCGCCGCATCCGCCGGTGTGGCCGATTCGGCCGGGGCACCCGGGAAGAAAACGTCGACCGGACGCGCCTCCGACGGCTCCGCCGTGGGGATCAGTGCACCGATCCCCCGTCCTAGTCCAGTCCTCTTCACCATCAGGAGCCCTTCTTCTTCGTGCCTCGTTGGATGATCTCGACCGCCGCCTCACGGTAGGCCACCGCCCCAGCGGACTGACCGTCGTACGCGATCACCGTCTGCCCGAAGCTGGGCGCCTCGGACACACGGACCGAGCGCGGGATCACGGTTCGCAGGACCTCGTCCGGGAAGTGCGTGCGCACCTCCTCCGCCACCTGCTGCGCCAGCCGAGTGCGTCCGTCGTACATGGTGAGGACGATCGTGGAGACGTGCAGCTCGGTGTTCAGGTGGCGCTGAATCATGCGCACGCTGCCGAGCAGCTGGCTGAGGCCCTCGAGCGCGTAGTACTCGCACTGGATGGGAATCAGCACCTCGCTCGCCGCGGTGAAGGCGTTGATCGTCAGCAGCCCGAGCGAAGGCGGGCAATCGATGATCACGAAGTCCATGCGGTTCTCGTCTACCGCGAGATAGTCATCGAGCGCCGTACGCAGGCGGTGCTCACGCGCCACCTGGGACACGAGCTCGATCTCGGCGCCCGCGAGGTGGATCGTGCTGGGCGCGCAGAAGAGATTGGGGGATTCCGGGCTCTGCTGAACGATGTCAGCGAGGGGGAATTCGTCGATGAGCACGTCGTAGACGCTCGGCGTATCGGCAGTGTGTGGAACGCCCAGGGCGGTGGATGCGTTTCCCTGTGGATCGAGGTCGATCACCAGGACGCGCGCGCCGACGGCGGCCAACGCGGCCGCCAGGTTCACCGCGGTCGTGGTCTTCCCCACCCCGCCCTTCTGGTTGGACACCGTGAACACCCTGGTACTCGTAGGGAGATCGACGGCCACATCCTCCAGGGCACGGCGCCGGGCGGAGAGATCCGCCAACTCGCGCGCGATCGGGGAGTCGAACGTCACACCGGACCCCGAGTCGTCGGATTGTTTCACGTGAAACGCTCTCCCTTGGCACTCGGTTCCGGACGGTTCAGTCTACCCGGGGCATCCGTCCCTCCCGACCGCGCCACGGCCGCCCTACTCGCGGCATTCACGCTCCCACAGGAGGAAATCTGGCGTCACCGGAGCGCGCGGGTAAGTCCGGATGTTTCACGTGAAACATTATCGGGGCGCGCGGCCTGGGCGCTCCAGCAGAGGTGCGTCTCGGTAGGCGGTTCTCTCTGTACCCCCAGGGAAGTTCGTGCGTGCCCCGCACGCACGGCAGCGAAGGTGCACGACACGCGTGAACCACCTATGTTTCACGTGAAACATCGTGCCGGCACGCCCGCTGCTCAGCCGAATTGACGTGCGGCGTGCGCTGGGCGCCAACGGGCAGGCGCCCGTGTGAGCGAGGGCTCGCCTGGCCACTGGCGCGCGCGACGCCAGTGCTCACGTCGACCTCCGTCCCCTGCTCCGGGCCGCTTGTCCGTGGGCCGGCCCTGTGTCGGTGGCTTCCCGAGCGCTGCCCTCTCGGGCGTCATCATGATTCCTGGTCACGCCCGTCCCACTGAGTGGCTATGGCCCTCCGCGCTCCTCGATAGGGCCGAATTCGGTGGTGCGTGGCCGCGGCGGGTGCGTCGCCGCGGCGCGAGGGTCCCCCGCGCTGGGGCACCGCTTTCCCGCGGATCCGACTCCGCTCCTGACCGTTGCCTGCATAACGACAGGGCCCGGACGGGCCCGCGGCTCGTCGGCCGAGTACCGCCGCCGGCATCCGCCGCGTGCCCTCACGACAGGCCGCCGGTCACGCCACGCAACCGGGTGGAGCACCGCGAGAGAGGCGACCCTGATGCTGTCCACACGGCACGCCGCCACCTCGCCATTCCCGCGAGGGTCCGATGTTTCACGTGAAACATGGGGCGGATAAGCGCGAGCACCCGCACGCACCCGTGCCCAGGCGCGGCCCCTGGTGACCCAGATGTTTCACGTGAAACATGCCCGCGGCCACCGCGCGCGCGACGGTGCGCGTCCCCCACCTGGTCCGTGGCACCCGCCTCCGCCACACCACCGCCGCACGCGCCTATGTCCCACCGAATCGGGCCCCGCGGGTTCCTGCGCGCTTCTGCGCGGTCGCTCGGGCAACGTCTGAGCGCGTTCGGCAACCAGCAGTCCGTCGTCGCGGACAGCCGCAGGCGCGGCGACCCTGCTCGCCCGGACGGAAGCCAAACGCCCCCCGCCATGGAGGAGCCGCCCCGCTATGTGTTTCACGTGAAACATCCCCGGGGGAGCGGTTCACGAGCGCGCGCGTGTGTGAATGCGCGTATCCACGGCAGCCCTCCGAGCGGACGGCCACTGCACGCGCGTCCCTAAGCCAGCGGTAGTAGGCTAGCCGTCCGCGCGACGCCAGAACCCGGTGTGCGTCAGCCGCGCCGGCGCCGCCCCGCCGTGACGGGCATCGCTCGGTGACCCCGCGGTGACGAGCACTGCTCCGTGTCCCCGCGCACGCCCCGGCACCGCCTGAGCGTGCCGGCACGTGGGTAATCGCGCCAGGCAGTGGATTCGGCAGTGATCTTTGCGCTGCACCGCCTCACCAACCCATCCGCACCCGCGGGGTCTCACATGCTGCAGCTCGAGAGCGGGCGGAACGGGGATGAGTCGTGTCAGCCGCGCACGACGGCTCGGAAGACGCGGGTCGGATCATCCAAGAGCCCCTCACCAACGGGCTCCACGCGTACGTCCGACAGGCGATGAGCGCGAATCTGTTTGCGGGCCGCCCCCACCTCAGCCGCCACATTCGCTCCCTTGAGCAGGATGAGCTGCCCGCCGTCCCGCACGAGGGGAGCGGTCCACGGGATCAGGGTGCGCAGCGCGCTGACTGCTCGTGCCGTCACCATGTCGAGCGAGCCCGCGCCGGGCCAATCCTCGCTCCGAGAGCGAACGACTTCCACATTCTCCAGGCCCAGCGCATCCACCTGCTCGGTCAGCCACGCGGTACGGCGTTCCATCGGCTCGATGAGCAGCCATTCCACGTCGGGGCGCGCGATCGCCAGGACGAGGCCGGGAAGCCCAGCCCCTGATCCGACATCCCCCACCCGGCCGGAGAACAGCGGAGCCACCACCGCGCTATTGAGGATGTGGCGCGACCACAGGCGCCCCGCCTCCAGTGGGCCGATCAGGCCGCGTTCCTCGCCGTGTGCGCCCAGCGCCTCCGTGAAGGCGCGCGCCAACTCGATCCGGTCTCCGAAGATGACCGCCGCGGCAGCCGGCTCCGGCTCGAGATCGGTCATCGATGTTTCACGTGGAACGTCACGCGCGGCGCAGCACCGTGTGGCGGTCGGCGCCTTCGCCGTACGACTCGGACACCAGCCCACGGTCGGCGGCGATGTCGTGGATCAACTTCCGCTCGTAACTCGACATCGGCGGGAGGGATGCCTGCGACGCGCCGCCTTCCAGGCGCTCCAGGGCACGCTCGACAAGCTGCTCGAGCTCGCGCTGACGGGTGTCGCGCGAACCGGCGATGTCAAGGATGAGGCGGGAGAAGCGTCCGGTCCGGTTCTGGACGGCAAGACGCGTGAGTTCCTGCAGGGCCTGCACGGTCTCGGGGTCGGACAACCGAGCGAGAGACCCGGATGACTCGGCCTCCACCGAGACATACGCACGTCCACCGCGCACATCCAGCGCCAGATCACCGTCGAGGTCGGCGATATCGAGGAGCTCTTCGAGGTAGTCCGCGGCAATATCGCCTTCCTGGACCAGCTGCTCGTCGGTGACGGGCGCTGCGGAGGCGGGTGCGACGTCGGTGGATTCGGAAGTCATGGTCGTCCTTCGGACATCAGGAGGCGGTCGGAGAGTCAGGCGTTCCGGGGGAGGAGCCGGGGGTATCGCGCGCGCCGGGCGCCGGGGAGCCGCCACTGCCCGATCCGGGACGCTTGGCCGGGCCCTGCTGCTTCTTCGCCCGCTGCTTGCTGACAGGTTGCTGGCGCTTGCGTGCGGCGGCGCGGGCTCGCTCGGCCTCTTCGAAAAGCCGCTGCTGCTCGGCCTGGTACTTCTCCATCGAGATGACCTTGCCGCTGGAGTCGATGGCCTTCCCCTTGCGGGCAAGGCGCTCTTCGCGTGCCTTGGCGGCATCGGATCCGGGAGTGGGCATTTCGCGAATCACCACGAACTGCTGGACCATCGTCCACAGGTTGCTGACGAACCAGTAGATGACGACGCCGAGAGGGAAGAAGACACCCGAGAAGATGAACGCCAGCGGAAGGATGTAGAGCATCACCTTCTGCATCTGGTACGCCTGGCCGGTCTTCGCCTCGGGGGAGAGGTTCTTCGAGATGATCTGCAGCTGGGTGAAGAACTGCGACACGATCATCAGCACGACCAGGACCACCAGGATGGCGATGGCCACACCGTTCTGGGTCTCGAACGCATTGATCAGGGTCGCGTGAAGGGACGCGACCCCGAACAGCTGGGCGTCGTAGAACTCCTGGGTCAGCTCGTTGTTGAGCAGGCCCACCCCGGAGAACTCCGGATTGGCGGCGATCTTCTGCACGTCGTTGAGCACGCTGAACAGCGCGAAGAAGATGGGCATCTGCACGAGCAGGGGCAGACAGCTCGACACCGGTGTGGTGCCGTGCTTCTTATACAGCGCCATGGTCTCGCGACTCATGGCCTCCCGCGAGAGCTGGTCCTTCTTGCCGCGGTACTTTTCCTGAACTTTCCGCAGTTCAGGGGCGATTTCCATCATTTTCCGCTGGCTCTTGATCTGCCGCACGAAGAGCGGGATGAGCGCCGACCGCAGCACGATCACGAGCCCGATGATCGACAGCACCCACGTGATGCCATCCGCCGGTGGAAGCCCGATGTAGGTGAAGAGGGAGTGCCACCCGACGAGCACGAGCTCGACCAGCCACTTCAGCGGCCAGAGAATGGTTCCAATCAGGTCGAATCCCACGGATTCAGTCCTTTCCAGGGGGCACGACGAAACCGTGCCGAGTGAGCTCGTAGCGGAAGGCGCGGTGCGGCTTCACGTCGTCGATGCCGCCCTGAGCCCAGGGGTGACACCGCGCGAGGCGCGCTGCTGCCAGAGCCGTGCCTTTGAGCAGTCCGTGCTGCTGGACGGCGCCGACCGCGTATGCCGAACATGAGGGATAGTACTTGCACACATCGCCGTATGCATGGGAGATCGTTGCGCGGTAGCCGTGCAGCAGCGCGAGACCGACGTTGCGAGGCACCAGAGGGACGGATGCCCAGACCCCCGCCGGGGTGAGCGTGCCGGATCCGACGAAAGCGACCGGGAGGGTGGAGGTGCTCACGCGACGGCCTTCCGCTCCAGGCACCGCACGACCTCGTCGCGGAGAGAAGCGAAATCGGCGGTGGCGGCGCTGGGCAGGGCCCGGATCACCACGTCCACATCCGAGCGGACGCCAGGCAGCGCCTCGGCGCAGACCGCCTTCAGCCGGCGGCGCACGGTATTGCGCACCACGGCCGACCCGACCTGCTTGCTGACGATGAACCCGAACCGGGCCACCGCGGAGTCACCGGAACGACCGACATAGGTCACGGTGTGCGCGGCGGCACAGCGATGACCCCGCCGGACGATGGCCTTGTAATCCGATCCGCGGGTGATTCGGTTCGGTCTGGCGAGCACCGCTGCGGGTCAGGCGGACAGCTCGGTGCGCCCCTTGGAGCGACGAGCGGAGAGGATGCCGCGACCTGCGCGGGTGCGCATGCGGGCACGGAAGCCGTGCTTCTTGGCGCGGCGACGGTTGTTCGGCTGGAACGTACGCTTGGTCATGAGGTCACTCCGGAGATGTTTTCCCCGGGGGCTCACCGGGGACGATGCGGGATCGGGACTGCCGAGAAGGCACAAGTCAACCGACTAAGGCTACGTCCGTCGGCGACATAACTCAAACCAGTCGGCGTGAAAGCGCACATTATCCCCACCCCCGCCGACGCAGGTGGCGGTGACACGCGGCCGGATCTACAGTGAAGTTTGCTCTCGGAACGGTCGCTGGCTAGCGTGTCTGGGTAGTTATCCACAGGCTCGGTACCTCGTATCCCGCCGATTCGGCGCACCGACCACCTCAGGGGGACCATGTCACAGTCCGATGTCACCGACGTCCCCATCTGGCCGGCCGTGCTGGAGCGCCTCCTCGAAGACGAGCGCGTCACGCCTCAGCTCCTGGGCTTCCTCAACCTCGTGGTTCCCAGCGGTGTCTACGCCGGCGTGCTGTACCTGGACGTACCCAACGACCTCACCGCAGCGCAGATCAACAAGCGCCTCCGGCTTCCCCTCATGGAGGCGCTCACCAAGGTGGATGCTCCGGAACCGGCCACCTCGTTCCGAGTGGCCGTGAACCCGGAACTGATCGATGCGCATCTGACCGCTCCCATGTCGGTGCAAACCGCCCCACCACCGGCCCAGGTCTCCCGGCCAGCCCCCGACGACGCGGGTGAAGCCGCGTCCCCGGCGTCACGGAGCGACACGCGACTGAACCCGAAGTACACGTTCGACAATTTCGTCATCGGGCAGTCGAACCGCTTCGCCCACGCGGCAGCGGTCGCCGTCGCCGAAGCACCAGCCAAGGCGTACAACCCGCTGTTCATCTACGGGAACTCGGGCCTGGGAAAGACGCACCTCCTCCACGCGATCGGCGACTATGCCGTCAGCATGTACGCGGGAATCCGCGTCCGGTACGTCTCCAGCGAAGAGTTCACGAACGACTTCATCAATTCGATCGTGAACAACCGGGGCTCGGCATTCCAGGCGCGGTATCGGGACGTCGACATCCTCCTCATCGATGACATCCAGTTCCTGCAAGGACGCGCCGAGACGCAGGAGGCGTTCTTCCACACGTTCAATACGCTGCATGACCACGACAAGCAGGTCGTGATCACCAGCGACGTACCACCCAAACACCTGACGGGCTTCGAAGATCGGATGCGGAGCCGCTTCGAGTGGGGTCTCATCACCGACGTGCAGGCACCCGACCTGGAGACCCGCATCGCGATCCTCCGGAAGAAGGCGCAAAGCGAGCGCCTGCAGATCCCGGACGAGGTTCTGGAGTACATCGCGACGGTGGTGTCGTCCAACATCCGCGAACTCGAGGGCGCCCTCATCCGCGTCTCGGCATTCGCCAGCCTCAATCGGTCGAACCTCGACATGTCGCTGGCTCAGACCGTCCTGCGAGACATCGTCGATCAGGATGACGCGAACATCGTGTCGCCGACCGACATCATCAGCGCCACCGCCCAGTACTTCAAGCTGTCGGTCGACGACCTCTACGGTTCCAGTCGGTCACAGGCCGTCGCCACGGCGCGACAGATCGCGATGTACCTGTGCCGCGAACGCACGAGCCTGTCGCTCCCCAAGATCGGGCAGCTCTTCGGCAACCGCGATCACACCACGGTGATGTACGCCTATAAGAAGATCAGCGAGCTCATGAAAGAGCGCCGCTCCATCTACAACCAGGTCTCCGAGATCACCACGCAGCTCGGCCGCTCGCGCTGATTCGGCGCGACTCGCCCGGTCCGTCCGCGTTCTTGACAGAGCCGGGCGGTGCCCTCATCATGCAGTTCTGCACAGTGTGGATAACCTGTGGATAACCGTGGACGACACGCCTGCGGTCATGTGAAAGTTTCGCTCCACCCTGTGGAGGACCGCGCCCGCCGCCGCCCTGCTGGGGAGAGTTGTCAGAGCTCGCTCCGCAGCCATCCCACATCTCACACCGGTGTAGTTCCCATTCCGCCATTGGGATCGCACGAGTTATCCACAGTTTCCACAGCTGTTAACAAGATGAAGAGAAAACCTTTGGAGAAACACATCCGATCACCTTTACCGGCGGGAGCGGGGCTTCCGGCCCGACGCGGCGCGGGCACTAGCATGGGTACGCCAGACCCGACTCCGAGGGAGCACCCGTGAAGTTTCACGTCAATCGCGATGTGTTCAGCGAAGCCGTGTCATTCGTCGTCAAGCTCCTCCCGCAGCGGAACCCGCAGCCGATCCTCGCCGGGGTGCTGATCGAGGCATCCGAAGCAGGTCTGTCTCTCGCGGCATTCGACTACGAAGCCTCGGCCCGCACGACGATCGAGGCCACCGTCGACGAGCCGGGCACCATCCTGGTCCACGGCCGCCTCCTGTCGGAGATCGCCAGCCGACTGCCGAACGCACCGATTCAGATCGTCGTCGATGACGACGGCGGCATCCTGCTCGCCTGCGGGTCCGCCCGCTTCACCCTGGCCTCGATGCCCGTTCAGGAATATCCTGCGATCCCCGAGGTGAGCGGTCAGTCGGGCCTCGTTCCCGCCGAGGACTTCGCCACGGCGATCTCGCAGGTCGCCTTCGCCGCCTCCCGCGACGATGTGACACCCGTCCTCACCGGCGTGCAGCTCGAGGTCACCGGTACGACGCTCAGCCTGGTCGCGACCGACCGTTATCGTGTGGCCCTCCGGGAGATCCCGTGGGATGGCGGGTCGGCCGCCGGCGACGAGCCGATCACCGCGCTGGTTCCCGCCCGCACCCTGCAGGAGGTCGGCAAGACCTTCGCGCACGGCGGCGACATCGCGATCGCCTTCTCCGGATCCGGTGACCGCGAGATCATCGCATTCACGGCGGGGAACAAGACCGTCACGTCGCTGCTGATCAAGGGCAACTTCCCCCCGGTGCGCCGGCTGTTCCCGGCGCAGACCGAGCACCACGCCGTCGTGAACACCGCTGATCTCGCCGAGGCCGTCCGTCGCGTCGCGCTCGTGCTCGATCGTTCGGCGCCGCTGCGATTCACCTTCGCCGCCGACGGCGTCTCGATGGATGCGTCGGGCACCGAGCAGGCGCGGGCGACAGAGTCCGTCGATGCGACCCTCGTCGGCGACGACGTCACTCTCGGGCTGAACCCGCAGTACCTGCTGGAATCGCTCGGCGCGGTCAAGAGCGAGTTCGCGCGGGTGACCTTCACCTCCAGCGAGAACGCCAACAAGCTCAGCCCCGTGCTGATCACGCCGCAGACCTCCGTCGACAAGGGCGGCGCGGAGTCGTTCAAGTACCTCCTGCAGCCCAACCTCCTCCTCCGCTGACTTCCGCAGAGTCTGGTTCCGGGTCGCTCCGGTTCGAACTCGCCCCGGGGGCCTGGCGGGGAGTGGATCCCTGCACGGACCCGCACGGGCGCAGGGGTGTCCCGTCGGGGAGGTTGGCATCCGGGGGTGGGGGTGAATGCGGCCGCGAAGCGCCCGCAGAGGGGACTGTCCTTCACAACCGGACACCCCGGAGCCTGGGGGACGAGCCCCCAACCCGCTTCCGGGGCGAGCTCCGGGAACGGATGGACACAGGTAAGACGTCGCTGGTCGGACTTAGGGTGGTCGCATGATCGTGGAGCAGCTCGGGCTCGTCGACTTCCGTAATTACGCGGTCGCCGATGTGTCGCTGCATCCCGGACCCAACGTCTTCGTCGGCCGGAATGGGCAGGGCAAGACGAATCTCGTCGAGGCCCTCGCCTATTTTGCGACGCTCGGGTCGCACCGGGTCTCCGCGGACGCCCCGATGGTGCGAGACGGGGCGGATGCGGCGATCGTGCGTGCGCGCCTCACCCACGGCGAGCGGCGGGTGCTCCTGGAGCTGCAGCTGAACCGCACAGGGTCGAACAAAGCCCGCGTCAACGGCGCTCCCGTGCGCACGGCGGAGCTCCCGCGGTACGCGCAGGTGGTGCTGTTCGCTCCCGAGGATCTGCAGATCGTCCGTGGCGACCCGTCGGGGCGGCGGCGGTTCGCCGATGCGCTGCTCATTCAGCGCACGCCCCGGCTCGCGGGGGTCCTCGCCGATTACGACCGGGTGCTCCGCCAGCGCACCGCGCTGCTGAAGTCGGCGCGCGCCCGCGGACTGCGCGGCGATGCCCTCTCGACCCTGGACGTGTGGGACGACAAGCTCGTCACCCTCGGTACCGAGGTCATCCGCGCGCGGCTGGCTCTCGCGGCCGATCTTTCCGCACCCGTGGCCGCCGCGTATGCCGCGATCGCGGGGGCCGATCATGAGCCGCGTCTGGATTGGGCTCTGTCGGTGCGGGGCGGCGATCCGGAGGAGGACGACTCGGACGCCGCGGATGCCGCCGACGCCGGGTCGATCGCCGAGCAGTTCCGCGCGGCCCTGGCGGCCCGGCGCTCGGCCGAACTCGAACGCGGGCTCACCCTCGTGGGCCCGCACCGCGACGACCTGATCCTGCGGGTGCGCGGTCTGCCGGTGAAGGGGTACGCATCGCACGGCGAGTCCTGGTCGGTGGCGCTCGCGCTCCGACTGGCTTCGGCCGAGCTGCTGCGCGCCGAATCCCAGCTCGGTGACCCCGTCCTCATCCTCGACGACGTGTTCGCCGAACTCGACGCGGGGAGGCGGGCACGCCTGGCCGATCTCGCCGCCGGCTACGAGCAGGTCATCGTCACCTCGGCGGTCGAGGAGGACGTTCCCGACGGACTGCGCGCGCGCATCGTGCGCGTAGAAGCCGGCCGCATCCTGGCGGACGTCGATGCCTGAGCCCGTCGGGGCGGAGGTGCCGGAGACCCTCGCGACATATCTGCGTCTCCGCGGACTGGAACCATCGAAGTATCGCCGGCGCCGCGTGACGCGGTCGGTGGTCGACGAGAGCCAGCCGTTCATGCGGGGCCGAGACCCGCACGGCGTCGGCGACGTCCTGGACTCACTGACCCGGGATGCCGGATGGGAGCCTCAGCTCGCGCGCGCCGACATCTCGCGCACGTGGGCGGAGGTGGCCGGTGAGGAGACCGCGCGGCACACTCGTCCCGTGGCCCTGGATGTCGGCCTCCTCACGGTGCAGGCGGACTCGACGGCATGGGCGAAGCAGCTCCAGTTCATGCGCGCGCAGGTGCTCTCCGAGATCATGCGCCGCTTCCCAGAGGCCGGGGTCGATGCGATCCGCTTCATCGGGCCGGACGTTCCCTCCTGGAAATGGGGTCCCAGAGCCATTCCAGGCCGTGGTCCGCGCGATACCTACGGCTGACCCACGTTCAGGGTTGGATCGAGAGATTTCATCGCGCCACAGCGGCGTACACGCATCTGAGACGCCCTCTGGTTGGTAGACTGGGAGAACACCTTCCCGACCACATGTGGAGCACGCGAAACCTATGACGTCCGTGAACCCCGAGAGCGTTCCCGAGGAAGCCGCATCCTCATCCGACAAGGTTCAGAACGACTACGGGGCCGACGACATCCAGGTGCTCGAGGGCCTGGAAGCGGTGCGCAAGCGCCCCGGCATGTACATCGGCTCCACCGGTGAGCGCGGTCTGCACCACCTCGTCTACGAGATCGTCGACAACTCCGTGGATGAGGCGCTCGCGGGGTACTGCGACACCATCACGGTGACGATCCTGCCCGACGGCGCCGTGCGCGTGGTCGACAACGGCCGCGGCATCCCGGTGGACATGCACCGCACTGAGCGGAAGTCCACCGTGGAAGTCGTCCTCACCGTGCTGCACGCCGGTGGGAAGTTCGGCGGCGGCGGATACGCGGTCTCCGGCGGGCTCCACGGTGTCGGCTCCTCCGTCGTCAACGCGCTGTCGTCCCGCCTGGACGTGGAGGTGCGGCGCCAGGGATTCGTGTGGCGGCAGTCGTACCGCGACGGCGGTGTCCCGCAGGCCCCCCTGGAGAAGGCCGAGCCGAGCGATGTCACCGGCACGACCATCACCTTCTGGCCGGACGAGTCGATCTTCGACACCGTCCACTTCGATTACGAGACGCTGCGCACCCGCTTCCAGCAGATGGCGTTCCTCAACAAGGGACTGCGCATCGAGCTGCGCGACGAGCGCCCGCAGTCGATTTCCGTCGAAGCCGGCGAAACCGGCGAGGAGATCCCGCACCACCCGCATGACACGTTCCTCTACGAGCGCGGGCTCGTGGACTACGTCGAGTACTTGAACAAGGTCCGTCGCTCCGATGTCGTCAACGACGTGATCATCGACTTCGAGACCGAAGACACCGATCGCAAGATCGCGCTCGAGATGGCGATGCAGTGGACGACGAGTTACACCGAGAACGTCTTCACGTTCGCGAACACGATCAACACGCATGAGGGTGGCACGCACGAGGAGGGCTTCCGCGCGGCGCTGACCACACTGGTCAACCGCTACGCGCGCGCCAACAACCTCCTGAAGGAGAAGGACGACAACCTCACGGGCGAGGATGTCCGCGAGGGCCTCACGGCCGTGATCTCGGTGAAGCTCTCCGAGCCGCAGTTCGAGGGCCAGACCAAGACCAAGCTCGGCAACACCGAGGCGAAGGCTTTCGTGCAGAAGGTGGTGGGAGACCAGCTCGGCGACTGGTTCGGCCGCAACCCGGCGCAGGCGAAGAACATCATCCGCAAGGCGATCGACGCGGCCAACGCCCGCCTCGCGGCCCGCAAGGCCCGCGAGACCGCACGACGCAAGAGCGTGTTCGAGTCGGCGGCCATGCCCGACAAGCTCAAGGACTGCACGAGCAAAGACCCCTCGATCAGCGAGATCTTCCTCGTCGAGGGTGACTCGGCCGGCGGCTCGGCCGTGCAGGGACGCGACCCGCACACGCAGGCGATCCTGGCGCTGCGCGGCAAGATCCTCAACGTCGAGCGGGCGCGGCTGGACCGCGCCCTCGGCAACAAAGAGGTCCAGGCGATGATCCAGGCCTTCGGCACGGGCATCGGCGAAGACTTCGACATCACCAAGGCGCGCTACCACAAGATCGTGCTGATGGCCGATGCCGACGTCGACGGCCAGCACATCACGACGCTGCTGCTCACGCTGCTGTTCCGCTACATGCGCGGGCTCATCGAGGCCGGGTACGTCTATCTCGCCCAGCCGCCGCTGTACCGCATCAAGTGGTCCAATCACGCCCACGAGTACGCGTACAGCGACCGTGAGCGCGACGCGCTGCTGGTCGCCGGGCAGGCCGAGGGCAAGCGCATCCCGAAGGACAACGCCATCCAGCGGTACAAGGGTCTCGGTGAGATGAACGACCACGAGCTGTGGGAGACCACGATGGACCCCCAGACCCGCACCCTCCGCCAGGTGACGATCGATGATGCGGCCTCGGCCGATGAGATCTTCTCGGTGCTCATGGGTGAAGACGTCGAATCCCGTCGTGGATTCATCCAGCGCAACGCGAAAGACGTGCGCTTCCTCGACATCTGAGCTCGCCGCCGACCTTACGAAGAACTGAGAAGACATGGCTGACGAAGAACGCCCCGCCACACCGGCCCACGAGCACGGCAAGATCGACCAGGTCGACCTGCAGCTGGAGATGCAGCGCAGTTACCTCGACTACGCGATGAGCGTGATCGTCGGGCGCGCGCTGCCCGATGTGCGCGACGGCCTGAAGCCCGTCCACCGCCGCGTGATCTACGGCATGTACGACGGCGGCTTCCGTCCCGACAAGTCGTTCTCCAAGTGCGCCCGCGTCGTCGGCGAGGTCATGGGGCACTACCACCCGCACGGTGACGCGCCGATCTACGACGCCCTCGTGCGCCTCGTGCAGCCGTGGTCGCTGCGCTACCCGCTCGCCCTCGGGCAGGGGAACTTCGGCTCGCCCGGCAACCAGGGCGCCGCTGCCCCGCGTTACACCGAGACGAAGATGGCTCCGCTCGCGCTCGAGATGGTGCGCGATATCGAAGAGGAGACCGTCGACTTCCAGGACAACTACGACGGGCAGACGCAGGAGCCGGTCGTGCTGCCTTCGCGTTTCCCGAACCTCCTGGTCAACGGCTCGGTCGGCATCGCGGTGGGAATGGCCACCAACATCCCGCCCCACAATCTCCGTGAGGTGGCCTCGGGCGCGGTGTGGGCGCTCGATCACCCGGATGCGACGCGCGAGGAGCTGTTCGAGGCTCTGACCGCCCGCATCCCCGGGCCCGACTTCCCCACGCACGCGCAGATCCTCGGCACCCGCGGCATCAAGGACGCCTACCGCACCGGGCGCGGCTCCATCACGATGCGCGCGGTCGTCAACGTCGAGGAGGTCCAGGGCCGGACGTGCCTGGTCATCACCGAGCTGCCGTACCAGGTCAACCCCGACAACGTCGCGGTGAAGATCAGTGACCTCGCCCGCGAGGGCAAGATCACCGGGATCGCCGACATCCGCGACGAGTCCTCCGGCCGCACCGGGCAGCGCCTCGTGATCGTGCTCAAGCGGGATGCTGTCGCCAAGGTCGTGCTGAACAACCTGTACAAGCACACGCAGCTGCAGGAGAACTTCGGCGCGAACATGCTCGCGATCGTCGACGGCGTGCCGCGGACGCTCCCGCTCGACGGGTTCATCTCGCTGTGGATCGAGCACCAGGTCGAGGTCATCGTGCGCCGCACGCGCTATCGCCTCCGCAAGGCCGAAGAGCGCATGCACATCCTGCGCGGTTACCTCAAGGCGCTCGATGCGCTCGACGAGGTCATCGCCCTCATCCGCCGCTCGCCCACGGTGCAGGAGGCCAACGCCGGCCTGCAGACCCTGCTGGAGATCGACGACGTACAGGCGCTGGCGATCCTCGACATGCAGCTGCGCCGCCTCGCGGCCCTCGAGCGCCAGAAGATCATGGACGAGGCCGCCGACCTCGAGGCCCGCATCGCGGACTACAACGACATCCTCGGCGACCCGACGCGCCAGCGGCGGATCATCCGCGATGAGCTCACCGTCATCGTCGACAAGTTCGGCGATGACCGCCGCACGGAGATCCTCGCCGGCTACGACGGCGATATGAGCGTGGAAGACCTCATCCCCGAGGAGGAGATGGTCGTCACGGTCACGCGGGACGGGTACATCAAGCGCACCCGCAGCGACAACTACCGCTCTCAGCACCGCGGGGGTCGTGGCGTCAAGGGCGCCCAGCTCCGCGCCGATGACGTGGTGGAGCACTTCTTCGTCACGACCACGCATCACTGGCTCCTGTTCTTCACGAACAAGGGCAGGGTCTACCGTGCCAAGGCCTACGAGGTTCCCGAGGCCGGCCGGGATGCCAAGGGCCAGCACGTCGCCAATCTGCTCGCCCTGCAGCCGGATGAGGAGATCGCGCAGATCCTCGACATCCGCGACTACGGGGTGGCCACCTACCTCACCCTCGCCACGCGGGGCGGTCTGGTGAAGAAGACGCGCCTCGTGGAATACGACACCAACCGCCAGGGCGGTGTGATCGCGATCAAGCTGCGCGAAGGCGACGAGCTCGTCAGCGCCCTCCTCGTCGACGACGGTGACGAGATCATGCTCATCAGCCGGCACGGGATGTCGCTGCGGTTCACCGCATCCGATGATTCCCTCCGCCCGATGGGCCGCTCCACCGAGGGCGTGAAGGGGATGTCCTTCCGCGCCGACGACAGCCTCCTGTCGGCATCGGTCGTGGGTGAGGGCGGATATGTCTTCGTCGTGACCGAGGGCGGGTACGCCAAGCGCACGGCGGTCGACCAGTACCGCGGGCAGAGCCGTGGCGGACTGGGCATCAAAGTCGCGCGTCTGAGCGATGATCGCGGCGATCTCGCGGGCGGTCTCATGGTCTCCGAGGAGGACGAGGTCCTGGTGGTTCTTGCCAGCGGCAAGGTGGTACGCTCCTCCGTGGCCGAGGTGCCTGCCAAGGGTCGCGACACCATGGGGGTCGTGTTCGCTCGAGCAGGAGAGGACGACCGCATCATCGCGATCGCCCGCAATAGCGAGCGGAGCCTGACAGAAACGCCGGAGGCTCTCGCCGCCGATGATGCCGCACCCGAAGCGGCCGCATCCGCCGCCTCCGACAGCCCCGAGGAGAGTACTGACGCATGAGCACGGTAGCCGACAAGCTCGCCAAGAAGTCGACCCATAAGACCGGTGCCAAGCAGGTGCGTCTGCGCCTGGTCTACATCGACTTCTGGTCGGCGCTCAAGCTCTCCTTCTTGGCCGCGGTGGCCATGGCGATCGTGACGGTGGTGTCGTTCTTCCTGATCTTCATGGTCGTGCAGACCACGGGTCTCATCGAGCGCGTCGACGAGTTCTTCACGAGCTTCTCCGACGGCGGCGTGTCGATCAGGGAGTTCGTCGGCCTGCCGCAGGTGATGGCGTTCGCCGCGATCGTCGCCATCCTGAACCTCGTCGTGGTGACCGTGCTCGGCGCGGTCGTGGCGGGGATCTACAACCTCGCGGTGAAGGTGACCGGCGGACTTCTCGTCGGATTCACCTCGAACTGACCGATTCGGATTTCACCGGGTGATCCGGTAAAGTCTTCGAGGTTGACGACATGTCGTCAGTCACGATTCGGGGCTATAGCTCAGGCGGTTAGAGCGCTTCACTGATAATGAAGAGGTCCCAGGTTCAAGTCCTGGTAGCCCCACCCTCAGTCCCGGGGCCTTAGCTCAGTTGGTAGAGCGCCTGCTTTGCAAGCAGGATGTCAGCGGTTCGAATCCGCTAGGCTCCACTCCGCTACAAACCCCGGGATGCAAGGCGTTCTGCGTCTCCTGAGACGAGCGAGGATGATCTGCTCGGCAGGGCGATCAGCGACAGCAGCGCCGTGAGCGCGGATGCACCGAGAACGATCCACATCACCGCCGATGTGCCGGACGCGCCGACGATCACGCCGGCCACGAGCGTACCGGCGCCGACTCCGAGAGTCATGGCACTGACGACCCAGGCGTTCGCCTCGGTGAGAGCAGCGGACGGGCTGAGCTGCGAGATGCGTTCGAAGACCTGACCCAGCGTCGGAGGGAGCATCAGCCCCGAGATTCCCGCGGCGACGACGTAGGCCCACGTCGGAAGCGCGCTGACGGCGAGCGGGAGATACCCGGCAGCAAGAAGGATGCCGCACAGGGTGAGCAGACGCTCGGGCGTGGAGCCGAGCGGTCGGATGCCGACGACGGTTGCGCCGATCAGAGCGCCGGCGGCGTTCACGGCGAGAATCCACCCGGCCAGTCCGGCCTCGGCTCGAGCCTCCTCGGAGGCGGTCGCAATGATCGTGAGCGCTCCGACGGGAACGCCGATGCCGAACGTGAATGCCGCGACCCGGGCAACGGCGGGCATGAGGATGGGCGATGGGACGCCGCTGTGTGCGGCGCCGTCGCCGCGCCGCTTCATCGAGGCAGCTCGTGGGGCGGGGTTGATGATGAAGGCGAGGGCACCGATCAGGCCGAGCCCGCCGGCGAACAGCAGGTTGCCGGTCGGGCCGAAGACGGCGATACCGGCGACGGTCAGCAGGGGGCCAATGATGAAGATGATCTCCTGGGCGCCGGCGTCCAAGCTGAAGGCTGCTTTCAGCGGGGGACCGGGGCTCACCAGCCGCGGCCACAGTGCACGAAGCGCCGGCTCGAGCGGCGGGGTGAAGATTCCCGCGGCTGCCGCAAGCACAACCGCCGCGACCGGCGCCGGGTCGAGCGTCAAGGCCATCCCGGTGAACGCCAGAAAGCTCAGGATGCCGCTGACGGCGAGAACCGCGACCTGGCCGAACCGGTCGATGAGCCTGCCGAGAAGCGGCTGTCCGACGGCGCCTGCGACGACGTAGACGGCCGTGATCAGGCCGGCAAAAGCGAAATCCCCGCTCGTCGAACGGACGAGCTGCACGATCGCGAGAGCCGCCATCGCGCCGGGGAGCCGCCCGAGGAGGGAGGTGAACAGCAGATACCCGGTATGCCGGGTCCGCAGCACGGACACCACCGGGTAGGAAGGGCTCGTCATACCGGCCAGTCTGCCGCGGGATCGTTGCTCCGCCGGTTTCGTTCTCCCACGTGTAACAGACGCCGCATCGGCGCGACACCCGGACGAAACAGGCCGTCCCTACGATGTGAACTAATCGGTTCACTTCCCGGGCATCGATCCGCTCCACCCGTACCCCCGGGATCTGGACGAGTTCTCTCGACCGAAACGGAGCCCGGATGTCCATCGCAGCGATCACCGCAGGCGTAGAGGTTTCGCCGTCCACCACCCCCGCGCGGACGGCGGTCTCCATCCGCGCGGCGGACAAGGTCTTCCGCCTCAGCCGTAAGCGTACGGTTCATGCGCTCGCCGCCATCGACATCGAGGTGAAGGAAGGCGAGTTCGTCGCCATCATCGGCCCCTCCGGGTGCGGGAAATCGACCGTGCTGCGCCTGGCCGCGGGGCTGGACACTCCGACCAGCGGCGAGGTCGAGATCTTCGGCGCCGATCCGCAGCAGCTGAGTCGCCAGCACCGGCTGGGGGTCGCGTTCCAAGAGCACGCGCTGCTGCCGTGGGCATCCGTGCGTGCCAACATCGCCCTGCCGTACAAGGTGGCCGGACGCCCCGTCGACGATGCCCGCGTGGATGGGCTCATCGAGCTCGTCGGCCTCTCCGGCTTCGAGAAGGCGCGGCCCAAGCAGCTGTCCGGTGGCATGCGCCAACGCGTGTCGATCGCGCGTGCGCTGGCGCTCAGCCCCGACCTCCTTCTGCTCGACGAGCCGTTCGGCGCGCTGGATGCCGTCACCCGCCGCCGCATGAATGCCGAACTGGCACGCATCTGGGGCGAGGAGCAGATCACCACGATTCTCGTGACGCATGACGTCGACGAGGCCCTGATCCTGGCCGATCGCGTCTTCGTGATGACCGGACGCCCCGGACAGGTGCGTGAGGTGAAGAACATCGACTTCCCTCGTCCCCGCGATGCCGCGACCACTCGGAGCCCGCACTTCCACGAACTCGTGGACGAGCTGACCGCTCTGCTGGACGCGAACGTAGCCGCCGCGTGACGAGGACCCCTTCGCTCGCACGGAGCGTGCTCTACGCCGTCAGCGGCGTGGTCATCCTCGTGCTGGGCGCAGAGCTGATCGGGCAGTTCGGACTGCTGGGCAGGGCGTGGCCGCCGCTGACCGACGTGTTGGCGTACGTGAGCCTGCCGGCCGGGGCGAGCCTGTTGTGGCGCAACAGCCTCGTGACGCTCACCGCCGCGGCGGAGGGTTTCCTTCTCGGCGTCACGGTGGCCGTGCTCGGTGCCGCCCTCGCCCTGGTGATCCCGGTCCTCCGGTCGGGTTTCGATCGCTTCGCCTCGATCCTTCACGCCGTGCCGACCATCGCGCTCGCCCCGCTGCTCATCACCACCGTCGGTCGCGACGACACTCCGATGGTGATCGCCGCACTGAGCGTCGGCTTCGTCCTGTTCGTCACGATGACGTCGGGGTTCGCGAACGTGCCACCGGCACAGCAGGACGTCTTCACGGTCTTCGGTGCCAGCCGCTGGCAGCGACTGGCACGCCTGGAGGTACCCCGAGCCGTGCCGGCGTTCTTCGACGGGCTCGCGCTCGCGGCCCCCGCCGCGATCCTCGGCGCCACGATCGGCGAATGGTTCGGCGCCCCCATGGGCCTGGGCCTCCTCCTGGTCAGTGCGATGCAGAACTTCCAGATGGCTCTGCTGTGGTCCGCCGCCCTCGCGGCGACGATCATGTCGCTCGCGGCCTACCTCGTCTTCGTGTACCTGCAACGCTTGGCCGTCAGGAGATTCGCATGAGCCGGCTGCGCTCGCTCGGTCTGGGCCTCCTCCACCTGTGGCCGATCGCACTCGTTCTCATCGCGTGGGACCTGTGGGTCGTGCTCAACGGCTTCACGTCCACCGTCGCCCCGCGGCCGTGGGGCGTGATCGCCGACATCGTGGGCCACTTCGACGCGTACGCACCCTCGACGGGCTACACGCTTCTGATGTCACTGGGAGGGCTCGTCGGTGGCACGGCCATCGGGTTCTTCGGCGCCATCGCGGTGTGGTGGTCGGCGGCCCTGTCCGGGGTGGTCACCCCGACGGCGCTCATCATCCGCTCCGTGCCCATCACCGCGCTGATCCCGATCATCGCCCGCATCGTCGGATACGGCGACCCGGCAGTGCTCACCTCGACCGCCCTCATCTGCTTCTTCCCCGCGTTCGTGTTCACCCTGTCGGGCCTGGCGTCGATCCCCGATGCCGGGCGCGACCTGTTCCGCGTGCTCGGCGCGAACAAGATGCAGCTGCTCGGGCGGCTCGGGCTGCTGCATGCGCTCCCCAGCCTCATGGTCGCCGTACGGATCACCGCCCCGAGCGCCGTGCTCGCCGCCATGCTGGCCGAATTCCTGATGGGCACCGAGGGACTCGGTGCCCTGTTCTCCCAGGCCCGCAGCTACATGGAGATGGACCGTGCGTGGGGAACGGCTGTGGTCGCGACCATCGTGTCGGTCACCGTCTTCGCCTTAGCGCGCGTCCTGGAGCGCCGGGTCGATGCCCGCGTGACCTGAAGACCTTCGTGCCCGCTCGCCCCGGGCGCGACCTCGCGCGCGGCTCGCCTCACCCGAGAGCAGCCGTCGTTCCACCCCTTGAAAGGAGTTCCATGTCACGCATCACCACACGCCGGAGCGCACGCGCAGCCGTCGTCGGGGTCGTCCTCACGGCAGCGCTGGGCCTTGCCGGCTGTGCCGGATCGGCCGGAGCCGGAACCAGCGAGGACGGTGAGGAGCTCACCACCATCCGTGTCTCGCTGGGATGGATCAACAACGTCGAGTGGGCGGGCTTCTGGATCGCCGACGACAAGGGCTACTACGAGGAGGAGGGGTTGGAGATCGAGTGGATCGGCGGCGGCCCGAACGCCCCGACCACCATGGCCACCGTGGCGGCCGGCGACGCCGACCTCGGGATCGTCCCCGGTACGCAGTCGTGGCTGATGAGCTTCGAGGCGGGTAACGACTGGACGGCGATCGGCGCCCTCTTCCAGGAGAGCCCCGGGGCCATCGTCTCCCTCGCGGACCACCCCGTGCGGACGGCCGAAGACCTCGTCGGGCAGACCGTGCTCGGGCAGGAGGGCACGCAGATCACCTACGACGCCATCTTCGCCCTCGCCGGCCTCGAGCCGGACTACGAGTTCATCCCCGTCGGGTTCGACATCGCGCCCCTCGTCGAGGGTCAGGGGGTGGCGTACACCGCGTATGCGACGAACCAGCCGATCATGCTCGAGGAGCAGTACGGCCTGTCCAAGGACGATTACGTCGTCAGCCTCTATGCCGATTTCGGGATGCCGCTGTACGGCAACGTCGTCTTCGGCGACTCCGCGTACGTCGAGGAGAACGGCGACCTCATGGAGAAGTTCCTGCGCGCGTCCGTGCGGGGCTGGGAGGAGAACGGTGACGACCCGGCCGTCGGGGCGACGCTCGCCGTCGAGAAGTACGGCGCCGACCTGGGCCTCGACCTGGTCCAGCAGACGAGGGAGAACGAGCTGCAGCAGCCCCTCGTCGTCGGGGAGTACGGCGACCCGCTGTTCTGGATGGACGCCGAGCTCATGCGCGACACCATGTACCCCGCCTTGGAGGCCGCCGGATTCGTCGGCATCCCGGACCCGGAGGAGTACATCGACATGAGCTACCTCGAGGCGGCCCTCGCCAGTCTCGAGTGAACGAGGTGGGGGACGCTCGCGTCCCCCACCTCTTCCCCCCACCTCTCTTCCCCCACAGCCCGACAAGGAGCCCGCGCCATGACCATGACCGCCGACAGCCCGACCGAGACCGGCGCGACCCGCGACCTGCTCGCCCTTCCCAAAGGGCACCTCCACCTGCATATGGAGGCGGCCATGCGCCCGGCGACTCTCATCGAGCTGGCGGCGCGCATGAATGTCCCGGTGCCGGAGACGACGATCTTCTCGGGGTTCACCGAGTTCTCGACGGTGTATCGCACGCTCCTGACCGTGATGAGCGATGCCGAGCATCTCGGTCTCCTCATCGACCAGATCTTCCAGGATCAGGCGGCGCAGGGGGTGGTCTATGTCGAGCTCGGAGTCGGTTCGACCTTCTACGCGCCGCTCTACGGCTCCGACGTCGCGGCGCTGGAGGCGATGGCGGGCTTCGCCGGCGCGGCGGCGGAGCATTACGGGATCTCGTTCGGCCTGATGGCCACGATCGACCGCACCGCAGGCTATGACCGGTCCATCGTCGTCGCCGAGGCTGCCGCGCAGATGGCCGGTCGCGGCGTGGTGTCTCTCGGACTCGCCGCCGACGAACGCGGTTTCCCGTGCGCCGACTTCGCCGACGCGTTCGCCATCGGGCGAGAGGCCGGCCTGCACGTGACGCCGCACGCCGGTGAGCTGGTCGGGCCGGAATCGGTGTGGGAGGCCATCGACGTGCTCGGTGCGACCAGGGTCCAGCACGGCGTGCGGGCGATCGAAGACCCGACGCTCGTGGCGGCGCTCGCTGAGCGCGGCATCCCCCTGGACGTGTGCCCCACCTCCAACCACCTGCTCGACGTCGTGGACGACATCCGGAACCACCCGCTGCCGCGTTTGCTGGAAACGGGGGTGCGGTGCTCGATCAACGCCGATGACCCGATCATCTTCGGCCCCGACATCCTCGCCGAGTACGAGCTGTGCCGCACCGTCCTCGGGTTGACCGACCAGCAGCTCGCCGCGTGCGCCTGGACCTCGATCGAGACCACGAGCGCTGCCGCCGACGTGAAGGCGGCGGCAAAGGCGCGCATCGACGCGTGGCTCGCATGACCGGGAAGACGCTGCGCTTCGGCGTCTTCGAGGTGATGGGCCCGCAGGTGGGTGGCACCTACAGCTGGCCGCATCCGCTCAGCGACAGCATCGACTACCTCGACCCGCAGCACTGGATCCGGATGGCGCGCGTGATCGAAGACGCCGGCTTCGACTTCCTCTTCTTCGCCGGCGGGTACGGATACCCGGTGATCGACGGCGACCTGTCGGACGTGTCGGTGGCCAAGGGGATCAACTTCTCCGGGCTCGACCCCGACTACATCCTCCCCCTGCTCGCCCAGCACACCGACCGCCTGGGCTTCGTCGTCACCCAGACGACGGGCGTAGACCACCCCGCCGCCCTCGCCCGGCGGTTCACCACACTCGACCACCTCACCGGCGGGCGCATCGGCTGGAACATCGTCACGGGTGCCTCGCAGAACGCCGTCGCCGAGGTGTTCGGCCACGACGCGATCGTTCCGCACGACACCCGGTACGCGATGGCGGCGGAGTACGTCGAGCTCGCCTCGCGCCTCTGGGAGGAGGGCTGGGACGACGACGCTCTCGTCGCCGATCGTGAGAGCGGGTTGTTCGCCCGCCGGGACGGCGTGCACCGCATCGTCTTCGAGGGCGAGCACTACCGCACCCGCGGGTATTTCGCCGCGCCGCCGTCGCCGCAGCGGACGCCCGTGCTCTTCCAGGCCGGCACCTCTCCGACGGGACGCGCCTTCGCCGCCGGCCACGCGGAGTGCGTGTTCGTGCAGGGCACCACTCCGGCGCGGACCGCTGCCGCCGTCGCCGACATCCGTCGTCTCACGGCAGAGGCGGGGCGGGAGCCCGAGTCGATCCTCCTCATGGCCGGGCTCACGGTCTTCGTCGCCGAGACGGAGGAGGAGGCCCGCGCGCTCGAGACGCAGTTCGACGGAATGCAGAGTGACGACGTGGTGGCGACCCTCTACGCCGGGAACACCGGCATCGACCTTCTCGCGCTCGACCCCGACCGGACGTTGCAGCAGGTGCTCGACGAGGGCGGGCCGGTCGGGCAGATGGGCACGAGCAACATCGAGCGGTTCCTCGGCGAGGATGCGCCCACCGTCCGGGAGATCCTCGACGAACTGCGCGGGCGTGGTACCCGTGGGTTCCGCCTCACCGGCGACCCGACGCAGGTCGCCGACGGCATCGAGGCGCTGGCCGCGCAGACCGGGCTGGACGGGTTCCTCATCGAGCCGGTCTTCCCCCCGCACGATCTGGCGGACTTCGGGCGACTCGTCATGCCGATCCTTGCCGAGCGAGGACGCGTTTCGGCGGGGCGCCCCGGCAACTCCCTCCGGGAGCGGCTCTCCGGGCGCCCGGGCGACCGGCTCGGTGTCGATCACCCGGTCCTCGGCCGGGTCCGCACCTGAGGCCCACCCGGAGAGGCGCACCTTAGGATGGGGCGCGTGGACGCGCCCTCGGAACGAGACCGCCTGTTGGGGCTGACCGTCGACCTCATCCTCCGCGAGGGGCTCATCGACCTCAGTCTCAGCGCGCTGGCCCGCAAGATCGGTTCGAACAACCGGATGCTCCTCTACTACTTCGGCTCGAAGCAGGAGCTGCTGGATGAGGCGTCGACGTGTGCCTTCGAGCAGTTCCCGCGGCTGCACGCTCTCTTCGACCGCCTGGCGCGGCCCGGGGACCTCGAGGCACGACTCGTGCAGGCCTGGCGCGACCTCTCGGATCCGGCCAACCACCCGTGGCTCCGCCTCTACTTCCAACGCTTCGGCATCGCGATGCGAGAGACCGGAAAATGGGATGTCTTCCTCGGTCGTCAAGGCTCCATGTGGTCGGATCAGGTCTCCGCGATCATGCGGTCGGAAGGCTACGACGCGGATGCGAGCAGACTGGCCGGACTTGAGGTCGTCGCGCTGTGGCGCGGGCTCCAGCTCCTCCTCCTGTCCGGGGCCGACCCCGGGGAGCTGACGGCGACGTACTCCTTCGCGGTGCGCGGCATGATCGACCGCCTCCAGGTCGTCGCGGTCGCGAGCCAGCGCGGCTGACCGCGGTCACCGCTCTTTCTTCTGCGTGTGACACGGGGGAAACAAACCCTCCCTAGGGTGTGAACTGTTCAGTTCATCGTTGGTTCACCTACTTTTGGGAGCGCTCATGTCGGAGCCGTGGAAGATCGGAATGTTCCAGTGCGCGGCACTGATGGGCGGGTGGAAGCTGCCGGAGAACACCTCGCCGGATTTCCTCGACATGAACCACTGGCTGACGATGGCGCGCCGCCTGGAAGAGGCAGGAGTGGACTTCATCTTCTTCGCCGACGACTACGGGTATCCGGTGGTCAATGATGCGATCCCGGCCGCCGCCATCCGCAGCGGCGTGCAGATCCCCAAGGCCGACCCCACCGTCATCCTGCCTGCGATGGCCGCGGTCACCGAGCGTCTGGGTTTCGTCACGACGCTGTCCACCACCGTGGAGATGCCGCCGATGGTCGCCCGGAAGATGGCGACCCTGGACCACCTCACCCGCGGCCGGATCGGATGGAACGTCGTCACCGGGGCAGGACAGAACGCATCGGCGCGCCTGTTCGGCATTCCGCTCACCGATCACGACCTGCGGTACGAGATCGCCGCCGACCACGTCGAACTGTCGCTGCGGCTCTGGGAGGGATGCTGGGACGATGACGCCGTGGTCCTGGACCGGGCGGCGGGCATCTATGCCGACCCGTCGAAGGTCCGCGAGATCGAGCATTCCGGGCCGCACTTCTCCGCCAAGGGGATCTTGAACGTGCCGCCCGGGCCGCAGCGCACGCCCACCCTCTTCCAGGCCGGAGCATCAGAACCCGGTCGCGACCTGGCGGCCCGGTATGCCGAAGGGGTGTTCCTGGCGGCAGAGGTGCCTGCCCTCGCCGCCCAGGTCGCCGACATCCGTCGTCGGGCGGAGGCATACGGGCGCGATCCGATGGCGATCAAGTTCATCGTCGCCGGCACGTTCGTCGTCGCCGAGACCACCCAGGAGGCGCACGAGCTCCAGACGCGCCGGCGGGCCGCCGTGTCGCTCGACGATGCCGCGGCCTCGTACGCGTTCTTCACGGGTCTGGATCTGTCCACCATGGACCCGGACAAGCCGATGGACCCCGCCGCCGTGCACACTCAGACCGGGCGGACCAACGTCGAACGCTTCCTCGGTCCGAACGCCCCCACGGTGCGGCAGATCCTGGAGGAGTTCCAACGGAACAGCGTCATGGGGGCTCCGCTGGTCGGAGACCCGGCCTCCGTGGTCGACCAGGCGGAAGAGGTTCTGGCCGCCACCGGTGCCGATGGCTTCGCCGTGCAGCCCGACCACACCGGCGGGTTCGACACGTTCCTCGACCTGGTCATGCCGGAGCTGCGTTCGCGCGGGCACGTGCGAACCGATGCCCCCGCGATGACACTGCGAGAGCGGCTGTCCGGCACCGACGACCCGCACCTTGCGCCCACGCATCCCGGCGCCGCCTTCCGATCCGTCCCCGCGTTCGTCTGACGCGCCATCCCCACCCCGAGAGGAGAAGCCGTGACCAAGAAGCTGAGCATCGGTATGTTCCAAGGCGGAGGGGTGCGCGGCACCTGGCGCATCCCCGGCCGGGAGCTCGAGCGGAATTTCACGGATCTCAGCTACTGGACCGACCTCGCCCGAGCGTGCGAGGAGGCCGGCGCCGACTTTCTCTTCCTCGCCGACTCCTACGGCTATCCCACCCTTCACGGCGGCATCGTCCCCACCGCCATCGAGAAGAACGTGCAATTCTCGAGCGTCGATTCGCAGATGCTGATGTCGGCGATGGCGGCGGTGACGGAGAAGCTGGGCCTGGTCACCACCGTGTCGACGACCGTGGAGAAACCGCCCGTCGTCACGCGTCAGTACCGGACCCTCGACCACCTTTCCCGAGGCCGCATCGGGTGGAACATCGTGACGGGTTCCGCCCAGGCGGGATCCGCCCTGCTGTTCGGTGAGCCGCTGATCCCGCATGACGAGCGTTACGCCCGTGCCGATGACCACGTCGAGCTGTCGCTGAAGTTCTGGGAGGGATGCTGGGACGACGACGCGCTCATCAAGGACGGGACGAGCGGCACGTGGGCAGACCCGGACAAGGTGCACGAGATCGTTCACGACGGCCCCTACTTCTCAGCGAAGGGTGTGCTCGTCACGCCGCCGAGCCCGCAGGTCACCCCCACCCTGTTCCAGGCCGGGGCGTCCGAGGCCGGCCGGGCGCTCGCCGCGAAGTATGCCGAGGCCGTCTTCCTCGCGGCGGAGTCCAAGGCGCTCGCTGCGCAGATCGAGGACATCCGTCGCCGTGCCGAGGAGAACGGGCGCGGGCGGGAGGCGGTGAAGTGCCTGATCGCCGGCACGTTCCGCATCGCCGAATCCCGCGAGGCCGCACGCGCCGAGCATCAGGAGCAGATCGATCGGATCACCCTCGACCAGGCTGCGACCATGTACGCGTACTTCACGGGGGTGGACCTTCTCTCCCTGGACCGTGACAAGCCGATCCCCGCCAGCGCCGCCGACAGCGACAACGGGCGCACCAACATCGAGCGCTTCCTCGGGCCGGACGCTCCGACGGTGCGGGAGATCCTGGAGGAGTTCCGCGCCAACGGCGTCATGGGCACGCCGTTCCTCGGCACCGCGGAGGAGGCGGTAGACCAGGCTGTGGCGATGATCGAGGAGACCGGAGCCGACGGCTTCCTGGTTCAGCCGGAAGTCGACGGGTCGCACGACATGTTCTTCCGCCACGTGATGCCGGAGTTGCGGCGGCGTGGACTGCTGAAGGACGAGCTCCCCGGGACCACGCTTCGCGAGCACCTGTTCGGTGAGGGACACACCCGCCTCCCGGAGACGCATCCGGGGGCTCGTTTCCGCTCCGCGGCGTTGTCCGCCGCCGTCTGAGGTGGCTGGGCGGCGCCGCCCAGCTCTAGGCTTTCGCCTTATGGACATGAGGGTCGCCGCGTACGCCGTGATCGCGGATGCGGAGGGCCGGGTGCTGCTCGCGCATTGGAACGAGGGGCGTCACCCGGCGTGGACGCTCCCCGGGGGCGGGCTCGAGCCGGGCGAGGACCCCGAACACGCCGCCCGCCGAGAGGTGCGGGAGGAGACGGGCTTCCGTGTCACCGTCGAGGACCTGCTCGGGGTGCACTCGCGGGTCATTCCAGCCGCCGACCGGATCGCCGACGATGCCACGGGCCCCCTGCATACGCTGCGGATCGTCTACCGCGCGCACGTGACGGGCGGGCGACTGCAATCCGAGATCGGCGGGTCCACCGACCGCGCGGCGTGGTTCTCGCTCCCGCAGATCACGGAGCTTCCCCGCGTGAAACTGGTCGATATCGGACTGCGCATGGCGGGTCTGATCGACTGATCGCGCGTCAACCGGCGGGGGCGTCTCCGGTGATGTCGGCCACCGTGGCGCCATAGGCCGCGATGAGGGCGTCGGCCTGCACGAAGAGACTGTAGCCGTGGGCGCCCGCCCCCATGCCGATGCGGCGCCCCACGATCCGCTCATCGGCGTAGACCGGCCAGTCCGTCGTACTGCCGATGGGAACGATGGTGCCCCGCTCGTAGCCCGTGGCCGCCAGTGCCCGCTCGGGGTCGGGAAGCTGCAACCGGTTCACGCCGACGACCGCGCGGAGTTTCGGCCACGAGATCGCCCGATCGCCAGGCACGAGCGCGAAGAGGTACGTGTCGTCGGACCGTTTGACCACCAGGGTCTTCACGATGTCGCGGGGAGTGACGCCCAGGAGTCCCGCCGCTTCGGCGAGCCCCGACGCCGGGGGGCGCTCGATGACCTCGATCTCGAGCCCCCGCTCGGCGGCGGCGGCACGTACCCGGGCGGTGGGGTCTTCGCTCACGCGTCCGGCGCGCGCAGCGGGTCGTCCGCGACCCAGAGCTCGTCGTCGGCGCGCAGCGTCTGCCAGGCGGCGTACACGACGCCGGCGGCGGCAGCGACGCCGAGCACGATGGCGACGACACCCCCGGCACCGATACCGGAGCGCTTCGGCGGGGCGAACTTGGCCGACATCGCCTTGGTGGCCCGCTGGCTGTACTTGTCGGCCTTCTTCGCGTAGGTCTTCGGGTCGGGCAGCGCCAGGCCGTGTCCTGAGGACAGACGCGTGCGGGTGTCGTTCGCGGCATCCCACACCGACATGGCCGATCCGACGACGGCGCCGGCGGCGGGTACCACCGTGTCGGTCAGCAGGTGCCGGGACAACTGCACGCCCTTGCCGACGTACGGCGCCGCGTACCTGCCGTAGCTCTGCTGCACGGCGGGGACGACCTGCTCGCGGCCGTAGTGGCTGATCTGGCGCCCGGCCTCGCGGGCGACGTTCGCGCTCTGGCCCAGCAGGACCTGCTGCGATTCCCACAGCTTGGTCGCCTGCTCTTGGAGCTTGCGGAGTTCTTTCTTACGCTTGCGGCTGACGCTCACGGTGGTGCCCTCCCGATCGATGGGGACGTATCCGCCCATCTTGCCAGACGCGGCCTCCGCCGGACGGAGGGGCTTGCAGATAACTCTGCGAGAATGTACCCATGCCTTCCCATAGCGCCGTCGCCACCATCCACACCAACCAGGGCGACATCGTCGTCAATTTGTTCGGGGACCAGGCCCCCCGCACCGTGCAGAACTTCATCGGGCTCTCCGATGGGTCGCAGGCGTGGACGCATCCCGCCACCGGTCAGCCCGGCGAAGGGCCGCTGTACTCGGACGTCATCTTCCACCGCATCATCCCGGGCTTCATGATCCAGGGCGGCGACCCGCTGGGTCAGGGTGTGGGCGGACCGGGCTACAACTTCAACGACGAGATCAGCCCCGAGCTCGACTTCAACGCCCCGTACAAGCTGGCGATGGCCAATGCCGGGATGCGGCGCAATGCCATCACCGGCGACCTCGAGGGCACCAACGGCTCGCAGTTCTTCATCACCACCGACCCGACGCCGTGGCTCCAGGGCAAGCACACGATCTTCGGTGAGGTCGCCGACGATGCGTCCCGCGCCGTCGTGGATGCGATCGCCGCGGTGCCGACGGCTGCGGGCGACCGCCCGATCGAGCCGGTGGTCATCTCCTCGATCGACGTCGTCCCGGCCTGACTCGAGGATCCCGGCGGTGACCACGGACGAATTCCGCCGCAACCGCGACAACTTCTGCTATCGGCATCCAGATCGGCAGAGCTTCGTGCTCTGCCAGCGGTGTCTGCGCACCATCTGCGCGGAGTGTCAGACGCAGGCCGCGGTCGGGGTCATCTGCCCGGAGTGCCTGGCCGAGCAGCGCGCCGCGGCGACGCCCGCGCAGCGCAAGGCGGAGCGACGCTGGTCGCGACCGGTCGCGATGACGGCTGGGTCCGGTCGCCCGGTGGTGACCTACTCGATCATCGCCCTCACGGCATTCGTGTACGTCGTGACGCTCATTCCGGGCGTCGGCGGCGTCGTGGACGGCTTCCTGTCGTTCTTCGCGCCGGCGCTCTATCCACAGGTGAGCGGGTACTTCCAGCCGTGGCGCGTGCTGACGGTCGCGCTCGTCCATGACGGGTTCTGGCACGTCGGTCTCAACATGCTGGCGCTGTGGTTCATCGGCCGCAGCCTGGAGCCTCTCCTGGGCGCCGCCCGCTTCCTCCTGCTCTACCTGCTGAGCGCTGCCGGGGGGTCACTCGCGGTCGCCCTTCTGGCCCCCAACGTGGCGGTGGTCGGAGCATCCGGGGCGATCTTCGGTCTGTTCGGCGCGCTCCTGGTCATCGGCCGCCACATCGGCGCCAACATCAGGGTTATCGCGATCCTCATCGCCGTGAACTTCGCGCTGCCGTTCGTTCTCGCGCTCGTCTCCGCGGTCGGGACGGGCTCGTTCGGCAGTGCCCTCGCGTCCATCCAGATCTCGTGGCAATCGCACCTGGGCGGACTGATCGTGGGGGCTGCGGTGGGGCTCATCTACGCCCGGACGCGCGTCCGGAGCCAACGCCGATTGCAGGTCGGCCTGATGGTCGCCCTGACCGTGGTGCTGGCCGGGCTTTTCGCGCTGCCGCCTGTGCTCTACGCGTGACGAAGACGAAAGTTATCCACAGGGTTATTCACACGTGTGGACGAATAACACCGGTGTAATTAGCGCCAGCGCGTGGTCATCAGGAAGCCGATGAAGGCGATGGCGAAGCCGATCGCCAGGTTCCACGCCCCGATGCCCGGGATCGGGAGATTCGTGCCGCTGAGGTAGAAGACGAGCACCCAGACCAGGCCGATCACCATGAGGCCGACCATCACCGGCAGGAACCACACCGGATTGGGGGCGGTGTCCTTCTCGCTGCGATCGGCGATCGGGTCGTCGCCGTTGCCAGTACGTGCCATGCCGACAGTCTAACTGCCAGCCGTCGCATAGCCCGTGGCCATAAGATCGCACCGTGCAGACGACCGTGGAATCGGGACCCCGGCGTGCGCGACGCCCGCGACCGCGCGGGCGCGTCTCGGTCGTCGGCGTCCTCGGCGAGCTGCTCATCACCGTCGGCGTTGTCGTGCTGCTCTATGTGGCCTGGCAGATGTGGATCGGCGACGTCATTTACGCGGCCGAGAAGAACCAGGCCGGGTCCGAGCTCTCCGAGCAGTGGGAGCAGCAGCACACCCCCGAGGTACCGGCTGACCAGCCGGAGACGCCGGAGACGCCCACTGAGGCTGTCGCGGTGGAGCCGGTGATCCTCCCGCAACCGGGGGACGCCGAGATTTTCGGAGTGATGCGGATTCCGCGCTTCGGAGCGGAGTACGAGCCCCCGATCGCCGGTGGTGTCACCCGCGCGCGCACCCTGGATCCGATCGGCATCGGACACTATCCGGATGCCGCCATGCCCGGCGAGGTGGGGAACTTCGCCCTCGCCGCGCACCGCACGACCTTCGGTGCCCCTTTTAACCGGATCGCGGAGTTGCGCGTCGGCGACGCGATCATCGTTGAGGCCGAAGAGGGCTGGTACACCTACCGCTTCCGCACCCTGGAGTACGTCACGCCCGACGCTGTCGACGTGCTGCTGGACGTGCCCCGAAAGCCCGACGTCCCCGCCGGAGAGCGATACATCACCTTGACCAGCTGCAGCCCCATGTACGCCATGACCGAGCGGATCGTCGCCTACGGTCTGTTCGAGTCCTTCACACCGCGTTCAGCCGGCCAGCCGCCGGCGGCCCTGACCGAGGCGGCGAGCTGATGTACGGCGCACTGTGGCGTGTGCTTCCGGGCCCGTGGTGGATCCGCGTCCTGATCCTGATCGTCCTGATCGCCGCCGTCGTGTACGGCCTGTTCTTCTGGGCCTTCCCGTGGGTCAGCCAGTACGTGAACCCCCAGGACGTCACCGTCCAGTGACCGGGTTCCGCGTGCTCGTGGTGGACAACCACGACAGCTTCGTGCACACCCTCGCCGGGTACGTGCGAGAACTCGGCGCGGAGGTCGCCCTCGTCGAAGCGGACGCCATCGACCCGGAGGACGCCGCATCCGTCGTGCGCAGCGCGGACGCCGTGCTCGTCTCGCCCGGCCCGGGAGACCCCGGCCACGCGGGCTCGTCCATCGCCATGGTGCGCGCGGCGGCGGATGCCGGCGTCCCGCTCCTGGGGGTCTGCCTCGGCCATCAGGCCATCGGCGTGGCGTTCGGGGCGACGGTCGCGCACGCCCCTGAGCTGATGCACGGGATGACCTCGCTCGTCGACCACGACGGTTCGGGGGTCTTCGCCGGATTGCCGCAGCCGCTGACGGCCACGCGCTATCACTCGCTGACGATCGTGCCGGAGTCGCTGCCCGACGCGCTCGTGGTGACGGCCGTGGCCGAGTCGGGCGTGATCATGGGAATCGCCCATCGCACCGCACCGATCGTGGGCGTGCAGTTCCACCCGGAGAGCATCCTCACCGAAGGCGGTCACCGGCTCCTGGGCAACTGGCTGGCGTCGGCCGGGATGGCGGGGGCCGATGAGCGCGGCGGTGCGCTGCATCCCGGCGGAGCGGTTACGGCCCCGAGCAGACGGTGAGCGTGATCTCCGAATGGATCGGCACCTCACCCGGGCCGATCGACTGACCCGCGACGGTCGGCGGGGCCGCCGCTGCGCAGGAGGGATCCTCCGCGGAGAGGACCGTCAGCCCGATGTCGGGGCTCTCGAGCTGGCGGGTCGCCGCGTCGAGCGTGTACCCGGTGTAGTCGACGATCACCACGCGGCCGGTGGAGACCACGAGGTTCACCGCCGTTCCCAGCGGCACGGACGAACCCTCCGGCGGTTCGGCTTCCAGCACGGTTCCGGCCGCGGCGTTCGGGTCGTTGCGCTGGCGGATGGCTCCGACGACGAGCCCGGCGTCGGACAGGGCCTGACGCGCGGACTCCTCGGGGATCCCCGTGAGGGCGGGCACGACCCCCGTCTCCTCGCCGCGTGAGACGTACACCGTGATCTGGTCGCCCGGGGCGACCGAGACCCCCACCCCCGGCTCGGTTCGGATCGCGTTTCCGACGGCCACGGTCTCGCTCGGCTCGTCCACCCGGACAGCGACGAGGTCTTCGGCAGTCAGGAGCTCATCGGCACGCTCCCACGCGACGTCGGTGACATCGGGGACCACGCGAGCCTCGCCGGGAACCTCGGTGGTGCCGGTGCGGATCGACATGGTCCAGATGAGCACGGAGACCAGGAGCACCGCCAGCAGCGCGACGCCCGACCAGATCCACGCGACCGGTGGTCCGGACTGCGTACGGCGCATGGTCGTGTCGGTGCTCAATTGGCGCAACGACCGGGCGGTTTCGGCCGCCTGGCGGGGATTCGGCCCGTACAGCTCACTGGTGAGCGCGCCGAGCTGACGCTTACTGGGCTGTTTCCCCTCGACGGTGGCCTCGAGGGCTGCCCGGAACGTCGCCGCATCCGGGAAGCGCTGGAAGGGATCCTTCGCCAGGGCGCGGAGCACGACGGCGTCCAAGGCCCGCGAGACGGTGTCGGTGATCTCCGACGGCGGGATCGGCGCTTCGCTGACGTGCTGGTAGGCCACCGCCACCGGGGACTCGCCCCGGAACGGCTGCCGACCGGTGAGGAGTTCGTAGAGCACGACCCCGGCCGAGTAGAGGTCGGCGCGGGCATCCACCGGCTCGCCCTTGGCCTGCTCGGGTGAGAAGTACGCCGCGGTGCCGAGGATCGTCGTGGTCTCGGCCACGGTCGAGGACGAGTCCGAGACGGCCCGGGCGATGCCGAAGTCCATCACCTTGACCTGACCGGCGTCGGTGACCATGACGTTGCCGGGCTTGATGTCGCGGTGCACGACTCCGGCGCGGTGGGAGAACTCCAGAGCCTCGAGGATGCCGTCGACATAGCGGCGGGCATCGTTCTCAGGCACGGGGCCCTCGTCGATGATGTCCTTCAGCAGCTTGCCGTGGACCAGTTCCATCACGATGTAGGGCACCGGGTGGGGTTCACCGTCGGAGCCGATCTCGGAGTCCTCGCCGGCGTCGAACACCCGGACGATGGCCGGGTGCGCCATGCGCGAGGCTGCTTGCGCCTCGAGGCGGAATCGGGTGCGGAAGGTCGCGTCCTCGGCCAGATCGCGCCGCAAGATCTTGATCGCGACCTCGCGGCCGAGCGTGACGTCGTAACCGCGGAAGACGCTGGCCATGCCGCCACGGCCGATGAGCTCATCGACGCGGTAGCGGCCGGACAGCACGCGCGGCTCGGTCGTCACGGTGCACTCCCCCGGTGGTGGAACAAGGGCTCAGCTTATCCGTTCGTCGTTGGGGACTGAGTGGGAGTGGGGGCCGGTTCCTCCGCAATGGGCGCGTTCGCCTCGGGTGATGGGCCGGAATCGCGCTGCTGACCGTCACCGCCCGAGCACGTCACGGTATATGTGACGATGAGGGTTTCGCCGGCGGCGCTGCTCACAGTGATATCTGCGTTGCGGGCGTTCGGCGTGAAGGCGGCCGACGATTGGCCGTTGGTCGAGAACGTGCCGTTCGTGGCGGTCAGGTTGTATGAGCTGACCGAGCCGGTGCCGGCGGGGCAGTTGTAGCCGCCCCAGGTGACCTGCGCGCTGGCGCCGGGATCCACCGTTTCGGGAAGGCTGGGCGCGGAGGGCTGGGGGAGGGCGATCTGATCCCCGTACACAGTGAGCGTGAGTTGCTGCGAGGGCTCGATGGAGCCGCGCGGGTCGATTCGGTAGACGAGGCCCACCTGCTCCGCCGTGGGGGCGGGATCCGCGATGGTGCAGGAGACGGATTCGACGCCCGCCTCCTCAGCGATGGAGATTGCCGTGTCGCAGTCCTGTCCCAACAGCCCGAGTGCGTCGACATCGATGCGGTTGGAGGTCGGCGATGGCGCTGCAGAGCTCTGCGACGGTCGCGGTGTGCTCGGCGCGCTGGTCGACGGCGCGGGAGCCGCCGGCTCCTGGTTGACGAAGAAAGCGATCAGCGTGCCGGCCAGGACGAGAAGGAGCAGCCCGACGAGGGCGACCAGCGGCCAGGTCCAGCGGCTGCGCTTGCGCTTCTGCGTCGCCGCATCCTCCTCGGTGTGTTCCGCCGTCGTCATCACCGTGGGGGAGGGCAGCAGTCGCGTGGCGGCCGCCGTGTCGGCGCCCGCGGTGAGGAGCTGCGTGACCTCATCGGCGGCGGACGCGCCCCCGATGGCGGGCACCGCCGCGATGGCGGCCGTCAGATCGCCACGGCGAAGCGCCGCTGCCGCCCGGGAGACCGCGGCGGCCGAGGCCGGGCGCTCCTCGGGCTTCTTCGTGATCATCGCCATCACGAGCCGCTGGACGGGCTCGGGCACGGTCGACGGCAGCGGAGGCGGCTGCTCGTTGATCTGCGCCATCGCGATCGCCACCTGCGACTCCCCCGTGAAGGGCCGCCGGCCGGCGAGGGATTCGTATGCCACGATGCCGAGGGAGTAGATGTCGGTGGCGGGTGATGCCGGGTGACCCGACGCCTGCTCGGGAGAGAGGTACTGCACGGTGCCCATGACCTGGCCGGTGGCCGTCAGGGGCACCTGGTCGGCGATGCGGGCGATGCCGAAGTCGGTGATCTTCACGCGTCCGTCGGGCGTGATCAGCAGGTTCCCGGGCTTGATGTCGCGGTGCACGAGACCTGCCGCGTGAGCGGCCTGGAGGGCGGCTGCCGTTTGAGCGACGATGTCCAGCGTCTGGTCGGTGGAGAGCGACCCGTCGCGCTCGAGGATCGTCGACAACGCTTCACCCGGGACGAGCTCCATGACGAGGAAGGCGCTGCCGGCCTCCTCGCCGTAGTCGAACACACTCGCGATGCCCTCGTGGTTGACGAGCGCGGCGTGGCGGGCCTCGGCGCGGAAGCGCTCCAGGAAGCCCGGGTCGCCCATGTACTCGTCTTTGAGGATCTTGATCGCCACCGTACGGCCGATGACGTGGTCGGTGGCTTCCCACACCTCGCCCATGCCGCCGATCGCGACCCGCGACTCCAGCTCGTAGCGTCCACCGAAGGTCACACCCTGTGTCGGTCTCATCTTCCCAGCACCGCCTCCATGACCTTCTTCGCGATAGGAGCGGCGATGGTGTTCCCGCTTCCCGACTGTCCTTGTCCGCCGCCCGCTTCGATGACCACCGCGACGGCGACCTGCGGATCAACTGCCGGGGCGAAGCCGGTGAACCACAGCGTGTACGGGCGGTCGCCGTTCTCCGCGGTGCCCGTCTTACCGGCCACCTCGACCCCGTCTATTCTTGCACCGGAGGCGGCACCGTCACTGACATTGGCGACCATCATCCGCGCCAGCTGACCCGCGAGGTCCTCCTCGAGGGCCCTCCCGAACTCGGTGCTCTCGACGGTCTCCTGGACCGTCAGATCGGGGCCGATGACCGCGTCGACCATCCGTGGGTTCATGACCGTTCCGCCGTTGGCGATCCCTGCCGAGACCATCGCCATCTGCAGCGGCGTCGCGGTCACCTGTCCCTGGCCGAATCCGGTCAGCGCCGTCTGCGCGTCATCCAGTCCGCTCGGATACGTCGAGGCCGTCGATGTCAGGGGAAGCTCGAAGGAGCGGTTGAAGCCGTACCTCTCCGCCTCGTCGCGGATGGCGTCATCGCCGAGGCGGACGGCGAGCTCCGCCATCGGGATGTTGCAGCTGAGCCGCAGCGCCTCCGCGATGGTGACCTCCTCGCCGGGGCCGCAGGTTCCGCCGCTGGCGTTGCGAACCGTGCGCGAGGACTGCGGCAGCTGGTAGATCGCCGGGTTGGGGAGCGTCGATTCCGGCGTGTACTGTCCGGAGGCGAGCGCCGCCGAGACCACGACCAGCTTGAACGTGGAGCCCGGCGGATTCAGGGCACCGCCGATGGCCCGGTTGGCCAGCGGGTCGGCCTCGTCGGCCACGAGTGCGTCGTAGGTCGCCTCGACCGCCTCCGTGTCGTGGGAGGCGAGGGCGTTCGTGTCGAAGCTCGGGGTGCTGGCCATGGCGAGGACCCGTCCGGTGTCGGGTTCGATCGCGAGAACGGCCCCCTCCAGACCCGACAGCGCGTCGTACGCGGCGCGCTGCACGGCCGGGTCGAGGGAGGTCTCGACGTTGGAGCCGCGCGGCGGCTGACCGGTGACGATGCGGTCCAGGCGGGAGAGGAACTGCGAACCCGCCGTGCCGCTGAGTACCTGGTTCATCGACTGCTCGAGCCCCGTGGCTGAGCCGAGGACGGGGTTGATGTAGCCGGTGACCGGGGCCCACATGTCGGCATCCACGTACACGCGCTGCCAGCTGTAGACGTCGTCGGAGGGCGTGGACGAGGCGATGGCGGTGCCCCCGGCGAGGATCGATCCGCGCTGCACCTCATACGAGTCGTACAGCGCGCGCGTGTTGGCGGAGTTCCGGGCGAGGTCCTCGGCCTGCACCACCTGGATGACGCTGGTCGATGCGAACAGGGCCAGGAACATCGCCAGCATCAGGATGCTGAGTCGTCTGAGTTCTTTCGTCATGTCAACCGATCACCACCCGGGGTCGGCTGCGCACGGCATCGGAGATGCGCAGCAGGAGGGCGACGATGAGCCAGTTGGAGATCAGCGACGATCCGCCCGCGGTGAGGAACGGGGTCGTCAGACCCGTCAGCGGGATGAGGCGCGTGACGCCGCCGACCATGATGAACACCTGAAGTGCGATCGTGAACGACAGGCCCGTGGCCAGGAGCTTGCCGAAGTCGTCCTGACCGGCCAGGCCGATCCGCACGCCGCGGCTGGCGAACACCATATAGAGGCACAGGATCGCGAAGACCCCCGCGAGTCCGAGCTCCTCGCCGAGGCTCGGGAGGATGTAGTCGCTCTGCGACAGCGGTGTGAGATAGGGCCGGCCCTGGCCGAGCCCCGTACCGATGAGGCCGCCCTGAGCGAGGCCGAAGATCCCCTGCACGAGCTGGTAGCTGCTGCCGTTGATCAGGTCGGGGTTGAACGCATCCAGCCAGTTGGCGAAGCGGGCGCCGACGTAGGGGAGCACGCGCGATGCCAGGAAGGCGCCGGCGGCGGCGAGGACCACGCCGATGAGCACCCAGCTGGTCTTGCCGGTGGCCACGTAGAGCATCGCCACGAACATGCCGAACATGAGGAGCCCCGTGCCGAGGTCGCGCTGGAGCACGATGATCCCGAGGGAGATGAGCCAGATCACCAGCAGGGGGCCGAGCTCGCGCGCTCGCGGCCACGTCATCCACAGGAATCGGGTGCCCACCGACGCGAGGCTCTCCCGGGTACGCACCAGGTAGCCGGCGAAGAAGATCGCCAGGGCGATCTTCGCCAGCTCGCCCGGCTGGAACTGGAAGAGCCCGCCGACCGACACCCACACGTCGGCGTTCTGGTCGGTGCCCAGGCCCGGGACGAACGGGAGGAGCAGCAGCAGCACGCCCCCCAGCCCGAAGAGGTAGGTGTAGCGGAACAGCACCCGGTAGTTGCGCAGGAAGATCACCACGAGGATGGCGCCGCCGATCGCGATGCCCGACCATACGAGCTGGCGCGTGGACGACGCATCCCACCCCATGTGGTCGCGCGCGATGTCGATGCGGTAGATCTCCGCCATGCCGAGCCCGGTGAGGAGCGTGGCGATGGGCAGGACGAACGGGTCGGCGTCCCGCGCCCGCAGTCGCAGCACGATGTGCAGCGCGAGCGCCAGGACGACGGGGATGCCGCCGTAGACGAACACATCCGTGCCGGGGGTCCGGCCCGTGCCGAGATCGACGAGAGTCACCGCGCCGGCGTTGAGGACGAGCGCGAACAGCAGCAGCGCCAGCTCGCGGTTGCGCTGGGTCTGCGGGACGCGGATGCGGCGGAGGGCTCGCAGCACCGCGGTGTCGGCGCTCACGCCGTCGGCCGGCGGGGCGGTGCGGGCGATCGGCGGGGTGGTCATCGGTCCCTCTCCGCCGTGACGCGCAGACGCTCGACGATGAGTTCGGCGTCGGAGAGCGACCGGGCGTTGATGGTGTTCTCCACGGTTGCCCGCTCGAAGTCGGGGAGGTCGGCCAGCGCGATGCCCGTGTCTTCGTGTGGCGTCGACAGTGAGATCGGCCCTAGCGACTGCTGAATGCCACGGAAGACGACGACCGTGTCGTCGTCGGCGCCGATGAAATAGCGGGTCTGCGTCCAGTTGTACCCGATCGCCAGGGCGGCGGCGAGGGCGGCGAGCACGAGGAGCAGCCCGATGATCCACCCGGCGCGACGTCGGCGTGAGCGGCGCCGATCTTCTTCGATGAGCTCCTCGAGGAACTCCGCATCCGGTTCGAAGTGGGTCGGCTCGTTCGCTGCCTGCCGGTTCGGGTGCAGCCAGCCGCTGCGTCCGGGGCGGGCTGCCGGCACCTCCACGCCGATCGGATTCGACGCCGATCCGACGATGGTCGGAGTTCCGAGGAAGAGCGGATGCTGCCCGCCGACGTCGACGATCACGATCGTGACGTTGTCGGGTGCCCCGCCGTCCAGCGCCTGCTTGAGCAGGGTGTCGGCCGTGCGGCCCGGGGCCAGGCCCTGGCCGAGTGCTTTGGCCGTGTGCGCGTCATCCAGCACCCCCGACAGCCCGTCGGAGCACAGCAGCCAGCGGTCACCGGGCTGGGTCGGCATGATGAACGTGTCGACCTCGGGGTCGGGGTCCATGTCGCCGAGGACCCGCATGAGCACCGAGCGCCGAGGGTGGTACCGCGCCTCTTCCGGGGTGATCCGGCCGGAGTCGACCAGCCGCTGCACGAAGGTGTGGTCGGTGGTGATCTGGGTGAGCGCGCCGTCGCGGAACAGGTAGATGCGTGAATCGCCGATGTGGCCGATGACGGCGTAGTCGTCGACCATGACCAGTGCGCTCACCGTGGTGCCCATGCCGGCCAGCTCGGGGCGACGCCCGACCGTCTCGATGAGTTCCGTGGCGGTGTCGGCGATCGAGTCGCGCAGCGCCCGTTCGGCTTCGGAGGTCGAGGTGAACGGCTGATCCAGGATCGCCAGGCGTGAGATTGCGAGGCTCGACGCGACGTCTCCGCCGGCGTGGCCGCCCATTCCGTCGGCGACGACGAAGAGGTTCGACCCGGCGTAGCCGGAATCCTGGTTGTTGGAGCGCACCTTGCCGGTGTGCGAGATGGCGGCGCTCGAGCCCTGAAAGACCATGGGGATCCCGGGAGCTACTTCCGCAGCTCGAAGGTCGTCGCGCCCACCTTGATGGGGGCGCCGATCTTCACCGGGACCGGGGTTGCCACGCGGGTGCCGTCGTGGAACGTGCCGTTGGTGGAATCCAGATCCTGGATCATCCACTTGTCGCCCCACAGCACCAGTCGCGCGTGATGACTGGAGGTGTAGTCATCGCGGATGACCAGCGCCGACTCGCTGGAGCGGCCGATCGTCAGCGGCTCGGTCCCCAGGGGCAACTCGACCCCCGCCTTCGGACCACTCGTGATGACGATGCGCGAGACCGTGCTCGTGGTCGCGTTGCCTCCGGGTGCCGCATCCCTGGTCCTCGCCGGGGCGGGACGGCTGACGGCTTCGGTGGCATCGCCGGGACCGCTGGAGGGGACCGGGCCGCCGGCTGCGGCGGGCTCGGGGAGCTTCCGCACCTTCACGCCGAACAGGTCGGCGCGCAGCGAGTACACCACCGCGAAGACGAAGAACCACAGCAGCAGCAGGAATCCGATGCGCAGCAGCAGGAGGGTGAGTTCGCTCACGCCCTGGGCCCTCCCTCGTTCACGCCGAACGCGCGCGTCGCGTCGGAGGCCGGGCGGCGAGGCGGTGCGGAGACGGCCTGGGGCACGACGCGGAAGACGATGTCGGTGCGCCCGATCCGGACGGCGGAGTCCGGCGGGAGCGGGGCTTCGGTCACCTTCCGGCCGTCCAGCTGCGTGCCGTTGGTGGAGCCCAGGTCGCGCACCATCGCGCGCTCGCCGTCCCACAGGATCTCCACATGGCGGCGGCTCGTGCCCGAGTCGGGCAGCGTGATGTCGGCGTCGCTGCCGCGACCGATCACGGTGCGCGCCTTCGTGAGCTGATGGCGCTGGCCGTCGATGTCGACGACGCCGCGCCAGGACACCGTGCCGGCGGTGGTGGAGGACTCCACCCGCAGCGTGCCGGTGGCCACCGACTCATCCCGCTTCAGCGTGATCGTGACCGGGCCGGCGAAGGAGTAGCCCTGCGTGCGGGCGTGCGTCTGCACCAGGGTGTCGAGCTCGTCGCCGAGTGCCGTGCCCAGCGACTGCATCCGCTCATCGTCGGCCGAAGCCAGGTGCACCACGAACGTGTTCGGGGCGAGGATGCGGTCGCGGCTGACCACCGCGGACTTCTTGTCGAGCTCGCTCCGCAGGGCGGAGGCGATCTCCACGGGCTGTATGCCGCTGCGGAAGGTCTTCGCGAACGCGCTGTTGACAGCGCGCTCGAGACCCTTCTCGAAACTGTCGAGTAGTCCCACGAGACTCCTTCAGGCAGGCAGACCAGTGGGTACATCGTAGTCAGCACGCCTGGGGGACCCATGGACGCCGCCCTGGGCTGCCGATTCGGGCCTCGGGCGGGGCATCCGCCGTTCCGCCCCGGGGAGCCGCCGACGCCCCGGGGAGCCGCCGCGCCGGGGGAGCCGCCGCGCCGGGGAGCCGCCGCGCCCGGCCGGGGGCGCCGCCGCGCGGGGAGCCGCCGACCCCGGGCGGGGCATCCGCCGTTCAAAATTCAGGAGACACGCCGGTCGAGGCGCCCTTTGGGGGGGCTTGGATACCGGAATCTCCCTGAGTTTTGCGCACCGCGCGGGGTGGCGGCCATCCGGGGGTGGGGTGTCGGCTGGTGCACGGCGCCGGGCATCCGCCGTTCAGAACTCAGGAGACACGCCGGTCGGGGCGCCCTAGGGGTGGCTTGGATGCCGGAATCTCCTGAATTCTGCGCAGGGTGACCCCGGTAGCGGCTTTGCGAGTGGCGCGCGGAGCCGTGATATCCTCGGCAGGTTGAGTACGCAGGATGCTGCGTCTCGCGCGAGTGGCGGAATAGGTAGACGCGCTGGCTTCAGGTGCCAGTGCCCGCAAGGGCGTGGGGGTTCAAGTCCCCCCTCGCGCACAGTACGGCGAAGGGTCCCGAAAGGGGCCCTTTCGTCATTCGGCAGCACGGGACCGCTCCTCAGCAGGCGGCGTCTGCGTCGACCTCGGGGCTTAAGCGGAAAGGCCCGAGGTGACGGGCGTCGCGGGGCCGTGCGGCGCAGCGATCTACCGACCGAGGGATTTTCCGGGCGGGGGTTCTTCTGTGCCGGGCGGTGTGCCGTGAACTGAACTCCGGCCGCCCATCAGTCGCTCCCGCGTAACTGCGCTAGCCGATCGACGGCCTCTCTTGTATCGTCGGCGTGACGGGGTCATTCCGGGGATCCGCGCCCTCGCCCTCGCCCCAGTGGCCAAACGAGAGAACGTCGTCTTCCGACTGTGAAGCGGTTCCTCGGATCTCCTGACCTAGAGTGCGCCGGCGGTACGACGTCCTTTGAGGATCGCGTGGTGGCGGTAGGCGTCCTCGTCGCTCAACGACGCTATGTAGTCGATCAGACCGCGGTGCACTCGCTGACGCCGGGTGTACGCCGGGGAGGTACGCATTCCGATGTCGATTGCGCGGCGAAGACCCTGGGGCAGGCGCCGAAGAAGTTGCTCGTCGGGATCATCGCCTGCAGCGACGTGGTAGGCGCCCATCGCCTGAGGCTCGAGCGTTTCGAAGATCTCACGGAGCACCTGACGCTGACCAGTCTGGATATTCGCGAGTTCCGGGGCATCGATAACGTGATACCAGATGAGCTGCTTCACGATCGAGTTGAGGCGCTTGGGTATCGGGTCGACCTTGAGTCGACCGTTCACAAGCGTGGCGGCATTGATGAACTGGGTGAGCATCGTGCTTCGCGCACGATCCAGGTTGGCATGATCCTCGGCGGCGCCCTGGTACGTGCTTCGCGGCAAGTAGGCGAGCAATTCATGCAATGCGTCAAGCTCCTCCTCGGACAGGTTTCCCACGGCCTTCTGGGCGTACGCCAGGAATTCCGCAAGCCGGTCCGAGTTCCGCTTGTAGTCGGCCAGCGGGATGTGCTTGCTCCTGAAGAAGTCCTCGATGTCGTGCACGGCGTAGGAGATGTCATCTGCCCAGTCCATGATCTGAGCATCGAGGCTCTGGGCTATGTCTTGTGTCGCGAGCGGCACGGCATCATCCTGGCCAGTGACCGACCACAGGTTGGCAGCATCGCAGTCGTACGCGCCCCACTTTGCCTTCTTGCTGGGATTCTCGCCGCGAAGCCACGGGTACTTCGTCGCTGCCCGGAGCGTGCGATAAGTCAAGTCGAGCCCCTGGAGCGACTCGAGGTCGCGGTGGGTCGCCAGAACGGTCAGAACGCGGAACGTCTGCGCATTTCCCTCGAATCCGTCTTCGAGGAGGCAGCCGGTCTCACATGGGCTGTCCTTACGCGCCGCATACGGCCGGGGCGACAAGCGGTGCTCATCGCAAGTTAAGATGTCATCAAGCTCCTGCTCGCCGGCGTGGCCGAACGGCGGGTGGCCGATGTCGTGAGCTAGGCACGCGGCGGCGATTGCGTGAGCATCGGCGACCCCGGTCAGATCGGACGCAGCGGAGAGCTTGCTGTGGATGGACAGGCCGACCTGTTCCACTTTTAGGCTGTGTGTCAGCCGGTTATGAAGAACGAGATCCGGGCGCCCGACCGCTACCTGCGTGACGCCGCCAAGCCGGCGGAAAGCCTCGCTGTACAGGACACGGTCTCGATCTCGATGCGAACCCGAGCGATGGGAGGGGTCGTCGTCGTGCTTGCCGGATGGACGAAGGTCGTCAGCGCCGCGGCTCGCAGTCACCGGATGCGAAGTTTGTACTTGGCTGTCAACACGACGCTGCCGGACTCGAGGAGCCGGTATAACTCGTTGCGTGCAGCCTCGAACGTGAGGCCGCAATCCTCCATCAGTACCTCGAGATAGTCGTTCGTTGACACGTCCTTGGAGTCAGCGCCGAGGTCGCGCAGTACTCTTTCGGCTGGGATGGCTTCGATAACAGTGGTCACTTTGTCCCCATCAGTTGCCTTCGGTAACACGCCGCATATCAGAAAGCCTTTGCGTGCCTGCGTGTCGCCCGGTCCCTTTGGCACCCCAGCGATACGATCTGCCGCTTCTCGCCGGGTGCCGATCCATTGAGTGTAATCGCGGCCAACGACGTCCTGCTAGTGCAAGCTTCGTGACGTCGCTTCCGCCTGATCACGGTTCTATTCTGCCGCGCAAAAACCGCTAAACCTAGTATTAGCGATTAGAAGTTTCTAGGGTGTTGCCCGTGGAGCTTGCAGATTCGTCGGTGCCGGGCGTCGGAACGCCCGAGCTGCTTGCGTTGTGCGGGCTCGCACCGTCGACGCTCACCAATTGGGTGAAGGGTGGGCTGTGCGCTCCCTCAATCCTCGGGGCTGATGGGCAACGCGCTGTGCAGTACTGGAGCGTCCGGGACGTCGTTACCGTCCGTGCGATCAAGGCGCTTCGGGAAGCCGGCTGCCCCCTGCGAGTCGTCCGGGAAGTCGCGGCCACGCTTGAGCGGGAGTGGGGCGCGACCATTTCGGACAGCGTGCTTTTTTGGGATGGGCGAGACGTACTCACGGTGGATGCGGCTGGCAACGTGCTGAGCGTCATCCGTCGCACCGGTCAAGCGCTCATTCGTCAGACGGTGGTCCAGCTCACTACGTTCCCGCTCGGCGCTTGGGCTCGCGAGGTAGAGGCGCTGGCTGCGCCGGTAGACCGAGAGCGAATTCGCGAGCAACGACAGGCGCGGCGTGCGCGCCAAGGGCGTGCGGCGACCGCCAGCTAGACACTCATCCGGCGGACAGCTTGGCGACGTCGTCGATCGCCTCGGAGATGGTCGCCCTCGGGTAGTCCCCCTCGCACAGCAACGAGGGGCTGGCAAAGGGCCTTTGTAATTTCGCCTCCGGCGGATCACTCCAGCGTCGGCGGCAGGGCGTAGCGGCGCTCGTCGACCTCGCGACCGGCGTCGGGAGCGGACGCCGTCGACCCCGATACCTCGGTGAAGCCGATGCGCTCGAGCACCGCGAGCGACGGTGCGTCCTCCGACGCCACTCGCGCGTACAGCGGACGCTCGCCCTCGCGAGCCACGAGCAACTGGAGCGCCGCCGTCCCCACATCCCGCCCGGATGCGTGCGGCGCGATCCAGTACGTCACTTCGCGGCTGCCGTCGATGGTGTACGCCGCCGCGGTCCCGGCGAATCCGCCGTTCTCGGTCACGACCCACAGCGAGACATCCGGCGAGCGGCGCTCCCGGTCGATCCACGCGTCGAACGCGGCGCGATCGTGGCGGTCGGATGCCGTGAACGCGGCGCCTGCGGGGGCTGGAGCGTCGCGCATCACCTCGAAAACGGCGTCGAGATCGTCGTCGTCCAGGTCGCGCAGTTCGATGTGGCTCACGCCGTCACCCTAGGGAGGACGACTCATTCCGACGAGTTTCCTACTCGCTATCGCGCTGCGGCCGGAGTTGTCAGTAGAGTGTTGGCAGTCACGCTTTGCGTGGCCTATCCGGGGGGATCCGTCGACGCCCGGGCTTTGAGCCTATGGCTCGGCCCGGGCGTCGTATGGTTAACGCCCCGTGACGATCTGACCCTCGTGCAACGTTTGTGTCACCAACCCGTGCGCCGGGGCGCCTCGACCGTTACCGTGGCTCTCATGGCGCACCACGGCGCCGGCAAGAAAGAACGGCATCGCAAATGAGTCAGGGCACCGTCAAGTGGTTCAACTCCGAGAAGGGCTTCGGCTTCATCGCCCCCGATGAGGGTGGTGCTGACGTCTTCGCCCACTATTCGGCCATCGAGGCGTCGGGCTACCGCTCGCTCGAGGAGAACCAGCGTGTGGAGTTCGAGATCGCACAGGGCCCCAAGGGCCTCCAGGCGGAGAACATCCGCCCGATCTGATGCGGCGACGCGGCGCCTGCCCCCGCGGGCAGCGCCGCGCGTCTGCGTTCGCCGGGCACGAACTCAGGGCCGTGTCGGCGAGCTGCGGCAGCGATCAGGGTGAGGGCGGCGGGCATCCGTCGCACCCCGTGCAAGAGCCGGTGCGCTCGCGCCGGGTGGTCGCCCACGCCCCTCCCTCTCCCGAGCTCCGCTGAACGGGGCTACGCCGGGGAGTCGGGCAGGAGGAGCAGGCGGGCGAGTTCGCCGGCATCGTCGACCGCGGCCTGCGCCCCGTCGGCCTCGTGCGGCCAGCTGAAACCCCAGCGTACGAAGATCACGGGCACGGCGTTGGCCGCACCGCCCTCCACGTCGTGGTGGCGATCCCCGATCAGCACGGGGCGGCTCACGTCCGCGCCGGCTGCGGCCAGGCGGCGCAGCGCTTCGGCGACGATGTCGGACTTCGCGCTGAGAGTGCGCTCATCGGGCGTTGCCCCCACCATGGCGGTGAAGTAGGGCGAGAGCTCGAAGTGGTCCATGAGCGCGACGACCTGCACCTCGGGCTTCGAGCTGGCCGTGGCCTGTGGCACACCGGCCGCCGCGAGGTCGGCGATGAGTTGCGCGATGCCGGGGAAGAGGGTGGCGCTCGCGGTATAGCCCTCGGCCTTGTTGAGCCCGCGGTAGAAGGCGACGGCCTCGGTCGCCTCCTCCGGGCTCATACCGAGGTTCACCTGGAAGGACTCGAACATCGGCGGGCCGATCCACCGCGACAGTTCGCCGCGCGTGGGTGGCTGCATCCCGAAATGCTCGAGGGTGATGGTCAGGCGACGGAGAATTCCCTCCGAGGCGTCGACGACGGTGCCGTCTACATCCCACAGAATGCATGACCAGGGTGAACGCATCGGCATTCCACAACGCTATCGGGGCCGGAGGGGGTGTCGGCCCGCGGTGGTCGGGTACGGCGGTGGCCGGGTACGGCAGCGGGGTTCAGAACAGGCGCGGGGCGCCGGAGTCGGTGCCCTTCATCTCGTCATAGTCCAGGGTGAGGCAGCGGATGCCCCGGTCCGTGGCCAGCACGCGTGCCTGCGGTTTGATCTCCTGCGCCGCGAACACTCCGGTCACGGGGGCCAGATGCGGGTCGCGGCCCAAAAGCTCGAGGTAGCGGGTCAGCTGCTCGACGCCGTCGATGTCGCCGCGGCGCTTGATCTCCACCGCGATCGTGCCGCCCTCGGGGTTGCGCAGGAGCAGGTCCACGGGGCCGATCGCGGTCGGGTACTCCCGCCGGACGAGGGTCAGGCCGTCGCCCACGAGCGCCACCTGTTCGGCCAGCAGGCGCTGCAGGTCGGCTTCGACGCCGTCCTTGATCAATCCGGGATCGACGCCCAGGTCGTGCGAGGTGTCGTGGACGATCTCATGGATGCGGACGACCAGCGCGTCGCCCGACTTGGCATGCGTGACGCGCCAGCGCTCGATGACGCCGTCCTCGAGGTCTGCCTCATCCGGGGCCTCGGTGACGAGGGTGCACGGCGGGCTCATCCAGTTGAGCGGCTTGTAGGAGCCGCCGTCGGAGTGGACGAGCAGGCTGCCGTCGCCCTTGTGGACGAGGAGGCGCGTGGCCAAGGGCAGGTGCGCGTTGAGGCGGCCGGTGTAGTGCACCGAGCAGCGGGCGATGACGAGACGCACCCGACGAGCCTAGTCGGCGCCGGCCGCCACCCGGCCCGCGGCGGCCTCACGCGCCATCGCGCACCGAGGGGTTCCCCGCGGGGACGATCGGGCGCGCCGCGCCGGAGAACAGGCCCGAGAGGACGATGAGTCCGACGATGACGAGGAGCGTGTTGAGCAGCCCCACGTTCTCGCTGATGAACCCGAGGATCGGGGGCCCGCAGAGGAACGCGACGTAGCCGATGGTCGCGGCGGCGCTCACCCGCGCGGCCGCCTTCGCAGGGTCGTCGGCGGCTGCGGACATGCCCAGCGGGAAGCCGAGGGACGCGCCCGTCCCCCACAGGGCCGCCCCCACGAAGACGAGCGGGAGGTTCGGGGCGAAGATGAACAGCAGGAGGCCCGCGGCCGCGGTGAAGGCGAGGGATCGCAGCACGGCGACCCGTCCGAAGCGATCGACGAGAGGGCCGCCGAGGACGCGCCCGACCGTCATCGCCACGGAGAAGACGGCGAGCGCCGCGGCGCCGAACGCGTCGTCGGCGCCGTGATCCTCGACGACCGCGAGGGGCAGCCAGTCGTTCGCTCCGCCCTCGGCGAAGGCCATGCCGAGCATGATGACGCCGAGAGAGTACGTGCGCGGCTCCCGCCACGCGCTCAGGGCATGGTGCATCCGCTCGCGCCGCGCGGGCCGCGGGGCCTCGGCGTCGTCATCGCCCGCGCGTGATGGGACGTTCGCGACGCTCACGATGGCCAGGAGCACGATCACTCCCGCGATCACTCCCGCGTGCACGAAGAGGGCGACATCCGCCCAGGCGGCGAGCACCCCGAGCCCCGCGCCGATCACGGTGCCGAAGCTGAAGAACGCGTGGAACAGCGGCAGGAGTGTCCGTGCGCTGTACTTCTCGATGGCCGCGCCCTCGACGTTCATCATCACGTCGACCGCGCCGTTGCCGCTTCCGAAGAGCACGAGACCGAGCAGGACGAGCGCGTACGAGTGGAAGGCGTCGGAGCCGGCGCCCACCAGCGCCACGCCGACGGCGACGACCAGGAGCGCCCCGAGCATTCCTTTGCGCGCTCCCACGCGCGCCAGCACGACGGGGGCGAGGGACAGTCCGAGGATCGAGGCGATCCCCGCGCCCAGGAGCAGCATGCCGATCTGGATGTTGTCGATCTCGAGTGACGACTTGATGGCGGGCACGCGCGAGGCCCACGTCGCGATGCTCAGACCGCTCGCGAGGAAGACGGCGAAGATCGCGGCACGCCAGCGCGCGAGCTGCTTCCGGGAGAGGTCGACGTCCATGCCCACCACAGTACAGAATCGACGCCGAATCGATTCGATGCCTGCCCGGGGTACGATCAGGGCGACATGAGCGCGCACCGAGCAACCATCTCCGACGTCGCCCGCGAGGCGGGTGTGTCACCGTCGACCGCGTCGGTCGTCTTCAGCGGTCGGACGCCGGTGTCGGATGCCACCCGGCAAAGAGTCCTCGACGCGGCCGCCCAGCTCGGCTACACCGGTCCCGACCCGCGGGCGGCGTCGCTCCGGCGCGGGCGCTCGGGCATCGTGGGCGTGGTCATCGAGGAGCGGCTGGGGTCGGTGTTCTCCGATCCGGTCATGCGGTTGCAGATGGATGGACTCACCGAAGGGGTCACCCGCGTGGGCGCCGGGGTGCTGCTCCTGCGCGATCGCGGTGACGCGGGGGCGGAGCCGTCCCTGCTCACCACGCCGCTGGATGCCGCGGTGCTCATCGGCTGCAATGCGCGGATGCGCGAGTCGCTGCACGTGCTGCGCGCCCGCAACGTGCCCGTGGTGGTGATCGAGGGCGACGGCGGAGCCGGCGTGCCCCAGATCCGCCTGGACAACCGGGAGGCGCAGCGCCAACTCGCCAGCCACCTCGCGGGGCTCGGCCACCGCGACGTCACCATCGTCACCCTGCCCACCACGGCCGCCCGCCGCGCCGGGTGGCTGGATGCCGCCGCCGAGGCCGACATCCGCGTCGAGGTCGCCGCCGATCGCCTCGCCGGAGCTCGCGACGTGTACCCGGATGCGCCGGCCTATGCCGCCGGTGCCAGTCTGATCGACGAGGGCTTGGCGGCCGGTCGCGTGATCTTCGCCGAGCGTGCGTCCCGGCCCACCGCCGTCCTCGCGCAGAGCGACCTCCTGGCCGCGGGCATCGTGCGGGCCGCGGAGGAGGCGGGCCTGCGGGTGCCGGACGACGTGTCGGTGACGGGCTTCGACGGAGTGGTGGTCGATGGCCTCGCGCCGTACGAGCTGACGACCGCCGTGCAGCCCGCGGCGGAGAAGGGCCGGGCCGCCGGCGATGCGGTCGCGGCCATGCTGGACGGGGCGCCGGCGGCATCGTTGCTCTTCACGTGCGCCTTCCGTGAGGGGAACACCACGGGTCCCGTCTCCCCGCGCTGATTCGGCAGGCGACGCGGCGGCCGAGCCGCCGCGTAGGATGGAGGAGACACCCCGAGAGCCCCGGGCGCTCCCGCCCGTCGACCCCGAGGAGGGCGCGATGCTGCTGCTCCTCGGTGCGTTCTGCCTCATCCCCCTTCTTCTGCCGTGGCTGGTGTCGCGCATCGGGGAGCGCGCCTTCTATTTCGCGGCGCTCCTTCCGATCGCGGCTTTCGTGCACGCGGCCCTCGCCACACCCGCGATTCTCGACGGGGACATTCCTTTCGAGACATACGACTGGATCCCCGCGCTCGGGATCGAGATCTCGATGCGGATGGACACCCTCAGCTGGGTGCTCACTCTGATCGTGACGGGGGTCGGCGCCCTCGTGATGCTGTACTGCCGCTGGTACTTCCGCGGCAAGACCGCGGGCGTCGGGCAGTTCTCCGCGGTGCTCCTGGCCTTCGCCGGGGCGATGTACGGCCTCGTCCTGACCGACGACATCGTCCTGCTGGTGATGTTCTGGGAGGTCACGAGCATCCTCTCGTACCTGCTGATCGGGTACTACCACACCCGCGGTGCGAGCCGCCGTGCCGCCCTGCAGGCGCTGTTGGTCACCACCATCGGCGGCCTCGTGATGCTGATCGGGGTGGTGCTCCTCGTCGTCGAGACCGGCACCACGAGCCTTTCCGAGATCCTGGAGATCGCCCCCACGGGCGCCGTGGTCGACGCATCCCTCGTGCTGCTCCTGGTCGGCGCGTTGAGCAAGTCGGCGATCTTCCCGTTCCACTTCTGGCTGCCGGGAGCCATGGCGGCGCCCACGCCGGTCAGCGCGTACCTGCACGCCGCCGCCATGGTGAAGGCGGGGGTCTACCTGATCGCCCGCCTGGCGCCGGTGTTCGCGTTCGCCGCACCGTGGCGGCCGATCGTCATCTCCCTCGGTGTGTTCACGATGCTCCTCGGCGGCCTCCAGGCGCTGCGGGAGAGCGACCTGAAGCGCGTCCTGGCCTTCGGCACTGTCAGCCAGCTGGGATTCCTGACCGTCGTGCTGGGCTACGGCACGCAGGAGGCCGCGCTGGCCGGCCTGGCGCTGCTCATCGCCCACGCCCTGTTCAAGTCGTCGCTGTTCCTGGTCGTCGGCGTCATCGACCGTCAGCTCTCCACGCGCGACATCGGCGAGCTCAGCGGAGTAGGGCGCCAGGCGCCCGTGCTCGCGGTGTTCTCGACGATCGCGGTGGCCTGTATGGCCGGCATCATCCCCACGATCGGCTTCGTGGCGAAGGAGGGGGCGCTCACCGCGCTTCTGGAGGAGGCGACGCACGGCGACGCGTGGGGCCTCGTGGCCCTCCTGGGCGTCTCGCTCGGCTCCATCCTCACCGCCGCGTACGGCCTGCGCTTTCTGTGGGGCGCCTTCGCCACCAAGCGCGATGCCGACGGCGCGCGCCGGGAGAGAACGGAATGGCCCGACCCGCCGCTCGGCTTCCTCGCGGCTCCGGTCGTCCTCTCCGGGCTCACCGTGGTCGCCGGCATCGCGACGCCGTGGGTGGACGCGGTGCTGCAGCCCTACGCCCAGGCCGCGCCGGCGGCGAGCCCCGGTCTCCCCGCCCCGGAGGGCGCGCCGCACCTTGCCCTGTGGCACGGCTTCGAGCCGGCGCTGTGGATCTCGCTCGGAACGATCGCGCTGGGTGTCGTCGTGTTCGCCGTGACCGCGCGCCCGCGCCGCTTCGCGACGATGCGCCTGATGCCGTTCACCGCCACCGACGTCTACAACGTCACCCTGCGGGCGATCGCTCGCCTGGCCGTGTTCACCACGTCACTCACCCAACGCGGGTCGCTTCCCGTCTACGTCGGAACCATCTTCATCGTCTTCGTCGCCGCGGAGGCGACCGCCCTGCTGTCGTCCCCGACGTGGCGCGCCGACCTGGACGCCTGGCAGACGCCGGTGCAGCTGGCGGTGGCACCGGTGATGATCGCTGCCGGCCTCCTCGCCGTGAACGCCCGCAAGCGTTACACCGGCGTGGTCCTGGTCTCGGTCACGGGCCTCGGAATGGTCGTGCTCTTCGCCACGAGCGGCGCCCCCGACCTCGCCCTGACGCAGGTGCTCGTGGAGACGGTCACCCTCGTCGCATTCGCCCTGGTGCTCCGCCGCATCCCGGCGCGGATGGGGGAGCACAACGCCTCGGTGTGGCCGGTGGCGCGGGCCGTCCTCGCCATCGCCGTGGGGGCGACCATGGCGCTCGTCGCCATCGTGGCGACCGCCGCCCGCACCGAGCGGCCGATCTCCGACCTCTGGCCGATCCTGGCCTACGAGATCGGTCATGGGCAGAACGTCGTCAACGTCGCGCTCGTCGACATCCGCGGCTGGGACACGATGGGGGAGCTCTCCGTCCTCATCCTCGCCGCCACGGGCGTGGCCTCTCTCGTGTTCGTCACCCACCGTGCCGACACCCTCTCGGAATTCACCTCACCGTTGCCGAGCATGCGCGCGCGCGGACGCGCGCCGCTCGTGGAGACCGAGGAGGGCCCTCGTCCGTGGACGCCCGACACCAGCCACCGCCCGCAGGCGTGGCTGGTGGGTGGGCAGAAGGTGCGGCCGGAGAACCGTTCGCTCGTGCTCGAGGTGATCATCCGGGTGCTCTTCCACTCGATCATCATCGTGTCGCTGTACCTGCTGTTCGCCGGTCACAACCTCCCCGGCGGCGGATTCGCCGGGGGCCTGGTGGCGGGCATGGCGCTGGTCATGCGGTACGTGGCCGGTGGCCGGTACGAGCTCGGCGTGGCCGCCCCCGCCGACGCCGGGCGCATCCTGGGCGCCGGGATGAGCCTTGCCGTGGCGTGCGCCGTCATCCCCCTGTTCTTCGGCCAGGCGCCGTTGACGAGCGCCGTCATCGAGGCGGATGTGCCGGTGATCGGTCACATCGAGTTCGTCACGTCGACCATCTTCGACGTCGGGGTGTACCTCGTCGTCATCGGGCTCGTGCTCGACGTCCTGCGGAGCCTCGGCGCCGAGGTCGACCGCCAGACCCAGGAGATGCGCGCCCGGGGGGTGCTGGCCGGATGACCACGTCCCTCGTCCTCATCATCATCATGGCCGTGCTCTTCGCGTGCGGCGTCTACGCGATGCTCGAGCGCAGTCTCACGCGGGTGCTCATCGGGTTCCTCCTGCTGGGCAACGCCGCGAACCTCCTGCTGCTGATCGTGATGGGCGACCCGGGACTCGCGGCCTTCTCGGGGGTGTCGGACGATCCGAACGCGGTCTCCGATCCCCTGCCGCAGGCGCTGACGCTGACCGCCATCGTCATCACCTTCGCCGTCTCGGCGTTCCTGCTCGCCCTCATCTACCGCTCGTGGCAGCTCGGCCAGGCAGACACCGTGCAGGACGACGAAGAGGATGTCGCGATCCGCGTGCGCCCCAGCGAGGAAGACGCCATGGACGTCGAGGTCGAGGACGAGGACGACGACGCCACGACCGACTTCGTGGGGATGGCCAGCGCCCCCATCCGCCTCCTGCACAGCGACGACGTCGCCGCCATTCGCGACGACGCGCCGGCCGACCGCCCCTATCGCCGCAGACGACACGACGAGGGCGAGGACGATCGATGAGCGCTCTCGTTCCTCTGCTGGTGACGCTCCCGCTCCTGGGCGCCGGAATGGCCCTGATCGCGGGGCGCCACCGCAAGACCCAGGTGGCCGTCTCGGTGACCACGCTCACGGCGACCCTGCTCATCGCGATGGTGCTGCTGGTGGTGGTGCATTCCTCCGACCAGCCGCTCGTGGTCTCGGTCGGCGGGTGGCCGATCCCCTTCGGCATCGTGCTGTACGTCGACCGCCTCGCCGCGCTCCTCGTGGTCGTCTCGAGCCTCGTCCTGCTGGCGGTTCTGCTCTTCTCGGTGGGCCAGGGCGCCGAGGACGGCGACGACGACACGCCCGTGTCGATCTTCCACCCGTCGTACCTGATCCTGTCCTCAGGCATCTTCACCGCGTTCATCGCCGGCGACCTGTTCAATCTCTACGTCGGGTTCGAGATCCTGCTGGTGGCCTCGTACGTGCTGATCACCCTCGGCAGCACCGAATCCCGTATCCGCACGGGCGTGGTCTACATCGTCGTGTCGCTGGTGTCATCCATCCTGTTCCTCGCCTCGATCGCCGTGATCTACGGGGCGCTCGGCACCGTGAACATGGCGCAGCTGTCGGAGCGGATGAGCGACCTGCCGCAGGAGACGCAGCTCGTGCTGCACCTCATGCTGCTGCTGGCCTTCGGAATCAAGGCGGCCGTGTTCCCGCTGTCGTTCTGGCTCCCCGACTCCTACCCCACGGCGCCGGCGCCGGTCACGGCGGTGTTCGCCGGCCTCCTGACGAAGGTGGGCGTGTACGCGCTCATCCGCACCGAGACGCAGATCTTCCGCGACAGCGACGTGAACACGCTGCTTCTCATCGTGGCGCTGGCGACCATGATCGTCGGGGTGCTCGGCGCCCTCGCGCAAGCCGAGCTCAAGCGCATCCTGTCGTTCACCCTCGTCAGCCACATCGGTTACATGGTGTTCGGGCTCGCGATCGCCACCCCCCTCGCCATCGGCGCGACCATCTATTACACCGTCCACCACATCGTGGTGCAGACGACCCTGTTCCTGGCGATCGGGCTGATCGAGCGCCGTGCCGGCAGTACCTCCATCCTGCGCGTGCGGGGCCTGATGCGCGCCACGCCGGTGATCGCGGTGCTGTACTTCATCCCCGCCATCAACCTGGGTGGCCTGCCGCCCTTCTCCGGCTTCATCGGCAAGTACGGCCTGTTCGACGCCGCGGCGGAGGTCGGCACGCCGCTCATGATCGTGCTCATCGTCGGCGGAATCGTGACGTCTCTGCTCACCCTGTACGCACTGATGCGCGCGTGGAACCTCGCGTTCTGGCGCGAGGAGGAGGACTCCCCCGAGACCGAGGCGCGCATCGAGTACCTGGGCTCGGCTCCCGCGGCGGGCGTCCAGACCGAGCGCCGCGTCACGCCGCGCATCATGACCGCCGCGACGGCGGGCATGGTCGCCGTGACGGTCGCGCTCACCGTGTTCGCCGGTCCGCTGTACGACGTGTGCGCGCGGATCGGAGAGACGCTGCTGGAGCCGATCTCGGTGGTTCAGGTCGAGCAGGAGGTGCAGGGATGAAGCGGAAGGCCACGGATCTGCTGCACGCCGCGTGGCGGCAGCTGCCGTTCTTCGTCTGGCTGATCGCCCTGTGGATGCTGCTGTGGGGTCAGTTCACCGTGCTCGCGTTCCTCACGGGGCTCATCGCCGCCATCGCGGTGACCCGCGTCTTCCGCCTCCCCCCGGTGGAGCTGTCGGGCCGGGTGAACCTCTGGTACGGGATCGTGTTCGTCGTGGCGTTCCTCGTCGACGTGGTGCGCGGCTCCCTCATCGTCTCGGCTCAGGTCCTCGACTTCCGCCGTCAGCCGGGGGCGGCGATCATCGCGGTTCCGCTCCGTACCGATGACGACCTGATCATGACCCATGTCGGGGTGACCGCATCCCTCATCCCCGGTTCCCTCATCGTCGAAGCCGACCGCGTGCGCCGTGTCCTGTACCTCCACGTGATCGGCGTGCGTTCAGACGAAGACGTGGTCACGCAGCGCGCCCACGTGCTGAAGTTCGAGCGGCGTATCGTCCGGGCGGTCGGCTCGCGAGCGGAGCGGGAGCTCGTGGAGGCGCCGTCGCGGGACGTGGTGCGCGGACGGTCGAGAGGAGGGGCCGCATGAACGCGATGCTCATCGTGATCTTCGTCGTCTTCGCCGTGGCATCGGTTCTGACGCTGTGGCGCGTGGTCGTCGGGCCGTCGATCCTCGACCGGGCCGTGGCATCCGACGTGCTGCTGACGGAGGTGATGTGCGTGCTGGGGGCGGAGATGGCCATCAATCAGCACACCCGTTCGCTCCCGGTCATGCTCATCATCGCCGCCGTCGGTGTGTTCGGGTCGGTATCGGTGGCTCGCTTCGTCGCGAGGAAGGACGCCGTCGAACGATGATCCTGCTCGCCGCACTCGGAAGCGAAACCCCCGCCACGCCTCTGGACGCGTGGCTGGACGGGATTGCGCTGGTTCTCATCCTCGTCGGCGCCCTGCTGTGCCTGGTCGCTGCCATCGGCGTCCTGCGCTTCCCCGACGTGCTGACGCGTCTGCACGCGGCGACGAAGCCGCAGGTGCTCGGGCTCGTCGTGATCTGCCTCGCAATCGCCCTGTCGCTGCGCTCGTGGCCGGCTGTGGCGTTCCTGGTGCCCATCGTGCTCTTCCAGCTGGCGACCGCGCCGCTGTCCGCGCACATGGTGGGACGCCAGGCGTACCGGAACGCGACGTTCGACCGCACCACCCTCTACGTCGACGAGCTGCGCGGCGAGCGGGAGACCCCGCCCGCCTCGGGCGGCTGATACCGCGTTCTACTCTGCCCGCCCAGGACGCGCGCGGCGATCTGGCGTTCAAAACTCAGGAGATCCGTCGCCGAAAGGGGTGCTGACGCACCCGGCTACGGCGTGTCTCCTGAATTTTGAACGCGAGCGGGATGCAGCGGCTCAGTCGGTGCCGGAGTCGAACGCCGCGGCCTCGCCGGCGGCGTCGGTCGCGTCGGCCAGCGCCTCGTGCGCCGCGTCGGGACGCATGGCGGGCTCGGTGATCTCGTCGGCTTCGCCGGCGGTGACGCTGCCGACGAGGTCGCCCGTCGGGCCTCCGATCAGCCCCATGGCGGCGTACTGCTCGAGGCGCGTGCGGGAATCGGCGATGTCGAGGTTGCGCATCGTCAGCTGACCGATGCGGTCGATCGGACCGAACGCGGCGTCGCCGACCCGTTCCATCGACAGCTTCTCCGGGCCGTAGGACAGGTGCGGCGCGGTGGTGTCGAGGATGGTGTAATCCTCGCCGCGGCGCAGGCGCACCGTCACCGACCCGGTGATGGTCGATCCGACCCAGGTCTGGATCGACTCGCGCAGCATGAGCGACTGCGGCTCGAGCCAGCGGCCCTCGTACATGAGACGGCCCAGACGACGGCCCTGCTCGTGGTAGGTCGCGAGGGTGTCTTCGTTGAGGATGCCGTTGACCAGCCGCTCGTAGGCGATGAACAGCAGCGCCATGCCCGGCGCCTCGTAGATGCCGCGCGACTTGGCCTCGATGATGCGGTTCTCGATCTGGTCGCTCATGCCCAGGCCATGGCGTCCGCCGATCGCGTTGGCCTCGCGGACCAGGGCGACGGGGTCGGGGAACTCCACCCCGTTGATCGCCACGGGGCGGCCGCGCTCGAACGTGACGGTGACGTCCTCGGGCGCGATCTGCACCTCGGGATCCCAGAACCGCACGCCCATGATGGGCTCGACGGTCTCCAGCGACACGTCGAGGTGCTCGAGGGTCTTGGCCTCGTGCGTCGCGCCCCAGATGTTCGCGTCGGTCGAGTACGCCTTCTCGGCGCTGTCGCGGTAGGGGAAGTCGTGGGCGATGAGCCACTCGCTCATTTCCTTTCGCCCACCGAGCTCGGTGACGAAGTCGGCATCCAGCCACGGCTTGTAGATGCGCAGCGCGGGGTTGGCGAGGAGGCCGTAGCGGTAGAACCGCTCGATGTCGTTGCCCTTGTAGGTGGACCCGTCGCCCCAGATGTCGACGCCGTCCTCCTTCATCGCGCGCACCAGCAGCGTGCCGGTGACCGCGCGGCCGAGCGGCGTGGTGTTGAAGTAGGTGCGGCCGCCCGAGCGGATGTGGAAGGCGCCGCAGGCCAGGGCGACGAAGCCCTCCTCGACCAGCGCCGTCTTGCAGTCGACCAGCCGCGACAGCTCCGCTCCGTACTCGAGCGCCCGGCCGGGGATGGAGGCGATGTCGTCCTCGTCGTACTGGCCGAGGTCGCCGGTGTAGGTGCAGGGCACGGCGCCCTTGTCGCGCATCCACGCGACGGCGACGGAGGTGTCGAGTCCTCCCGAGAAGGCGATGCCGACGCGCTCGCCGACGGGCAGGGTCTGGAGGACTTTGGACATGCTCCCAGTCTATTTGTGCGCCCGCCTCCCCCCGAGCCGGTCAGGGCGTGCGGATGCGGCGTTCCGCGAGACGCCATCGGAGCACCGCGACCAGCGCGAAGGCGACGAGGGCGATTCCCAGCGCGATACCGACGACGTAGGCGATCACTCCCGCCCAGCCGCCGCTGCCGTACGGGTCGAGGAAGGGATACGGGTACCAGTACGGCGTGCCGGCGGAGGGTGACGTGATCAGTGGCGCGCGAAGCAGCGTGTAGGCGATCCACGCGAGCGGGAAGATCAGTGCCGGAAGGGCGTCGCGCCACCGCAGGCGCCGGTGACCGGTGCCGACGACCAGGTCGGCCAGGAGGAACAGCGGCGCCCACACGTGCATCACCTCGTTCGCCCACAGCACCGAGTCTGGTCCGATCGACACGGCCCGCAGCAGCAGGTTGTACACCGCGGCCGTGATGAGCATGTACGTCGTGACGCACACGAAGGCCACGGCGAGAGCGCGCGGCTCCGTCGCATCCCGCCGATCTCGCGGGAGACGCCACAGGGCCGACCACCCCAGCACGATGACGGTGGCGATGTTGGAGAGGATCGTGAAGAAGCTGAAGTAGTTGGCGGTCGTGGTCGCGACGTGCCGGCCGTCTTCGATGGCGCTGCCGATGGTGGAGAACCCCTGCGCCGTCACGGCCGCACCGACCACGACCGCGACGGCGAGCCGGGCGGCCGCCCACCCCGTCGCCGCGCCGCGCCCGCGATCCATGGCCCACACCCTATCCGTGCACCCGTCGCGCGAGCGCGGCGCGAGGGGGTGGGTGGGGCCTCGATAGGATGAGGCGTACCGCCCGAATCCACGCGAGGAGCGTCCATGCCCGCAATCGTGATCGTCGGAGTCCAGTGGGGGGACGAGGGCAAAGGCAAGGCCACCGATCTCCTGGGTGAACGTACCGACTGGGTCGTGAAGTTCAACGGCGGCAACAACGCCGGCCACACCGTCGTCATCGGCGACGAGAAGTACGCACTGCACCTGCTTCCCTCCGGCATCCTGTCGCCCGGGGTCGTCCCCGTGATCGGCAACGGCGTGGTGGTGGACCTCGAGGTGCTGTTCAACGAGCTCGAGGCGCTGAGCGCTCGCGGGGTGGACATCTCGCGCCTGCGGATCAGCGCGAACGCGCACGTCATCACGCAGTACCACCGCACCCTCGACAAGGTCACCGAGCGATTCCTCGGCAAGCGGCAGATCGGCACGACCGGTCGGGGCATCGGGCCCGCGTACGCCGACAAGATCAACCGCGTCGGCATCCGCATCCAGGACCTCTTCGACGAGAACATCCTGCGGCAGAAGGTCGAGGGGGCACTGGATCAGAAGAACCATCTGCTCTTGAAGGTCTACAACCGCCGCGCCATCGCGGTGGACGAGGTCGTCGAAGACCTCCTGTCCTACGTCGAGCGGATTCGTCCGATGGTCGCCGACACCTCGCTGCTGCTCAACGACGCAATGGATGCCGGCGACGTGGTCGTGTTCGAGGGCGGCCAGGCGACGATGCTCGATGTCGACCACGGCACCTACCCGTTCGTGACCTCCTCGTCGGCGACCGCGGGAGGCGCCGCGACGGGAGCCGGCGTCGGGCCCAACCGGCTGGACCGCATCGTCGGCATCGTCAAGGCGTACACGACGCGCGTCGGGTCGGGACCGTTCCCGACGGAGCTCTTCGACGAGTCGGGGGAGTGGCTGCGTTCCCGCGGCTTCGAGTTCGGCACGACCACCGGCCGCCCCCGCCGGGTGGGCTGGTACGACGCGCCCATCACCCGCTACGCGACCCGCATCAACGGGATCACCGACCTCGTGCTCACCAAGCTCGACATCCTCACGGGTCTGGACCGCATCCCGGTGTGCGTGGCATACGAGATCGACGGACAGCGCTTCGACGAGATGCCGGTCAACCAGACCGAGTTCCACCACGCGGCGCCCATCTACGAGTACTTCCCGGGCTGGAAGGCCGACATCTCGGCGGCGCGCACGTTCGAGGAGCTGCCGTTGGAGGCGCAGGACTACGTCCTCGCGCTGGAGGAGATGAGCGGGACGCGCATCTCGGTCATCGGTGTGGGTGCGGCGCGCGACGCGGTCATCGTCCGACACGACCTCGTCGACTGATGAGGTTCTGGGTCGGCGGGTATGGACCCGATCACAACGGCGCCCCCGCCGAAGGCATCGGGATGCTGGTGGCCGGCGAGGCCGACGCGGGTTCGGCCGGCGGGCCGCTGTCGTTCACCGGTACGGCAGTCGCTGCCCCGTCGCCGTCGTGGGTGACGGCGCATCCGACGCTCGATGTCGTCTACGCGGGCCTGGAGGGGGCCGGCAGCGTCCAGGCCTTCCAGCGGGTGGCCGACGATCGCCTGGTACCCCTTGGCGATCCCGTCGCCGCCGGCAGTGCCGTCTGCCATGTCGCGGTCGCGCCGGGCGGTGACTTCCTCCTCGCCAGCTGCTGGGGTGACGGGCGCGTTGTCCGGGTTCCCCTCCACGCCGACGGCGCGCTGAGCACCCCGCGCCTCGCCCCGGCGGCCGCCGATCCGTATGGCCCGCACGCCGAAGCCGCCGCGGCGGAGGCGGCCGATCCCGGGCTCGCTGCCGCCGCCCGGGCACTGCGGGCGGCCGCGGGCGAGGAGTACGCCGAGCTTCTCCGGGGGTACGACGACGAGGCGCCCCCGCCGCCACCCGGGCCCGCGCCCGGCACGCCGGCGGAGGACTCCGAGCGGGTGTCGCGCGCCCACGAGGCGCTCTTCCTGCCCGGCGGAGTCGTCGTGACGACTGACCTCGGGTTCGATCTGGTGCGCGTGTGGCACGCCGCCGGTGCAGGGCTCCGGCGCGGACAGCAGATCGTCCTGCCGCAGGGGAGCGGTCCGCGGCACATGGTGTGGCATCCGAGCGGACACCTGTACGTGCTGACCGAGTTCACCCACGAAGTCTTCGTCCTCGCGCCCGACGCGGAGGGGCACTGGCACCTCCTCGGCGGTGCCCCGGCCGCACCGGGTGCGCTCGACGGCGACACCGGAGCCGAGCTCGCCGCATCCCGCGACGGTCAATTCCTCTACGCGGGCATCCGCGGGAGCGACACGATCGGCGTCCTTCGCGTGCGGGGTTCCGGTGAGGCGCTCGAGCCCATGGCGCTCGTCGAGGCCGGGGTGCGGCGCCCGCGTCACCACGTGATCGTGCGAGACACGCTGCTGGTCGCCGGGCAGGGCTCGAACGACATCGTCTCCCTGTCGCTGGACCTGCGCACCGGCGTTCCGGGTGCGCTCCGTCACCGCACGGAGGCCCCGGCGCCCACCTGCCTCCTGCCCGCAGGCTGACGCGCCGGCATTTTGTCGCCGGTCAGAGCTTGGCGTCCTGGCGGGGGATGATGACCTGCTTGATGATCAGGAGCAGCGACGCGGTCACCGGGATCGCGACCAGCGCCCCGAGCAGACCCAGGAGAGTTCCGCCGACCAGGGCTCCGATGACGACGAGTGCGCCCGGGACGGAGATCGCGCGGTTCATGACCCGCGGGGTGAGGATGTAGGCCTCGATCTGCATGTAGACGAGGTAGACGACGGCGAACACGAGGGCGGCGAGGGGATTGGTGAACAGGGCGAGCACTCCGCCGACGGTCCAGAAAAGCACCGACCCGACGAGCGGAATGAGGGTGAGGCTGAACGCCACCACCGCCATGAGCGCCGGGAAGGGAAGCCCGAGGAAGAGGTAGAGGAGGAACGCGAGCGTCGCGTTGCACAGGGCCAGCACCACCATCCCCATGAGGTAGCCACCGATGGAGCCGGTGATCTCGTCCGTCATGTCGGCGACTCCGGTGCGACTCCGCGCGGGCACCAGACGCACGAACGAGGCCTTCATGGCCGGCAGGGAGGCGAGGAAGTACAGGCTCAGCACGAGCACGATGATCACCCCGGAGACGGCCGTGGCGATTGAGATCCCCACCTTGAGCACGCCACCGCCGATGCTCGCGATGGTGGCCGGGTCGGTGACGAACCTCTGCACGTCGTCGAGCAGATCGCTGACGCTCCCGCCGAACGTGCTCTGCATCCACGCGTAGACGTCGCTCTTCGTGAAGGCGTCCGTGAGTGACGGCAGGTCGCTGGCGAACTGGCTGATCTGGCCGGCGACCGTCGGGATGATGAGCCACAACGCGCCGACGAGCACGACGGCGAAGGCGGCGAAGACGACGGCGATGGCCCATCCGCGGGCCAGCCCGCGGCGCCCCAGGAAGCGCACCACCGGGTCGAGCCCGAGAGCCACGAACAGCGCGAACACGACGTAGATGACGACCGTCGACAGCTGCGACACGGCGAGCCCCAGCACCACCGCCAGCAGGCCGCCGAGGGTGAGGAAGAAACCGGCGGCGAAGGGACTGGCGAGGTTCGCCGAGACGGGCTTGGCCACGCGCGAACCGGGGGGCGCGGCGGGCGGAGGGGAGGCGCCTTCGGTCCCGTCGGTCATGCGACACACTCTAGGACGGGCCTCCGCTCCCCGGCAGGGCCGGTCGGCAGGGTGCACGGCCGGTTGTCAGGGTGCACGACCGGGTCACGGCATCCCCAGCGGGTATGGTCGGACGCGGGAGGATGCCAATGACCGATTCGTTGCCGGCCACCGCCGATCCGCTGGAGGTGCTCGCGGGGCTCCGCGGGAGCATCGACAACATCGACGCCGCGCTGATCTTCCTGCTCGCCGAGCGCTTCCGCTGCACGAAGCAGGTCGGGGTGCTGAAGGCGCAGCACGGGATGCCGCCGTCCGATCCGGCGCGCGAGGAGCAGCAGATCGCGCGGCTCAGGCGCCTGGCGGCCGAGGCCGACCTCGACCCCGAGTTCGCCGAGAAGTGGTTCAACTTCGTCGTGGCCGAGGTCATCCGCCACCACGCCGCCGCCGCCGAGAACGCCTGACCCCGCCTTAGCCCGCCGCATCCTGCGAGAAACGACGATCCGGGCGAGACACGACGCGGCGCGTTATGTCTCGCCCGGAATGTCGTTTCTCGACGGGGCGCGGATGCGGCTAGGGGACGAGCCGGCGGAACATCGGGAACGCGCTCGCCGCGAGGACGGCCGTGAGGACGAGGCCCCACATCGTCAGGCTGAGCGAGCCCTGCGTGGCGAGCCAGCCGAACACCTCAGCCCACGCCTGCGCCTGCCCGATGAGCCACAGGATGCCCAGGAGCACTACGCCGACCCCCACCAGCGCGATCGTGAGGCCCATCGGTCCGAACCGCTTGTAGATCGTGGCCGCCCAGAACCCGATGACGAAGAAGAACATCGCCAGGACGAAGAAGAACAGACCCGCAGCGAGAGCTCCCTGCTCCCAGATCCAGTCGAGGCGGAAGAAGTACCCGTTCATGCCCCACCCGCCGGTGACCCCTTCGAGAAGGCCGCCGAGCACGAACACGATCGCCATGATGAGCGCGGTCAGTGCCGCCGTCAGCAGGGTGCCGAGGTAGAACTCGCGCCGCGTCACGCTCATCGCCTGCGAGAACGGGAAACTGAGCGTCAGGGAGTACACGCCGACGGCCAGGAAGTACCACAGCGGCGCCTGTGCGCCGCCCCCGTACATGTTGGCCTCCACCCCGGCGGAGGAGTACAGGATCGCGTAGATCGCGAGGGTGATCAACAGCGAACCGCCGAGGATGATCAGCGGGAGCCAGATGAACGTCTGGCGGTTGGCCAGCTGCATCCGGATGACGTTCAGTGTGCGGTTCATCGGAGGGCTCCTTCCTCGGTGGCGGATGCGGCGGCACCGGTGGATGCCTCCCTCTGCGTGACGCGGACGATGAGCTGCTGCAGCGAGACGGGTGTGGCATCCAGTCCCGCCGCAGCCAGCCGTTCGCGGTCGGTGGCAGTGAGGGCGCCGAGCACCGTCACCGAAGAGACTCGACCCAGCGCCTCACGGTGCAGGACCTCCCGTCCGGCGACGAAGGCGTCGACCGCGGCGGTGTCGCCGACGATGTTGGCGGCGCGATCGCGCACGGCATCCGTGTCGTCGTCCATGACGATGCGTCCGCGGTCGATCACGATCACCTTCTCGATGAGATTGGCGACCTCGTCGATGAGGTGGCTGGAGAGGACCACGGTGCGGGGGTGCTCGGTGTAATCCTCCAGCAGCCGGTCGTAGAAGATCTGTCGCGCGACGGCGTCCAGCCCCAGGTACGGCTCGTCGAAGAAGGTCACTTCTGCCCGCGCAGCGAGTCCGATGATGACGCCCACGGCCGAGAGCTGCCCGCGGGACAGCTTCTTGATGCGCGTTTTCATCGGGAGCTGGAACTCGTCGATCAGCTGCTCGGCGAAGTCCTGGTCCCAGTTCGGGAAGAAGAGCCGGGCGGTGCGGAAGGCGTGGCGCGGCACCGCGTCGTCGGGGTACTTCTGACCCTCACGCACGAAGCACATGCGCGACAGCACGCGCGCATTCTCGTAGGGATGCTCCCCGAACACGCGTACGTCGCCGGAAGTGGCGAAGTTCTGCGCGGTCAGGATCGACATGACGGTGGTCTTCCCCGCGCCGTTGCGGCCGAGCAGGCCGTAGATCTTGTCCTTTTCGATGGAGAAGCTCACGTCGTTGACGGCGACGGTGTCGCGGTAGCGCTTGGTGAGGTTGTTCACCTCGATCACGGCGGTCATCAGGCCGTCCTTTCGGTAGGGGTGTCCTCGACCCGGTCGGCGCGGTCGCGGATGAGAGCGGTGAGGTCATCGGGTCCGAGCCCGAGTTTGCGGGCTTCGGCGAGCAGCGGCTCGACGAAGCGGTCGGCGAATGCGGTGCGGCGCTCCGCGAGGAGCAGCTCACGCGCGCCGGGAGCCACGAACATGCCGATGCCCCGTCGCTTGTAGAGCACGCCCTTGTCGACGAGCATGTTGACTCCTTTGCCGGCGGTGGCGGGATTGATCCGGTAGAAGGCCGCGAGCTCATTGGTCGACGGCGCCTGGCCCTCTTCGGGCAGGCTGCCGTCGATGATGGCGTCTTCGACGCTCTCCGCGATCTGCAGGAAGAGCGCTCTGCCTTCTTCGATCACGTGCCCTCCATTGCTTGGTTAATTACTTCAGCAACTAACCATGACGGCAAAGGTGCCCGCTGTCAAGCGGGGACGAGAAGGAGCTGGGACGGAGTCTCACGTCCTAGGCGGCGTGGATCACGAGGCGAGGAGGCCGAGGAGGCGGGCGGTCTCCTCGGCGACGGCCTTCCGCCCTGGCGCGATGTAGGTCCGCGGATCGACGCGGTCGGGTGCATCCGCCAGGGCGGTGCGCACGGCGTCGGTGAAGAGGCCGTTGAGATGTGTGGAGATGTTGATCTTCGTCATTCCCGCGGCGACCGCATGCTGCAGCTGCTCATCGGAAAGACCGGACGACCCGTGCAGAACGAGCGGCACCGGCACCGCCTCGGCGAGGCGGCCGATGAGGGCGGTGTCGACGGCGGCTTCGCGCGACGTCATGGCGTGAGAGGTGCCGACCGCGACCGCGAGCCAGTCGACCCCCGTCGCCTCGACGAATCGGCGTGCGTCGTTCGGGTCGGTGCGAACCCCGGGGGCGTGGACGCCGTCCTTGCCGCCGATCTCGCCGAGTTCGGCCTCGATCAGCACCCCGCGTTCCTGGCAGAACCGGGCCATGTCGCTCGTGGCGGAAATGTTGCCGGCGTACGAGAGGGCGGATGCATCGAACATGACGCTGTCGAACCCCAGGTCGACGGCCTCCCGCACCAGGTCGCCGTCGTCGGCGTGGTCGAGGTGGACGAGGGCGGGCACGGACAGGGACCGTGCGATGCGGAGGGTCGCCAGCGCGAGCGGGGCCAGCGCGCCATGGTAGGCGACGCAATTCTGGCTGATCTGGAAGATCACGGGGCGCCCGGCCCGCTCTGCCCCTTCGGCGATCGCCTCGGCGTGCTCGAGGAGGACGACGTTGAAGGCTCCGACTCCGGAGCCTTCACGGCGGGCCTCGGACACGAGGTCGACGACGGTCCGTGCGGTCACGGGCGGCTCCGATCGGGCTCGAGGGGGAGGAGAAGGCGGTCGGACGGGAGGCCCAGCCGGCCGCCGAGCGCGGCCAGGACGGCGGGGTCGATCTCGCCGGCGACCGGACGGAGAACCGCCGCGGCTCCGGCAACGGCCGCCCAGGCCAGCGCCGTCGCCGGGCCGTGACCCTCGGTGAGCGCCGCGATGAATCCGGCGGTTGCGGCGTCCCCCGCGCCCGTGGGATCTCCCGCCACCCTGGGCACCGCCGGCTGTTCCCACGTGTCGCCCTCGGCGAGGCGGAGAACGGCACCATGCCTGCCGCGCGACATCAGCACGTCGCATCCGTGCGCCGAGAGCTGGGCGAGCGCGCGGCCCGCGTCGTCTTCGCCCGTCGCCTCGCAAATCTCGTCCTCGTTGGCCTTGACCACGTCGCTGCCGGCTGCGGCGGCGGCCTCGAGGAGGGGGCCGCTCGTGTCGACGAGCAAGCGGGCGCCACCGTCATGGACGCGCCCGACGAGGCGTGTCACCCGGGCGGGAGTGGTCTCCGGCGGGAAGGACCCCGCCACGACGACCCAGGCACCCGGCGTGATCGCAGCGGCGACCGTGTCGAGGAGGTTCGCCCATTCGCTGTCGGAGAGCGATGGCCCGGGTTCAGCGAGCAGGGTGGGGTGGTCGATGCCGTCCACGACCGCCACGGTCGTGCGTGTCTCGCCCGCGATGGACGACGCGGTGGCGGGCAGCCCGTCGCGCACCAGTGCCCGCTCGATCCAGGCGCCGGCATCGCCCCCGAGCGGATGCAGCGCCACCACGTCGCGACCGAGCGTGCGGAGCACGCGAGCGACATTCAGCCCCTTGCCCCCGGGGCGCCGGCGCACCTGGGTGACCCGCACGGTCTCACCCCGGGCCTGCCGCGCGACCGTGTAGGTGACATCGATGGCCGGATTCGGCGTCACGGTCAGGATGCGAGCCATCGCCGGGCCGTCGCCGACGGGTCTCGCATCGCTCACGACGGACCCGCCGCCAGCAGTACCGCACCGAGGGCGGCGGCGCGGTCACCGAGCCGTGCCGTGCGGAGGACGGGATGGCGGAGCGCGCCCAGGCGCTCGGACAGCGAGCGGGCGAGCGGCTCCGTGAGGTCGGTGCCCGCGAGGGCAAGGCCGCCGCCGAGCACGATCGTCTCCGCCCCGGTGGTCGCCGTGAGCGCGGCCAGGGCATCGGCCAGCACGTCGATGGTCTCGCGCCAGACGCGCAGGGCGTCGGCGTCGTCGTCACGGACGCGTTCGAGCACGGTCTTCGCATCCGGGAGGCCCGCCCGCCGCGCGGTGCCGGCCGCGGAGGCGATCTCCTCCACTCGCGCACCCGCGAACCGGCCAGCGGTGATGCGCAGCTGTCCGATCTCACCCGCCCATCCCCCCGCCACGACAGGACGCCCGTCGACGAGAATGGCCGCCGCCACACCCGTGCCGACGGGAACGAACGCGACGACGCCGGCGACGCTCGAGGCCGCACCCCACCGCGCCTCGGCCAGCGCTCCTGCGCGGACATCGTGGCCGAACCCGATCCGGCGCCCGAGGCGGTCCTGGATGTGGGCGGCCAGCGGGATGTCCGACCATCCGAGGTTGGCGGAATACAGTGCCCTTCCGCGGGTCTCGTCCACGATGCCGGGCACCACGACGCCGATCGGGAGCTGCGCGGCGTCGTCCAGGTCGGCGACCAGACGCGCGACGGTCTCGACGACGGCGGTGCCGGCGGGGTCGGGCGAGGGCGTCGGCGCGCGGGACTCGGCCTGGATGGCGCCGTGCGCGTCGGCGACGACGGCCTTCACCGTCGTGCCGCCGACGTCGACGCCGATCGCGAGGGGAGCGGTCACGCCAGGATGACGGACCGGGTGAGGGAGCGCGGGTGGTCGGGATCGAGTCCCTTGGACTTCGCCAGCGCGACAGCGAATCGCTGCGCGACGATGAGACGCGCGAGCGGGTCGAGATCGTGCTCGACGAACGTCGCGCCGGTCGCGATCACCTGGGCTTCCAGGCCCTCGGGAGTACCGCCGAGGCTCCAGACGAGTCGCCCGGGCTGAGCGATGGAGATCGGACCGTGGCGGTAGTCCATCGCGGGGTAGGACTCCGCCCATGCCTGCGCGGCCTCCCGCGTCTTCAGCGCCGCCTCGTAGGCCAGACCCACCGGCCATCCGGTGGCGACGAAGGTGCACTGATCGACGGAGACGAGGGCGGCGATGTCGATCGTCAACGCCGTCCGTGCGTCGGCGATGGCGGCCTCCAGATCTTCTCCGAAATGGCTGCGCAGCAGTGCGATCACACTCGTGGCGAACCGGGTCTGGACGACGGACTGCTCGTCCGCGAAGTCGAGGGTCACCGTGTGCTGGGCCGCCACCGTCGCGGGGGAGTCCGCCACCGCGGTGATCAGGGTGGTCGGCGTGTCCAGCTGCTGCAGCAGCTCGACGACCTCTGTCGTGGTCCCCGACCGGGAGATCGCCACGACGCGGTCGTACTGCCGGCCGGACGGGAACTCGCTCGCCGCGAAGGCGTCCGACTCTCCGAGGCCGAGAGCCTCTCGCCGCACCGCCGCGGCCATGGCGACGAACCAGCTGGTCCCGCACCCCACGAACGCCACCCGCTCACCGGCCGAGGGGAGTGCATCACGCACCGTGGGGGCCACGCGGGCCGCCTCCGCCCAAGACGCCGGCTGGGACGCGATCTCATCATCGACGAAGGGGGAACTCATCGGTCTTCTTCCTGAAGGCGGCGGATCAAAACTGATCGTTTACCAAGCATTTGAGCAGAATCAATCACCGGCGTCAACTTCCGCTGTGCAACGATGAGTCGGAGGAGGTGCCGTCCCGATGCACCAGCAGCAGCGGCTCAATCTCGTGCTCGAACTCGTGAGCGAGCAGAGTCACGTGAGCATCGCCGACGTGAGCGAGCGGCTCGGCGTCTCCACGGCGACGGCTCGCCGCGACCTCAACACGTTGGCCGAACAGCGGCTCGTGACGCGCACCCACGGCGGGGCGTCGGCGCTGGGGTCGGGATACGAGCTTCCGCTGCAGTACAAGATCGCCCGCCAGGCGGATGCGAAGCTCGCCATCGCGCGGGCGGTCGAGGGCCTCGTCCCGCCCGGGGCGACGGTGGGCATGAACGGCGGAACCACCGTCACCGAGGTGGCGCGCGCCCTCGGCCGGAGTGAGCGACTCCCCTCGGTGGGGGGCGAGCCGGGGGTCACCATCGTGACCAATGCGCTCAACATCGCTTTCGAATCCTCCGTGCGGGAGAACATCAAGATCGTCGTCACCGGTGGAGTGCCGCGACGGCAGTCGTACGAGCTCATCGGGCCACTCGTGGGCCGGTCACTGCGCGACTTCAGCCTCGACATCGCCATCCTCGGTGTCGATGGACTGACGGCGGAGTTCGGTGCCACGACCCTCCACGAGGGTGAGGCCGACGCCAGTCGGCACATCGCCGCGGTCGCCCGCAGGGTGGTCGTCGCTGCCGATCAGACGAAGATCGGTCGAACGACCTTCGCGCGGATCTGTGCGCTGGACGATGTCGACATCCTCGTCACGGACGCACCGCTTCCGGCCCGGGTGAGCGCCCAGTTCGAGAAGGCGGGCGTCGACGTGATCGTGGCGCCTTCGGCGCGCGCCTCCCCGCCCCGCTGACCCCGGGACCGTCGCCGCGTCAGCGTCGGACGGGACGCGCCCCGGGCCGCGCGCGTTTGCGAGGTTTCGCCCCGGTGTACTGGCCGATCCTGCACGTTTCCAGCCCAGCCGTGACAAATTCGCTCACAACCTGCAAGATGGCTCCATGCAGCCGGACGTGGGCACCCTGTGACGCCCCCTTCGCTCCGCGACGGGCACGATGCGCCCCGCGTTGCGGTGGTGGGCGTCGGCGCGCGCAGCGTGATCGCCCACCACGTGCCGGATGCCTTCCCGGGAGCCCGGGTCGTGGCCGCTGTGGAACCGTCGCCGCACGGCCGGACGCGCGCGGAGTCGTTGTTCGCCGGGATTCCGGTGCACGGCGACATCACTGCGCTCCTGGATGCCGGCGGTGTCGATGCCGCGGTCGTCACCGCGCCCGACGACACGCACGCCGACATCGCCGAACAGCTGCTCCGCGCCGGTGTCGGGGTGTATCTCGAGAAGCCGCTCGCCACGACGCTCGCCGATGCCGACCGCGTGCTCGCGGCCGCGGCCGAATCGGGGAGCGTTCTCTACGTCGGGCACAACTTCCGCCACGCCGCCGTCGTCCGCCGGATGAAGGAGATCATCGACCGCGGCGAGATCGGTGAGGTGAAGACCATCTGGGTGCGCCACTTCGTGGGCAACGGCGGCGACTACTACTTCAAGGACTGGCACGCCGACCGCTCCCGGACGAACACGCTCCTGCTGCAGAAAGCCAGCCACGACCTCGACGTGGTGCACTACCTCTCCGGGGCGTACACGCGGCGGGTCGTCGGCATGGGCGACCTCATGGTCTACGGCGGGGTCACCGACCGCCGCGACCGTGCGGGGGAGACGATGCCCGACTGGTTCTCCTTCGACAATTGGCCACCGGCCGACGCCACCGGACTGAATCCGGTCGTCGACGTCGAGGACGTCTCCCTGATGCTCATGACACTCGACAACGGGGTGCTCGCCAGCTACGAACAGTGCCACTTCACCCCCGACTACTGGCGCAACTACACCGTCATCGGCACCGAGGGGCGCCTGGAGAACGTGGGCGACACCGCGGGGGGCGTGGTGAAGGTGTGGAACCGTCGCCGGGACTGGGCCGTCGCCGGCGACGCGGAGTACGCCATCGAAGGCGACGCGAGCGGCCACGACGCTGCCGACGTGGCGACGATGCGCGAGTTCCTCTCGCATCTCGTCCATGGCACGCCCACGGTGGTGTCCCCACTCGCCGCCCGTGCCGCCGTGGCCGCCGGTGCCCTTGCGGCTGACTCCATCCGGAACGGTTCCCGCCCGTTCGACGTGCCCGCCCTCCCCGCGCACGTCGTCGCCCACTTCTCCTCGCCCTCGAACGCCTCGCCGCAGCATCCGACCGAAAGGAACGACCGATGACACCGACCCGATGGGGGCGCCGCGCGCTCGGCGCGTTCGCCCTGGCCAGCACCGTCATTCTTGCCGCGACCGCCTGCGGCGGCGGTGCGGGGGGAACGGGTGGTTCCGGCGAGTACGCCGTCCCGGAGGACGACCTCACCGCCGAGATCACGTATGGACTGTGGGACCAGGCGCAGGTCGACGCGATCGAGGACAGCATCGCCGGGTTCAACGAGCTCTACCCCAACATCACGGTGAACCTCAGCGTCACGCCGTACAGCGAGTACTGGACCAAGCTGCAGACCCAGGCCTCGAGCGACACGCTCCCCGACATCTTCTGGATGAACGGCCCCAACGTCCAGCTGTACGCGCTCAACGACAAGCTCGAGCCGATCACCGGAGCCCTGGATGCGGGAGACATCGACCCCGGCGACTATCCGGAGTCGCTCGTGGATCTCTACACCGTCGATGACGTGTCCTACGGCGTACCGAAGGACATGGACACCATCGGGGTGTGGATCAACGAGGGACTCTTCCAGCGGGCCGGCGTCGCCGTCCCCGGTGCCGACTGGACATGGGACGAGCTTCAGGCCACGGCTGCACAGATCTCGACGGCGCTGGAGGGCGAAGGGGTGTACGGCGCGGCCGGTGGCATGGACGGCCAGACCACCTACTACAACACCATCTTCCAGGCCGGCGGCGACGTGATCGACGGACAGAGCTCCGCGTACGACACTGCTGAGACGCAGGCGGGCATCCAGTTCTGGACCGACCTGATCGCATCCGGCGCCTCCCCCACCATCGCCCAGCTCACCGACACCACCGCCGACCAGTGGTACACCTCCGGCAAGCTGGCGATGTACATGGGCGGCAGCTGGTTCCGCTCCGCGCTCACGGATGTGCCATTCGTGGACAGCGTGGACGTGCTGCCCCTGCCTCACGGGGAGGAGCAGGCCACCGTCATCCACGGTGTGGCCAACGTCGTCGCGGCGAACTCCGACAACAAGCAGGCCGCCCAGGCGCTCCAGGTGTACCTGGCCGGTGAGGAGGCCCAGCAGGCGCAGGGCGAGTTCGGGTCGATCATCCCGGCATTCGACGGAACCCAGTCGTCGTTCGCCGCGTCGATGCCCCAGGCGAACCTCCAGGTGTTCCTGGATGCGGTGGAATACTCCCGTCCGCTGCCGGTCAGCGCCAACTCCGCCGCCTGGAACGCCCTCGAAGCGGAACTGCTTCCGCAAGCCTTCTCGGGTGAGCGTCCTGTCGCCGAGGTGACCGACGAGCTCGCCGAGAAGATGGACGAGGCGCTCGCGAAGGAATCGCGTTGACCCTAGCCGAGCGCGTCTCGGCTGCCCCCGCCGCTCCTGCACGCAGCGGCGGGGGCGGCGACCCGCGCCCGCCCCGCGCCGCTCGGCGAGGCGACGGGTGGTGGGCTGTCGTGTTCATCGGCCCCCTGGCGCTGGGGATCGGCGCCTTCTACATCTGGCCCATCATCCAGACCGCTGGCTTCTCGTTCATGAGCTTCGGGGTGTTCGGCGACGCGGCCTTCGCCGGGTTGGACAATTTCACCCGGCTGTTCTCGGAGCCGAGTTTCTACCTCTCCCTCGGCAACACGCTCCTCTACACGCTCATCGTGCTCGCGGGCGTTCCTCTCGCCGTTCTCCTGGCGAGCCTCCTGAACCTTCCGGGTCTGCGGTTCGCCTCCCTCTACCGCGTCCTCTTCTTCCTGCCGTACGTCGCCATGCCCACCGCGATCGCGTTCGTATGGCGCATCATCTTCAACGGCGACTTCGGGCTGGTCAATCATCAGCTCTCCCTCGTCGGCGTCGAAGGGCCGTATTGGATCAGCACCCCGGGCTTCGCCATCGTCGCCGTGGCGATCGTGGGGCTGTGGAGCTCGATCGGATTCTCGATGATCGTGCTCGGGGCGGGATTGAAGACCATCCCGCCCGAGCTCTACGAGGCGGCCTCCCTCGACGGCGCCAGCCGGTGGCGGCAGTTCCGCGCCATCACGGTCCCGCTCCTGACGCCCAGCATCTTCTTCGTCACGATCATCACGGTCATCTCATGCTTCCAGCTGTTCGACCTGCTGTACGCCATCCTCGGAACGACCGCCACGAACTCGACGCTGCCGCGCAGCATGTCGCTCGTCTACTACTTCTACCAAGCCGGATTCGTCAACAACGAGAAGGGGTACGCCGCCGCCGTGGCGATGATCATCTTCGTCATCATCGGGTTCGTCACCTTCCTTCAGTTCCGGTTCCAGCGGAGGTGGGTACACAGTGACTGACGCGATCACCACGCGCACGCTCATCACCGGTGGAGGGACGCTCCGCGGCGCGGCGAACCGTCCACCACGACGCATCCGGGGCGGCAGCGAGTACGTCGTGGCGCATATCGTGCTGGGCGTCGGGGCGGTCATCATGGCCTTCCCGTTCCTCTGGCAGATCATCATGTCGCTGTCCACCAACGAGCAGGTACAGTCCGTTACCCCCGTGTTCTGGCCCGGTGAGCTGCAGTGGAGCAACTACGCCGAGGTGTTCGAGCGCCTGCCGTTCTTCCAGCAGTTCGGCACGTCGGTGCTCATCACGCTCATCCGCACCGTCGCCCAGCTGGTGCTGTGCACGATGGCGGGGTACGCGTTCGCGCGGCTGCGATTCCGTGGTCGAGGCATCCTGCTCGGAGTGGTCCTGTCGATCCTGATGGTGCCGTCGCAGGTCTATCTGCTCTCGCAGTACCAGATCATCCAGAACCTCGGGCTACTGAACTCCATCGGCGGGCTGGTGCTGCCGGGACTGTTCAGCGCGTTCGGCACCTTCCTCATGCGGACGGCGTTCCTTGCGATGCCCACGGAGCTCGAGGAAGCGGCGCGCCTGGATGGGGCCAACACGTTCCAGATCTTCTGGCGCGTCATGCTGCCTCTGGCCACCCCCACGATGAGCGTGCTCGCCATCACCACGGTGCTGTGGTCTTGGAACGAGCTGCTGTGGCCCCTGGTGGTCACCAGCTACAGCACCGACATGCCGCTCTCCGCCGGGCTCGCCACCCTGCTCAGCGACCGCACGACGGACTACCCGGTCGCGATGGCCGCGAGCCTTCTCGCGATGGCGCCGGTCCTCATCATGTTCATCGTGCTGCAGCGCCGAGTCATCGACGGCCTGGCGTCATCGGGACTGAAGTAAGGACCGCGCAGACGGAGGTGTCGGACGCGACGGCGAGGCGCACGCGCAGGATGAACGACATCCTGGACGCGCTGGCCGAGCGCGGCAGCATCACCGTCGACCGCCTGGCCGCGACCGCGGGAGCCTCGCGCGCGACGATCCGGCGTGACCTCGCGGAGTTGGCCGCGCGCGGTCTCGTCGTGCGCACGCACGGAAGGGCGCGCGCGGCCGGCGCGAACCTCGAGCGGCCCGAAGCGCTGCGGGACGCGCGGTTCAGCGACGCCAAGCGAAGGATCGCGCGGACCGCCGTGAACCTGCTTCCGTCCGGGGCGCTGGCGATCGCCATGGGAGGCGGAACGACCACCGCCGAGGTGGCACGGGAGCTTCCCGACCGCGAGGGTGTGACGATCATCACGAACTCCCTCACCATCGCCGCCATCGCCGGAGGCCACACGTGCTGCGCCGTTCTCATGACCGGCGGCAGGCTCCGGCCGCAGTCGTCCGAACTGGTCGGAACTCCGGCGGAGCGAGGCTTCCAGGCAGCCCGCGCGGGAATCGCGGTTCTCGGCGCCGACGGCGTCAGCGCCACCGGTGGCGTGAGCACCCATGACCCGGCCGAGGCCCGCACCAACCATGCAATGGTCGCCTCCGCGCGGCGGACCATCGTCGTGGCCGACGGGTCCAAGGTGGGTCGCCGATCCGGGGCGTCCATCGCGGAAACGTCGAAGATCGACGTTCTCGTGACGGATGCCGCGGCCGACCCGCGCGAGTTGGCGCACCTGCGCGCCGCGGGCGTGCGCGTGGTGCTGGCCTGACCCGGGCTGGGAAGCATCCGCGCACGGGGGCTGCGCGTTTCCCGCCTCTCGTGGACAGTCAGCCGCCGCCGCATTAGCGTCCGTCTCGGACCCGGAGAACCCGGGCGACCCCCCCGGAACATGAGGAGACATCGATGCGAACGATCCACCGAAGACGCGCCGGTCTGACCGCGCTGACCGCCGCCATGGCAGCGGCGGCGGTCCTGGTGGCCGCCACGCCTGCCACCGCCGCCCATCCGCGCCCCACGGCCCAGCCGAGCGTCGTGACCTACCAGGAAGACGAGGCGGTGATCGCCAACCCCGCGCGCGGCTTCTACCGCCACACTGAGACGCATTCGCTCGCCGGCGGCACAGGATGGGCGCCGCTCACCGCGAAAGAGCTGGCGGATTACCGCGCGGAGGGCGTGTCGCAGATCCTGCGCGTGGTCTATCTGGAGCGCTACGTCGCGGCCGACTTGGACGCGGCGCTGCTCGACGCGCTCGCCGCCGACTTCGCCACCGCCCGAGCGGCGGGAGTGTCGGTCATCCTGCGATTCGCATACACGGAGACCCAGGGTCCGGTCGGGGGACCGCATGGCGATGCGCCTCTGGAGCGCGTGCTCGCTCACATCGACCAGTTGACGCCGGTGCTGCGCGCGAACGCGGATGTCATCACGGTGCTGCAGGCGGGCTTCATCGGGGTGTGGGGCGAGTGGTACTACACCGACCATTTCGTCGCGGATCCCGCGAATCCCGGTGTCGTCACTGACGCCGACTGGGAAAAGCGCAGCGCCGTGGTCGACGCCTTGCTGGAGGCTCTTCCGTCCTCGAGATCCGTCCAGGTTCGCGTGCCGCGCGCCAAGCAGCGCGCCTTCGATCGCCCGACCGGCGAGGCCGGCGCGCTGTCGGAGGGCGAGGCGTACAGTGGTGCGCCGATCTCGCGGGTGGGCCATCACAACGATTGCTTCCTTGCCCCCTGGAACGACGCCGGTACCTTCCTCTCCGATCCCCCGGAGCTGGACCAGGACTACCTGGCGGCGGAGACCCGCTTCGTTCCGATGGGCGGGGAGACGTGCCAACTGAACGAACCCCGTACGAACTGGAAGTCGGCGTCAGCCGAAATGGCGCGCTATCACTTCAGTTACCTCAACCGCGGCTACAACGAGGAGGTCTTGAACTCCTGGGGTCAGAAGAACCTCACCAAGGTCGCCAAGCAACTCGGGTACCGGTTCGTGCTCGAGCAGTCCCGCGTCGTGAGCGGAGCGAAGCCCTCGCTGGAGATCGTCCTTCGCAATGAGGGATGGGCGGCGCCCTACAACGCGCGTCCCGTCTCGGTGGTGCTCGACGGGCCGTCGGGTCCGGTGACGGTGCGTCTCGACCAAGATCCGCGGACGTGGGCGCCGGGGAAGCAGGTCACGCTGACCGTGCCCCTGGAGGGCCTGCCGGCCGGGCAGTACACTGCGTCGCTCGCGCTTCCCGCGCCCGAGGAGTCGCTGGCCGACGACCCGCGCTTCGCCATCCGCACGGCCAACATCGGAACATGGGACGCCGAGCGCGGCGTCAACCGTCTGCAGCAGAAGGTCGTCATCGGCGCCGCGCCGACGCCGGAAGGCTGACCCGCCCTCGCCGAGAAACAATGAACCGGGCGAGACACGACGCGACGCGTGGTGTCTCGCCCGGAACGTTGTTTCTCGCGCGTGATGTGGGGCGGGCAGGAGTCAGGGGGCCGGCTTGGGGCGGATCACCCGGCCGGGGGCGCTGTCACCGGACGGCACCGGGCGGGCGGCCGTCTTCGGTGCGTGGGAAGGCGCGGGAGGCGAAGGCGCCGCATCCGGTGCCGCCCGGGGCACGGGCGGCGGAAACGCCGCGTCCGGTGCCGCCCGGGGCGGGGGCGGAGCATCCGCTGCGCGCGGGGGCGCGGGCCGATCATCCGCCCCGGCGGGAAGCTCCAGCGCGACCCTCTGCTCGAGCACGTCGATGGCCTCGTCCGAAAGGGAGAGGAGCCCGTCGAGTTCTTCGCGCACCCTCCGGTACGCGAGCTGGCGTTCGGCGGGGGTGGCTGCCTGGTCCACCGCGACGGTCAGCAGCTGCTGGGCCGTGTCGAGGCGCTTCCGCTCCGCGTCGGTGAAGGAGGAGGCCTTCACCCGGCGCGCGTCGCGCTCGGCCACCTCGAAGGCGACCTCGTAGTCGGTGACGGCGTTGCGATACTCGGTCAGCTCCTGGTGCGTCAGCCGCGCCTTCGCCGACGCGGGGCGCAGCCCGTCGGCCGCACGCTTGGCCCGCAGGTAGGCGGCGGTCAGCGGCTGACGACCATCGCTCATCGCGGGATAGGCGATCATCTTCGCCACGTCCAGCTCGTACTCCAACCACCGGGCGGTCACGGCGTCGTGTGCCGCGAACAGCCGTTCCAGCTGCGCGGACTGCGACTCGGCGGGCAGCTCACCGGATGCGGCGGCAGGTCGGGCGAGGCCCGCGGCTTGCGCGGCCCGGAGTTCGCTCTTGGCCTTCAGGATCTCCAGGCGCCGCTTGTGTCGGCGGCGCGTGGCCCTCTCCCAGCTGCTGGCCACGCCGCCGGCGATGCCGAACAGCGGAAACGCCAGCCACCAGTAGTCGCGGAGGAACTGCCAGAAGTCCACGTCGCCATGCTACGCGGGGGCTCGCCGGGAGGAGGCGGCTACTCGGTAGGCGGGCGTTTCCGGTTCTTCCAGCCGGCTTCCGCGGCGCGCGCCACGGCCTCGGCCGATCGCGCGACCGCGCGGGACGTCGAATCCATGACGTCGCGCGCGAGGTCCGACCACCGGTCGGCGGGGGAGGGTGTCTCGTCCGGGTCGCCGTGCGCCCGACGCGCCGCATGCTCGGCCGCCGCGAACGTGCGCTCGGCCTCCCGGACCGCGTCGCGGTAGGCGGCGAAGTCGGCCGGGCGCATCTTCACATCGGCGTTCGCCGGCCGCAGCCACTGTGCGGTGGCCTGTGCGCGGAGGAATTCGGCGGTGAGGGGATGCTGCGGGTCGCTCATCGACGGATAGTCGATGGCCTTGCCCGCATCCGTCTCGTACGCGAGCCACCGCGAGCGCAGCGCGTCGTGCTCGGCGAGCAGCCGGGCCAGCGGAAGCGCATCGCGTCCCGCCCGCGCCGGCGGAACGGCGGCCCGGGCTGCGCGCACCCCGGCCCGGCGGGCCCGCAGGTCGGCGTACGCCGCCTGCAGGTCGCGCTCGGCCTGCGCCAGCGATCGACGGGCGGCGGCTGTCGCGCCGGGGGCGCCGCGGCCGGCCACCCGGTCGGCGTCCGCGCGCGCGACGGCTGCGCGAGCGCTGAGCACCCCCGCGCGGGCGCGGGTCAGTGCCTCGTACGCGCTGCGCACGTCGTGGCGCGAGGCCTCGAGCTCGAGGCGACGCGCCCGTCCGGAGCCCCGGCTCATGCGGACCCCCGCCCAACCGAGAGCGCCCGCGCCGACCGCAGCCGGAGCGATCCACCACACTTCGGCGAGCCAGAGCGGATCCACGCCTTCATGCTAATCGCGCGCCCTTCGTCTCGCTCCGCCCGCTCAGGAACCTTCCGGTTCAGCCGAGCAGCAGCGAGATCACCGTCGCGCCGCCGCCCACGAGGACCAGTGACGCGATGACGACCCATGCGACGATACGGATGCGGCGCTGCCGGGTCTGTCCGAGCGGTCCGTAGTCCTCCGAGTCGGTCATGGCGTCAGTCTAGGCGGCGGGCTCGGTGACGGTCGGCCCGAAAGCAGCCGGCAGCGTGGACGTCGACAGGTCGCGCAGCTCCGACACGGGGAGGGTGAACAGGCCCTGCACCTCCAGGGCGGGCTCGGTGCCGTCGCCGGGGGAGTCGGTCACGCCGATCCGCAGGACCGGGTATCCCCGGCCGGCGCACAGCCCGCGGAACTTCACGTCCTCCTCGCGGGGCACGGAGACCAGCACGCGACCGGTGGATTCGGAGAAGAGCGCCGCCGTCGCATCCACGCCGTCGCGCTCCATGATCTCGGTGAGCCACACGCGTGCGCCGACACCGAAGCGCAGCACCCCCTCGGCCAGCGTCTGCGCGAGGCCGCCCGAGGAGAGGTCGTGGGCGCTGGAGATGAGCGCCTGGTCGTTGCCGGCACGCAGCAGCTCGGCAAGCCGGCGCTCCTGAGCGAGATCCACCCGCGGCGGACGCCCGCCGAGGTGACCGTGGATGGTGCCCGCCCACTGCGAACCCGAGAGCTCGGTGGCGGTGACGCCCAGCAGGTAGAGGTTCTCGCCCGGGTCCTGCCAGCCGCTCGGGATGCGGTGGGCGACGTCGTCGATGATGCCCATCACACCCACGACGGGGGTGGGGTGGATGGGAGCGTCGCCGGTCTGGTTGTAGAACGAGACGTTCCCGCCGGTGACGGGGATGCCCAGTTCGAGGCATCCGTCGGCCAGGCCCGCGACGGCCTGCGAGAACTGCCACATGACCTCGGGATTCTCCGGGCTGCCGAAGTTCAGGCAGTCGGTGACGGCGGCGGGGGAAGCGCCGGTGACGGCGACGTTGCGGTACGCCTCGGCCAGCGCCAGCTTCGCGCCCTCGTACGGGTCGAGCTGGCAGTAGCGACCGTTGCTGTCGGTGGCGATCGCGAATCCGAGGCCCGACTCCTCGTCGACGCGGATCATCCCCGCGTCGTCGGGGAACGACAGGGCCGTGTTGCCCATGACGTAGTAGTCGTACTGGTTCGTGATCCACGCCGTGTCGGCGAGGTTCGGGCTCGACAGCAGCCGGATGAATTGGCTGCGCAGGGCGTCGGGGTCGCTCTCCCGCGGGAGGGCGCTCGCCGAGTCGTCGCGCAGCGCGTCGATCCACGTGGGGTACGCGACCGGACGCTCGTACACGGGGCCGTCGACGGCCACGGTCGACGGGTCGACGTTGACGATCTCGCGGCCGTGCCAGTCGATGACGAGGCGCCCGTCGCCGGTGACCTCGCCCAGCACGCTGGTCTCGACATCCCACTTCCCGGTGACGGCGAGGAACGCGTCGAGCTTGTCGGGGGCGACGATCGCCATCATGCGCTCCTGCGACTCCGACATGAGGATCTCCTCGGGAGTGAGCGAGGGATCGCGCAGCAGGACGTGGGAGAGCTCGACCTTCATGCCGCTGCCGCCGTTGGCTGCCAGCTCGCTCGTGGCGCAGGAGATACCGGCGGCACCGAGGTCTTGGATCGCCTCGACCAGGTCACCCTGGTAGAGCTCGAGGCAGCACTCGATGAGCACTTTCTCGGCGAACGGGTCGCCCACCTGCACGGCGGGCCGCTTGGTGGGGCCGGTGGAGTCGAACGAATCGGAGGCGAGGATGGATGCTCCGCCGATGCCGTCGCCGCCGGTGCGGGCGCCGAACAGCACGACCTTGTTGCCCACGCCGGAGGCGTTGGCGAGCTTCAGGTCTTCGTGACGCAGCACGCCGACGGCGAGGGCGTTGACGAGCGGATTGCCCTGGTACACCGAGTCGAAGACGGTCTCGCCACCGATGTTGGGCAGGCCCAGGCAGTTGCCGTAGAAGGAGATGCCCGAGACGACGCCGTGGACGACGCGCGCGGTGTCGGGGTGGTCGATCGCGCCGAAGCGCAGCTGGTCCATGACGGCGACCGGGCGCGCGCCCATCGAGATGATGTCGCGCACGATGCCGCCGACCCCGGTGGCCGCCCCCTGGAAGGGCTCGATGTAGCTGGGGTGGTTGTGCGATTCCACCTTGAAGGTGACCGCCCAGCCCTCGCCGATGTCGACGACGCCGGCGTTCTGGCCCATGCCCACCATGAGGCGGGTCTTCATCTCGTCGGAGACCTTCTCGCCGAACTGGCGCAGGTAGATCTTGCTCGACTTGTAGGAGCAGTGCTCGCTCCACATGACCGAGTACATCGCCAGCTCGCCGCTCGTCGGCCGGCGGCCCAGAATCTCGCGGATGCGCGCGTACTCGTCGGGTTTGAGGCCCAGTGCGCCGTAGGGCTGCTCCCGGTCCGGCGTGGCGAGGGCGTTGTCGACGGTGTCGGCCAGAGACGCTCGCGCGTCGTCGGCACCGGATGCCTCGGCGAGGGTATCGCGTGGTGCCGCGGCTCTCGCGACGGCGTTTTCAGCGGGGATTGTCACGCGGCTGCACTCCAGGATTCGGCCGAACAGATTCGGGGATGCCGGACGCGTTCAGTCTAGTTGGGCCCCACCGACGGGGCGCTCGCGTCAGTACAGGATCTGGAATCCGGTCGGCAGGCCGATCGTCAGGCTCACGAGCATCGACACGATTCCGGCGATGAACCCGGCTGAGGCCAGTTCGCGCGCGCGGCGGGCGTTCAACGACACGAGGCCGCAGATGAACGAGACCGCGGCGAGAATCCAGGCGCCCACCTGGGCGGGAGTGCTGAAGTCCTCGAGGTACACGCCGCCGAGCACGAGGATGCTGAGGTACCACGCCACCACGATCACCCCGCTGACCAGCGCGATCCACGACGCCACCCGCACGTCGCCCTTCGGAAGGTTCGACGGGCCGTCGGCCCGGGGAACACCCTTGCCGGGGTTGAGCGGGTCGGGCAGGTTGTCGTCGGCGAGACGGTCTTTCGCCCGGGTGGCACCGTCGGGGGACGTCATACCGCGAGGGTATCGGGCGCGGGGGCTCCCGGCATCCCCGCCTCGGGACGGCGCGGAAGGCAGGACGGCGGCGGGCATGGGGTTGACGGGCGCTTCGCGCGGGGCTAACGTGCAACCAAATGGTTGTACAAACTGTCCTCGATGACGCGGCGGTGGACCGGATCTTCCGAGCCCTCGCCGATGCCACGCGGCGCGACATCCTGCGCCGCACCCTCACCGGCGAGCAGTCGGTGTCGGCGCTCGCCGCCGACTACGACATGAGTTTCGCCGCCGTCCAGAAGCACGTCGCCGTGCTGGAAGCGGCTCACCTCGTTCGGAAGCGAGCCGAGGGAAGGGAGCGACTCGTGCGCGCCGATCCGGAGACGATCGCCCGCGCCCGCCGACTGCTCGCCGAATACGAGCGGCTCTGGCGGTCGCGCATTGACCGCCTCGACGACCTGCTGCGGGAAGACCCCGCGACCTGATCCGGATGCTGCGGCATCCACCTGTCCGAAGGAGAATGTCATGCCCGTCACATCCGTGACCATCGATCCCGAGGGCCTCACGATGACGCTCGTCGCCGACTTCCCGGTCGGTCCCGAGCGGCTGTGGAAGGCCCTCTCGGACCCACGCCAGCTGGAGCGCTTCTGGGGGCCTCCCGGGTATCCGGCCACCTTCGACGCGTTCGACCTCGTCCCCGGCGGGGTCGCCACGTACGCGATGACCGGCCCCCGCGGCGACGTCTCGCGCGGACGCTGGGAGTTCCTCTCGGTCGACGCCTCCGCCGGATACGAGGTGCTGGATACGTTCGCCGACGAGTCGGGCGCCGCATCCCCCGACATGCCCGCCTCGCGCATGACCTTCGCCATCACCGCAACGGACGCGGGGTCGCGACTGACCCTCGTCACCTCCTTCCCCTCGACCGAGGCGCTCGAGCAGCTCACGGCGATGGGCATGGTCGAGGGCGCGACGATGGCGATCAGCCAGCTGGACACCGTGCTGCGCGACCTCCGGGAGTACTCGCGGGGCGCGGGGACCGAGCTGGAGGTGCTCGACGACACGCACGTGCGCATCACGCGCGTCATCGACGGCCCGCGCGACCTCGTGTGGCGCGCACACCACGAGCCGGAGCTGCTGAAGCAGTGGCTGCTCGGCCCCGACGGGTGGACCATGCCGGTGGCGGAGGTCGACCCCGCCGTGGGCGGGCACTACCGGTACGAGTGGGAGCCCGCCCCCGGCGTCGCGGGGGAGAGGTTCGGCTTCGAAGGTGAGACGCTCCTCTCCGACCCCCCGCGGCGCGCGGTGACCACCGAGCGCATGATCGGGATGGAGGGGGAGGGCACCGTCAACGACATGACCCTCTACGAGGAGGACGGTGCGACGCTCCTCACGCTCCTCATCGAGTACCCCGACAAGGAGACGCGCGACATGATCCTCGCCACGGGCATGGTCGACGGCATGGAATCCAGCTACGCCCGCCTGGAGTCGCTCGTCCTGGCCTGATCTCCCGTCGACTCGCCACCTTCCGTCCGGCTTCGGGCCGATCCGGCGCGGATGGTGGCGAGTCGACCGGTGGGGGTCAGGGGTCAGCGCGCCCTGCGGCGATAGAGGCGCATCGAAACCGCGAAGGCCAGGACGAGGATGCCGAGGCACCAGGCCAGGGCGATCCAGATGTCCGAACCGACCGGCTGGTGCAGGAACAGGTCGCGCATCGAGTTCACGATCGACGTCACCGGCTGGTTCTCCGCGAACCAGCGCACCGGGCCGGGCATCGTGTCGGTACGAACGAACGCCGAACTGAGGAAGGGGAGGAAGATCAGCGGATAGGAGAACGCGCTCGCGCCGTCCACCGTATTCGCCGACAGGCCGGCGATGACCGCGATCCACGTCAGCGCGAGGGTGAACAGGAGCAGCATCCCGGTGACGGCGAGCCACTCCAGCACCCCGGCTCCCGACCGGAAGCCGAGCAGCAGCGCGACGCCCACCACGATCACGAGCGAGACGACGTTCGCCACGAGCGAGGTCAGCACGTGCGCCCACAGCACGGAGGAGCGTGCGATCGGCATGGACTGGAAGCGCTCGAAGATCCCGCCCTGCAGATCCAGGAACAGCCGGTACGCGGTGTACGCGATGCCGGATGCGACGGTGATGAGGAGGATCCCGGGGAGCATGTAGTCGATGTATGACTGCGTGCCGGTGTCGATCGCCCCGCCGAAGACGTAGACGAACAGCAGCATCAGCGCGATCGGGGTGACCGCGGTCGTGACGATGGTGTCGGGACTGCGGAGGATGTGGCGCAGCGAGCGGCCGGTGAGAACGGCGGTGTCGCCGAAGAAGTGCGTGGTCATGGTGCGGTCCTCTCGTCGTGGGTGGCGGAATCGCCTGCGGACGCGGTGCGGCTCGTGCCGCCGATGACCGCGAGGAAGATCTCCTCGAGGGTGGGCTGCTTCTCGACGTACTCGACCTTCGCGGGAGGAAGGAGCGCCTTCAGCTCGGCGAGCGTGCCGTCGGCGATGATCCGGCCGTCGTGGAGGATCGCGATGCGATCGGCCAGGTGCTCGGCCTCGTCGAGGTACTGGGTCGTGAGCAGCACCGTCGTACCGTGTGCGGCGAGTTCGCGCACGGCGTGCCAGACCTCGATCCGGGCCTCGGGATCGAGTCCTGTCGTGGGCTCGTCCAGGAAGATCACCGACGGGTCGCCGATGAGGCTCATCGCGATGTCGAGTCGTCGGCGCATTCCTCCGGAGTAGGCACCGGCCCTCCGGACGCCGGCATCGGTGAGTTGGAAGCGCGCAAGCAGGTCGTCGGCGATCCGGCCCGGATCCTGCTGGTGCCTGAGCCGCGCCACGAGCACGAGGTTCTCGCGACCGGTGAGCACCTCATCCACGGCGGCGAACTGGCCGGTGAGGCTGATCGACGAACGGACCCCGGCCGGCTCCGCGAACACGTCGCGCCCATCGATGACGGCCGATCCGGCGTCGGCGGAAAGCAGGGTGGCGAGGATCTTCACGATCGTCGTCTTCCCGGCGCCGTTGGAACCGAGGAGGGCGAAGACGCTGCCGCGGGCGACGTCGAGGTCGACGCCGCGGAGGACGGACACATCGCCGAAGGCCTTCTCCAGGCCTCGGACGTGGATGGCGGTTGTCATGATGGGTTCCTTCTTGAACGGTGGCGGGGTGCTGTCCGAGGCCGCACGAAGCCATCGCCTCGAGCCGCGGGGCCGGAGGGCGTGTCGTGCAGGATGTCAGGCGCTGCGCGCGCTGGTCAGGGCTTCTGCTCCTGGTCGGCCGAGTCGATGGCTTTCTCGAGGCGGGACTGTTCGGTACGGATCCAGCTCCCCCCGCCGTAGTTCTGCATGAAGGTGTCGGCGAAGGAGACGGGATCGTTGCCGACGACGTCGCGGATCGAGATGCCGGCGGCCGCGCTCTGCTCGAGGAGTTCGCCGAGGTCGTCGAGCATCGCGACGAGGCTGGCGCCGTCGTTGCTCGGCCCCAGATGCAGGAGGTAGCGCTCGAGGGCGGCCGCGGCGTGACGGTAGGGACCGGGTAGGCGCCGGACGCGCGCCTTGTAGGCCAGATACCGCTTCTTCTGCCCCAGATCTCCGATGATCTTCTCGTACCAGGCCACGGTCAGTCCCCTTCCTCGCGGAGCTGTTCCAGCCGTTCGGCGAGAAAACCCCACGTCTTCCAGAATTCGGCGAGCTGCTCCCGCCCGGTGGTGTTGAGTGTGTAGACCTTCCGGGGAGGCCCCTTCTCCGAGGGAACCTTCTCCACGTCGACCAGTCCGCGTTGCTCGATGCGGACGAGGAGTGCGTAGATCGTCCCCTCGGCGATGTCGGCGAAACCGCGCTCACGCAGCCCCGCGGTGATCTCGTACCCGTACGCGGACCGCTGCGCGAGCACCGCGAGAACGATCCCCTCCAGGACGCCCTTGAGCATCTCGGTGTCCGGTTTGCCCATGACGGCCCCTCCTGCGCTACTCAGCGTTGCTGGGTACCGGTAGATAGTAACGCCGAGTACCGGTAGATAGCAACACTAGGTACGGAGGTATGTAGGTACGAAGCCACGCCGGCGCGACGTCACGGTCGCCGGTATGGATGGTGTGAGGTTTCGCCACGGAGCCGTATGGGTTCCGTTAGGACGGTCCTCCGGCGCGCGATGCGGGTGTGTGATCGGGATTCGTGCCTGACCCGGCACGCGGCGCCCGACCCGTGGGGGCCGCTGCTCTCCGAATGGAGTCCCTCCGTGCTTGACCTCGTTTTCGTGCTGGGCGTGATCACCCTCTTCGTGATCCTCGGCGTCCTCGGGAAGGCGGTGGAGAAGCTGTGACCGTCTTCGCGTTCATCGCTGTCGTCCTCGCCATAGCTGCGATCGGCTATCTCCTGTTCGCCCTCGTGAAGCCGGAGCGGTTCTGATGGCGTGGCTGTCCGCCCTGCTTGCGTTGCTGACCGTCGCCGTCATCCTCGCGGTGCTGTATCGCCCGCTCGGTGACTACATGGCGTGGGTGTACACGACTCGCAAGGACTGGAGAATCGAGCGGGGCGTGTACGCCGTCATCGGCGTCGACGCCCGGGCCGAGCAGACATGGCAGGCGTACCTGCGGGGCGTGCTCACGTTCTCCGCGGTCGGCGTTCTCCTGGTTTACGGGATGCAGCGGCTGCAGCAGTGGCTGCCCTATTCCCTCGGCCTGCCGGCCGCCAGCGAACACCTGTCGTTCAACACCGCCGCATCCTTCGTCGCGAACACGAACTGGCAGTCGTACTCCCCTGAGCTGACGCTGGGGTACACGGTGCAGTTCGCGGCGCTCGTCGTGCAGAACTTCACCTCCGCCGCCGTCGGGATGGCCGTGGCCATCGCCCTCGTACGCGGGTTCGCGTACCGCCGGTCGGGGACGATCGGGAACTTCTGGGTAGACCTGACCCGCGGCCTGTCCCGCATCCTGCTGCCCATCGCCGCGGTCGCCGCCGTCGTTCTCATGGCGGCAGGCGTGATCCAGAACGTCAACGGATTCACGGAGGTCGCGACTCTCAGCGGCGGGACGCAGGTCATCCCGGGCGGCCCGGTCGCCTCCCAGGAGGCCATCAAGCTCGTGGGCACGAACGGCGGCGGGTTCTTCAACGCGAACTCCGCCCACCCCTTCGAGAACCCGACCGCATGGTCCAACACGTTCGAGATCGTGCTGATGCTCCTCATCCCCTTCGCGCTGCCCCGCACCTTCGGGCGCCTGGTCGGCGACAACCGCCAGGGCTACGCGATCCTCTCGGTCATGGGGGTGCTGTTCGTGGCATCGTTCGCGATCCTCACCGCACTGGAGTCGGCCGGCCGGGGTACCGCGCCGGAGCTGGCGGGTGGGGCCCTGGAGGGCAAGGAGCAACGCTTCGGGATCATCGCCTCCACCCTCTTCGCCACCACGAGCACAGGCACCTCCACGGGTGCGGTGAACTCGATGCACGATTCCTACACGGCGCTGGGCGGCATGATGCCGATGCTCAACATGATGCTCGGCGAGGTCGCCCCGGGCGGAGTCGGCTCGGGTCTGTACGGCCTGCTGGTCCTCGCGGTGATCGCGGTGTTCATCTCCGGTCTGCTGATCGGCCGGACCCCGGAGTATCTGGGCAAGAAGATCGGACCGCGCGAGATCAAGCTGGCCGCGCTGTACATCCTCGTGACGCCCACGCTCGTGCTCACCGGTACCGCGTTGAGCTTCGCCATCCCGGGAGTGCGGGAGGATGTCGAGAACACCTCGATCTGGAACCCCGGCATCCACGGCATGTCCGAGGTGTTGTACGCCTTCACCTCGGCGTCGAACAACAACGGATCGGCGTTCGCCGGCCTGACCGCGAACACCCCGTGGATGAACATCGCTCTGGGTGTCGCAATGCTGCTGGGCAGATTCCTGCCGATCGTGCTCGTCCTCGCCCTGGCGGGCTCGCTCGCGGCACAGGACAAGGTGCCGTCCACGGCCGGCACGCTGCCCACGCACCGCCCCCAGTTCGTGGGCCTCCTTGCCGCCGTGACGGTTCTCATCACGGCGTTGACCTTCTTCCCCGTTCTCGCGCTGGGTCCCCTGGCGGAAGGGCTGATCTGACCATGTCCACACTCATCACCCCCACGGTGCCTCCCGCGAGCGCACCGGCCACACCGGCGGGGGCGGCCCCCCGCGGCGCGTTCTCGTGGCGCCAGCTGGGTGCAGCGGTGCCCGGCGCCCTGCGCAAGCTCGACCCGCGACAGCAGTGGCGCAACCCCGTCATGTTCATCGTCTGGGTGGGCGCTGCCCTGACCACCGCGCTGGCGATCGCGGAACCCTTCCTCGGCGGCCCCGCCGATTCCGGAGGCACTGCCGTGCCGTGGTCGTTCACGTGGGGCATCGCCATCTGGCTGTGGCTGACGGTCCTGTTCGCCAACCTCGCCGAGTCGGTGGCCGAAGGCCGCGGCAAGGCGCAGGCCGAGACGCTGCGCAAGACCCGCACGAGCACCATCGCCCACCGCATCGAGGGTTATGACCCCGTAGCGGATGCGGCGGCGCTGAGCGCGGGATCCGCCGACGTCTCGTCGGCCGAACTGCAGCTGGGTGACACCGTCGTCGTCTCCGCCGGCGAGCTGATCCCGGGCGACGGTGACATCGTCTGGGGAATCGCATCCGTGGACGAGTCGGCCATCACGGGCGAGTCCGCTCCCGTGGTGCGCGAATCGGGGGGCGACCGCTCGGCGGTCACGGGCGGCACCCGCGTGCTATCGGACCGCATCGTCGTGCGGGTCACCTCGAAGCCGGGCGAGACCTTCGTCGACCGGATGATCGCGCTGGTGGAAGGCGCGGCGCGGCAGAAGACGCCGAACGAGATCGCGTTGTCGATCCTGCTCGCCGCACTGTCCATCGTCTTCGTCGTGGTCGCGTTGACGCTGAACCCGATCGCGTCCTACGCCGCAGCGCCCGTCAGCATCACGGTCCTGATCGCCCTTCTCGTGTGCCTCATCCCCACGACGATCGGTGCGCTGCTGTCGGCCATCGGGATCGCGGGGATGGACCGGCTGGTCCAGCGCAACGTGCTGGCCATGTCGGGCCGCGCGGTCGAGGCCGCCGGGGACGTGACGACCCTGCTCCTGGACAAGACCGGCACCATCACCTACGGCAACCGCCGCGCGACCGAGTTCGTGCGCCTGGCCGGGGTGGCGGAACAGGAGATGATCAGCGCTGCGGCACTGTCGTCGATGGCCGATCCCACCCCGGAAGGGTCATCGATCGTCTCGCTCGCCGCCGCCCAGGGGATGGATGTCGCCACCCCTCCGCAGGGTGAGATCGTGCCTTTCACGGCGCAGACGCGCATGTCGGGCCTCGACCTCCCCGACGGGCGGATGATCCGCAAGGGCGCCGGCGCAGCCGTCGTGGCGTGGCTCGAGGAAGACGGCCGACGTCAGCCGAGCAGCCTGCTCGCCGAGCTGGACGAGCAGACCGAACGCATCTCGCGGTCGGGCGGCACCCCGCTCGTGGTCGCAACGAAGGACGCCGCGGGGGAGGGCCGAGTCCTCGGCGTCGTCCACTTGAAGGACGTCGTCAAGGACGGGTTGCCCGCGCGGTTCGCGGAGCTCCGGAGCATGGGGATCCGGACGGTGATGATCACCGGTGACAACCCGCTCACCGCCGCCGCCATCGCCGCGGAAGCCGGCGTCGACGATTTCCTCGCCGAGGCGACGCCCGAAGAAAAGCTGGCCTACATCCGGAAGGAGCAGGCCGGCGGCAACCTCGTCGCGATGACCGGAGACGGCACGAACGACGCACCCGCCCTTGCCCAGGCGGACGTGGGTGTGGCGATGAACACGGGAACCTCTGCGGCGAAAGAGGCCGGCAACATGGTCGATCTCGACTCCGACCCCACCAAGCTCATCGACATCGTCAGCATCGGCAAGCAGCTGCTCATCACCCGGGGTGCGCTGACGACGTTCTCCATCGCGAACGACATCGCGAAGTACTTCGCGATCATCCCGGCGATGTTCATGGGCGTCTTCCCGGGGCTCGCCGTGCTGAACGTCATGGGTTTGCACTCCCCGGCCTCGGCGGTCCTGTCCGCCATCATCTTCAACGCGATCGTCATCGTCTTCCTCGTCCCCCTGGCGCTGCGAGGCGTCAAGTACCGCCCGCAGACGGCGGCCAAGACGCTGAACCGCAACCTGCTGGTCTACGGGCTCGGTGGTCTCATCGCGCCCTTCATCGGGATCTGGCTGATCGACCTGATCATTCGCCTCATCCCCGGCTTCTGAGGAAAAAGACAATGAACGCATCCACTCGCTCCACCGGACGGACGATCGGGGTCGCCGTACGCGCCATGGCCCTGTTCACCGTGGTGCTGGGCGTGGTCTACACCGCGGCGATGACCGGTGTCGGACAGCTCGTGTTCCCCGCGCAGGCCAACGGTTCGCTCGTGCGCGACGCGGACGGCGCCCCGGTCGGCTCGTCGCTCATCGGACAACCGTTCACCGACGCGGAGGGCGCCCCGCTGGCGGAGTACTTCCAGCCGCGCCCCTCGGCAGCCGGCGACGGTTACGACGGCGGCGCCTCCTCGGGGTCGAACTACGGCCCGGAGAACGAGGACCTCATCGCCGCCATCGCCGAACGGAAGGCGCAGGTCGCGGAGTTCAACGGCGTCGCGGAGGAGGCCGTGCCCGCCGACGCGGTCACCGCGTCAGCGTCCGGCCTGGACCCGCACATCAGCCGCGAGTACGCCGCGATTCAGATCGAGCGGGTGGCGGAGGCCCGCGGAATGTCTCCCGAGGAGGTTCGCGATATCGTCGGGCAGCACACCAACGGCGCCGATCTCGGCTACCTCGGTGAGCCCACGGTCAACGTGCTGGAGATTAATCTGGCGTTGGACGAGTAGGGGGACTGAGATATGCCCGGACGGGGGCGGCTTCGCGTCATCCTCGGCGCCGCCCCCGGCGTCGGCAAGACCTTCACGATGCTCGAGGAGGGCAGGCGGCTCCGGACGGAGGGCAAGGACGTCGTGATCGCCGTGGTGGATACCCACGGCCGCGCGGCCACCGCTGCCATGACGGAGGGGCTTGAACTCATCCCCCGTCGCGTTCTCGTCCACCGCGATGTGGAGCTGACCGAGATGGACCTGGATGCCGTTCTGGCGCGGCGCCCGGCCGTCGCGCTCGTGGACGAGCTGGCCCACACGAACGCAACCGGATCCCGGCACGACAAGCGCTGGCAGGACATCGAAGAGATGCTGGATGCGGGCATCGATGTCATCTCCACGGTCAACATCCAGCACATCGAGTCGCTCAACGATGTGGTGCAGAAGATCACCGGTGTGCCTCAGCGTGAGACCGTTCCCGACGAGATTCTGCGTACGGCTCACCAGGTCGAGGTGGTCGACCTGGCGCCGCAGGCGCTCCGCGACCGCCTGTCGGGCGGTCTGATCTATCCCGCGGAACGGATCGACGCCGCGCTGTCGAACTATTTCCGGCTGGGGAACCTCACCGCGCTTCGAGAGCTGGCGCTGCTGTGGTTGGCCGACGAAGTCGATCAGGCCCTGAAGGACTACCGCGCCGAGCACGGGATCGACAGCAAGTGGGAGGCCCGTGAGCGGGTCGTGGTGAGCCTCACGGGCGGTCCCGAGGGTGAGACGCTCATCCGCCGCGGCGCCCGCATCGCCGCGCGATCGGCCGGGGGGGAGGTGCTGGCCGTGCATGTCACCAGCCAGGACGGCTTGCGGCTGGCCAACCCGGTGGCCCTCGCGGAGCAGCGGGCCCTGGTGGAGAAACTCGGCGGCTCCTACCACCAGGTCGTCGGCGATGACATCCCGCAGTCGCTCGTCGATTTCGCGCGATCGGCCAACGCCACGCAACTGGTCATCGGCGTGAGTCGCCGCAGCCGCCTGCTCGCCCTGCTGACCGGGCCGGGCATCGGGGCGACCGTGATCCGCGAGTCGGGCGACATCGACGTGCACATCGTCAACCATGCCGCGGCGGGGGGACGTTTCGCGCTGCCTCCTCTGGGCGGCGCGCTGAGCATGAGTCGGCGGCTCGCCGGATTCGCCCTCGCGCTGGTGTGCGGACCGCTGATGTCGTGGCTGCTGGTCTCTCTGCGCAGCGCCGATTCGATCACCAGCGACGTGCTGAGCTACCAGCTGCTCGTGGTCGTCGTGGCGCTGGTGGGCGGCATCTGGCCGGCCCTCTTCGCCGCGGTGCTGTCGGGGATCACCCTGGACTTCCTGTTCATCGAGCCGTACTACACGGTGAGGATCAGCGATCCACTGCACCTGCTCGCCCTCGCGCTGTACGTCACGATCGCGGTGCTCGTGAGCGTCATGGTGGACCGGGCAGCGCGGCAGACCCGCGCCGCCCGGCGTTCGGCCGCCGAGTCGGAGCTTCTGCAGTCGGTGGCGGGGAGCGTGCTCCGCGGCGAGGGTGCCGTGCAGGCCCTCGTCGACCGCACGCGCGAATCATTCGGCTTGGCCGGGGTGCGTCTCATGGCCGGCGAAACGGTCCTCGCTCGAAGCGGCGAGCCCCTCAGCGACAACCGCTTCGTCCCCTTTCCCGTCCGGGAGGGGGTCGAACTCGAGCTGCACGGTCCCGACCTGGCAGCCTCGGAGCGACGGCTCCTCGCGGTCATGGTCGCGCAGCTGCGAGCGGCCCTCGATCACGACGCGCTCGAAGAGGTGGCCAGCGACCTGGCGCCTCTCGCCGCCTCCGACAAAGTCCGCGGAGCACTGCTGTCGGCCCTCAGTCACGACCTCCGCCGTCCGCTCGCCGCTGCGACCGCCGCCGTGGGCGGACTCCGCGCCGCGGGCGGGGCGCTTTCCGAACGCGATCACGACGAGCTCCTGGAGACCGCGGACGAGAGCCTGACCGCGCTGGCGGCGCTGGTGACCGATCTGCTGGACGTCAGCCGCCTGCAGGCCGGTGCGTTGCGCATCACCACCAGCGCCCTCGACCCGGCGGACGTGATCCTTCCGGCACTGGACGAACTGGAGGTCGGACCGCAGCAGGTCGAACTCGACCTCGCTCCGGACACCCCCGCGCTGCAGGCAGACCCCGTCCTGCTCCAGCGCGTCGTCGTCAACCTCCTCGCGAACGCCCTCCGGCACTCGCCGCCGGGGAGCAAGGTGCGGATAACCACGAGCTTCTTCGCCGGCGCCGTCCAGATCCGGATCATCGACCACGGCCGGGGCGTTGCACCGGACCGTCGGGATGACATCTTCGTCCCCTTCCAGCGGCTGGGCGACACCGACAACTCCACTGGGCTCGGGCTGGGACTGGCGCTGTCGAAAGGATTCGTCGAGGGAATGGGCGGGTCGCTCGACCCGGAAGACACCCCCGGCGGGGGCCTGACGATGGTGGTCTCGCTGCCCGCGGCCGCCGCGTCGCCGACGGCCGCGGGCAGCTCACGCCGTGGTGACAGCGCATGAGGATCCTGATCGCCGACGACGACCCGCAGATCCTGCGCGCACTGCGCATCACCCTGACGGCCAAGGGATACGAGATCTTCGTGGCCGCCAACGGCACGCAGGCCATCGCCGGCGCGATCGATCACCACCCCGACATCTTCCTGATCGACCTCGGGATGCCGGAGCTGGACGGCATCGACGTCATCCACGGCATCCGGGGGTGGTCTGCCGCTCCCATCCTCGTCATCTCCGGCCGCACCGGCGCTGCCGACAAGGTCGAGGCGCTGGACGCCGGCGCGGATGACTACGTCACGAAGCCGTTCTCGATCGAGGAGCTCCTCGCCCGCATCCGCGCCCTGACGCGCCGGCTTCCGAACCAGGAGGCGGACCCCGTGGTGACCTTCGGGGAGGTGTCGGTGGATCTGGCCGCCCACAGCGTCACCCGCCGGATCGACGGCGAGGAACGTCAGGTGCGGTTGACGCCGACGGAGTGGCAGATGCTGGAGGTGCTGCTGCGCAACCCGGGGAAGCTCGTGACGCGCCAGACCCTCCTCACCAGCATCTGGGGCTCGGAGCACGTCGCTGACACCGGGTACCTGCGGCTGTACATGTCGCAGCTGCGCAAGAAGCTCGAACCGAACGCGAGCGAGCCGCGTTATCTGCTCACGGAGGCCGGTATGGGGTACCGGCTGCAGCTGGAGGACTGACCGCCGCGAGCGCCCGTTCCCGGCCGTGTGTCAGGGTCCCGTTCGGTGCGGCCTGATCCCCGTATGCGTTTCGTGAGGGCTGATCCCCTGCCGGCCCCCGCCGGGTAGGACGGAAGACGTGACACTCACAGACATCCTTCCCAGCCTCCGGCGATCGCTTCCCGACCCCCTCGCGCGCAGCGCCTGGCCGGACCACACCACCGCCACGACGACCGACCTCGTCATCGCGGGCGTATCCATGAACGCGCTGGCGGTGCTCTGCAGCACCCCCGCCGTGCACACCGGGGAGTTCAGCATCGGGGGGACGGGGTCGCGGCGGATCGTCCGCGCCGACCGCGCCGTCATCCTCACCGCGGTGACCATGGTCGTCGACGCTCCCGGCGTCGGCAGAGTGGTCATCGTCGACGCGCGCCTGGGCGCCCTCCCCGTCACGTGGGCGGAGACCCGCCTGATCGGGCGCGCCTCCACCGGACACCGCAGACCCGCCGCAGTCCTCGACGGCAACGAGTCCGCCATGATCGAGCGGCGTCCCCCCGTGCTCCTGCCCGATGACATCCGGGAGGGCGACATCCTGGCCGTGCCCTGCGATGGCCTCACCGCACTCCACGACGTCCGCCCGGTGCGCGCGGAAACGCCGTCCGCCGCCCCGATGGCTGCCGCGCAGCCGCGCCCCGTTCGTTCCCTCCCGCGCGCCTCGTGACGGGACCGGACATGACGCTCCTGCGCACTATTCTCGCCGCGCGTACGCTCGGCAGTCGTCCTCTCCCCGACCGGCGATCCCGAGAGGGGTGGCCGGCAGACACCAGTCACACGGCGGATGACGTCGTCGTCGCCGGCCGATCACTCCTCGAGCTGGCACTGACCCGCGGAACGCCCGCGGTCCTGGTCTGCTCCGGTGAGGACTCGACGCCCAGGATGTGCCCCACCACCCTCATCCTGTACCGGATCGTGTCCGTGGACGCGTCCGACCCTGAGAGCGTCATCGCGGTGAACGGGCAGCTTCCCGCCGGTTCACCCGCGGCCGCCGGTCGCGTGCTCGGCCGCGCCTCGTCGGCCAAGCAACGCAGCGTCGCCCTCCGAAGCGCGGACCCGGCCACCCGCGTCCGCGCGCGGGTGGCCGGCGACGTCGCCCCGGGCGACATCATCGTCCTGCCGTACGCGGGGACGGTTCCCCTCAGCCAGGTGAAGGCCCGCGCTGTCACGGTCGCGCCCGCAGGCCCGGAGGAGGATGACTGGAGGGCGCGATGCATGAGATGACGGAGCCCGCATCGACCGCGGACCCGGCGGTGCCGCGATCGATGATCGTTCGCGGCGACCGACTCGGCTCACTGTGCGCGCTCGGTCTGCGCCCGGGGGTCGTGGAAGACCACCCCGGCGGCTACCCGTCGGCTCTGCAACCGGGGATCCGTAGCGTGGTCACCGGGCTGGATTTCACCGGCGGGTCTTCCACCGTCGTGCGGCGCGCTCTGAAACAGGAACGCGTCGTCGGGCGGCGGATGAGTCGGGAGCTGCCGGCTCTGCGCCATCTGGTCTACGTTCTGGGTGTGCCGGCGGGGGAGAGCCCGTCGCACTGGGTGAACCTCGCCGACGTGTTCGCCAACACCGTGTACGTCACCCTCCAGATGACGTGCGCGGCCGACCTGACGGTCACGTGCGTGATCGACGACCACCCCGATGACGACGCCAAGGCGGATCTGCTGGCCGACCGCATCGAGCAGCGCGTGCGGCGCGCGTCGTGGCGGCCCTGGTTCGGGGTGCACTGGAGCACGATCGCCGCGCGGGAGATCTCCCTCGCCGAAGCCGAAGCCACGTGCTAACCACGTCGACTCGCCACGTTCCGTCGTTTTTCGAGGGCGGATAGCGCGGAAAGTGGCGAGTCGACCGCGGGGGTTAGGGGGTTAGGGGGTCAGGTCCAGGTCACCGTCGCGGTGGCGAGGAGGACGTCGTCGGGGTCGACGGCCGTCACGGTCGTCGTGTCACCCGCGGTGCGGCCGGCGAAGCGGATCTCGCGCTCGACGAGGGTGGGGGCGACCGCCGTCACCGAGAGCCGCGCGGCAGTGGCGTCGGGCGCGTGGCGGCGCGCCGCATCCATGAGGAGGATGCGGGTGAGGGGTCCGTGCACGAGGAGGTCGGGGAGGCCTTCGATCTCCCGTGCCCACGCCCGGTCGTAGTGGATGCGGTGGGTGTTGAAGGTGAGCGCGGAGAAGCGGAACAGCTGACGGATGTCGAGGACCGCCGAGTCCACCCAGTCGGCCTGGGCGACGGCGTCGGCCGCACGGCGGGGTTCGCGCGCGGGCACGCCGGCGGGTTGCTGCTCGAGGAACACGTCATGCCACACGCTCCGGACGGCGACCTTCTCGCCCACGGCGTACTCGCGGAGGATGTCGACGAACACCAGGCGCCCGCTCGCTCCGGTCTTGTCCACCACGGGCCCGAGCGACGTGGTCTGCCGCACCGCGTCGCCCAGGCGGAGGGGCGCGAGGAATTCGGTGTCCTCCCCGGCGTACATGCGCCGCGGCAGGTCGATTTCGGGAACCACGCCGTCGCGCGCCGGAGTGCCGTCGGGGCGGAGATCGGCGAGGGCGACGGCGAAGGGGAAGTACACCCCCTCCCATCCCGGTGGAAGTGCCGCGCCGTCGAGGAGGGGCGCGTCGGCGGCCGCGAAGGTGCCGCGGTACGCCTCCGCGGTCTCGGCGTCGAGAGCGCCGTGCCGCGCCGCGGTCACGGAATCACCCCGGTGGCCCGGAGCTCCGCGACATGGGCAGCGTCGTACCCGGCGACACCGGCGAGCACCGCGTCGGCGTGCTCGGCGAACCGGTTCGCCGTGCGCGCCGCGGTGGCGGGGGTCTCGCTCAGCTTGATGGGCTGCCCGAACATCCGGAGCGTTCCGAGGTCGCCGTAGTCGGCCTCGACGATCATGTCCCGCTCGGCGGTGCCCGGGTCATCCACGACCTCGCCGATGTCCTTGATCGCGGTGAGGGGGATGACGTCGCCGGCGAGCTCTTCGAGCTCGGCCTTCGTCCGACCGGCGAGCCATCCGGCGACGAGCGGCTTGACCTTGCGCTCGTAGACCTCCGGCGCGAAGCGTTTGCGCATGGAGTCGATCTCCGGGTCGTCCTTCACCTCGGGCGTGCCGAACAGGTCGCACGCGGCGTTCCAGAGCTTGTCGGTGTACGCCCCGAAGAACACCTGCCCGTCCCGGCAGGCGAACAGCTCGTACGGCCGCACCCACGCGTGCGCATTGCCGGCCGGGGTCGCCACCGTGCCCGAGACGGTGTAATCCACGACGGCGGTCTCGGTGAGGGCGAGGATGCTGTCCACCTGCGCGACGTCCACGAGCTGACCCACCCCCGTGCGCTCGGCGTGCCGGAGTGCGGCCAGGGCGCCGACCACGCCGAACAGGGTCGCGGAGAGATCGCCGATCGTGACGCCGACGCGCACCGGCGGGGAATCCGGGTATCCGTTCATCGACCACAGCCCGCCGGCGGCCTGGGCGGTGTTGTCGAACGCGGGGCGGCGGCTGCGCGACCCCGTCTGGCCGTACCCCGAGATCGCGAGGTAGACCAGGCGGGGGTTGATCTCGCGCAGCGTGTCGTAGCCCACCCCCAGCTTGGCCATCGTCCCGGGGCGGAAATTCTCCACGAGGATGTCGGCCTTGGTGACCAGGTCCTTCAGCACGTCGGTGCCCCCGGGAGCGGCCAGGTCCAGGGCCATCCCGAGCTTGCCGCGGTTGTACTGGGCGTAGTACGCGCTGAACTCCTCGTCGCCGTCGGTCAGGTAGGGCGGGAAACCGCGAGAGACGTCCGGGTCGCGCGGGTTCTCGATCTTGACCACCGTGGCGCCCAGGTCGGCGAGCATCTGCGCGGCGTAGGGTCCTGCGAGCACCCGCGACAGGTCGAGGACGAGCACGCCGCTCAGCGCCCCGGGCGAGGGGAGGAGGGCGGCGGACTGCGAGGCGTCGGTCATGGTCGAGGTGCTTCCTGAGCGGGGGTGGTCGGGTGGGGGTGGGCGGCGTCGAGCGCCCCGGCGGCGGCGAGCGCCCGGGCCACGCGGGAGGGCGCAGGGACCCCGCGCACCTCTGCGAGCCAGGCCGTCGTGCGCGCGAGGGCGATCAGGTCGAGCCCCGTGTCGATGCCCAGCCCCTGCAGCATCCACACCAGATCCTCCGTGGCGAGGTTACCGGTGGCTCCGCGCGCGTACGGGCATCGCCCGAGCCCCCCGACCGAGGCGTCAAACTCGACGATGCCCAGGCGCAGAGCCTCCCGGACGTTCGCGAGGGCCTGCCCGTAGGTGTCGTGCAGGTGCAGTGCGATCGCATCCGCCGGCACGCCGGCGTCGCGCACGGCGGCGACGACGGCCGCGACCTGCCCCGGGGTCGCGACGCCGATCGTGTCGCCCAGCGCGATGGTCGTGCAGCCGGCGTCCCGGAGGGACGCCGCCGTCTCGGCGACGACGGCGGCATCGACCGCCCCCTCCCACGGGTCGCCGAACGCCATCGACACGTAGCCGCGCACGCGGATGCCGCGGGCCTGTGCCGTCTCCGCCGTCTCCATGGCCCGCCGCAGCGCCGAACGGCGGTCGGCGTTGAGGTTCGCGCGCGCAAACGCGTCCGTGGCGCTGGCCACCACCGCGACCTCGGTCACGCCCGCCCCCTGCGCATCGTCGAGGCCGCGGAGGTTGGGTACGAGCGCCACGGCGCGAGCGCCCGCCGGGGTCTCGAGCCGAGCGAACACGTCCGCGGCGTCGGCGAGCTGCGGGATCCATGACGGGGGAACGAAGCTCGACACCTCGAGGTCGCGGACCCCGGCCGCGTAGAGCCGCCGGCACAGCTCGACCTTGACGGGTGCGGGTACCGGATCGGGTTCAGCCTGCAGGCCGTCGCGCGGTCCGACTTCGTAGACGCGCACGCGCGCGGGCAGCCCGTCGATGGGGGCGACGAGGGGATGCGGTATCCAGGCGGGCGTCATACCGGCGCCTGCTCTCGCAGCTGCGCGAGCACCTCCCGTGCGTACTCGACGCGGATGTTGCGGTCGGCCACGATCCGCTCGGCGACGGCGCCGACCTCCTCGACGGTGGCGCCGGCGCTGGCGGCGATGGTGCGGGCGTGGAGCGTCATGTGGCCTCGCTGGATGCCCTCGGCGGCCAGAGCCCGCACGGCGGCGAGGTTCTGGGCGAGGCCCACCGCCGCGATGGTGCCCGCCAGCTCGCGCGCCGTCTGCACGCCGAGGAGGCGCACCGCTGCCTGCGCGGTCGGGTGCACGCGGGTGGCGCCGCCGACCAGGCCGACCGCCAGCGGCACCTCGAGCGTTCCGGTGAGGTTGCCGTCGGCGTTCTTCTCGAAGCTCGAGAGCGCGCGGTAGCGACCGTCGCGCGCGGCGTGCGAGTGGCAGCCGGCTTCGACGGCGCGGGTGTCGTTGCCGGTGGCCAGCACGACGGCGGTGATGCCGTTCATGATGCCCTTGTTGTGGGTGGCTGCGCGGTACGGGTCGGCCTCGGCGAACGCGCTCGCCGCCACGATGTCGTCGACGACCTGGGCCCCGCCGAGCAGCTCCGCGTCGAACGTGGCGCGGGCGCGCGTGAGGCGCAGGTCGGCCTTGTTGCTCAGGATGCGCAGGAGCGTGCGGCCTCCTGCGATCGAGGCGACGCGGGGGGCGAGGGCCTCGGCCATGGTGTTGACCGCGTTGGCGCCCATCGCGTCGCGGACGTCGACGTGCAGGTGCAGGATGACGTGCGTCCCGACGCGCGTGGGGAGCGTGCGCACAGCGATGTCGCGGGCACCGCCGCCGAGACCGACCAGCACGCGGTCCTGCTGGTTGGCCAGCTCGAGCAGCTCCTCCCGGGCTTCGAGCAGGCGCAGGCGCGCCGCATCCGGATCCACGGCGTCGAGCACCTGGACCTGGGCGATCATGAGGTCGCCGGAGTGCGAGGTGGAGAACCCGCCGTGCCCGCGGGCGATGCGTGCCGCGTTGGAGGCGGCTGCCACGACGCTCGGCTCCTCGGTGGCCATCGGGACGAGCCGGTCGATCCCGTCGACGCGGAAGTTCGTCGCGACGCCGACGGGGATGCCGATCATGCCGACGACGTTCTCGATCATGTGGTCGGCCTGATCGAGCCGCAGGCCGGAGGAGGGCCGGAGGGCGGCGAGGGCCTCAGCATCCACTCCCGCGGCCGCGCCGACGAGGGCCAGCCGTTCGTCGGGAGTGTGGTCGCGGAGGCCGGACAGGCGGCTGGAAATCGGCATCGATGCTCCTTCTCGCGCGGTGGTGGGCCGCCGTCCACGGCGATCACGATGCCGCGCGATCCTCAACCTAGGGGGCGCGCGGGCCGGGGCGTATGGGCCCGTCGCCCACGGATCACCGGGAGGAGTGGGGCGTGCTCACACTCGCGAGCCGTTCCCGCAGCTCGTCCAGCCGCACCGCGAGCGAGAGCCGGAAGAGCCGTTCGTCGTCGCGCCAGCCGGCCCCGAGCACCGCGTCGAGGCGGTCCAGACGCTGCAAGATCGTGTTGGGGTGGAACGTGAGCGCCCGCGCGGCGCGGGTGGGGCTCGCCCCCGATCGGATGAAGGCGCGGAGCGTCGCGAGCAGTTCGGTGCCGCGCGCCGCGTCGTAGGCGCGGACCGGGCCGAGCTGGGTGTCGAGGAAGGCACGGAGGGAGTGCTGGTCGGGGTCGAGCACAGCCGCGTAGGGCAGCAGGTCATCGGTGGCCGCAGCCCCGTCGGAGATCTCCAGCCCCCGGAGGATGCGGAGGGCGCGCCGCGCCAGGTCGTACCGCTCGGCGGCCGACCCGCGCCCGGCGGGACTGTCGACGGCGACCACGCGGTCATCCAGAGCTTCGCTCAGCAGCGCGTGGAGGGCGGCGGCCTCGAAGCCGGTGCGATCGCCGGGGGCCAGGACCACGAGGCTCCCGTCGATCTCTCCGACGAGGCCCACCGTGTCCAGGCGCCGCCGGAGCACCCGGAGGGCGTCGGGGCGGCGGTCTCCGGGCACGGCGACCAGCACGAGCCGGTCCAGCCCGGCGAGGTCCAGACCCGCCCGCCGCACCCGTGCGCTCACGTCGGCGATGCGATCGGGTGAGGCCCGCACGATATCGGTCACGAGGTCGCCCTGCTGGCGCTGGTGCGCGTCGAGAACCGCCTCCTCCGAGAGAGCCAGGAGCGCGCCCACCTGCGCGGCGCGTTCGACGGTGCGGAGGTCCACGGCCCCCAGGTCGAAGTCGCCCACCTCGATGTGCACGGCACCGAAGTGCCGCGCGCCCGCCGACAGGGCTGCGACGACACGGTGGCCCCCGCCGGCGTCCACGGTGGCGGCGTGACCGGACGCCCGGCTCGCGGCCACGGCGGCATCGAGCGCGTCCGTGCCGCCGTCGCGGGCGAGGGCCGCGGTGTCCCCGGCTCCGGCGCGTTCGTTCCCGCGCTCGTCGACGATCCGCACGGCACGGTCGAGGGTGCCCGCCAGGGTCTCGGCGATGCGGGAGAAACCGCCGCCGGTCAGGACGGCGGAGACGAGGTGCTGGTGCACCGTGTTGGCGCGGTCGCGCTCGGCCAGGTGCGCCGACAGCCGCTCGACGGCGGCGCGCGCCTCCTCTTCGGAGCGGCGCAGTGACCGCATCGTGCCGGCGGTCTGCAGCACGATCGAGGCGTGGTCGGCCAGGGCGGACAGCAGCGCGGTCTGGTCGGGGGTGAAGGTGCGCTCCTGGCGCATCGCGACGAAGAGCACGCCGAGCACGGTGGTCTCGGTGCGCAGCGGTACGCCGAGCATCGAGACGATGCCTTCCGCCGCGACCGCGTCGTCGATGACCGGTTCGCGCCGGTCGGCGGCATAGTCGGCGTAGCGGCTGACCGCCTGAGCCGTGCCGGTCTCCACGACGACGCTCGCGAGACCCCGACCGGGCGGCACGACCAGCTCACGGAACTCCGCCGACACCGCCCCGTAGGTCGCGCGCACCTGCAGCTGCCCGGTCTCCGGGGCGTACTCGGACAGGTACGTCACGTCGGAGCCGAGCATGTCGTGCGCGCGCTCGACCAGCCGAGTGAGGAGCGCGTCGGTGTCGCGGACGCCGGCGAGCTCGCGGGCGCTGGAGAACAGCGCCGACAGTTCCTGCTCGCGGCGACGGAGGCCCTCCACTTCGCGGCGCGCGGCCTCGACGACGGGGACGGATGCGGCGGCTTCCGGCATCGTGCGCAACCGCGAAAGGGCATCGGGAGTGCGGCCGGCCACCGCATCCACGACGGCGCGCACCAGCGTCTCGTCACGAGCGCCGGGCGCATCGTCGGGGAGCAGGCTCATGTGCTCATTGTTCACGATCGCCCGCTTGCCGTGTGCTCCCGGCACATGCCCCGCCCCGACGAGGGAGGGCCAGGGGTCAGGCGAGGAACTCGCGCGCGGCCACGACGAGGTTCTCCACGCCACGGCTGAGGGTCGGCTGGAGCACCGGGGCGAAGAACGGCGAGTGGTTCGTGGGGATGCGGCTCTCCACGGCGCCGGCGGCCAGCGCGTCGGCGTAGGTCTGCGGGTCGGCACCGCCCCAGAACCAGAACACCAGGGGGGCGCCGGAGTCGCGCGCGAACCACGAGACGTCCTCACTGCCGGTGAACATCCCGGGGTCAACGACGCTCCCCGCACCGAACGCGTGCTCGAAGGCGGCGGTCAGGCGGGCGGTGGCATCCGCGTCGTTGATGGTGGGCGGGAGGGTGTGGAGGGTGGAGATCGTGGGCGTCTGCTCGGCGCCGGATGCCACGGCCTCGGCTCGCACGATGCGCTCGACCTTCTCGAGCACGCGGTCGCGCGCCGCGTCGTCGGGGTAGCGCAGGCTGAGTTCGAGGCGAGCCTCGGCGGGGATGATGTTGTTCTTCAGGCCCGCGTGGATGGCGCCGACGGTGACGACCGCGACATCGCGGGGGTCGACCTCACGCGAGACGATCGTCTGAAGGCGCATCACGGTGGCCGCGGCCATCACGATGGGGTCGATCGTGGCCTGCGGGCGCGAGCCGTGCCCGCCCCGCCCGTGGAGCACGACGGTGAGCCCGTCGGAGGCGGCCATCTGGGTGCCCGGGCGGACGCCGATGACGCCGGCGGGAAGGGGCGTCACGTGCTGACCGAGGACGATGTCGGGCGTGGGATAGCGCTCCAGCACGCCGTCCGCGATCATCGCCTGCGATCCCGAGCCGTACTCCTCGGCCGGCTGGAACACCGCCACGACGGTGCCCGACCAGTCGGCGCGGGTGGCGACGAGCCGCTCGAGGGCCCCGAGGAGCGCGCTGACGTGCATGTCGTGTCCGCACGCGTGCATCACCGGCACCTCCGCGCCCGACGGATCCGTGCCGCGGGCCGTGCTGGCGTAGTCGAGGCCCGTGCGCTCCTCGACGGGAAGCGCATCCATGTCGGCGCGGAGCCACACGACCGGGCCGTCGCCGTTGCGGATCGCGGCCACCACACCGGTGCGCCCGACGCCCTCCTCGGCCTCGAGCCCGAGCTCGGTGAGGTGCCGCACGATCACGCCGGCCGTGCGCGTCTCCTGGAACGACAGCTCCGGATGGCGGTGCAGATCGCGGTACAGGCTCTCCAGGTCGATACTCATCCCCCGAGCCTAGGGCCGCGAGCCCGCGCGCCGTCGTCCCGCGCTTCTCGCGGCCCGCGCTCCGGTTGGGGGCGCAGCATCCGCGCGGCGCGGGGTGCCGGCCGCGGTGTTCAGCGCCGCCGCGCCGTCGTGCCGCGGACGACCAGCTCGAACGGCAGGGGCGTGGGGAGGTGCGGGACGGATGCGGGCGACTCCAGCTCCGCGACGATCGCGTCGCCGGCAAGCTCGCCCTGCCCGCGGGGGAACTGGTCGATCGTGGTCAGGCGGAAGAACTCGCCCAGCTCATGTCCGTCCACGCCGATCACCGAGAGATCCTCCGGAACGCGGTACCCGAGTTCGCGGGCGGCCAGCAGCGCGCCGATCGCCATCTCATCGGATGCGGAGAACAGGGCCGTGGGGCGGCTTCCGGGCCGCCCGAGCAGCTGCTTGGCCGCGCGGAACCCGCCCTCGATGGTGAAGTCCGCCGGCTCGAACAGGGCCGGGAGCACCGGCACCCCCGCATCCGCCAACGCCCGCTCGAAGCCCTGCCGCCGCCGCGTGGGGATGTGGAAGTCGATGTCGAACTGGGCGTTGGCCCCGATGTGCGCGATACGCGTGTGACCGAGGGAGAGCAGGTGCTCGGTCGCGAGCCGTGCCACGGCGGTGTCGTCGACCGTGAGCGTCCTCAGTTGCGGGTTCGGCCCGCCGATCGCGATGACCGGGATGCCGAGGTCGTGCAGGCGCTGCGACTCCTCCGCGCCGAGCTCGATCGAGATGGCGATGATCCCGTCGATGCGGCGCCGGCGCAGGAAGGTCTCGAAGACCGTGCGCCGCTCGGCGGGGTCGTCGGTCACGCTGTACAGCGTGATGTCGTACCCGCGCCGCATGAGCGCCGCCGCGACCCCGCTGAGCACCGTGCTGAAGAACCAGCGATCGACGAAGGGCACGAGCACGCCGACATTGCGCGTGCGCCCGGAGGCCAGGCTCGACGCCGACGCCGAGACCACGTATCCGAGGTCTTCCGCCGCGGCGATCACGCGCGCCCGAGATGCGTCCGAGACATGGCCTCGTCCGCTGAGCGCGCGCGACACCGTCGCGGTGGACACGCCCGCTCGCCGCGCGACCTCGTCGATACTCACCATTGACGGTTGCCCCTCACGGGATGCTCCGCCTCGGCGCGCTCGGTCGGCACGGGCTCCGCGGCGTCAGCCCGCGGCGACCCACACCGTCGTGTCGACGGGAATCCCCTCCGGTGCGAGCGGACCGCTCGCGGCCACGAGCGTACCCTCCGGCAGCGGCACAGTGGTGCTGCTGACGTTCGCCACGACCGTGAGATCGCCCCGGCGGAACGCCACGACGCCGTCGCCGAAGCCGTCGAGCCAGTCCAGCGCGCCACTGCCGAGGCCCCGTGCGCGACGCTCGGTCAGCAGCGCGCGGTAGAGCGAGAGCGTCGAGTCCGGGTCGCCCACCTGGGCGTCGCGGGCGAGCCCCGCCCACTCGGACGGCTGCGGCAGCCACGACTCTCCGGTCTCGCTGAACCCGTAGGCCGGCGCCGACGCGCTCCACGGGATCGGCACGCGGCATCCATCGCGTCCGTAGCGCGCTCCCTCGGTGCGGAACCACGTCGGATCCTGGCGCGCGTCGTCGGGCAGATCGATGACCTCGGGAAGCCCGAGCTCCTCGCCCTGGTAGATGTAGGCCGACCCGGGGAGGGCGAGCATGAGCGTCGTGGCCGCCCGCGCGCGGCGAAGGCCGACCTCCGGGATGGGCTTCCCGGGGGACTTGGGCCCGATTCCGGCACCCTGCGGGTTCTCGGCGGTCAGAGCGAGGCGCGACGCGTGGCGGACCACGTCGTGGTTGGACAGCACCCACGTGCTCGGCGCGCCCACCGACGGGTACACCTCGATCGACTCGGCGATGACGGAGCGGAGGGCGGCGGCATCCCACGGCGTCTCGAGGTACTCGAAGTTGAAGGCCTGGTGCATCTCGTCGGGGCGCACCCACAGCGCGGTCTGGGCGACGCTGGGCATCCAGGCCTCGGCGCACAGGGCGCGATCGCCGTCGTACTCGGCGAGGAGCGCATGCCAGTCGCGATAGATCTCGTGCACGCCCGGCTGGCCCCAGTACGGCACCGAACCCTCGTCGCCGCCCATGGACCCGGCATCCGGGTTGGGCGTGTAATCGGGGAGGCCCGCTTCCTTCACGAGTCCGTGCGCGACGTCGACGCGGAAGCCGTCAACGCCCCGGTCGAGCCAGAATCGCAGGATGCGGCGGAACTCCTCACGCACTTCCTCGTTCGACCAGTCGAAGTCGGGCTGCGAGGCGTCGAAGAGGTGCAGGTACCACTGGCCGGGTGTGCCGTCGGACTCCGTGATGCGGGTCCAGGCCGGTCCGCCGAAGACCGACTCCCAGTTGTTCGGCGGCAGCTCGCCGTTCTCGCCGGTGCCGTCCCGGAACATGTACCGCGCGCGCTCGGGGCTGCCGGGGGCGGCGGCCAGAGCGGCCTGGAACCACTCGTGCTGGTCGGAGGAGTGGTTGGGGACCAGGTCGACGATGATGCGGATGCCGCGGTCATGCGCGCCGGCGAGCATGTCGTCGAAGTCGCCGAGCGTGCCGAACAGCGGGTCGACGTCGCAGTAGTCGGCGACGTCGTATCCCGCGTCCTTCTGCGGCGAACGCTGGAACGGGCTCAGCCAGATCGCGTCGATGCCGAGATCACGCAGGTCATCCAGGTGAGAGGTGACCCCGGGGAGGTCGCCGACGCCGTCGCCGGAGCTGTCGGCGAAGGAGCGGGGGTAGATCTGGTAGATGACGGCGGTGCGCCACCACTCGGATCCGGGCGCGGTGGCCGTGTCGGCGCGAGCGTCCTCTTGCGTGAAAGTCATGCCGAACAGGCTACTGCAAACGCTTACATGGTTGGCGATGTCGCGGCCGTCCCGTGCCGCTCCGTGCCGGCGGTGGGCCCGTTCCGTGCCACTCCGTGCCGGCGGTGGGGCGCTGGTGGGTCGGCGGTGGGGCGCCGCTGTATCGGGGGTGGGGCGCCTCGTGCCGCTCCGTGCCGCCACTGGGTCGGCGGTGTGGCGCTGGTGTGTCGGCGGTGGGGCGCCGCTGTATCGGGGTGGGGCGCCGCTGGGTCGGCGGTGTGGCGCTGGTGTGCCGGCGGTGTGACCGGGGTGCTTCCCGCGGGTCTTCCTGCGGTTTGGGGGGCGTCCGCGGGAACGGGGGCAGTTATGCGTGTTGGGGCGTGTGGGCTCCCGCGCATTCCCGCGAGTCCCGCGCTAGTTCCGCGGGTTGGGCGCCCGGGGTGCGTTGGGGCGTGATGCGCGCGCCCCAACGCGACGGATCCGCCGGAAACCCACCCGAGCCCGGGCGGCCCGGGGGATCGGGTGTGCGCGGGTATGGTGGGCGGGTGTCCGAACACTCCGCCGACCTGGCTCGCGCCGAGGGCCTGATCGGCAGCATCCCCGATTACCCGGAAGCGGGCGTCGTCTTCCGTGACATCACCCCGCTGCTGGCCGACGCTGCAGCGCTGCGCACCTGCATCGATGGCCTGCTCGCCCCCTTCGCGGGCGAGTTCGACGTCGTAGCGGGCATCGAGGCGCGCGGATTCCTCCTTGCCGGAGCCGCCGCGATCGCGGCTCAGTCGGGTCTGGTCCCGATCCGCAAGGCCGGCAAGCTCCCGCGCCCCGCCGCATCCGTCTCGTATGCGCTGGAGTACGGCACGGCCGAGATCGAGATGCACGACGACCTCGCCCCCGGTGCGCGCGTGCTGCTGCTCGACGACGTCCTGGCCACCGGCGGCACGATCGCCGCGGCGCGCGAACTGGTCGAGCAGCTGGGTGGCACCGTGGTCGGGAGCGCGGTCCTGCTGGAGATCGACGCCCTCGGCGGGCGTGAGGCGCTCGGCGACGCGCCCCTGCACGCGCTCTTCCACGTCTGAGGCGGCAGAGGCCGCACCGCCGTCCGCACCGCCGGTCCCGGCGGCCCGCGCGCGTGATTGCCGAGCGGGGAGCCGGCCCCTCCCGGCCGGCGGAGACTCCGACGAGGTCTTGACGTCCCGCCCGGATGCGGCATGGGGGCGCGGCCGCAAGGGACCGAGGCTCGTCTGTCGTTCAGAACTCAGGAGAATCGGCCCGTCCGGCCCCGTGTCACCGGTGGCGAGGCCGGAATCTCCTGAGTTTTGC